>NZ_QMEU01000080.1 GCF_003284975.1 Mycobacterium colombiense
CGTGGGCGGGCCGACCGGGATGGTGATGCCGGGCGCCACTTCGATGGTCGGCTGGATGACGGTCTCCGACGGCGGCGGCGGCGGGGGCGGCGCGACGGGCACACCGGCGTAGCCACCGATCTCGGTCGGCTTGGGGAAGGACTCGTTGGAGGTGCCCTTGAGGGCGCCGTCCATGGTGGCCTTCCAGATGTCCGACGGCAGCCCCGAGCCGTAAACCGGTCCGCCCGAGGCGGTTACCAGCGGACTGTCGCCCTTGGCCGTGCCCACCCACACCGCAGTCGACAGCGACGGCGTGTAGCCGACCATCCAGGCGTCCTTGTTGGAGGTGGTGTCGCCGAGCTGGGTGGTGCCGGTCTTGGCGGCCGAGGGCCTACCGCCGGCCAGGGCGTGGCCGCGGGAATAGGCGGCGATCGGCGCCATGGCCGCGGTGACGTTGTCGGCGACGGCCTTGGGGATTCGCTGCTCGTCCTTGTTGTCGGAGTTGGCGGCGTCGAAGAGGACCTGGCCGTCGGAGTTGACGACCTTCTGCACGAAGTGCGGGCGGTGATACACCCCGGAGGCCGCGAGCGTGGCATAGGCCGAGGCCATGTCGAACACCCGGGTTTGGTACTGGCCCAGCACGATTCCGTTGTTCGGTGGTCCGCCCTTGCCGTCCTCGGACAGGGTGTGGTCCACGCCGGGGAAGCTGGTTGCGACGCCGGCCTGGTGCGCGGCGTCGGCGACGGCCTGCGGCCCGCCCTTGAGCTTGAGCATCAGCCGGTAGTAGGACGTGTTCAACGACATCTTCAGCGCCTGGGCGAGGTTACAGGTCCCGCAGCTCTCGCCCTCGACGTTGGTGATCTTGATGCCATCGACCGTCAACGGCGAGCTGTCGACCTGATAGCCCAGCCCGATGCCCTGCTCGAGCGCGGCCACCAGCGCGAACACCTTGAACGACGATCCCGTCTGCAACCCGGCCTGGGCGAAGTCGAACCCGTTGGCGTCGGTGCCGCCGAAGTACGCACGGATGGCGCCGTCGTGCGGGTCGACCGAGACCGCGGCCGAACGCATATCGGGATCCTGGCCGTCCAGGTACTTCGACACCGCCTTCTCCGCCGCCTGCTGGGCCTTCGGATCGATGGTGGTGGTGACCTGCAGGCCCTGGGTGTTCAGGGTCCGCTCGTCGATGTTGAACAGCTCCATCAGCTCTTTGGTCACCTGACGCTCGATCAGCCCATTGGGCCCGGTCGTCTGGTTCTGCGCGCGCGCCTGATCCGGTGGCACGGTCGGCGGGAACACCTGCGCGGAACGGTCATTGGACGACAGTGCCTTGGTTTCCACCATGCCGTCGAGCACCCACGCCCACCGGGCCCGGGCGCCCTGCGGATCGACCGCCGGGTCCAGAGTGGACGGCCGCCGGATGAGCGCGGCCAGCAGCGCACCCTCGGAGACCGTGAGCTGCTCGACGGGTTTGTTGAAGTAGGCCTTGGCGGCGGCCGAGATCCCGTAGGCGCCCCGGCCGAAGTAAATGATGTTCAGATAGGCCTGCAGGACATCGTCTTTCGACCACTCCCCCGACATCTTGGTGGCGATGACCAATTCCTTGGCCTTGCGCATCAGGCCGCTGACACCGTGCTGGGCCGAACCCACCAGCGCGTTCTTCACGTACTGCTGGGTGATGGTCGACCCGCCCTGCAGGTCGCCGCTGCCGAAGAGGTTGTTGTTCACCGCGCGCACGAAACCGGCGAAATCGAACCCTGGGTTCGAGTAGAAGTTGCGGTCCTCGGCGGCGATCACCGCCTGGCGCACATGCACCGGAACTTGGCTGATGTTGACGTCGACCCGATTGCCTTCGGGCGGGATGATCTTGGCGATCTCCGAGCCGTCGCTGGCCAGGATGGTCGAAACCTGGTTGGTGCGAAGGTCGCCCGGCTTGGGAATGTCGACGATGAAGTACGCCATCGCGAACGTGACGATCGGCAAGAGCACCAGTACCGCCGCGCACAGGTAAGCCCCGCGCCGCACCCATAGCCAGTTGATCTGCTCGGTCCAGGCCCAGTCGCGCCACGGCGGGAGGGGTCGGCCACCGGGCCCGCCGGGTCCACCCGGGCCTCCGGGGTGCCGGGGCGGTGGGGGCGGCCCGGCGGGCGGACCACCGCCGAGGCCTGCCCGCTCTTTGCGGCCGGATACCGGCCCCCGACTGTCCAGCGCCGCCTTGACCTCGTCGAGCGGGTCGCGCCGCAAGGGCGTGGACGGCGGGCCGGCCAGTGCGGCTTTGACTTCGTCTATGGGATCGGAGCGTCGGGGCGCCCGGTCGTCTTGCACGGGCGGCAGGATCGTGGTCAATCGATCGTCCGGCGGAGCCTGGCGACGACGGCTGATCGCCGGCGGCCCCTCCCGACGCTCACGATCCCGAGGGGCATCCGGACGGCTGGGGCCCGGACGCTTGTCAGAACTCTGATTGCCTACATGCTCAGTCGATGGCCCACGTTGGTCACCGGAGGACTGGCTGTGGCGTCCTTCGTTACTCAATGGCCGTGCGGGCGTTGTTACGCGCCGTCCGCGTGCGGCCGGTACCCCTGGGCGGGGGTGCCGTGCGCGCCGCGCCGAGCACGTAGGACTTGACGAGATGGTTCCAGCTGCAGGTCCGGCACACCTCCACCACGTGGACGGCGAACTCCTCGAACCGGGTTGCCAGCATCACCAATTCCTCGGCCGTGCGCGCCGAACCCGACACCGCACCCAGGTGTTCGCCGAACACCCACGACACCAGCGTCAGCTGCTCCTTGCGGCAGATCGGGCACATGACCTGGCTCGGTTTCCCGTGAAACTTGGCGGCGCGCAGCAGATACGGGTTCGCGTCGCAGACCTCGGAGACACCCGTCCGGCCCGAGTACACCTGGGCCAGCAGTGAGCGCCGCCGGAGCGCGTAATCCACCACTTGTCGCTGCAGTCGCACGCCCACCAGAGTACGTCGCCATCGGTGACCAGTGATACGCAACCAAACCGTGGCGGTCCGGCCGCGGTGCTCGACGGTGATTTCTGCGCCAAACCGACACCGGACTTCTACGATCATCCCCGTGGCGAGATGGCTCGGGGCACCGCTGGCCGGCGGGGTGACCACGACTACCCGCGCCAAGGACACCGATCGCCAAGACACCTGCACGGTCCTCGACGACGCGCTGGCCGACGGTGAGCTCTCCGCCGAGGAGCACCGGGAGAGGGTCAGCGCGGCCACCAAGGCGGTGACGCTGGGCGACTTGCGTGCCCTGGTGAGCGACCTGCAAACCGATTCGGGGCGGCAGCTGCCGGCCCTTGACTCGCGCCCCAAAGTGCCCCAAGTCGGCGGGTGGGGAGTGCTGGCCGCCGCGTTCGTCGCGTCCGTGCTGTTGGGCATGGGGATCGGGTGGGGCCTGTACGGCAACACCCGCTCGCCGCTGGACTTCACCACCGACCCGGGAGCCAAGCCCGACGGAGTCAGCGCCGTGGTGTTGACGCCGCCCACCCAGCTGCACTCGGTCGGCGGGCTCACCGGACTGCTGGAACAGATGCGCAAACGATTCGGCGACACCATGGGCTACCGGTTGGTGATCTATCCGACCTACGCGTCGCTGGACCGGCCGGACCCTTCGGACGACCGCCGGGTGCTGGCCTATACCTATCGCGGCGGCTGGGGCGATCCGACCAGCTCGGCCAAGAGTTCTTCGGACGGTCCCGTCCCGGTCGACCTGAGCAGGTTCGACGTCACGAAGACCGTCGGCATCATGCGCGGCGCCCCGCAGACGCTGCGCATGAAGCCCTCCGACGTGAAAACCACATACCTGATCGTCGAGCCGGCAACCGACCCGACCACGCCGGGCGCGCTCTCCCTGTCGCTGTATGTCTCCAGCGATTACGGCGGCGGCTACATCTCCTTCACCGGTGACGGCACCGTCAAGCAGATGAGTCTGCCGACGTAAAGACCGGTCCGCCCGGCGCACTTCACAACCCCTGCACTGTGACAAACTGCAAACCAACAGCCGGTGGTGTTGTGGCTAATATATCGAGACGATACGATTGCGCGAGGCGTCGGACCGTCGTAACCAGCCACGCAAAACTTTTAGGGAGGTGATTCGATTGCTGGAGCTTGCCATCCTGGGTCTCCTGATCGAATCGCCCATGCACGGCTACGAGTTGCGCAAACGGCTGACCGGTCTACTCGGCGCGTTCCGGGCGTTTTCGTACGGTTCGCTCTACCCGGCCCTGCGCCGCATGCAGGCCGACGGGTTGATCGCCGAGGACGCCGCCCCGGCCGGGACGCCGGTCCGGCGGGCCCGGCGCGTCTACCAGCTGACCGACGAAGGCCGCCGGCGCTTCGCTGAGCTGGTGGCCGACACCGGTCCCCACAACTACACCGACGACGGCTTCGGGGTACACCTGGCGTTCTTCAACCGGACTCCGGCAGAGGCGCGCATGCGCATTCTGGAAGGCCGCCGCCGTCAGGTCGAGGAACGACGGGAAGGTCTGCGCGAAGCAGTCGCGCGGGCCAGTAGCTCGTTCGACCGCTACACCCGTCAGCTTCATCAATTGGGGCTCGAGTCCAGTGAACGCGAAGTCAAGTGGCTCAACGAGCTCATTGCTGCGGAGCGGGCTATGCCCGGCCTCTCCGAGCAAACGTAACCCGCCCGCACGAACCCAGCATCCCAGTCAGAGGTCAGAGGTTAGGAGAACGCCCTTATGAGTGAGAACCAACCGCCGAAGGCGGCAGAGGCGCAGTCGGAGGTACGAGTCGCCATTGTCGGCGTCGGTAACTGCGCGTCTTCGCTGGTTCAGGGCGTGCAGTACTACTACGACGCCGACCCCAACAGCACCGTGCCCGGCTTGATGCACGTGAAGTTCGGCCAGTACCACGTCCGCGACGTGAAGTTCGTCGCCGCGTTCGACGTGGACGCCAAGAAGGTCGGCTTCGACCTGTCCGAGGCGATCTTCGCGTCGGAGAACAACACCATCAAGATCGCCGACGTGCCGCCCCTCAACGTGACGGTACAGCGCGGCCCGACGCTGGACGGCATCGGCAAGTACTACGCCGACACCATCGAGGTCTCCGACGTCGAGGCCGTCGATGTGGTCCAGGCGCTGCGCGAGGCCAACGTCGACGTCTTGGTCTCCTATCTGCCGGTCGGCTCCGAAGAGGCCGACAAGTTCTACGCCCAGTGCGCGATCGACGCGGGCGTGGCGTTCGTCAACGCCCTGCCGGTGTTCATCGCCTCGGACCCGGTGTGGGCCAAGAAGTTCACCGACGCCGGCGTGCCCATCGTCGGTGACGACATCAAGAGCCAGGTCGGCGCGACCATCACCCACCGCGTGATGGCCAAGCTGTTCGAGGACCGCGGCGTGCAGCTGGACCGCACCATGCAGCTCAACGTCGGCGGCAACATGGACTTCCTCAACATGCTCGAGCGCGAGCGCCTGGAATCCAAGAAGATCTCCAAGACGCAGGCCGTGACCTCCAACCTGCAGCGCGAGTTCAAGACCAAGGACGTGCACATCGGCCCGTCCGATCACGTCGGCTGGCTCGACGACCGCAAGTGGGCCTACGTTCGGCTGGAGGGCCGCGCCTTCGGTGACGTGCCGCTGAACCTCGAGTACAAGCTCGAGGTCTGGGACTCGCCGAACTCCGCGGGCGTCATCATCGATGCGGTGCGCGCCGCCAAGATCGCCAAGGACCGCGGCATCGGCGGCCCGGTGATCCCGGCGTCGGCGTACCTGATGAAGAGCCCGCCGCAGCAGCTCCCCGACGACATCGCGCGCGCCAAGCTCGAAGAATTCATCATCGAGGGCTGAGCCCCTCGACGCACCAGCGTGTCGCGAGCGTAACGCCACGGCGATTTTCACCTCGAGAATCCGCCACAGCGTTACGCTCGCGGCCGTTGCGGCCAAATCATCGACACGATGCTGTGCAGCTGCTTAGCATCATGTCTCGATGACCGTTCAACCCGCGGCGTTCCTCCGCACGACGCTTCCCCTCGACCTGTCCCGGCTCGCGGAACTCGACAGCGGCCGATACCACTCCATCTGGCTGCCCGATCACATGGTCAGCTTCTGGCCAGACTCGATCTGGACGCCCGAGTTCACCGACCTGGCCACGGCTTCCCCTTCACCGCACCGCCACCTGGACGGACTCGCGGTGGCGGCCGCGGCGGCCGTGCTGACCGAACGGGTCCCTCTGGTCAGCGCGGTGGTCGACACCGTGCGCCGCCATCCCGCGCTGCTCGCCCAAACCGCGCTGACCATCGATCACCTGGCAAAGGGGCGCTTCATCCTCGGGCTGGGCAGCGGCGAGAGCGAGAACACGCTGCCCTACGGCTTCGACTTCTCGCGATCGGTCAGCCGGTTCGAGGAAGCGCTGGCGGTGATCCAGCTGCTGTGGCGCAGTGACGGGCCGATCGACTTCGACGGCCAGTTCTACAAGCTGCACCACGCCCGACTGGACACCGAACCCTATGAGGGCCGGGTACCGCCGATCTGGATCGGCGCCAGCGGCCCGCGGATGCTCGACATCGCAGGCCGGTACGCCGACGGCTGGTGGCCGGCGGGTGCCTGGACTCCCGACCATTACGCCCAGATGCTCGCCGCGGTGCGAAGCTCCGCCGAACGCGCCGGCCGCGACCCGCTGGCGATCACGCCCTGCTTCATCCAGGTCTGCCTGATCGGTGCGGACGACGAGGCCCTCGCCGAGATCCTGCAGGCACCCCTGGTCAAGGCCTTCCTGCTACAGGTCTCGGCAAAGACGTTGCACGACTTCGGCTTCGAACACCCCATGGGCGAGGGCTGGCGCGGATTCCAGGACATCGACCCGGCCGTACTCACCCGGGAGCGGATCCTGGAATTTCTGGACAACGCGCGACCCGAGATGGTGCTGGCCGTCGTGCCGCACGGCACACCCAAAGAGGTCGCCAAGATCGTCAAGACCTACGTGGACGCGGGCCTGCGCGTGCCGAAAATACTCGACTACGGCGCCATGGCCGGGTTGAAATACGCACAGGCTTCGGCCGCGAATGTCCTTGCGGCCGAGGATGAGCTGGTGCGCCTCTGCGGAGGCCCGTCGTGACAGCACGTCTGGACGCCGCGGAGATGCTCGCCGCCGCCGAGGCCGAAACCGGGCTGCGCGACTACGGCGACCCCACCCTGCCGGAACGCTTCGCCGTCGCCGTCGACCACCTCAACGGCCTGGGCATGGATGCCGACGGCCGTTTCGAGGCCGCGCAGGTGTGTCGCTGGCTGCTGACGTCGCGGCTCGAACTCATCGAGGACCGCAACCGCTACCCGATCGGCGCCGAAGTCATCGAGTCGCCGATGTTCGTCACCGGCGAACCACGCTCGGGGACAACGCTTATGCACGCCCTGATGTCAGTGGACCCGAACGCCCGCGCGCTGCGCTTCTGGGAGGTGATGTACCCGTCACCGCCGCCGGGCCTGGCCGCACCCGATGACGACCGCCGGGCGCGGGCCGACGCCGACTGGCGTGAGATCAACGCCAAGATGCCGAAATGGCTGCACAGCCACCCTTACAACGACATGCTGGGCGACGGGCTGCCCGAAGACGAACGAACCTGGGCGTTCGACTTTCGGGTGATGACCCCCACCGCGTGGTGGCGGGTGCCGATGCAGTCGCTGGTCGGCGGTCTGGCCACCGACCCGGCCGCACAATACCGGTTACACAAGGCCATGCTGCAACAACTGCAATACAGCCGGCCGCGAAAGTACTGGGTGCTGAAGGGTTTCCACGGGTTCCGGCTCAAGGAGATGTTCGCCACCTACCCCGACGCCACCCTGGTCTGGCTGCACCGCGACCCGGTTCAGGTCGCCGCATCGCGCACCATGATGATGGCCGACATCGCCGAGGGCATGATCGGTCCCGTCGACCTGCACGCCTTGGCCAAGATGCATCTGGAGCTGACCCGCGCCAGCGTCGCCAACACGATGAGCGACCCCTGGGTCGACGACCCGCGCATCCTGCACATCCGCTACACCGATTTCATTGCCGATCAAGTTGCGACTGTGCAGCGCTACTACGCATTCGCCGGCCGTCGGGTCACACCCGAAGCCGAATCCGCCATGCGCGACTACCTGGCCAACAACCGCGGCGACCGATACGGCAAATTCCGCTACTCCACGCAACTGCTCACCGACATCGGCGAAGACCTCGATGCGCTGCACGCCGAATTCCGGCCCTTCCGTGACCGATTCGGTGTCGAGATCGAAACTCGCGGCTGACATGGCGGCGACGCACAAACGGTTGTCGGTGCACAGCGTCACCTTCTATGGCGAGCCGCTGGCCACGCTGGAGGCCCACTGGGCGACACTGGGGGTGTCGCGGCTGAGCATCCTGGACAGCCAGGTCCTTGACCCGCAACTTCCAAATATTTTGCGGCGCAACGACTATAAGGTCGAGGCGGTCTGCCACATCTTCGGTGATGGTCGGCTGGACACCCGCGCAGAGGCGGCGCGCGACGCCCTGCTGGCGGTGATCGACGCGGCGGCCGCGGTAGGGGCGCGCGTGGTCTACGTGCTGACCGGGGGTCGGGGCGCACTGGCCTGGCAACAGGCCGCCGATCGGTTTTGCGCCATGATCGCACCCTGCGTGGAGCACGCGAAGCGGGCGGGTGTGGCGCTGGCGATCGAGAACGCGTCGAGCCTCTACGCCGACATTCATCTCGCCCACACCCTGCGCGATACCGTCACCCTGGCCGAAATGAGCGGCCTGGGCGTCTGCATCGAGCTGTTCCACTGCTGGGCGGAGGGCGATTTCGAGGCGATGGTGCAGCGGGCATTGCCACGAACCGAGCTCATCCAACTCAGCGACTACGTGCTGGGCGACCGCGCGCTGCCGGGTCGCGCGGTGCCGGGTGACGGCGCGATTCCGATCGAAGCGTTCGTCGCCCAGGCGCTGGCCGGCGGCTACGCACATGGATTCGACCTGGAACTGCTCGGTCCCCGCATCGAAGCGCAGGGCCGCTTGCAGTCCGCGCGACGAGCGTGCGACGTCATCGGGGCGATGCTGCAGAGATTGGGTGCGTGACAATGGGTTTCGGCGAAGGCTCCGACGACGCGGCGCTGCAATCGGCGTGGAGCGATTTCTGCGCCCGGCTGCAACGCGCGGGAGAACAGGTCTTCAAAGACGCCAACCCCGCCGCCGCGCTGCAGCGCGTTGACGCCTACCGATTCCTCACGCAGAACCTCGGCCAGGCCTTCGATCTGGCCCTCGAAACCCGCGACACCGGTTACCCGGTGCTGCACACCTTCTGCGGCCCCACCCGCAAGCTCGGCGGCGACTGCGCCGATTTCACCTATCAACAAGCGTGGATCGACGGGCAGTCGACCTACCGGCTCACCGGCAGCCGCGGCACCTCGCGCTTTTTCAACGTCACCGTCCAAGGGCGGCGCACACCCGGCCCGGGCGTCTTGCACGAACCCTTCGGCGACACCCCACAGGCCAACTTGCTCGGCCATCAACTCGACGTCGGCGGCGACGGTCGATTCGAGCTGTACATCGGCGGCCCGGAGCGCGGGCCGAACTGGCTGCCGACCACGCCGGAGTCACGAAAGCTATTCATCCGACAGGGTTTTGACCGCTGGGACGAGTCGCCGGCGCAGCTTCACATCGAACGCGTCGACATGGACTCCCCCAAGCCGTTGCCCACGCCCGCCGACATGGTCGAGGCGATGAGCTGGGCCGGTGATTTCGTCACCGGCCTGATGTCCGACTGGCCCGAATTCCCGTTCAACTACGGCGGTGTCGATGTCGAGCACCCGAACGCGTTCCCGCGCGTCGGAGCGGACGACGCCGACAGCAAGCGCGGGCGCGCCGCCGCCAACATGTATTGGGAGCTGGCGCCCGACGAGGCGCTGATCGTCGAATTCGCTGCGCACGACGGGCTGTGGATGTTCACCAACATGGGTGTCTTCTTCAACAGCATGGACTACCTCTACCGCCCGGTGAGCTATACGCCGAGCCGCACCAAGATCGACCACGACGGCCGGATCCGGCTGGTTATGGCTCACCGTGATCCCGGCGTGCACAACTGGCTGGACACGCAGGGCTTCGAGCGCGGCAACCTGACCTACCGGCACATGCTCGAGGGCGAGCCCGCCGTGCTGGACACCCGGGTGGTCAAGCACGCCGACCTGCTCGGCGCCCTGCCCGCGGACACCGCCATGGTGGGCGCATCGGAGCGCGCCGCCGCGATGTGGGAACGCTTCCATGGCATTCGCCGCCGTTATGTGCTCTAGCCCGGTGGTGGCGGCCCGCCACTAGACGCCGGGTCTAGGGTCAAAGATCGTGACCGAGATCTCCGAAGACGAACTGGCCGGGCTTTCCGAATTCTCGCTGCTGCCCGAAAACGCCGAGCAGGCCGGGGTCTCCGGCCCACTGCCGGACGCCGAGCGGGTCGAGTCCGGCACGGGCGAAGCCAGGATCAGCGCGCTGCGCTGGGGCAGCACCGCCCCGCGGATCGTGTTCCTGCACGGCGGCGGCCAAAACGCGCACACCTGGGACACCATCATCGTCGGCCTCGGCGAGCCCGCGCTGGCGGTCGACCTGCCCGGCCACGGCCACTCCGCCTGGCGCGAGGACGGCGACTACTCCCCGCAGCGCAACGCCGACGCCTTGCTGCCGATCCTGCGCGAGCACGCGGTCTCCGCCGACCTCGTCGTCGGCATGTCGCTGGGCGGGCTGACGGCGATCCGGGTGGGCGCGGTGGCGCCCGAGCTGGTCAATGAGCTTGTGCTGATCGACGTCACTCCGTCGGCGCTGCAACGGCATTCCGAGATGACCAAGGAGCAGCAGGGCACCGTGGCGCTGATGCACGGGGAACGCGAGTTCCCCAGCTTCCAGGCCATGCTCGACTTGACGGTCGCCGCCGCGCCGCACCGTGAGGTGAAGGCGCTGCGCCGCGGCGTGTTTCACAACTCGCGCAAGCTGGACAACGGCAACTGGACGTGGCGCTACGACGCCATCCGCACCTTCCCCGACTTCGCCGGGCTGTGGGACGATGTCGACGCCTTATCCGCGCCGGTGACGTTGGTGCGCGGTGGCTCGTCGGGATTCGTCAACGACGAGGACGCCGCCGAGCTTGCCCGTCGCGCAAGGCATTTCCGCTCGGCACACGTTGTGAAGAATTCGGGCCACTCCGTGCAGAGCGACCAGCCGCGCGCGCTGATCGACATCCTGCGCGAGGTGCTCGACGCGGGCTGAGCCTACGGTGGTGCCATGACCTCTGAGTTCCCGATCCGCATCGGTGTCCAGCTACAGCCGCAACACGCTCCGCAGTACGCCCAGATCCGCGACGCGGTGCGCCGCTGCGAGGACATCGGCGTCGACATCGCCTTCAACTGGGACCACTTCTTTCCGCTCTACGGCGACCCCGACGGCGCGCACTTCGAATGCTGGACGATGCTCGGCGCCTGGGCCGAGCAGACCTCACGCATTCAGATCGGTGCGCTGGTGACCTGCAACTCCTATCGGAATCCGGAGCTGCTGGCCGATATGGCCCGCACCGTCGACCACATTTCCGACGGCCGCCTCATCCTGGGCATCGGTTCGGGTTGGAAACAAAGGGACTACGACGAGTACGGCTACGAATTCGGCACCGCGGGCGGCCGCCTGGACGACCTGGCGACCGCACTGCCCCGGATCCAAAGTCGGCTGACCAAACTGAACCCGGCTCCCACCCGCGACATCCCGATGCTCATCGGCGGCAAGGGACCGCGAAAGACCCTGCGGATGGTCGCCGAGTACGGCGACATCTGGCACGGTTTCACCACTGTCGACACCTACCCGGCCGCGGCCGCCGTGCTGGAAGAGCATTGCGCCGCCGTGGGGCGCGACCCGTCCACCATCGAGAGGTCGGCCGGCGTCGAGGACAACAGCGGAGTTCGTCGCGGCGAGGGCCTCGACGGGTTGATCGCCAACGCCGAAGGCCTCACCGCGCTGGGGGTCACGCTGCTGACCGTGGGCGTCAACGGCCCGGACTACGACCTGACCGCCGCCGAAGCGCTATGCAAGTGGCGCAATAGTCGTTGAACCGGCCGCGCCGCGTTCGCCCCGGGTTCATTGGCCAAACACCGAAACACGCGCGTCAATTCATGAGAAACTCTCACCGCTAGATGGTCAAACCCGGTGCGAAAGAGACTCAACAAAACGATGCCGAAGAAATACGGGGTTAAAGAAAAGGACCTGGTTGTTTCGCACATTCTCCACCTGTTGTTGACCGGAAAGCTGCGCAGCGGGGACCGCGTCGACCGCAACGAAATTGCACTGGGCCTCGGAGTGAGCCGGGTGCCCATTCAAGAGGCGTTGGTCCAACTCGAACACGACGGCATCGTGTCCACGCGTTACCACCGGGGTGCCTTCGTCGAACGGTTCGATGAAGCCACCGTCCTCGAGCATCACGAGCTCGACGGGCTGCTCAATGGGATTGCATCCGCACGCGCGGCCACCAATCCCACGCCGCGGATCCTCGGACAGCTGGATTCGCTCATGCGCTCGCTACGCACCGCGAAGGATTCGCGCGCCTTCACCGACATCGCGGCCGAGTATCGGCGCACCGTCAACGACGAGTACGCCGGACCGCGTCTGCACGCCACCATCCGCGCCTCGCAGAATCTCATCCCCCGCCTCTTTTGGACCACCTATCAGGGCGGGCGCGACGAGATGCTGCCGTTCTACGAGGATGAGACCTCGGCAATACACCGGCGTGACCCCGAAGCCGCGCGGGCGGCGTGCGTCGACCGTTCCTACCTGATGGCCCAGACCATGCTCGCGGAACTGTTCCGGCGGCGGGTCTTCACCCCACCCGACGATGTCAGCCGGGTCGTCGCCGGGCCACTGCAGGTAATCGCCGACGCCGACACGATCTGCGGCGAAGCGTCGCTCGCGCTGTAGAACCGACGCTGACCGGGCCGCGTCGCCGTTCAGTCGTTACGGTGACACTGATGAGTTTGCGCGTGGGCCGGCACACCAAGCGTCGCGAAAGGGCCTTCGCCCTGGCCGCGACGATCCTCATGATCTGCGGCCTCGCGCTGGGCGTACCGATGGCGCCCGCTGCCGCGGACTGGAATCAATGCGCGCCGGCCGGGGTGGAGAGCGCCCGGACCCTGCCCAAGGATGTGACCGACAACCCGACCACCGGTGAGGACGACCGCGACACGACGGCGTCGGTCGAGCCACTCGGCGCGGTCGACGTCGGTGCCTTGGGCCTCGGGGTGCCGGGAGTGCTGACGGTCGGCACGCTGTCGGACGCCCCACCCAACATCTGCATCAACGCCACCGGCGAGTTCAGCGGCTTCGACAACCAACTGCTGCGCGCGATCGCCGACAAGCTAGGTCTGCAGGTCCGCTTCGTCAGCACCGACTTCTCCGCGCTGCTGGCCCAGGTGGCGTCTCGGCGCTTCGACGTCGGTTCGGCAGCGGTGAAAGCCACCGACGCCCGGCGGCGCACGGTTTCGTTCACCAACGGCTACGACTTCGGCTTCTATTCGCTAGTGGTGCCGCCCGGGTCCGCCATCCACAAATTCAGCGACCTCGCGGCCGGCCAACGCATCGGCGTCGTGCAGGGCACCGTCGAGGAGTCGTACGTCATCGACGTCCTGCACCTGCAACCGGTGAAGTACCCCGGCTTCGCCACCTTGTACGCCAGCCTCAAGAGCCGCCAGATCGATGCGTGGGTGGCGCCGGGAACCCTCGCGGCGACCGTCATTCGCCCGGGTGATCCGGCGGTGGTCGCCGCAAACACCTACAGCCCAGGCAATTTCGTCGCTTACGCGGTCGCTCAGGGCAACAAGCCGTTGATCGACGCGCTCAACTCCGGGCTGGACGCCGTCATCGCCGACGGCACCTGGGCGCACCTGTACAGCCAGTGGGTGCCGCGGTCGCTGCCGCCCGGCTGGAAACCCGGCTCCAAAGCCGCGCCCCTCCCCCAGTTGCCGGACTACGCCGCGATCGCCAAACGACACCGGTCATCGGCGGAGCCGCCCGCCCCGAAATCACCACTGGCCCAGCTGGGTGATTCGTTCTTCGACTGGGACATGTACCGGCAAGCGATCCCGATGTTGTTCACGACCGGGTTGCCCAACACCCTGATCCTGACCAACAGCGCCCTCGTGATCGGCCTGGTGTTCGGCATGGTGCTCGCGATGGCCGGAATCTCGCACCGGCGCTGGCTGCGCTGGCCGGCGCGGGTGTACACCGACATCTTCCGCGGCCTGCCCGAAGTGGTGATCATTTTGCTCATCGGGATGGGCATCGGCCCATTGGTCAGCGGCCTGACCAACAAAAACCCGTACCCGCTCGGCATCGCCGCACTGGGACTGATGGCCGCCGCCTACATCGGCGAGATCCTGCGCTCCGGGATCCAAAGCGTCGACCCGGGACAACTGGAAGCGTCCCGGGCCCTCGGCTTCAGCTACGTCACCGCGATGCGGCTGGTGGTGGTACCGCAGGGAATCCGGCGCGTCCTGCCCGCCCTGGTCAATCAGGCCATCGGGTTGCTGAAGGCCTCCGCGCTGGTGTACTTCCTCGGCCTGATCGCCGATCAGCGAGAGCTATTCCAGGTGGGACGGGATCTCAACGCCCAAACCGGCAGCCTGTCACCGTTGGTGGCCGCCGGCCTCTTCTACCTGCTATTGACCATTCCGCTAACGCATTTGGTCAACTACATCGACAACCGGCTTCGCCGCGGACGCCGGGCCGCCGCGCCAGAAGACGATGCCGACATGCTCGTGACGACGTTCGGCCAGGAGATCACGTGACCTCCGGCTTCCACGGGCGTGCGTCAGTGTCGCTGGCGGCCAAAGACGTTCACCAAACTCTGGGCGGGAGCAAGGTGCTGCGCGGCGTCGACATCGAGGCACCCGCCGGCAGCACCGTCGCGATCATCGGGCCATCCGGCTCGGGCAAGTCGACACTGCTGCGCACGCTCAACCGCCTGTATGAGCCTGACAGCGGCGACATTCTGCTGGACGGCAGGTCGGTGCTGCGCGACGATCCCAACGAGCTCCGCCAGCGGATCGGCATGGTGTTCCAGCATTTCAACCTGTTCCCGCACCGCAGCGTGCTGGACAACGTGGCGATGGCCCCGCGGAAGTTGCGCCGCCTGCCGACCGACGAAGCGCGCGATCTGGCGATGGCACAACTGGACCGAGTTGGCCTGAAGCACAAGGCCGGTGCACGCCCCAGCATGCTGTCCGGCGGCCAACAACAGCGGGTGGCGATCGCGCGCGCGTTGGCGATGGCTCCCCAGGTGATGTTTTTCGACGAGGCAACCTCGGCGCTGGATCCGGAAATGGTCAAGGGAATACTGCAACTCATTGCCGACCTCGGCGCCGATGGCATGACAATGGTTGTGGTAACCCACGAAATGGGTTTCGCGCGGTCGGCGTCCGACGCCGTGATCTTTATGGATCACGGCAAGGTTGTGGAATCGGGACCGCCCGAGCAGATATTCGAAGCGGCCGAGACCCAACGGCTGCAGCGGTTTTTGTCCCAAGTGCTTTGATCCCACTAACTGGTGGGCAATAGCTCCCTCGTAAGCACCTCATATCGGGATAGACTCCCGATTTATGGCAGACAGCGAAACGAACCCGGCCGAGGTAGCCGAGCTCGCCGAAGGTTTGCACCGGGCGCTGTCCAAATTGTTTGCGATTCTCCGCCGCGGCGACCCGAGCGGCGCGGCCGCCGGGGAGCTGACCCTGGCGCAATTGTCGATCCTGGTGACCCTGCTCGACCAGGGCCCGATTCGAATGACCGATCTCGCCGCACACGAACGGGTGCGCACCCCCACCACGACCGTGGCGATCCGGCGCCTGGAAAAGATCGGGCTGGTCAAGCGTTCCCGCGACCCGTCCGACCTGCGAGCGGTGCTCGTGGACATCACGCCGCGGGGGCGGGCCGTTCACGGTGAGTCGCTGGCCAATCGGCGCGCTAGCCTGGCCGCGATGCTGAGCCAGCTCCCGACCTCCGACCTCAACACCCTGATGCAGGCGCTGGCGCCGCTGGAACGGCTGGCCTCCGGTGATCCGACGTCCGGGCCCGCCGGCGTGCCGCCCGCGCGCAAGGAAGCCTGAAAAGCCCGTTCTGTCAATGGTTTTCGCCTGGGAGCGCGGCTGTCGGTAAACTGCCGGGCATGCCCAATGCACTCATCACAGGCGCCGGCGGCGGTATCGGTTCGGCCATCGCCGCGGCGCTGGCCCCCACCCACACCCTGCTGCTGGCCGGCCGGCCCTCCGATCGGCTCGACGGGGTCGCCGAGCGGCTCGGCGCCACCACCTTTCCGCTGGATCTCACCGACTCCGGCGACATCGAAGCCGCCTGCGAAATCGTGGACGAACTCGACGTGCTGGTGCACAACGCCGGATTGGCCATACCCGGCAGCGTTTCCGACTCGCATATCGACGAGTGGCGTGCCACATTCGCCGTGAACGTCTTTGGGCCGGTAGAACTTACGCTCGCGCTGCTGCCGGCGCTGCGACGGGCGCGCGGCCAGGTGGTGTTCATCAACTCCGGCGCCGGGCGCACCGCCTCGCGGGGCATGGCTTCCTATTCGGCCAGCAAGTTCGCGCTGCGCGCCTTCGCGGATTCGCTGCGCAGCGACGAACCGGAGTTGCGGGTGACGACGATCTATCCGGGCCGGACCGACAGCGACATGCAGCGCGAACTCGTCGAGTTCGAGGGCGGCAGCTACGACCCGGCCAACTTCTTGAAGCCCGAAACGGTCGCGGCGGCGGTCGTCCATGCGGTGAACACCCCGCCCGACGGCCACGTCCACGAACTGATGCTGCGACCCACCGGGCGCTAGGCGGCGCTAGACGACCAGGTTGACCAGCCGGCCGGGGACCACGATCACCTTGCGCGGGGTGGCGCCCGCCAGGAACGCCTGGACCTTCTCATCGGCGAGCGCGGCGGCCTTCAGCGTGTCCTGATCGGCATCGGCGGCCACTACGACTCGACCGCGGACCTTGCCGTTGACCTGGACCGGGTACTCCACGGTGTCGTCGACCAGAAAAGCGGGATCGGCCACCGGGAACGGACCGTGCGCCAGCGGGGTCTCGTGGCCCAGGCGCAGCCACAGCTCCTCGGCCATATGCGGGGCCAAGGGCGCCAGCATCAACACCAGCGGCTCGACCGCCGCGCGTGGCACCGCGTCGCGGTGCTCCTTGGTGAGATGGTTGGCGTATTCGATCAGTTTGGCCGCAGCGGTGTTATTCCGAAGTGCCGCATAGTCTTCCGCGACCCCGGCGATGGTCCGATGCAGCACTCGCAGCGTTCCGATCGCCAACTCCCGGGCGGGCCCGTCGACCACGCGGGTGTCGCCGGTCTGCTCGTCGACGACCAGACGCCACACGCGCTGCAGGAAACGGTGGGCACCGACGACGTCCTTGGTGGCCCAGGGCCGGGACGCCTCCAGCGGACCCATCGACATCTCGTAGACCCGCAGGGTGTCGGCGCCGTAGTCGTCGCAGATCTCGTCAGGCGAGATCGAATTCTTCAGGCTCTTACCGATTTTGCCGAACTCCTGGAAGACTTCGACCTCTCCCCCGGGCCCCGGATAGACGAACCGGCCGTCCCGCTCGACCACCTCTTCGGCCGGCACGTACGACCCTCGCGCGTCGGTGTAGGCGAAGGCCTGGATGTAACCCTGGTTGACCAGCCGCCGATAGGGCTCGCGAGAGCTTACGTGGCCCAGGTCGTACAAGACCTTGTGCCAGAACCGCGCATACAGCAGGTGCAGCACCGCGTGTTCGGCGCCGCCGACGTACAGGTCGACCCCACCGGGATCCTGCGGCCCGTGCTCGGCCGGGCGCGGACCCATCCAGTAGGCCTCGTTTTCCACGGCGGCGAACCGCTCCGAGTTGTGCGGATCGGTGTAGCGCAGTTCGTACCAGGAGCTGCCGGCCCACTGCGGCATCACGTTGGTGTCCCGGGTGTAGGGCTTCAGGCCGTCGCCCAGATCCAGCTCGACGTGCACCCATTCGGTGGCCTTGGCCAGTGGCGGCGAGGGCTCGCTGTCGGCGTCATCGGGATCGAACAGCACGGGTGAGTAATCCGGCACGTCGGGCAGTTCGACCGGCAGTGCGGCCTCGTCGAGTGCGTGCGCACGCCCGTCGGCGTCGTAGACGATGGGGAACGGTTCGCCCCAGTACCGTTGACGCGCGAAAAGCCAGTCGCGCAGCTTGAATTCGACGCGCGCCCAGCCGCGGCCTTCGGCCTCCAGGCGTGCGGTGATCTTTTCCTTGGCCGCGGCCACATCCAGACCGTCGAGGTAGCCGGAGTTGACCAGCACCCCGTCGCCGGCGTAGGCCGCCTCCGAAATGTCGCCGCCTGCAATGACTTCCACGATGGGCAGGCCGAACTCGTGGGCGAAGTCCCAGTCGCGCTGGTCGTGGCCCGGGACCGCCATGATGGCCCCGGTGCCGTATCCGGCCAGCACGTAGTCGGCGATGAAGATCGGTACCGGTTTGCCGTTGGTGGGGTTGGCGGCGTAACTGCCCAGGAAGACACCGGTCTTGGCCTTGCTCTCCTGGCGTTCGAGGTCTGACTTCGACCCGATCGCCTGCCGGTAGGCGGCGACGGCCGCACCGGGCGTCGCGGCGCCATAAGTCCAGCGCGGGTCGGTGCCGTCCGGCCAGGCGGTGGTGACCAGTTCGTCGACCAGGTCGTGTTCGGGGGCCAGCACCAAGTAGGTGGCGCCGAACAACGTGTCGGGCCGGGTGGTGAACACCTCGATGTCGACCGTCTCGCCATCGGCCTTGGTCGCCGCGAACAGCGCCTTGGCACCGGTGGACCGGCCGATCCAGTTGCGCTGCATGGTTTTGACCGGCTCCGGCCAGTCCAGCACTTCGAGGTCGTCGAGCAACCGATCGGAGTACGCGGTGATTCGCATCATCCACTGCCGCAACCGTTTCCGGAACACCGGGAAGTTGCCGCGGTCGCTGCGACCGTCGGCTGTGACCTCTTCGTTGGCCAGCACGGTGCCCAGACCGGGACACCAGTTCACCATCGAGTCGGCCCGGTACACCAGCCGGTGGCTGTCGATCACATCGGCCCGCTCCCCCGCCGCGAGCCCGGCCCAGTCCCGCCCGTCCTCGAGGCGGCGGGCGCCGGAATCGAACTCGGCGATCAGCTCCGCGATGGGACGGGCCTTGTTGGCGGCGGTGTCGAACCAGGCGTTGTAGATCTGCAGGAAGATCCACTGGGTCCACTTGTAGAACTCGACGTCGGTGGTGGAGAAGCTGCGCCTGCTGTCGTGACCGAGACCCAGCCGTCCCAGCTGGCGCTTGAAATTGACGACGTTGGCCTCGGTGCGGGTGCGCGGATGGGTGCCGGTCTGCACCGCGTACTGCTCGGCCGGCAGCCCGAAGGCGTCGAATCCCAACGCGTGCAACACGTTACGGCCGGTCATCCGGAAATAGCGGGCGTAGACGTCCGTCGCGATGTAACCGAGGGGGTGGCCGACGTGCAGGCCCTCCCCCGACGGGTACGGGAACATGTCCTGCACGAACAACTTGTCGTCCGGCACCGGGGATCCGTCTTCCGGCGCCAGCGAACCGACCGGGTTGGGCACGTTGAAGGTGCCGAGCTTCGCCCAGTTCTCCTGCCACACGCCCTCGATGCGACCCGCCAGCGCCGCCGTGTAGCGATACGGCGGCGCGTCGGAGTCGGGCGTGGCGGCGCCGGAGTTGCTTGCCGGCGAGGTGGTCGGGGAGTCGGTCACTTGAACAGGGTATAAGGGCCGACACGGCGAGTACGCCGGCCACAGGTTGGTCTCGGTTCCGTTGCGCGCCGATCAGAGGTTCATCCCAGGTGTGTTTCGAGCCTGTTCACCGCCTTTGACCTCTAGTTACAGTCAGCCCCTATCGACGGCTTCTGGTAGGCAGCCATTGGAAGGACCGACGCAGATGATTGAGATCGTCCCCGTCCACCGGGCATTCCTCGGCGGTATGGTCGCTGGCCTGATGGGCCTGGCGGTTGTTGCGGGCGGCACGGCATCGGCAGACCCGTTGCCTCCGGCGCCTGCGCCCGTCCCCGCGGTTCCCGCGCCGGCACCGCAGAACCTCGGGCCCGAGCTGGTCCCGCCGAGCAGATACCTGGCGGCCCCGCCCGCCGGCAACCAGATCGTCCCGCCGGCCACCGCCACGGTGCCCGGAACGACGGCCCCGGCCGCGGTCACACCGGCGGCGCCGGCTCCGGCTCCCGCGACGTCGGGAACGATCCGCGAATTCCTGCAGTCCAAGGGCGTGAAGTTCGAGCCGCAGAAGCCGCAGGGCTTCAAGGCACTCGACATCACCTTGCCGGTGCCCGCCCGCTGGACTCAGGTGCCCGATCCCAACGTGCCCGACGCGTTCGCGGTGATCGCCGACCGGCAGGGCAGCAGTATCTATTCCTCGAACGCGCAGGTCGTGGTGTACAAACTGGTCGGCGCCTTCGATCCGAGGGAGGCCATCACCCACGGCTACGTCGACAGCCAGAAGCTTCCAGCGTGGCAGCCCACCAACGCGGCGATGACCGACTTCGGCGGCTTCCCGTCGTCGCTCGTCGAGGGCACGTACCGCGACGGTGATCTCACGCTCAACACGTCGCGGCGCCACGTCATCGCCACGTCGGGGCACGACAAGTACCTCGTGTCGCTGGCGGTGACCACCGATCGTGCGGTGAGTGTCGCCGACGCACCGGCCACCGACGCCATCGTCAACGGATTCCGCGTGAGCGCACC
>NZ_QMEU01000081.1 GCF_003284975.1 Mycobacterium colombiense
CGGTGCCGTCTTGTGCGGCATGGAATTCCACGCCGACGCGGCGCAACGGCCAGTACACGTCGGGAGCCAGCAACAGCACCGTCAGGCCGGTGGTCAGGGTCATCTCGCCGAACACCAGACGTAGGCCGATCCCGACCGCGATCAACGCCACCCCCAGCGTGGCCAGTAGTTCGAGCACCAGGGCCGACAGGAATGCGATCCGCAAGGTGGCCATGGCCGAGCGGCGGTGCGCGGCGGCCAGTTCGGCGATCCGGTGTTCCGGGCCCGAGCTGCGCCCCAGCGCCCGCAGGGTCGGGATGCCGGCGATGAGATCCAGCAACCGGGCCTGCAGCGTGGTCATCGCGGTCAGCGCGGCCGCGGACCGGTCGGCGGTTGCCAGCCCGATCAGCACCATGAAGATCGGTATCAGGGGCAGCGTGATCGCCACGACGGCCGCCGATTTCAGGTCGCATGCGGCGATCACGGTCACCGTGGCGGGGGTCAGAATGGCGGCGAGCAGCAACGTCGGCAGGTAACCGGTGAAGTAGGGGCGCAGACCGTCGAGGCCGCGGGTGACCACGACGGCGGCGGCGTCGCGTTGCGCCGCGAGGTCACGGGGTTGCCGGTCGGTGACCGCGGTGAGCACCTGGCCGGACAAGTCGGCGATGACAGCGCTGGCTCCGCGTTGCCCCAGGCGGGCCTGCAGCCAATGCGTCACCGCACGGATTATCCACAGCACCAACAGGATTGACAGCGGGCCGAGCCACCCACGCAGGCTCCGGGCGGAGGTGTCGCCGACGACGCGCGCAACGATGCCCGCCAGCACGATCGCCGAGCCGATCGCGCAGCCGGAGATCAGCACACCGCAGCCCACCACGGCGACCAGGTAGCGGCGCAACGACGCCGAGGCCCGCCACAGTCTCGGATCGAGCGGTGCCCGGCTGGTGCGGTCGCTGCTGCTCAGGTCGCGCGCCTCGCCAGGCCGATGGGCGCCGGTAACCGGTCAGCCGAGATGCGTTGCCGGAAAACCCAATACGACCACGCCTGGTACACCACCGTGAGCGGGGCCATGAAGGCCGTGACCCACGTCATGACCTTGAGCGTGTAATGCGTGGAGGAGGCGTTGTAGATGGTCAGGCTCCACTGCTTGTCCAGCGTCGAGGGCACCAGATTCGGATACAAAGAGCCGAAGAGCAGGATCACCACGGCCGCCACCACCACCGCGACGCAGGTGAACGCCCAACCGTCGGACGCGCGCCGCCACACCAGCAGCACCGCCGTCGATTGCGCCACCACCGCCGCGGCCAGCACCAGCCAGGTCCAGTCCTTGCCGTGCGCCAGTTGGGTCCAAAGCCCAAAACCCGCAACCAGTCCGGTGGCCGGCAGCGACAACCAGACGCCGAACCGGTACGCGTCGTCGCGGATGGCGCCCGAGGTCTTCAGGGCGACGAACGTCGCCCCGTAGAACATGAACAACGCCGCGGTGGCCAACCCACCCAACAGGGTGTAGGCGTTCAGCACGTCGGTGATCGACAGGTGGATGTGCCCGTCGGCGCCCGCCGGCAGGCCGCGCACCAGGATGGCGAACGCGACTCCCCACAGGACGGCCGGCAGCCAGGACCCCGCCGCGATGCCCACATCTGCCCAGCCGCGCCATTTCGTGTCGTCGATCTTGCCGCGCCATTCGATCGCCACGGCGCGCACGATCATGCCGAACAGGATCGCCAACAGCGGCAGGTACAGCGTGGAGAACACGGTGGCATACCAGGCGGGGAAGGCGGCGAACATCGCTGCGCCGCCGACGATCAGCCACACCTCGTTGCCGTCCCACACCGGCCCGATGGTGTTGAGGGCCGTGCGCCGCAGCGGTTCCGGTTCACCGATGCCGACGCGCGCGAACGGCTCCATCAGCATGCCCACGCCGAAGTCGAAGCCCTCGAGGACGAAGAAACCCAAAAACAACATCCCGAGGATGCCGAACCACAGCTCCTGCAGTCCCATCGTCTCAACTCCTTTCGGCGTCGGTAAGCCTGGTCAGTACGCGAAGGACAGGGGTGCCACCTCGTCGTCGCTGGGCGCCTGCGGGGGAGCGGGTTCCGCGTCGTGCTCCAGCGGGCCTTCGACGACGTAGCGTTTGAGCAGGAAGAACCAGAGCACCGCGAGCACCGCGTAGACGAGGGTGAAGGTCACCAGCGAGGTGATGACCATGCCGGGCACGTGATTCGACACCCCTTCGCGGACCGTCATCCGAACCAGTTGATCCCCAGTGGGATTGGGCGCCACCACCCATGGCTGGCGGCCCATCTCGGTGAACACCCACCCGGAGATGTTGGCCAGAAACGGCGTGGGGATGGTGAGCAGGGCGAACCACGACATCCACCGGCTGCGGGGTGTCCGGCCGCCGCGGGTGACCCACAGCACGGTCAGGGCGAACAACACCGGGATGGCCAGGAACCCGATCATCGCCCGGAAGGACCAGTAGGTGACGAAGAGGTTCGGCCGGTAGTCGTCGGGGCCGAAGCGCTGCTGATACTCCAGCTGCAGCTCGTCCACGCCGCGCAGCGTCACGCCGCTGAACTTGCCTTCGGCCAGGAACGGCAGGACGTAGTGCACCTTGATCACCTCGGCGACGCTGCCGCAATTGTTGTGCGTTCCGATCGTCAGCACCGAGAAGTCGGGGTCGGTTTGCGTGTGGCACAACGCTTCCGCGGATGCCATCTTCATCGGCTGCTGGACGAACATCAGCTTGCCCTGGCGGTCACCGGTAAAGAACAAGCCGACCGTGGCGATCAGCACGACCCCGCATCCGAGGATGGCCGCGGGGCGAAACATGGTGCGCGCGTCGGCTTGTGCCTCGGGTGTGGTGGAGCCGGGCCCGCGCGAGCGCGCCATCCACCATGCGCTCACCGCGGCGACGAACGTGCCAGCGACCAACAGCGCGCCGGTGACGGTGTGCGAAAACGCCGCCTGCGCAGTGTTGTTGGACAGCAGGGCGAAGATGTCGTCCAGTTCGGCGCGGCGCGTCACGGGGTTGTAGTGGGCGCCGACCGGGTGCTGCATGAACGAGTTCGCCGCGATGATGAAGAACGCCGACGCGTTGACGCCGAATGCGACGATCCAGATGCAGGCCAGGTGGATCAGCTTCGGCAGCCGGCTCCAGCCGAAGATCCACAACCCGATGAACGTGGATTCGAAGAAGAAGGCGAACAACCCCTCCATCGCCAGTGGCGCGCCGAAGATGTCGCCGACGAACTTCGAGTACTCCGACCAGTTCATGCCGAACTGGAACTCCTGGACGATTCCGGTCGCCACGCCGATGGCGAAGTTGATCAGGAACAGCTTGCCGAAGAACTTGGTCAACCGGTACCAGGCGGTGTTGCCGGTGGCCACCCACACCGTCTGCATGATGGCGATCAGCGGCGCCAGGCCGATGGTGAGCGGCACGAAGATGAAGTGGTAGACGGTAGTGATACCGAACTGCCACCGCGAAATATCGACGACATTCATCTGTCATCTCCCGAAACTGCGGAGGCCCGATCCAAACGGCTACGACAGAGTGTAGTAGACGAGCCGGTGCCGCCGCCACCGGCGGCCCTACTCAGCCGGCGAGGGTCTTGGAGGCCTTGCGAATCCCGAACGACGAAATGATCTCGAAGACGCCGATCACGACGAACCACGCGCCGACCACGATCGCCAGGGTGACGATGGATTGGAACGGGGACGCCAGCACGACGATGCCTGCGAGCAGGCTGATCACGCCGACGAAGATGTTCCAGCCCCGCCCCGGCAGGTGCGGGTCGCTGACGGCCGAAACCGTTGTGGCAACACCGCGGAAGATGAACCCGATGCCAATCCAGATGGCCAACAGCAGGATTGCGTAGCCCTGACCAAAATGACGGAATGCCAGCAACGCCAAGATCAATGACGCTGCGCCGCTGATGAACAGCAGGATCCGACTGCCCGCCGAGACATGAAGCGAGAAGGCGAAGACGACCTGCGCGACACCGGTAATCAGCAGATAAACGCCGAAGGCCACGGCGGCGACCAGGATGGAAATTCCCGGCCACGCCAGCACCAGGACACCGAGAACAATTGACAGAATTCCCGACAGCAGAGCGGATTTCCACAGATGCGGCAGCAAGCTTGGAACGGGGTGGGTTCCAGGAGAGCCAGGGGAGATAGTCATGGCCGCAGTCTGGCACAAACGTGCGCCGTGGTACAGGGACTTTGGTCAGACGTGAACGGTGCGTGGATCCTCGGCACGCAGGTCGGTGGGTTCTTCGCCTGCCTTGCGCCCGATTAGATACCACGTGCGCATAACGCCCTTGCCCTTGATTTCGATGCGGCCGCGCTCTTGCAGAACGAACTCGTTTTTCAGGCGTTCGTACATCGCCTGGGGCACTTGGATGCGGCCCACCGAATCGGTGGATTCCATCCGCGAGGCGACGTTGACGGCGTCGCCCCACACGTCATAGAAGAACCGGCGCGAACCCACGACGCCGGCCACGACGGGTCCGCAGGCCATGCCCATCCGCAGCGGAACGGCCTGGCCGTGCGGATCACGCAGTGCGGCAGCAACATTGGCCATGTCGAGAGCGAAATCGGCCAGGGCGAAGGCGTGATCCGGCCGCGCCCGCGGCACGCCGCTGACCACCATGTAGGAGTCCCCGCTGACCTTGATCTTCTCCAGGCCGTGTTTGTCCACCAACTCGTCGAAGGCGCCGTAGAGCCGGTCCAGGAACTGCACCAGCTCCGCCGGCGCCGTGCTGCTGGCGCGCTCGGTGAAGCCGACGATGTCGGCGAACAGCACGGAGGCCTCGTCGTACTTGTCGGCGATGACGTTTCGGTCGGCGCTCTTGAGACGCTCGGCGATGCTGCCCGGCAACATGTTGGCCAGCAGCGCTTCCGAGCGCTGGTACTCGGATTCCATCACCGACTCGGCGCGCTGCGTATCGCGCAGGGCGTACCACACGGTGATGAACACCATGACGCAGGCGGAGATGATGGTGACGACGAACATCATCGACTGCGCCCAGGCCGGCACCAGGCCGGTGTCGCGGGGCACGAGAAATTCCAGGGCGATGATCAGGGCGGCGGCGATCGCCGCCACGATGGCGGCTAGCACGATGTGGTCCAGCCCCAGCACCAGCACCACCAGGCAGACGCCCACCACCAAGAAGAATTGCCCGCCCGATGAGGTGCCCGAGTCCCAACAGGTGGCGGCGACCGTGACGTAGGCCGTACCGATGAAGGTCAGCGGCGCAACCAGTTCACCGAACCGGTGCAGCCACGGCACGCTCGCGAAGATCAACGCCGAGACGACGTTGACGAGGACGATCTGCCAAATCCAGGCGCCGGTGCCCAGCTGCAGTACCACGAAAGTGGTGCAGACCACGACGGCGAGCCAGGCCGCGATCGAGAGCACGCGGAATTCACGCGCGGCGCTGTCGGCGTAGTGCTGACTGCGGGCGCGCGACTGAGCGCGCGCCGCGGCCACGCAGTCCGGGCGCCCCGACGAGCCGTCTGGGCATGTTGGTGGGGCACCACATTTCTTGGCCGCCACGGGTGCCAGCCTAACCGCTGGGCAGCGGCCTCGGCAGCCGTCTCAAAAGAAAATCGGCGTTTTCGCCCCCGTAAGTTTCTGAGTCTGCTAACAGTTCTTGTTATCGGGTTGTAATCGGGTTTAGGAGTCATTGGTTCGGGTTATTTAACACGTGTTTGACACGGCTCATGGATACGTGTTCGCCTCGACTAAGGGGTGCCGCATGGCGGGTCTCAAGAGGTTTGTTCTTGCCTCAATCCTGGTTTCCACCGCGTTTTTGATGCAGGGCTGTAGCGCCGCGTGCAGCGAGCCCAGTTGGCTACTGCGGGTCGCCACCGATTCCATCGGTAACTACTCGCCGGGGGCGGACGTGTCGGCCTCGGGCCAGATGTGCGTAACCCGTTCAATCGGCGATTGACCTGGCGCACTTGCTGTTTGGCCGCTTGCTCGATCATGCGACCTCACGCTCGCGCCGGCTTGGTCGGTCGTCGGCACCGGTAGCGGGGTAACGGCCGGGAGACGCCGAGGTGTGTCGGCGCCACGGGTCCGCAGAACGCGCTTCGCCGGCAGCCCGGATCGAATGAATTCAAATGAGCGCGTATTCGCGTGGCTTTCTCGGAATGCGCCGAATTAAGTCATTAATGGCGTGCAATTTGTTAAACGTGGTGCAAGGCCCATACCATTGGAATGGTTTTGGTCGAATTTGCAGACCGCTCGTAGGGGGAAATGCCGCAATACTTCCACTGCGGTACAGGAAAAGGGCCATGGGGCTGTCGGCGGTCCCGCTCGAAGGTGCGGAACGCTTGTGGTGCCCTCGGTGAGATTCGAACTCACACTGGACGGGTTTTGAATCCGTTTCCTCTGCCAGTTGGGATACGAGGGCGTGCGGCCTCTTACCTTAGAGGCAGCCTCCCACCATAGAGGATCAGGAGTGCTCACCCGTCTCACCGCCCCCGAGGTCGCTGGTCTGAGGCGTTCACGACACAATATTCGTCATGACAGGCCCCACGACCGACACCGACGCCGCTGTGCCGCGCCGGGTCCTGATCGCTGAAGACGAAGCGCTCATCCGCATGGATCTCGCCGAGATGCTCCGAGAGGAGGGTTACGAGATTGTCGGGGAGGCCGGCGACGGGCAGGAAGCCGTCGAGCTGGCCGAGCGCCACCAACCGGATCTGGTGATCATGGACGTCAAGATGCCGCGCCGCGACGGCATCGACGCGGCCTCGGAGATCGCCAGCAAGCGGATCGCCCCGATCGTCGTCTTGACCGCCTTCAGCCAGCGCGACCTGGTGGAGCGGGCGCGCGACGCCGGCGCGATGGCCTACCTGGTCAAGCCGTTCACCATCAGCGACCTCATCCCGGCCATCGAACTGGCCGTCAGCCGCTTCGGTGAGATCGCCGAGCTCGAACGCGAGGTGGCCTCCTTGTCCGACCGGCTGGAGACCCGCAAGCTCGTCGAGCGCGCCAAGGGGCTGCTGCAGAGCGAACAGGGCATGACCGAGCCCGAGGCCTTCAAGTGGATTCAGCGGGCCGCCATGGACCGCAGGACCACGATGAAGCGGGTGGCCGAGGTCGTCCTGGAGACCCTGGGCAGCTCTGACGAGTAGCTTTCTCGGCCGTCGAGTGTGAACCCACGGCTTTCGGTGTGAACTGAGGGCGGCGACACGCCGAGGATGACCGCCGTGGCTTCACCCTGAAAGCCGTTGTTTCACACTCGAAACGGCCACACGGCCACACGGCCACACGGCCAAACGGCCAAAAGGCCAAAACGCCTAGCGGGCGACGATCACCGACGAGCCGTGGCCGAACAGGCCCTGATTCGCGGTCACCCCGACCTTGGCGTCCTCCACCTGCCGGCCGGTGGCCTGGCCACGCAGCTGCCAGGTCAGCTCGCAGACCTGAGCGATCGCCTGGGCGGGAATCGCCTCGCCGAAGCACGCCAGCCCACCCGACGGGTTGACCGGGACCCTGCCGCCGATCGTGGTCGCGCCGCTGCGCAGCAGCTCCTCCGCCTCGCCCTTGGCGCACAGCCCCAGGTGCTCGTACCAATCGAGTTCCAGCGCGGTGGACAGGTCGTAGACCTCGGCCAGGCTCACGTCCTCCGGCCCGATGCCCGCCTCGGCGTAGGCCGCATCGAGGATTTGATCCTTGAACACCCGCTCCGGGGCGGCCACGGCGGCGGTGGAATCCGTTGCGATATCCGGCAACTCGGGAAGATGCTGGGGATACTGGGGGGTGACCGTGCTGACCGCGCGCACCGACGGCACGCCCTCGAGCGAGCCGAGGTGCTTGCGGGCGAACTCGGCGCTGGCCACGATCAGCGCCGCGGCCCCATCGGAGGTGGCGCAGATGTCGAGCTGCCGTAGCGGGTCGGACACCACCGGGCTGGCCAGCACGTCCTCGACCGAAGATTCCTTGCGGTAGCGGGCATTCGGGTTCTGCAGGCCGTGCGCGGAGTTCTTCACCTTGACCTGAGCGAAGTCCTCGGACGTCGCGCCGTAGAGGTCCATCCGGCGGCGCGCGAGCAGCGCGAAGTACACCGGGTTCATCGCACCGATCAGGTGGAAACGCTGCCAGTCGGGGTCGTTCTTGCGCTCACCGCCGACGGGGGCGAACGCGCCCTTGGGCGTGGTGTCGGCGCCGATGACCAGCGCGACGTCGCAGAAGCCGGCCAGAATGTGGGCGCGGGCGCTCTGCAGCGCCTGCGAACCGCTGGCGCAGGCGGCATAGCTGGAACTGACCGGCACACCGTTCCAGCCCAGCTTCTGGGCGAACGTCGACCCGGCGATGAAGCCGGGGTAGCCGTTGCGGATGGTGTCGGCGCCGGCGACCAGCTGGATCTGTTGCCAGTCCAGCCCGGCCTCGGCCAGCGCGGCGCGCGCGGCGACCACGCCGTATTCGGTGAAGTCGCGGCCCCATTTGCCCCAGGGGTGCATGCCGGCGCCCAGGATGTACAGCGGTTCCGGAGCGCTCATTTCGCGATCCTCATTTGTGCCGCTCCTCCTCATCGCTCCGCTCTGCATCGTCGCCGGCACGCCGCCACGCGTGCACGAGACGTTCGACGCCGTCGGCGTCGGTGAACAAGGTCATGGTGGTCAGCTCCATCTGCATGCCGACCTTCAGATCGGCCGCCAGCGTGCCCTCGACCACCTTGCCGAGCGCGATGATGCCCTCGTCGGCCAGCTCCACCGCGGCGATGGCGAACGGCTCGAACGGGTCGGCCGCCGGGTAGGGCGCGGGCGGCGGATACCGGTTCTCGGTGTAGCTCCACAGCGTTCCCCGGGTCGACAGGGGGACGGACTCCAGGGTGTCGCTGGCGCAGGCCGGGTTGGGGCAGTTGTTCTGCCCCCCTGGATCGACGGGCGGGAAGACATAAGTGCCGCACTCGGGGCACTTGCTGCCGATCAGATGCGGGTTTCCGGCGTCATCGGCGGCGAACCATCCGTCGATCGCGGGTTCTGGACTGGTGACCTCTGGCACCCGGCCAGACTACCCAGCCGCAACGCAAAACTGAAACGTGTTGCAGTTCTACCGGCGGCACGGTCGGGACGCCTGCCTCGTCACACCGGGTGCCTAGAGTGAGACCCGTGCCCGCCACGAAAACCACCCCCAAGGCCAGCGAGGAACAGACCACGCCGACGCTCATGCTGCTGGACGGCAACTCGCTGGCGTTTCGGGCGTTCTACGCGCTGCCCGCCGAGAACTTCAAGACCCGCGGCGGGCTGACCACCAACGCGGTCTACGGCTTCACCGCCATGCTGATCAACCTGCTGCGCGACGAGGCCCCCACCCACATCGCTGCCGCGTTCGACGTCTCGCGTCAGACGTTTCGCTCCGAGCGCTATCCGGAGTACAAGGCCAACCGGTCCGCGACGCCCGACGAGTTCCGCGGCCAGATCGACATCACCAAGGAAGTGCTTGCGGCGTTGGGCATCACGGTGCTGGCCGAGGAGGGGTTCGAGGCCGACGACCTCATCGCGACGCTGGCCACCCAGGCCGAGAAGGAGGGCTACCGGGTGCTGGTGGTCACCGGCGACCGCGACTCGCTGCAGTTGGTCAGCGACAACGTGACCGTGCTGTATCCGCGCAAGGGGGTCAGCGAGCTGACCCGCTTCACCCCCGAGGCCGTCGTCGAAAAGTACGGGCTGACGCCGCAGCAGTACCCCGACTTCGCCGCCCTGCGCGGTGACCCCAGTGACAACCTGCCCGGCATACCCGGCGTGGGGGAGAAGACCGCCTCCAAATGGATCGGCGAATACGGGTCGCTGCAGGCGCTGGTCGACAACGTCGACTCGGTACGCGGCAAGGTCGGCGACGCGCTGCGCGCGCATCTGCCCAGCGTGATCCGCAACCGCGAGCTGACCGATCTGGTCAAAGATGTGCCGCTGGCCCAAACCCCGGACACGCTGCGGCTGCAACCGTGGGATCGCGATCAGATTCACCGGCTCTTCGACGACCTGGAGTTCCGGGTGCTGCGCGACCGGTTGTTCGAAACCCTGGCCGCGGTGGAGCCCGAGGTCGACGAGGGCTTCGACGTGCGCGGCGGCGCGCTGGAACCCGGCGAGCTGGCCGTGTGGCTGGCCGAGCACAGCTCGGGCAAGCGGTTCGGCCTGGCCGTCGTGGGGACTCATCTGGCCTACGACGCCGACGCCACCGCGCTGGCCATCGTGTCCGCTGACGGCGAGGGCCGCTACATCGACACCGCGACACTGGATCCCGAAGACGAAGCGGCACTGGCGTCTTGGCTGGCCGATCCCGGTCCGCCCAAGGCGCTGCACGAGGCCAAGCTGGCGATGCACGACCTGGCCGGGCGGGGCTGGACGCTGGCCGGCGTCACCTCCGACACCGCGCTGGCCGCCTACCTGGTGCGCCCCGGCCAGCGCAGCTTCTCCCTCGACGATCTCTCGCTGCGCTACCTGCGCCGCGAGCTGCGCGCCGAAAACCCCGAACAGCAACAACTTTCGCTGCTCGACGATGACGAGGGCGTCGACGACCAGGCGGTGCAGACGCTGATCCTGCGCGCCGTGGCGGTGCTGGATCTGGCCGACGCGCTCGACGAAGAGCTGGCCCGAATCAACTCCACCTCGCTGTTGAGCGGCATGGAGCTGCCGGTGCAGGCCGTGCTGGCCGGGATGGAAAACGCCGGCATCGCGGTCGATTTGGACCTGCTGCAAGAGCTGCAGAGCGATTTCGCCCACCAGATCAGGGATGCGGCCGAGGCGGCGTACGCGGTGATCGGCAAACAGATCAATCTGGGCTCGCCCAAGCAGTTGCAGACGGTGCTCTTCGACGAGCTGGAGATGCCGAAGACCAAGCGCACCAAGACCGGATACACCACCGACGCGGACGCGTTGCAGTCGCTGTTCGACAAGACCGGCCATCCGTTCCTGCAGCACCTGCTGGCCCACCGCGATGCCACCCGGCTCAAAGTCACCGTCGACGGGTTGCTCAACTCGGTGGCCTCGGACGGCCGCATCCACACCACGTTCAACCAGACCATCGCCGCGACGGGCAGGTTGTCGTCGACCGAGCCGAATCTGCAGAACATCCCGATCCGCACCGAGGCGGGCCGGCGGATCCGCGACGCGTTCGTGGTCGGCGAGGGCTACAGCGAGCTGATGACGGCCGACTACAGCCAGATCGAAATGCGGATCATGGCCCACCTGTCCAAGGACGAGGGCCTCATCGAGGCGTTCAACACGGGGGAGGACCTGCACTCCTTCGTCGCGTCGCGGGCGTTCGGCGTCCCGATCGAGGAGGTCACCGCGGAGCTGCGCCGCCGCGTCAAGGCGATGTCCTACGGCCTGGCCTACGGCCTGAGCGCCTACGGGCTGTCCGCCCAGCTCAAGATCTCCACCGAAGAAGCCAAAGACCAGATGGAGCAGTACTTCGCCCGGTTCGGCGGGGTGCGCGACTACTTGATGGACGTCGTCGAACAGGCCCGCAAGGACGGCTACACGTCGACGGTGTTCGGCCGCCGCCGCTACCTGCCCGAACTGGACAGCAGCAACCGCCAGGTGCGCGAGGCCGCCGAGCGGGCCGCGCTCAACGCGCCCATTCAGGGCAGCGCGGCCGACATCATCAAGGTGGCGATGCTCGAGGTCGACAAGGCGATCAAAGCCGCCGGGCTCTCCTCCCGGATCCTGCTGCAGGTGCACGACGAGTTGCTCTTCGAGGTCGCGCCCGGCGAGCGGGAACAGCTGGAAGCGCTGGCGCGCGAAAAGATGGGCGGCGCCTACCCCCTCGACGTGCCGCTGGAGGTGTCGGTGGGTTACGGCCGTTCGTGGGACGCCGCGGCGCACTAGCGCGGCGAACGACGCCTCCGAGGGGTGTATCTGCTGCTTGATCGGCCGCCGAATGCGAGGCCATGGCCGAAATCGGCTGGCAATTCGCCGTGGCGTCACGGTCGGGACATCCGCTCGGCCGCCGTCAACCGCGCTGGGTTTGGCCAGCATGTGCCCAGTCGAGTAGCCTCGACAGGTAAATCCTGAATTTTCCCTACGACCAAACCTGTCCGGAGCAACCCAACAATATGCCGAGTCCCGCCGTCACCTCGCCGCAAGTAGCCGTCAACGACATTGGCTCGAGCGAGGATTTTCTCGCCGCAATAGACAAAACGATCAAGTACTTCAACGATGGCGACATCGTCGAGGGCACGATCGTCAAAGTGGACCGGGACGAGGTGCTCCTCGATATCGGCTACAAGACCGAAGGGGTCATCCCCGCCCGCGAACTCTCCATCAAGCACGATGTCGACCCCAACGAGGTCGTTTCCGTCGGTGATGAGGTCGAAGCCCTGGTCCTCACCAAGGAGGACAAAGAAGGTCGCCTGATCCTGTCCAAGAAGCGCGCGCAGTACGAGCGCGCCTGGGGCACCATCGAGGCGCTCAAGGAGAAGGACGAGGCCGTCAAGGGCACCGTCATCGAGGTGGTCAAGGGTGGCCTGATCCTCGACATCGGGCTGCGTGGCTTCCTGCCCGCCTCTCTGGTGGAGATGCGGCGCGTCCGCGATCTGCAGCCGTACATCGGCAAGGAGATCGAGGCCAAGATCATCGAGCTGGACAAGAACCGCAACAACGTGGTGCTGAGCCGCCGCGCGTGGCTGGAGCAGACCCAGTCCGAGGTGCGCAGCGAGTTCCTCAACCAGCTGCAGAAGGGCGCGATCCGCAAGGGTGTCGTCTCCTCGATCGTCAACTTCGGCGCGTTCGTCGACCTCGGCGGGGTGGACGGTCTGGTGCACGTCTCCGAGCTGAGCTGGAAGCACATCGACCACCCGTCCGAGGTCGTCCAGGTCGGCGACGAGGTCACCGTCGAGGTGCTCGACGTCGACATGGACCGCGAGCGGGTTTCGTTGTCGCTCAAGGCGACTCAGGAAGACCCGTGGCGCCACTTCGCCCGCACCCACGCCATCGGCCAGATCGTGCCCGGCAAGGTCACCAAGCTGGTGCCGTTCGGTGCGTTCGTGCGTGTCGAGGAGGGCATCGAGGGCCTGGTGCACATCTCCGAGCTGGCCGAGCGCCACGTGGAGGTCCCCGACCAGGTGGTCGCCGTCGGCGACGACGCGATGGTCAAGGTCATCGACATCGACCTGGAGCGCCGCCGGATCTCGTTGTCGCTCAAGCAGGCCAACGAGGACTACACCGAAGAGTTCGACCCGGCGAAGTACGGCATGGCCGACAGCTACGACGAGCAGGGCAACTACATCTTCCCCGAGGGCTTCGATTCCGAGACCAACGAATGGCTCGAGGGATTCGAGAAGCAGCGCGCCGAGTGGGAGGCCCGCTACGCCGAGGCCGAACGGCGGCACAAGATGCACACCGCGCAGATGGAGAAGTTCGCCGCTGCCGAGGCCGCCGGGCACGCCGAGCAGTCACCGGGCAACGGTGCGCGCGAGGAGAAGGCGGGCGGATCGCTGGCCAGCGACGCCCAATTGGCGGCGCTGCGGGAGAAACTCGCCGGCAACGCGTGACGCCGGCGGCGACCACGCCATGCTGCGGATCGGGCTGACCGGTGGCATCGGCGCCGGCAAGTCGGCGCTGTCGTCCACGTTCGCGCGCTGCGGTGCCGTCATCGTCGACGGCGACGTCATCGCGCGCGAGGTGGTCGAGCCCGGCACCGAAGGCCTGGCCGCGCTGGTCGAGGCTTTCGGCCGCGACATCCTGCTTGCGGACGGATCGCTGGATCGTCCGGCGTTGGCCGCCAAGGCTTTCCGCGACGACGAGGCACGCAAGACGCTGAACGGGATTGTCCACCCCCTGGTGGGCAATCGCCGTTCGGAGATCATCGCCTCGGTGCCCGCGGATTCCGTTGTGGTCGAGGACATTCCGCTGCTGGTGGAATCCGGGATGGCGCCGCTGTTCCCGCTCGTCGTCATCGTGTACGCCGACGTCGAGGTGCGGCTGCGGCGGCTGGTCGACCAGCGCGGCATGGCCGAGGAGGACGCGCGGGCGAGGATCGCCGCGCAGGCCAGCGACGAGCAGCGCCGCGCGGTCGCCGACATCTGGGTGGACAACTCGGGCAGCCCCGAGGAGTTGGTACGGCACGCCCAGGACGTGTGGGACAACCGCATCGTGCCGTTTGCCCACAACCTGAGTGAACGGCAGACCGCCCAGGCGCCCGCCCGGTTGGTGCCGCCCGACCCGACCTGGCCGGACCAGGCGCAACGGATCGTGAACCGCCTCAAGACGGCCTGCGGTCACCGGGCGTTGCGCGTCGACCACATCGGTTCGACGGCCGTGCCGGACTTTCCGGCCAAGGACGTGATCGACATGCAGATCACCGTCGAATCCCTCGCCGCCGCAGACGAACTCGTTGAGCCGTTACTTTCGGCCGGCTATCCCCGCCCCAAGCACATCACTCAAGATTTCGCCAAACCCGACGCGCGCAGCACCGTGAAGCGATATGACCACAGCGACGATGCGGCGTTGTGGCACAAGAAAGTTCACGCCTCGGCGGATCCCGGTCGGCCTACCAACGTGCATATCCGGGTGGCCGGCCACCCCAATCAGCAGTTCGCCCTGCTGTTCGTGGACTGGCTCAAAGCCAATCCCGCTGAGCGCGCCGACTATCTGAGTGTCAAACGCGAAGCCGACACCACTGGCGGCGGAGACATCCTGCGCTATGTCGCCGCCAAGGAGCCGTGGTTGCGCGACGCCTACCGGCGCGCGTGGGAGTGGGCCGACTCGACGGGCTGGCAGCCGTGAGGCGAATCTAGGGCAGCGGTGCGCCGCACTGCAGCGCCCCGTTCATCGGGTCGGCGTTGCCCGCCACCGGTCTGACCAGCTGGTCGGACTGGGCGAAAACGTCGTCGTCCACGTCGATTTCGCAGTGCACGTTCGCCGCGTACGGGAAGCGCAGCACAATCCGCAGGCCGGCCTGCGCCGGGTCGGCAAGCACGGTGTTGGCCTCGAACACGTTGCCGGGCATGGACGGAAGACCGGTGGTGTTCGTCTGGCCGCCGTTGGTCACGAACGTGGCCTGGCTGCCGGTCGTCAGAGCGTCGATCCGCGCCCGATAGGTGATGTTGTGCAGATCCGCCCGTGCGACTGCAGGATTCACAACGGCGAGGGCGGTCACGGCGGCGATCGGCAGCAGCCCGCGGGCCTTGCAACTCATAGCCGCTGACATTACAACCAGCCTGATCGGTGGGCCAGATCGTGTGCCCTACGGCTGGCAGCGCGGACACCACAGTGTCGCGCGGCCGCCCACCCGGCCCCGTTCGAGCCGGGTGCCGCAGCGTGGGCAGTGCGGGTCCGGTTCGTCACGCACCCCGGTCAGCCAGCGCGGCAGGCCGGGGACCCGGCCGTGGCGCACCGCGGTGTGTAGCACCTGCGTCATCGCGCGATGCAAGACCTTGACGGCGCCGTCGTCCAACTCCGCGACGGGAAGGGTGGGCCGTATCCTCGCGTGCCAGCAGATTTCGTCGACGAGTAGATTGCCGAGGCCCGCGATCACCGACTGATCCATCAGCGTCGGCTTCAGCCGCCCGGCCCGCTTGCGCCGCCCGGCAACCACGTCGCGGAACTCCCGCAGGCCCATGCCCAGCGCGTCGGGCCCCTGCGGACCCAGCACCTCCGCGACCTCGTCGTCCCCGTCGGCCAGCCAGACACCGCGCAGCTTGCGCAGGTCGGCGTAGCGCAGTTCACCGCGGTCGAGCGACATCACCAGCCGTTCATACTTTTCCGGCTCGGCCCCGGCCTTCGCGTAGTACGGGTGTCCGGTCATGCCGCTGTGGATCAGCAGCGTCGGGCCATCGGTCGGCAGTATCAGCCATTTGCCGTGCCGGCGCGGGGCACGAAAGCGATGCCCGGTCAGGCGCCGCGCGAGCGCGGCGGCGGAGGCGTTGCGCAGGATTCCGGGATCGCGGACGTCCACGTCGTCAATCCGGCGGTGCGGCAACGTCTTGGCGAGCTCGCGCCGAAAACCTTCGACATCCGGCAGTTCAGGCACGAAGTTTCGCCAACCTTGCGGACGGCCCGGTCAGGGATCGGGCGTGCCTGAACATGTCTGCCCACGGATCGCCTTGCTCGGCCAGTCGTTTGGGAACATCATGGATGCTGAACCGATCCGCCCGTAGACCGCGCGCATCCAGTTCGTCCCACTCCAGCGGCGTGGCCACCGGCGCACCGCCGCGGGCCCGCACCGAGTAAGGTGCGACGGCGGTCTGCGCATAGGCGTTGCGCATCACGTCGAGGTAGATGCGGCCGTCGCGCTTGGCCTTACGGGCCTCGACGGTGCGGTGCGCGTCGTCGTCGGCGGCGACGACTTCGGCGACGTCACGGGCGAATTGGCGGACGGTGTCGAAGTCGGCCTCGGCGCGCAACGGCACCACCACATGTAGTCCGCGCGATCCGGTGGTCTGCAGGTAGCGTGCCAACCCGAGGTCATCGAGCACGTCGGCCACCGTGCGCGCGGTCGCGCGCACCACCGAGAAATCGGCGTCGGACGGATCGAGATCGAAGACCAACCTGTCGGGGTTGTGCAGGTTGCCGTGCCGGGACTGCCACACATGCAGCGTGACGCAGTTCTGGTTGGCCAACCAGCGCAGCGCTTCGGGGCGGTCGGCCAGCGGGTGCACCAGGGTGCCGCCCTCTTTGTCGACCTCGACCCCGCCCATCCAATCGGGCAGGGTGTCGGCGAAATCCTGTTGTACGAAACCTTTTTCGCCGATACCACGCGGGAACCGCTGCACGGTCAGCGCGCGGCCCTTCAGGTGCGGCAGCATGGCGTCGGCCACTTGACCGTAATAGTCCGCCAGGTCCTGCTTGGTGATCCCGTCGTCGGGGAACATGACCCGATCCGGATGCGTGATCTCCACCTGAATGTGTGGCATCAGTGTGTCTCCCTGACCACCTCGGCGGGGTCCTTATCGGTGCGCATGCCGAGATAGCGTGGGTGGCGGAGCTTTCCGTCGCGGGTCCACTCGGTGAATCCGATCTCGACCACCATCTGGGGGCGAACCCACTGCGCGCCGGCCTCGCGCACCGACCCCCGGGCGAAGGGCGATTGGTCTTGCTCGAGCGTCGACAACCGGTCGTGCAAGCGGTGCAGGGTGGCGTCGTCGAAACCGGTGCCCACCTTGCCGGCATAGCGCAACTCATCGCCCTGGTAATACCCCAGCAGCAACGCGCCTAACTCCACTCGGCTGCCCTTCGGGCCGGTGTAGCCACCGACCACGAATTCCTGGTCGCGCACGCATTTGAACTTCAGCCAGGCCCGCGAGCGACCGCCGTCGTAGGGGGAGTCGGCCAGCTTGGCGATCACCCCTTCGTCGCCGCGCCCGCACGCCGCCTGGTAGGCGGCGATGCCGTCTTCGACCCGGTGCGGGGCGTAGCGCAGCGGGTCGGCAAAATCGATTGCCTTGCGCAGCAACCTCTTGCGCCAGAGCAGCGGCACCTCGACGGTGGATTGGCCGTCGAGATGCAGCAGGTCGAAAACGTAGTAGAAGACGCGCACCGGGGATGCGCGGGCCAGTTCGGGGTCGGTGATGCCCAGCCGGCCCTGCAGCCGGGCGAAGCTGGTCCGGCGGCCCTCGAACGCCACCACCTCGCCGTCCACGACGAAGCGAGTGGTGTGCTGGCCGGCGAGCGCATCCACCAACTCGGGGTAGGTTCCGTTGAGCGGCTGCCGATTTCGCGACAACAGCCGCAACCGGTCGCCGTCGCGAAACGCCAGGCAACGCATGCCGTCGAACTTGCGCTCGAAGATCCAGTGCGGATCGCAGAACCGATTCTCGGTGAGCGTGGCCAGGGTCGGCGGCCGCCAGTCCGGCACGGGTTCCTCGCGCAGCGCCGCGCGCACCGCGCGAGGCAGACCGGCGAAGTCTGTCATGACACGTGGTCCGGCGACGCGGCGCGCCCGCGCCAGCTCAACTGCATGCCGTGGTGTGCCAGCCAGCGCGACAGGTCATAGCCGTTGCGGGCCAGCCCGTCGACGGCGGTCACCGCCCGCTTCACCGCCTGAGCGGCGACCTCGGGGGTCAGCAGGCCGTGGCGCACGGCGTCGAGCAGCTCGTCGACATCGGTGAGTTCCGCCCTGATCCCGGTGCGGACCTCGATGTCCAGGTAGTGATCTTCGGAATGCCACGCGGTGGGGCCGGGCAGGTATTCGCCCACATCCAGGTAGACGTCGAGGTCGCGGTCATGCCCGGGATTGAAGTGAAACACCGTGGCGCGCAACCCCAACGACGGCAGCAGCCACGACTCGAGGTAATGGAACTGCGCGCGGCCGGGGGTGGGCCGGGCGATGTAGAGGCCCCACGGGTGCACGGCATATTCGTCGACGGTCCGCACGATGCCCTTGGGATCGGTGTTCGTGCGGGCCACCAGGTCGAACGTCTCGTGCTTCGGCGGGTGAATGATGTCACCCTACCGCCGCCGGGCCGCCTCGTTACCGGCGCAACCGGATCTTCCATCGCACGAACCCGGCGTAGCAGATCGACAGCGCGGCCAGCATGCCCATGTCGAGCAGCCAGATCTTCGGCGTGTGCTGCCAGAACCGATCCTGCGACAGCAGGGTGTCGGGCACCAGGTGACGCAGGTCCACCGTCGACGATGCCGCGGCGTAGCCCCAGCGCGCCGGCATCGCCCACGACAGCTGGTTCAAACCGAGGCGGCCGGTCACCGGCACCATTCCGCCGCACAGCACCAGCTGCGCCATCACGGCCACCACGAACAGCGGCATGATCTGCTCGCTGGAGCGCACCAGCGATGAAATCGCCAGGCCCAGAATGGCCGAGGCGACGCACGTCGCCGCGACGGTGGCGAACAGTTCGACGGTGGCCCCGGCGGTCGAGTGGCCGAACAGCACCGCGCCCCGCGTCGGGGCGCTCTTGCCGATCACCACGATCGCCGTGACGATCGCCGACTGCAATACCGCGAACCCGCAGAACACCGCGCTCTTGGCCAGCAGGTAGGCGGTGGTCGACAAGCCCACCGCCTGCTCACGCTGGAAGATGGCGCGTTCGCCGACCAGGTCGCGAATTGTCAAGGCGGTGCCCATGAATGCCGCGGCCGGCATCAGCAGGGCCAGTATCTGCGCGGCCTCGTCGGGTGTTCCCGCGTTCGGCGCGGGGACGTGAAATCCGTTGCTGCCCGGGACGGTCAGCGACAGCGAACCCAAGATGAACGGCAGCAGCGCCAGGAAGACGAAATAAGCGCGGTCGGCGATCACCAGGCGCACCTGCCGCCGAGCGATCGTCGAAATCTGGCGCCGCACGCTGGTGTGAACCGGCTCCCCGAGGCTGCTCGGCTCGTCGGTCTTGTCCGGCAGGTACCGCTGCGGCCGCCTCTGGGCCTCGTTTTGTTCCAGGAAGCGGCGGTTGGCTTCGTCGGGGTCGGCGCCGACCTGGGTGAAGATCTTCGCCCAGTTGGTGGTCCCCATCGCGCCACCGATCTGGTCCGGCGCGCCGCAGTAGGCCGTCTTCCCGCCGGGGGCCATCAGCAGCACCTGGTCGCAGACGTCCAGGTAGGACAGCGAGTGCGTCACCACCAGCACGACCCGACCGGCGTCGGCCAACTGGCGCAGCATGGTCATGACCTGCAGGTCCAGCGCGGGATCCAGACCGGAGGTCGGCTCGTCGAGGATCAGCAGCGACGGCCCGGTCAGCAGTTCGAGCGCCACCGACGCGCGCTTGCGCTGCCCGCCGGACAACTTTTCGACGCGGGTGTCGGCGTGCTTGGTCAGGTCGAGCTCCTCGAGCACCTGGGCGACGACCTTCGCGCGGTCGGCCTTGCTGGTGTCGGGCGGCAGCCGCAGCTCCGCGGCGTAGCCCAGCGCCTGGTTGATGGTCAGCTGGCGATGCACCACGTCGTCCTGGGGGACCATGCCGATCCTGCTGCGCAGGGATGCGTACTCGGTGTGAATGTTGTGTCCCTCGAACGTGACTGAACCCGACGTCGGGGTGGTGTAACCGGCGATGAGCCGGGCCAGTGTGCTCTTGCCGGCGCCCGAACCGCCGATCACCGCGGTCAGCGTCCCGGGGCGCGCGGTCAGCGAGATGTCGTCGAGCAGCTGCTTGCCGTTGTCAACGACGTAGGAGACGTCGCGCACCTCGAGGCCGCCGGTGCGGGTGGCGGCGTCGCCGCGTTCGATCAGGGTGCCGTCGCGGAACACCAAATCGACGTTGCCGATGGTGACGATGTCGTCCTGCGACAGGATCGCCGAGCCGACCCGGGTGCCGTTGACGAACGTTCCGTTGACGCTGTTGTCGCGGATCTCGGTGCCCAGCTGGGTGGGGACCAGGGTGGCGTGCTGACGGGACGCCAACACGTCGGAGACGACGATGTCGCTCTCGGGGGCGCGGCCGATCGTCATGGCGCCGACGGTGCCCGCGGCCGAGGATGCGCGCGGGGAGAGCAATTTCACAAAACGCGTCGCCAGGTTTGACACGTCGGCCGTCTTGGCGTCGATCACGGTGAATTCCGCTGCGGGGGTTGCCGATGGCTGTGGTGGCGCCTCGGTCTCACTCGCGGCGGGCGCGCTGACCTGCAGCCTTGC
>NZ_QMEU01000082.1 GCF_003284975.1 Mycobacterium colombiense
CCGGCCTCGGGAACTGTGCGGTGGTGACTGGCCGCACCCGTGCCGGGTCGGCGCCGCATTCCTCGAATACCGCCCGGGCCTGCTCGAACCGCGAGCAGGCGCCCTCGTTGGCGGCGTGCAGGATCGGGCCCGGCACGCGATCGTCGACGATCTGCAGCAGCGCGGCGGCCAGGTCGCCGACGTAGGTCGGCGAGCCGGTCTGGTCGTCGACCACGTCGACCGGGCCGTCGCCGGCGGCCAGGCGGCGCATCACCGCGACGAAGTCCTTGCCGGTGCCGCCGGTGTAGACCCAGGCGGTGCGCACGACGACCGCCTCGGGCAGCGCCGCGAGCACGGCCCGCTCCCCCGCGACCTTGCTGCGGGCGTAGACGCTTTGCGGCGCGGTCTGATCGGAGGGCTCGTACGGCCGGGGCGCGGCGCCACCGAAATCCCCGTTGAACACGTAATCGGTGGAGACGTGGATCAGCCGGGCGCCGGCCTTCGCGCAGGCCGCGGCGATGTGGCCGGGGCCGGTCTCGTTGACCGCGAACGCGCCGGCCTCGTCGCTCTCGGCGCCGTCGACGTCGGTGTAGGCCGCGCAGTTGATGACGACGTCGCCGCGCTGCACGATCCGCTGGGCGGCGGCGGGATCGGTGATGTCCCACTGCGACGACGTCAGCGCCAGCGCGTCGCGGCCCTGGCCCGCCGCCAACGAGGTCAAATAGCCGCCTAGCTGCCCACCGGCGCCGGCGATCACGATCCTGGCTGACATGGTTTTCAGTTTGGCATGGCCCGAAACGCCGGGACGAAGGCCGTGGCACGCGGGCGCCGGCTACCCGTGAAGCTCCTGTGTCGCAAGTAATGTAATGGGATGCCTGTGCAACGTGTGGTTCGTGTGATTGCCACCGCGCTGACGCTCGCGGTCGTCCTCGGCACCGGGATCGCGTGGACCAACGTGCGGTCCTTCGAAGACGGCATCTTTCACATGTCCGCGCCCTCGCTGGGCAAGGGCGGCGACGACGGCGCGATCGACATCCTGCTGGTCGGCCTCGACAGCCGCACCGACGCGCACGGCAACCCGTTGACCCAGGAGGAACTGGACACGCTCAAGGCCGGCGACGAGGAAGCCACCAACACCGACACGATCATCCTGATCCGCATCCCCAACAACGGGCGCTCGGCGACGGCGATCTCGATCCCGCGCGACTCCTACGTCGCCGCCCCGGGCCTGGGCAAGACCAAGATCAACGGCGTCTACGGCCAGACGCGGGAGGCCAAGCGCACCGCCCTGGTCAAGGCCGGCGCGTCGGCTACCGAGGCCGCCGCGCAGGGCACCGAGGCCGGCCGCGAGGCGCTGATCAAGACCGTCGCCGACCTCACCGGCGTCACCGTCGACCATTACGCCGAGATCGGCCTGCTGGGCTTCTCGCTGATCACCGACGCCCTCGGCGGCGTCGACGTCTGTCTCAAGGAGCCGGTGTTCGAACCGCTTTCGGGCGCCGACTTCCCGGCCGGCCCGCAGCGCCTCAGCGGCCCGGAAGCGCTCAGCTTCGTGCGTCAGCGCCACGAGCTGCCCCGCGGCGACCTGGACCGGGTGGTGCGCCAGCAGGTGGTGATGGCCTCGCTGGCCCACCGGGTCATTTCCGGCCAGACGCTGTCCAGCCCCAGCACGGTCAAGCGGCTGGAGGCCGCCGTCCAGCGCTCGGTGGTGATCTCCGCCGGTTGGGACGTCATGGATTTCGTGCAGCAGATGCAGAAGCTGGCCGGTGGCAACGTCGCCTTCGCCACCATCCCGGTGCTCGACGGCGCCGGCTGGAGCGACGACGGCATGCAGAGCGTGGTGCGGCTGGACCCGCATCAGGTCGCCGACTGGGTCGGCGGCCTGCTGCACGATCAGGAACAGGGCAAGACCGAGGAGATCGCCTACACCCCGGCCAAGACCACCGCCAGCGTCGTCAATGACACCGACATCAACGGCTTGGCCGCGGCGGTGTCGGATGTGTTGAGCGCCAAGGGTTTTGCGCCCGGTACTGTGGGCAACAACGACGGCGGGCACGTCAAGACCAGCCAGGTGCGAGCCGCCAAGAGCGACGACCTGGGAGCCAAGGAGATCTCCAAGGAACTGGGTGGGCTGCCCGTGGTCGCCGACACCTCGCTGGCGCCGGGCGCGGTGCGGGTGGTGCTGGCCAACGACTACAGCGGTCCGGGATCGGGCCTGTCCGGCGACGCGACGATCATGCCCGCCAAGGTGTCGACCGCCGGTGCGGTGACGGCCGACGCAAGAGTTCCGGCGCCGTCACCGATCCTGACCGCCGGCTCCGACAAGCCCGAGTGCATAAACTGACGACCTGTGCCGCAACCGACCACGCTGAGCGGGGCCATCCTCGATCCGTTGCTGCGGGCCGATCCGGTGGGACCGCGCATCACCTACTACGACGACGCGACCGGCGAGCGCATCGAACTGTCCGGCGTGACGCTGGCCAACTGGGCCGCCAAGACCGCCAACCTGCTGCGCGACGAGCTGGGCGCCGGGCCGGCCAGCCGGGTGGCGATCCTGTTGCCCGCGCACTGGCAGACGGCGGCGGTGCTGTTCGGGGTGTGGTGGATCGGCGCCGAGGCGGTGCCGGCCGGCCCGGGCAACCTGACCGCCGACGTCGCGCTGTGCACGGCCGAGCGACTCGACGAGGCCGATGACGCCGTAAGCATGGCGGCATCGGGAGGTGAGGTGGCGGTGCTGTCGCTGGACCCGTTCGGCCGCCCGGCACCCGACCTGCCGATCGGGGTGACGGACTACGCCACCGCGGTGCGGGTGCACGGCGATCAGATCGTTCCCGAACCGCGACCCGGTCCGGCGCTGGGCGGGCGATCGGTCGACGAGGTGCTGGCCGATTGCCAAAGCTCCGCCGCGGCAAGGGGTTTGACGTCCGGCGACCGGGTGCTGTCCGGCGCGTCGTGGTCCGGCCCGGCCGAGCTGGTGGATCACCTGCTGGCCATCCTGGCCGTCGGCGGCTCGCTGGTGCAGGTGGCCAACGCCGACCCGGCCGCACAACAGCGCCGCGTCGAGACCGAAAAGGTCACCCGGGTGCTGTAGCAGCCCGGCGGCGCCCGCCGGCCGCGGCCAATACATATTGATATCGCTATATTTCGATGTTAACGTCGTGCAAGCATGGGCTAACGCTGAGGCGAAACAGGAGGGTTGCGGCAATGGCGGTGTACGGGCTCTTGGCGAAGGCGGCAGGCACGGTGGTCACCGGGCTGGTCGGTGTGACGGCCTACGAGGTGGTGCGCAAGGCCGTGGCCAAGGCACCGCTGCACGAGACCGCGGTCAAGGGCGCCGAGCTCGGACTGCGCGGCACCCGCAAGGCCGAGGAGGCCGCCGAGTCGGCGCGGCTGCGGCTCGCCGACGTGATGGCCGAGGCCCGCGAGCGCATCGGCGAGGAGGCCCCCACTCCGTCGGTCGCCGCCCCGCACGACCACGAGCACTGATTCCCTCGACATGGACCTCGCCCTAGTCCCCGACATCGCAGACGAGGCGCGAACCGAAGGCACTGCGCTGCACGTCATTTCGGATGCAGCCGGACGCATGCGGGTCGCCGTCGACTGGGTGCGTGCCAACACCCGGCGTGCCGTCGCGGTCGAAGAGGCGGTCGCCAAGTGCGCGGGCGTGCGCGTGGTGCACGCCTACCCGCGCACCGGATCGGTCGTCGTCTGGTATTCGCCGCGGCGCTGTGACCGCTCCGCGGTGCTGGCCGCCATCGGCGAGGCGGCGCACGTCGCCGCCGAACTGATCCCGGCCCGGCCGCCGCATTCGGAGGAGATCCGCAACGCCGACGTGCTGCGCATGGTGATCGGCGGCGCCGCGCTGGCCCTGCTCGGGGTGCGCCGCTACGTCTTCGCGCGCCCGCCCCTGCTGGGCCCCAGCGGCCGACTGTTCGCCACCGGCGTCACCGTGTTCACCGGCTATCCCTTCCTGCGGGGCGCGCTGCGCTCGTTGCGCTCCGGGCGGGCCGGCACCGACGCGCTGGTCTCGGCGGCGACCGTGGCCAGCCTGGTGTTGCGCGAGAACGTCGTCGCGCTGACCGTGCTGTGGCTGCTCAATATCGGTGAGTACCTTCAGGATCTGACGTTGCGCCGGACCCGCCGCGCCATCTCCGAACTGCTGCGCGGCAGCCAGGACACGGCCTGGATCCGGCTGGAGGACAACGAGATTCAGGTGCCCATCGACACCGTGCAGATCGGCGACGAGGTGGTGGTGCACGACCACGTGGCCATCCCGGTCGATGGTGAGGTGGTCGACGGCGAGGCGATCGTCAACCAGTCGGCGATCACCGGGGAGAACCTGCCGGTCAGCGTGGTGGTGGGCGCGCACGTGCACGCGGGTTCGGTGGTGGTGCGCGGACGCCTGGTGGTGCGCGCCAGCGCGGTCGGCAACCAGACCACCATCGGCCGCATCATCACCCGGGTCGAGGAGGCCCAGCACGACCGGGCGCCGATCCAGACCGTCGGCGAAAACTTTTCGCGCCGTTTCGTTCCCACCTCGTTCATCGTCTCGGCCCTCACGCTGGCGGTCACCGGCGACGTGCGCCGGGCGATGACCATGCTGCTGATCGCCTGCCCGTGCGCGGTGGGGCTGGCCACGCCGACCGCGATCAGCGCGGCGATCGGCAACGGCGCGCGCCGCGGCATCCTGATCAAGGGCGGCTCGCACCTCGAGCAGGCCGGCCGGGTGGACGCGATCGTGTTCGACAAGACCGGCACGCTCACGGTCGGGCGCCCGGTGGTGACCAATATCATTGCGCTGCATAAGGATTGGCAGCCCGAGCAGGTGCTGGCGTATGCGGCGAGCTCGGAGATCCACTCCCGGCATCCGCTGGCCGAGGCGGTGATCCGGTCCACCGAGGAACGCCACATCACCATCCCGCCGCACGAGGAGTGCGAGGTCCTGGTCGGCCTGGGCATGCGGACCTGGGCCGACGGCCGGACCCTGCTGCTGGGCAGCCCGTCGCTGCTGCGCGCCGAGAAGGTGCGGGTGTCCAAGAAGGCCTCGGAGTGGGTGGACCGGCTGCGCCGTCAGGCCGAGACCCCGCTGCTGCTGGCCGTCGACGGCAAGCTGGTGGGGCTGATCAGCCTGCGTGACGAGGTGCGTCCCGAGGCCTCCGAGGTGCTCAAGAAGCTGCGCGCCAACGGCATTCGCCGCATCGTCATGCTCACCGGAGATCACCCGGACATCGCCGAGGTGGTCGCGGGCGAACTCGGGATCGACGAGTGGTGCGCCGAGGTGATGCCGGAGGACAAGCTCGCGGCGGTGCGCGACCTGCAGGACGAGGGCTACACCGTCGGCATGGTCGGCGACGGCATCAACGACGCGCCCGCGCTGGCCGCCGCCGACATCGGCATCGCGATGGGGCTGGCCGGCACCGACGTCGCCGTCGAGACCGCCGACGTGGCGCTGGCCAACGACGACCTGCACCGGCTGCTCGACGTCGGCGACCTGGGTGCCCGCGCGGTCGACGTCATCCGGGAGAACTACGGGATGTCCATCGCCGTCAACGCCGCCGGGCTGATCATCGGCGCGGGCGGGGCGCTATCCCCGGTGCTGGCCGCGATCCTGCACAACGCCTCGTCGGTGGCGGTGGTGGCCAACAGTTCCCGGCTGATCCGCTACCGGCTGGACGCGCCGCGCGCCGCGACGAACGGCGAGCGCGCCGGCTAGGCGGTCAGCAGCCGCACTCCTGGCCGCGCCAGGCGCGCAGGCCCTGCCAGAGCGCGACACCGGCAATGGCCAGCCCGACGGCCGGGTCGATCCACCACGTGCTGGACCACAGCGCCGTCATCGCGAGGCCGATCAGCACCCCGGCGGCCTGGGCGGCGCACAGGTAGTTCTGGACGCCTTCGGCCTCGGTGGCCCCCGAGCCCAGCCGGGTGCCCAATCGGTGGTTGGCCCGTCCCAGCACCGGCATCAGCACCAGCGCCAGGGCGGTCAGCCCGATGCCGATCGCCGAGGTCTCGGCGTGCCGTTCGCCCGCCAGCTCGCGGATCGACTCGGCGGCGATGTACGGCGCGGTCAACCAGAACGACACCGCCACACCGCGTTGCGCGCGCCGCTCGGCCCGCTCGGAGCAGGCGCGCGCCCCGCTGAACCGCCACACCACCATGGCGCTGGCCAGCGCCTCCGACGTGCCGCCCAGGGCCCACCCGGTCAGGGCGACGGAGGACACCGACAACCCCTGCCACAGCCCGACGACACCCTCGACCAGCACCACCGCCAGGCTGATCCAGGCCAACCGCCGCGCTCGCGCGGCGCCGCGCCGCCAGTCGACCTCACGCGCCGCGCTGGTCCCGCACTGCTGCTCGAGGGCAACCGAAGTGGTCATGGCGCGAGGCTAGCGGCGGCGCGGCCGGCCGCGCCGCCGCAACGCCCGGCCGTGATCGATCTGTATCGCACCTCGCGACTCGCGCGGCGGTGCCGGTAGTTATTGTGGCTAACCAGTAGACCGGAAGGGATTCCTCGATGGCGCGCACCGACGACGACACCTGGGACCTGGCGACCAGCGTGGGAGCGACCGCCACCATGGTGGCCGCCGGGCGCGCCCGGGCCACCCGGGACGGGCTGATCGACGATCGGTTCGCCGAGCCGCTGGTGCGCGCGGTCGGGGTCGACTTCATGACCCGCTGGGCCGCCGGCGCACTGGACTCCGCCGACGTCGACGAGCCCGGCGCGCCGTGGGGCATGCAACGCATGACCGACATGCTCGCCGCCCGCACCCGCTACATCGACGCCTTCTTCGCCGAGGCGGGCGCCGCCGGCATCGACCAGGTGGTCATCCTGGCCTCCGGGCTGGACGCGCGCGCCTATCGGCTGGCGTGGGCGCCGGGCACCACGGTGTTCGAGATCGACCAGCCGCAGGTCCTCGAGTTCAAGGCCGCCACCATCGCCGAACTCGGCGCCCAACCCACCGCCGAGGTACGCGCCGTCCCCATCGACCTGCGCCACGACTGGCCGGCGGCGCTGCGCCAGGCCGGCTTCGACACCGGGCGACCCGCCGCCTGGGCGGCCGAGGGGCTGGTCGGCTTCCTGCCGCCCGAGGCCCAGGATCGCTTGCTGGACAACGTCACCGCGTTGTCCGCCGACGGCAGCCAGCTGGTGGCCGAGGTGTTCGCGAACACCGGGATCAACGGTGACGCCCTGAATGCCGCCAGCGAGAAGTGGCGGCGTAACGGCCTGGACATCGCCCTGGGCGAGCTGGGCTTCCCCGGCGAGCGCAACGACGTGGCGACCTACCTGCAGCAGCGCGGCTGGCAGCCGGTCCGCACCCCGCTCAACCAGCTGCTGGCCAACACCGGGCTGCCGCTGCAGTCGACCGACCCGGATGCGCCCTTCGCCCAGAACTACTACTGCACCGCGGTGCTGAACAAGACGGGGTAGACGATGCCGAACAGCAAGCCCGCCAAGCCACTTGACGGATTCCGGGTGCTCGACTTCACCCAGAACATCGCCGGCCCGATGGCCGGACAGGTGCTGGCGGATCTGGGCGCCGAGGTCATCAAGATCGAGGCGCCCGTCGGTGAGGCCGCCCGGCACATCACGGCGGTGCTGCCCGGGCGCCCGCCGCTGGCCACCCTGTTCCTCCCCCACAACCGCGGCAAGAAGTCGGTGATGGCCGACCTGCGCAGCGACGAGGCCAAGGAACAGATCCTGCGGCTGGTCGACACCGCAGATGTTGTGCTGGAAGGCTTTCGGCCCGGGGTGATGGAGCGCATGGGCCTGGGCCCCGACGAGCTGCAATCGCGCAATCCCAAGCTCATCTACGCGCGCCTTTCGGCCTACGGCGGCAACGGCCCGCAGGGCAACCGACCGGGCGTCGACCTGATGGTGGCCGCCGAGTCGGGCATGACCACCGGGATGCCCACGCCCACCGGCAAACCCCAGATCATCCCGTTCCAGCTCGTCGACGCCGCGAGCGGTCACGTGCTGGCCCAGGCGGTGCTGGCCGCGCTGCTCAACCGCGAACGCCACGGCGTCGCCGACGTGGTGCGGGTCGCCATGTACGACGTCGCGGTCAGCCTGCAGGCCAGCCAGCTGACCATCCACCTGAACAAGCCGACCGAGGCCCCCAAGCCGCACGCGCCAAAGACCAAGCGGCGCAAGGGCGTTGGCTTCGCCACCCAGCCATCGGACGCGTTCAAGGCCGCCGACGGCTACCTGGTGATCAGCGCGTACGTGCCCAAGCACTGGGACAAGCTGTGCGAGATCATCGGCCGGCCCGACATGCGCGACGACGAGCGGTTCATCGACCAGCGGGCGCGGGCGCTCAACTATCCCGAACTGACCGAGGAACTCGAGAAGGCGCTGACCGCCAAGACCGCCGACGAATGGGTGCGGCTGCTACAGGAGGGCGGCCTGATGGCCTGTCACGCCTACACCTGGAAGCAGGTGGTGAGCACCCCGCTGTTCGCCGAGAACGAGCTGGCCCTGCCGGTCGGCGATGGCGCCGACCGGGTCACCGTAATCCGCACCCCCGCACGCTATTCCAGCTTCGAAGCCTTGTCAGCCGGGTGGGCCACCGACCCACCCCCGGCCCTCGGCCAGCACACCGAGGAATACCTGGGCGCGGCCCAGCCCACACCGTAGGCGTTCACGGCGTCAGCTTGACCACCCGGTCGTTGCCGCGGTCGGCGACGTAGACGCTCTGATCCTTGTCGACCATCACCGCCAGCGGGGTGTTGAGCCCGGTGAATCCGAGGACGGTTCCGGTGGCCGCCCCCGGCGCGTACTTCACCACGTCGCTTTTGTCGTGCTCGGTGACGTAGACGGTGCCGCTGTTGTCCACCGCGATGCCCCACGGCACGGACACGTCGCGAAATGGCAACTCCGACTGGGTATTTGACGCCGCGTCAAGCTTCACCACTCGGTTGTTGTCGGTGTCGGTGACGTAGACGTTGCCCGCCGGGTCGACGGCCACGCCGTCCGGGTTGTTCAGCCCGTTGAACGGCAGCACTGTCTGGTTCTGCGATCCCGCCGCCAGCTTCACCACCCGGCTGTTGCCGCGGTCGGCGACGTACACCGCGCCCTGGCTGTCGACCGCCACTCCCTCGGGATAGTTCAGACCGGTGAACGGCAGCGGCTTTTGATCGTTGGAGCCGGCGGCCATGCTGAGCACCCGGTTGTTGAAGTCGGCGACATACACGGTGCCCGCGCCGTCGACAGCCAGGCCCTGCGGCTGGTAGAGCCCGTTGAACGGCAGCACCGTGGTGGCGTCGGAACCGGACGTCAGCTTCACCACCCGCCCGTACATGCCCTCGCTGGTGACGTAGACGTTGCCGGCGCTGTCCAGCGTCACGCCACCCGGCGAGAGGCGGAAGTCAATGCCGTTGAAGGGCAACACACTTTGGCCGCTGGCCTGCTTGGACGGTCCCGAGGACCCGGTGGACAGGTAGCCGACGACCGCCACCACGAAAGCGACCAGCGCGACCAGGGCGATGGCGCCGACGATGATCCACTGCTTGCGTTTGTTGTCGGTCGGCGCGACGGGGCGCCCGAAGTCCGGGGCGGGCGCATGCGCGCGGCCGGAAGCCGTTGGGGCGGCGCGGATCAGCGACGGTCGGGGGCCGGACCGCTCGCTGCTGGTCACCCCGCCGGCCCTGGGGGGCAGCGGGCCGGCAACGGTGTCGGCGCTCGGCGACGGAGCGTACGCACCCATCGCGATCTGGCCGTCGCGCAGGATCGTGCTGGCCTTGCGCTGCTCGGACGTGGTCAGCGCCTCGTGGGCGGCGGCGGCGAACTCTCCCGCGGTGCGGTAGCGGTCCTCGGGGCGCTTGGCCATGCCCTTGGCGATCACCTCGTCGAGGGCGGGCGGGAACGCGCCGGGGCGCAATTGGCTGGGCGGCGGGGCCGTCTTGGTCAGGTGCGCGGCCACCAGCCGTTCGACGGTGTCGGCCCGGTACGGCGGCGAGCCGGTCAAGCACTCGCTCAATACGCATGCGAGCGAATAGATGTCGACGCTGTTGGTGACCTCGTCCTCGGTGAACCGCTCCGGCGCCATGTAGTAGTACGTGCCGATCGCGGTCCCCACCTGGGTCAGCCCCGGATCCGACGCGGCCCGCGCGATGCCGAAGTCCGCCAGGTAGGCGAAGTCGCTGGGGGTCACCAGGATGTTGCCCGGTGTGACGTCGCGGTGGGTCACCCCGGCGGCGTGCGCCGCGTCCAGCGCGGCGGCGACCTGACGGATGATGGCGATCGCCCGCGGCGCGGCCAGCGGCCCCTCCCGGTGCAACAGCGTGCCCAGATCGACGCCGTCGACGAGGCGCATCTCCACATAGAATCGCCCGTCGATCTCGCCATAATCGTGGATCGGCACCACGTGCGGCTCGGTCAGCCGTCCGGCGATGTCGGCCTCGCGCTGCAGCCGGGCGCTGAACTCCGGGTTGCCGGAGAACTGCTGCGAGATCAGCTTCAGGGCCACCAAGCGGCGCTTGCGGGCGTCCTCGGCCTCGTAGACCTCGCCCATGCCACCCTGGCGCAGCAGTCGCACCAGCCGGTAGGGGCCGAACCACGACCCGACCCGCGAGGCCGGCCCGCTATCGCTCACCGTCGAGCCTCCTTACCGTCAGGAAATCGCATTGACCGCGCTCGAGAGCTTCGCCGTGAACGAGCTGGGTAGCGGGATCGAACCGTACTGGTCCAGACCGTCCTGGCCCGGTCCGATCGCGGCCTGCATGAACGCCTTCACCGCCGACCCGGTCGCCGCGTCCGGGTATTTCGAACAGACGATCTCGTAGGTCGCCAGCACGATCGGGTACGCGCCCTGCTGGGTCGGCTTGTAGAACGACGAGGTGTCCAGCACCAGGTCGTTGCCCTGCCCACCAAAGGTGGCCCCGGCGATCGTCTTCTCAACGGAGTCCTTGGTGATGGGCACCGCGTCCGGACCCGCCGAGGTGATGATCGACGCCATGCTCAGCTGCTTGCCCACCGCGAACGACCACTCGTTGTAGGTGATCGACCCGTCGGTGTTCTGCAGCAGCGCCGACGTGCCGTTGTTCCCGCTGGCGCCCTGGCCGACGCCGCCGGTGAACGCCTCGCTGGTGCCCTTGCCCCAGGCGCCGTTGGACGCGCCATCCAGGTACTTCTGGAAGTTGGCGGTGGTGCCGGACTTATCGCTGCGGAAGATGACCGCGATGGGCGTCGACGGCAGGTTCAGGCTCGGGTTGCTGGCCTTGAGCGCCGGGTCGTCCCACTTGGTGATGGCGCCGTTGAAGATCTTCGCGACGGTGGGTCCGTCCAATTTCAGCCCGCTGACCCCGGCGAGGTGGTAGGTCACCGCGATCGGCCCGAACACCGTCGGCAGGTCCCAGGCGGGCGAATTGCACCGCGCCGCCGCCCGCTCGGTCTGGCCCGTGGTGGGATCCAGCGGGACGTCCGAACCGGCGAGATCGGTCTGATTGTTGACGAACTGCGTGACACCGGCGCCCGACCCGTTCGCGTTGTAGTCCAGCGTGTAACCCGGGCAGGCGCGGACATAGGCGTAGACGAACTGTTCGATCGCGTTCTGCTGCGCGGTCGAGCCGCTGTCTTTGAGCACCTTCTTGCCGCCGCAGTCCACCGACGCCGGCTTGCCCCCGGAGCCCGACGAGTTCGAGTGGTCCCCACAGCCCGTCAGCGCCAGGGCGGTCACGGCCGCCAGGCTCAGCGCTGCGCCGTATCGAGCGAACCTCACGCAACTCCTTCGCACCTCGCGGCGGCGGACGCGCGGACATCGCCGCCGGCTACTGCCCAGGGGACAACAAAAGTTAACCAACCGTGAATATACAAACCCTTGACATTCAATAAGAGGTAACTGTGTGCCCGCTGTTCGCCGGGAGGCACGTAACATCGAACGCCGACGAGAGGCCCAGAACCGTGTTCCTGCTACTGATCGTGCTGGGCTGGTTGCTCGGCTGGCTATCGCGGCGAGCGCCGCGCGATCAGCTCCCGTTGCCCGGGAGCCGCACCACCTGAACGAAGAACTCGTCGATCTGCCGGACGGCCTTCATGAACTGATCGAGGTCGACGGGTTTGGTGACGTAGGCGTTCGCGTGCAGCTTGTAGCTCTTGAGGATGTCCTCCTCCGCCGAGGAGGTGGTGAGCACCACGACCGGGATGCGGGCCAGGTCGGGATCCGACTTGACCTTCTCCAGCAGCTGACGGCCGTCGTATTTGGGCAGGTTCAAATCGAGCAGGATGAGGTCGGGGCGCGGCGCGTCGGCGAACTCACCGCGCCGGTAGAGGTAGTTGAGGCCTTCCTCGCCGTCGTGGGCGACGTGCAGCCGGTTCTTGAGCTTGTTGTGCTCGAACGCTTCTCGCGTGATGAGCTCGTCGCCCGGATCGTCCTCGACGAGCAGGATGTCGATCGCTCTGCCTTCGGGTGTCGTCATTGATGCGCTCCTTCCAAAGCGACCGGGTCTGCTTTGTCGACGGGTTCGGGCATGGGCAGGGTGAATTCGAATCGGGTCCCGTCGGTGTAGGACGTGTCGATCCGGACGGTGCCGCCGTGGTGCTCGATGATCTTCTTGACCAGTGCCAGGCCAACCCCGGTGCCGGCGTACACATCCCGGCCGTGCAGCCGCTGGAAGATCACGAAGACCTTATCGGAGAACTCCTCCGGAATGCCGATGCCGTTGTCCGCCACGCTCAGCAGCCACTGCCCGTCTTGCGTGCCGGTGCCCGGCGCGCATTCGATGACGATGCGGGGGCGGCGATCCTTGTGCCGGAATTTGATCGCGTTGCCGACCAGGTTCTGCCACAGCATCGTCAGCAGCATCGGGTCGCCGACGATCTGCGGCAGCGGCTCGGGGCGCACGATCTCGGCGTCGGTCTCCTCGATCGCGACGGCCAGATTGGCCAGGCCGGCATCGAGCGTCGCGTCGAGGGCCACCTCACTCTCGGTGGTGCCCAGCCGGCCGACCCGGGAGAAGGTGAGCAGGTCGTTGATCAGGGCCTGCATGCGCTTGGCGCCGTCGACCGCGAAGCCGATGTATTCGATGCCGCGCTCGTCGAGCTTGTCGCCATAACGCTTCTCCAGCAGCTGACAAAACGACGCGACCTTGCGCAGCGGCTCCTGCAGGTCGTGGGAGGCGACGTAGGCGAACTGCTCCAGCTCGGTGTTGGAACGCCGCAATTCGGCGGCCTGCTCATCCAGTTGCGCCTGGGCGCTTTGCGACACCGCGAGTTCGGAGACGATGCGCTTGCGCATGTTCTCCACGTCGATCGCCATGTTCCGGATGTCCCTAGGCCGCCGCGGAGGCGAGATCGTCTCGTCGAAGTTGCCCTCGGTGATCCGCCGGCAGTCCGCGGCCAGCGCCGCAATCGGCCGGGTGATCGCCGCGCGACTGAGCAACCCCAGTGCCGTGGCGGCGCCGATGACGATCAGCACCGTGGCGCCCAGCACCCAGTCGCGCCAGCCGTTGATCTCGTTGAGCTCGTCGATGGCCGCCGTCCTGGCCACCGCGAGGTGCGTGTTCTGCGTTTCGAAAAGTTCACGCAGATGGTCGAATTTGACCTTGCCCATGTCGGCCGTGCGGGGGCTCACGTAGGTCGGCGTCTTGGGAGCCACGTTGGCGATCAGCGGCTCGGCATAGTTCGTCCGCCAGTCGGCGGCGGCGGCTTCCACCGCATCCAGGTCGGCCATCAGCTCCGCGCGCCCACCCACCAGACGCCGAATCTCGTTGGCCGCATCCTGTTCGGCGCGCTGCCCGTCGTAATACGGCGCAAGGAACTGCCGGTCGGCGGTGATCAGGTAGCCGCGCATGCCCGTCTCCTGGTCACGCACGGCCGACTGCAAACGCGCCGCTGCGACGCGCGCAGGCTGAATGTTCTGGGCCAACTCGCGCGACACCTCGTCGGTGCGGTGCAGTAACGCCGCACCGACCAGCGCCCCGACCAGCACCGTGGCACCCAGGATCCACAACACGAGCGCCAGCCATCCCCGCACGGTGAGCTCGGTCAGCCGAAGCGGACGCAATGCCGTCACGTGGTCGTCCTCTCCAGCCGCAGCACGGCGATGTCGTCGGTGAGGCCGCCGCGGGGCTGCGCGAGTTCCTGGGCCCCGTTGACCAGCGCGTCGACGAACTCGGGACCGGGCCGGTGGGCGTGCGTGCGGGCGAGGGCGAGCAGGCCGTCCTCGCCGAGCCGTTGCGCGCCTTCGCCCGAATACCCCTCGTAGAGCCCGTCGGTCAGCAACAGCAGGCCCTCACCGGCGCGCAACTCCAGTTCTTCTTGCGGCCAGTCGCCGGCGTGCAGCCCCAACGCCGGGCCGCCGGGCGGCTCCAGCCACTCCACGGTCCCGCCGGCCTGCAGCAACATCCCGGGATGGCCGGCGCGGATGACGCTGACCCGCGGGCTGTCCGGCGAGATCTCCAGGCTCAGCACCGTCGCGAAGATCCCGGTGCCGGTGCGTTCCGAATACAAGACCCGCTCGAGCTGGCGCATCAGTTCGACGCCGTGCAGGCCGGCGAAGGTGAGCGCGCGAAACGCGATCCGCAGGGCCGCGCCCAGCGCCGCCTCGTGCGGGCCGTGCCCGGCGACGTCGCCGATCAGCACGTGCACGACCCGGTCGGGGGTCTGCACGACGTCGTAGAAATCACCGCACAGCAGCGCGTCTTCGCGGCTCGGCCGGTACCGGGCGACGATGTCGACGCCCGGGTCGTCCAGCAGCAGCGGCGACGGCAGCAGGCCGCGTTCCAGCAGCGCGTTCTCGCGGGCCCGCAGCCGAGTCGCGTGCAGATCGGCGGCGATCAGCTCGGCACGCTTGCGCTCGATCGCGTAGAGCAGCGCGCGGCGCAGCATCTCCGGCTCGACCCGGCCCTTGACCAAGTAGTCCTGGGCACCGGCGGCGACCGCCGACGCCCCGAAGTATTCGTCGTTCAGCCCGGTCAGCACCACGATCGGGACGGTCGCGTCGAGGCTGGCGATGCGGTTCAACGCGTCGATACCGCTGGCGTCGGGCAGGTTCAGATCCAACAGCACGCAGTCGGGCCGCGCGGACACCAGCTCGCGTTCGGCGTCCGCCATCGACTTCGCCCACACCACCCGGATGTCGGTGACCGCGTCGGTGATCAGGTCTTCCACCAGCACCGCGTCGGCGCGGTCGTCCTCGACCAACAGCAACGACAACGACTGCCAACTCGCCGTCGGGGCGGCTACAGCGCTCGTCGGTATCAATTCCCGGCCATCTGTGAACGGGCAGAGGAAGTCACTTTCCGCACAGCAGACCCCCTTGCCGCGATAAGACCCTTTGCTCGCCTGACGGTGGTCGGACGCGAGTCGGTGACTGTTTACCGACCGTCGGCGTGGACTTCACGCACCGAGTGGAGATCCTAAGCGGTGCGGGTCGGAGTTTCGCAAGAGCATCGCCGGAAGGCGTTCAGCGCAGCAGCGCCCGCGACATCACGACGCGCTGAATCTGGTTGGTGCCCTCGTAGATCTGGGTGATCTTGGCGTCGCGCATCATCCGCTCGACGGGGAAGTCGACGGTGTAGCCGGCGCCGCCGAACAGCTGCACCGCGTCGGTGGTGACCTCCATCGCGACGTCGGAGGCCAGGCACTTGGATGCGGCGGAGATGAAGCCCAGGTTGGATTCGCCACGCTCGGCGCGGGCGGCGGCGTGGTACACCATCAGCCGCGCGGACTCGACCTTCATGGCCATGTCGGCGAGCATGAACTGCACGCCCTGGTTGTCGCTGACCGGACGGCCGAATTGCTTACGGTCCTTGGTGTAGGCGATGGCGGCGTCCAGCGCGCCCTGGGCGATACCGACCGCCTGGGCGCCGATGGTGGGCCGGGTGTGGTCCAGCGTCGCCAGCGCGGTCTTGAAGCCGGTACCGGGTTCGCCGATGATCCGGTCGCCCGGGATGCGACAGTTCTCGAAGTAGAGCTCGGTGGTCGGTGAGCCCTTGATGCCCAGTTTCTTCTCCTTGGGCCCGACCGAAAAGCCCTCGTCGTCCTTGTGCACCATGAACGACGAGATGCCGCCTGAGCCCTTGTCCGGGTCGGTCACGGCCATCACCGTGTACCAGCTCGACTTGCCGCCGTTGGTGATCCAACACTTGGCGCCGTTGAGGATCCAGTCGTCGCCGTCGGCCTTGGCGCGGGTCCGCATCGAGGCCGCGTCGCTGCCGGCCTCGCGCTCGCTCAGCGCGTAGGACGCCATCGCGGTTCCGTCGGCGATCGACGGCAGCACCTGCTTCTTCAGCTCGTCCGAGCCGCGCAGGATCAGCCCCATCGTGCCCAGCTTGTTGACCGCCGGAATCAGCGAGGCCGAGGTGTCCACGCGGGCGACTTCCTCGATCACGATGCAGGCGGCCACCGAGTCCGCGCCCTGCCCGCCGTACTCCTCGGGCACGTGCACGGCGTTGAAACCGGAGGCGTTCAGCGCCTCCAGCGCCTCCTCGGGAAACCGGGAGTTCTCGTCCACGTCGGCGGCGTGCGGGGCGATCTCCTTTTCCGCCAGCGCGCGGATCGCGGCCCGCAATTCGGTGTGCTCCTCGGGCAATTGGAACAAATCAAAGGTGGGGTTTCCGGCCCATCCAGCCATCTCGGCCTCCTATTACTACTCTGCCGACATGCCCGGCTTCTCTGCGGGCGCGGCCCGCCTCGTCGCCAGGCTACTAGCCGGTAACTTTACCCTGACGCTGCTGCAGCGCCGCATCCTTGGCCCGCACGCTCTCGGCCAGCTGGTCCTGGAACTCCACGATCCGCGCCCGCAGCGCCGGGTCCGACGAACCGAGGATGCGCACGGCCAGCAGGCCCGCGTTGCGGGCTCCCCCGATAGAGACCGTGGCCACCGGGACACCGGCGGGCATCTGCACGATCGACAGCAGCGAATCCAGGCCGTCCAGGCGCGCCAGCGGCACCGGCACGCCGATCACCGGCAGCGGCGTGGCGGACGCGACCATGCCGGGCAAATGCGCGGCACCCCCGGCGCCGGCGATGATCACTTCGATGCCGCGCCCGGCCGCGTCGCGCGCGTAGTCGAACATCACCTGCGGGGTGCGGTGCGCCGAGACCACCCGAACCTCGGCCGGCACGTCGAACTCGGCCAGCGCCGCCGCGGCGTCGGCCATCACCGACCAATCGCTGTCGCTGCCCATGATCACGCCGACCCTGGCCTGCTGATCGCTACTCATGTGGATCCCATCCGTCCGTCCACTGCGCGTGTGACAACCAGTGTGCCGCCAGCTCGGCGCGTTCCCGCAGCTTCGCGACGTAATCCCGATCCGCCGCCTTGGTGCCGACGAAGTTGATGTGGCCGACCTTTCGGCCGGGTCGTTCCTGCTTGCCGTACAGGTGCACGCGGGCGTCGGGCATCCGCGCGAACAGGTGGTGCAGCCGCTCGTCGACGCTCATCCGCGGGATTTCGGGGGCGCCCAACACGTTGGCCATCACCGTCACCGGGGCCAGGGCGTCGGTGTCGCCGAGCGGATAGTCCAGCACCGCGCGCAGATGCTGCTCGAACTGGCTGGTGCGCGACCCGTCCATGGTCCAGTGCCCCGAGTTGTGCGGCCGCATCGCCAGCTCGTTGACCAGCAGCTCGCCGTCCACGGTCTCGAACAGCTCGACGGCGAGCACCCCGACCACGCCGAGCTCGGCCGCCAGCCGCAGCGCCAGTTGCTGCGCGGCGGCGGCCTGCTCGCCCGACAGCTCCGGCGCGGGCGCGATCACCTGCACGCAGATCCCGTCCCGCTGCACGGTCTCGACGACCGGCCACGCCGCGCCCTGGCCGAACGGTGACCGGGCCACCAGGGCGGACAGCTCGCGGCGCAGGTTCACCTGCTCCTCGGCCATCACCGGCACCCCCTCGGCCAGGAACGCTGTCGCGATCTCGCGAGCGTGCAACGGGTCGCGCGCCATCCGTACCCCGCGCCCGTCGTAGCCGCCGCGGACCGCTTTGACCACCACCGGGCCGGCGATGCGCCGCGCGAAGGCGTCGAGTTCGTCGACGCTGCCGATCTCGGCGTAGCGCGGCACCGGGACGCCGAGGGCCTCGAGGCGGCGGCGCATGACGAGCTTGTCCTGCGCGTGCACCAGGGCCTGCGGCGGCGGCGCCACGTTGATGCCCTCGGCGACCAGCTTGTCCAGCAGTTCGTTCGGCACGTGTTCGTGGTCGAAGGTCAGCACGTCGGCGCCCGCCGCCACCCGGCGCAGGTCGTCGATGTCGGTGTGCGAACCGATGACGATGTCGGGCGCGACCAGCGCCGCCGGCTCGTCGGCGGCGGTGGCCAGTACCCGCAGCGACTGCCCCAGGGCGATCGCCGCCTGATGGGTCATTCGGGCGAGCTGGCCGCCGCCGACCATCGCCACGACGGGGACGGCGCGGGGGGCGGTTCGGGAGGCTGCGGAGGGGGCGGCGCCCGGCGGGCGTGTACTCGGCACGGCCATCATGGTGTCACGGCGAAACTCCCCGGCGCTAAAGGCGTGTTGACCGGGGCCGACACCGAATTGTTACGTACAATTTTGCGTCGAATTTGTGTCCGTCCGTACACTGACGTGTTGTGTCCTTCGCCGAAGCCACGATTTCGCGTCTGCCTAGGGTTATGCAGCCCTATTTGCTACGCCACCACGAACTGATCAAATTCGCCATCGTCGGCGGAACCACATTTGTCATCGACTCGGCGATTTTCTACACGCTGAAGCTGACAATTCTGGAGCCCAAACCGGTGACCGCAAAGGTGATCGCCGGCATTGTCGCGGTGATCGCGTCCTACGTGCTGAACCGGGAATGGAGCTTCCGCAACCGCGGCGGCCGCGAGCGCCACCACGAGGCGCTGCTGTTCTTCGCGTTCAGCGGCGTGGGGGTGCTGCTGTCGATGGCGCCGCTGTGGTTCTCCAGCTATGTGTTGCAGCTGCGCGAGCCCACGGTGTCGCTGGCGGTGGAAAACGTCGCCGACTTCATCTCGGCCTACATCATCGGCAACCTGCTGCAGATGGCATTCCGGTTCTGGGCGTTTAGGCGCTGGGTGTTCCCCGACCAGTTCGCGCGCGACCCGGAGAAGGCGCTGGAATCCGCGCTGACCGCCGGCGGCATCGCCGAGATCTTCGAGGACGAGATCGAAAAGGACAACGTCACGCTGCTGCGCGCCTGGCGCAACCGGGCCGGCCGGCTCGGTCAGCTGGGCGATTCCTCGGAACCCAGGGTGTCGAAGACTTCGTGATACAGCAGCGCGTGTACCTCGCGCAGCCGCGGAATGTCGTAGAACTCCAACGGATCTTGTGACGCCGATTCGATGATCAGCGTCCCGGTGCGCAACATCCGCTCGGTGATGCGGTCGCGAAATTCCACGCTGTTGATCCGGGCCAGCGGGATGTCGATCCCGGTGCGGGTGGCCACCCCGTGCCGAAACATCACCCGCCGGTTGGTCACCACGAAGTGAGTGGTGAGCCAACTCAGAAACGGCCACAGCGTCAGCCAGCCCACGATCACCAGCCAGACGCCCCAGATGACGCCGTAGATGATGTTCTTGGCGAGCTGCTCGAAGTGCGTCGAGTTGAGGTATCCCGAGCCGAACGCGGCCAGTCCGGTCACCCCGATGAGCACCAGCACCGGCCAGATCAGCCGCTTCCAGTGCGGGTGGCGGTGCACGATGACGTGTTCGCCGGCGGCCAGGACGTTATCCGGGTAGCCCATGCCTGCAGACATTAGCTGTGCGCCGCGCCTGCGATCGCCACTAGCGCAAATGGTGGCGACCCGCCGCGCCCGGCCACGGCCGCGCTTGCGATCGCCACTAGCGCAAATGGTGGCGACCCGCCGCGCCCGGCCACGCCCGCGCTTGCGATCGCCACTAGCGCAAATGGTGGCGACCCACCGCGCCCGGCCACGGCCGCGCTTGCGATCGCCACTAGCGCAAATGCACCACGTCACCGGCCGCGACTACGACGGTCTGCCCGCCGCTTTCCAGGCACAGCCGGCCCTGGTCGTCGATGGCGGTGGCGGTCCCGTCGACCTGTTTGCCGCCGGGCAGGTGCGCGCGGACCCGGTTGCCGAGGGTCAGGCTGCGCGCCCGGTAGTCGGCGGCCAATGCCCAGTCGGCCCCCCGCGCGGCGCGCCAGCCCACGATTCGCCGCCCCAGTTCGCGCAGCAGTGCCGACACCAGCCCGGTGCGGTCCGGCGCGGCGACCCCCAGGTCCAGCAACGACCTGAGCGCGGGGGCGCCGGGACCGTCGATCTCCTCGGCGGACTGAGTCACGTTGAGCCCCAAGCCGATTACCACGACGGGCTTGGCCACCTCGGCCAGAATTCCGGCCAGCTTGCCCGGCGAATCCGGCGGGCCGGCCAGCACGTCGTTGGGCCACTTGAGACCGGCCTGGGCCCCGGTGCCCGCCAGCAGCGGCGTCACGGTGTCGACCACCGCCACCCCGGTGGCCAGCGGCAGCCAGCCCCATCCGGTGG
>NZ_QMEU01000083.1 GCF_003284975.1 Mycobacterium colombiense
CCCACCGCGCGTACAGCGTGAACTGGGATGCCATCGCGCAGTGCGAGTCGGGTGGCAACTGGGGCATCAGCACCGGTAACGGCTTCTCCGGTGGCCTGCAGTTCACCCCGAGCACCTGGCACGCCAACGGCGGCAGTGGCTCCCCGGCCGGCGCGAGCCGCGAGGAGCAGATCCGGGTGGCCGAGAACGTGCTGCACTCGCAGGGCATCGGCGCTTGGCCGGTCTGCGGACGCCGCGGCTGAGCTGACGCCCACGCGACGGCTGACATACATATAAGAAGTGCCGGGCCCAGTGGCCCGGCACTTCTTAGCTCCAGCGGTTGGGGGTCCCAGCGTCGGGTAGCGTCGGGCCCGTGACCGCAACGCCGCGCGAATTCGACATTGTGCTGTACGGGGCGACGGGCTTCGTCGGGAAACTCACCGCCGAATATCTGGCCGGCTCGGCGCCGGACAAGCGGATCGCACTGGCCGGCAGATCGGCCGACCGCCTACGCGCCATCCGCGACACGTTGGGCGAAGCGGCGCAGTCGTGGCCCATCGTGAACGCCGACGCGTCGTCGCCCTCGTCGCTTGATGAGATGGCGGCCCGCACCCAGGTCGTCATCACCACGGTCGGGCCTTACACCCGCTATGGATTGCCGCTGGTGGCCGCCTGCGCCGCCGCCGGCACCGACTACGCCGACCTGACCGGCGAGGCGATGTTCGTCCGCGACAGCATCGACCTCTATCACAAGCAGGCCGCGGACACCGGCGCGCGCATCGTGCACGCGTGCGGATTCGATTCCGTCCCTTCGGACCTCAGCGTGTACGCGCTCTACCGAGCCGCGTGCGACGGCGGCGCGGGAGAACTCGTCGACACCGACCTGGTGGTCCGCTCCTTCTCCGGCGGCGTATCCGGCGGCACCGTCGCCTCGATGCTGGAGGTGCTGGACACCGCCTCCCGCGATCCCGACGCCCGCCGCCAACTCGCCGATCCGTACACGTTGACCACCGACCGCAGCGCCGAACCCGAGATCGGCCCCCAGCCCGATCTGCCCTTGCGTCGTGGTGGCCGGATCGCGCCGGAATTGAGCGGGTTGTGGACGGCCGGTTTCCTGATGGCGCCGTATAACACCCGAATCGTGCGGCGCAGCAACGCCTTACTGGACTGGGCCTACGGCCGCCAGTTGCGTTACAGCGAAAGCATGAGCCTGGGCTCGTCGCCACTGGCCCCGGTGGCATCCGCCGTCGTGGGTGGGGTGGGCGCCGCCACCTTCGGGCTGGGCAGCCGCTACTTCCGGTTGCTGCCGCGCCGGCTGGTGGAGCGCATCGTGCCCAAGCCCGGCACCGGCCCGAGCGAGAAGGCCCGGGAACGCGGCTACTACCGGATCGAGACGTTCACCACGACGACCACCGGCGCCCGGCTCGTGGCGCGCATGGAACAGCGCGGCGACCCGGGTTACAAGGCGACTTCGGTGTTGTTGGGGGAGTGCGGCCTCGCGCTGGCGCTGGACCGCGCCAAGCTTCCCGACCTGCACGGCGTTCTCACGCCCGCGGCAGCGATGGGCGACGCACTGCTGGACCGGTTCCCGGCCGCGGGCGTCACATTGGAGGTAGAACGGCTGGGCTAGTGACCCGGGTCACGCATTTGGGCGCTTACACGAGGGTAAACACCGCTCCCTAGAATTAACGGGTGACCGCCAGCCGCAGCCCCGCCACCGACCTGCCCAAGTCGTGGGATCCCGCTGCGGCCGAAAGCGCGATCTATCAGAAGTGGGTGGACGCGGGTTACTTCGCGGCGGACCCGAACAGCGCCAAGCCCGGATATTCGATCGTGCTGCCCCCGCCGAACGTGACCGGCAGCCTGCACATGGGCCACGCGCTCGAACACACCATGATGGACGCCCTGACGCGACGCAAGCGGATGCAGGGTTATGAGGTGCTGTGGCAGCCGGGCATGGATCACGCCGGCATCGCGACGCAGAGCGTGGTGGAAAAGCAACTCGCAATCGACGGCAAGACCAAAGAGGACTTCGGCCGAGAGCTGTTCATCGAGAAGGTCTGGGACTGGAAGCGGGAGTCCGGCGGCGCCATCGGTGCCCAGATGCGCCGGCTCGGCGACGGCGTGGACTGGAGCCGCGACCGATTCACCATGGACGAGGGGCTGTCCCGAGCGGTCCGGTCGATCTTCAAGCGCCTCTACGACGCCGGGCTGATCTATCGGGCCGAACGGCTGGTCAATTGGTCGCCGGTGCTACAGACGGCGATCTCGGACATCGAGGTCGACTATCAGGAGGTCGAAGGCGAGCTGGTGTCGTTCCGGTATGGATCGATGGACGACTCGCAGCCACACATCGTGGTGGCCACCACCCGGATGGAAACGATGCTCGGCGACACCGCGATCGCGGTGCATCCCGACGACGAGCGCTACCGGCATCTGGTTGGCACCAACCTGCCGCACCCGTTCGTGGACCGTCAGCTCGTGGTGGTGGCCGACGAACACGTGGATCCCGAATTCGGTACCGGCGCAGTCAAAGTCACTCCCGCACACGACCCCAATGACTTCGAGATCGGCCTGCGTCATGAGCTGCCGATGATCTCGATCATGGACACCAAGGGCCGGATCACCGGCACCGGAACTCAATTCGATGGCATGGACCGATTCCAGGCCAGGGTCGCGGTGCGTGAGGCGTTGGCGACCCAGGGCCGAATCACCGAGGAGAAGCGGCCCTACCTGCACAGCGTCGGACACTCCGAGCGCAGCGGCGAGCCGATCGAACCGCGGCTGTCGCTGCAGTGGTGGGTCCGGGTGGAATCGCTGGCCAAGGCCGCCGGCGACGCGGTGCGCAACGGCGACACCGTGATTCACCCCGCCAGCCTGGAGCCGCGATGGTTCGCCTGGGTCGACGACATGCACGACTGGTGCATCTCGCGTCAGCTGTGGTGGGGTCACCGCATTCCGATCTGGTACGGCCCCAACGGCGAGCAGCGTTGCGTCGGTCCCGACGAGACCCCGCCGGAAGGCTGGGAGCAGGACCCCGACGTGCTGGACACCTGGTTCTCCTCGGGGCTGTGGCCGTTCTCCACGTTGGGCTGGCCGGACAAGACCCCGGAGCTCGAGAAGTTCTATCCCACAAGCGTTCTGGTCACCGGCTACGACATTCTGTTTTTCTGGGTGGCCAGGATGATGATGTTCGGCACCTTCGTCGGCGGCGACGAGGCCATCACCCTGGGCGGCCGCCGCGGCCCGCAGGTGCCGTTCACCGATGTCTTCCTGCACGGGCTGATCCGCGACGAGTCCGGCCGCAAGATGAGCAAGTCCAAGGGCAACGTCATCGACCCGCTGGACTGGGTTGATGCGTTCGGTGCCGACGCGCTGCGGTTCACGCTGGCGCGCGGCGCCAGCCCCGGCGGTGACCTCGCGGTCGGCGAGGATCACGTCCGGGCGTCGCGCAACTTCTGCACCAAGCTGTTCAACGCCACCCGCTACGCGCTGCTCAACGGCGCCAAGCTGGCCCCGCTGCCCGCGCCGGCCGAACTCACCGACGCCGACCGCTGGATCCTCGGCCGGCTGGAAGAGGTTCGCGCCGAAGTCGATTCGGCATTCGACAGTTACGAGTTCAGTCGCGCCTGCGAGGCGCTCTACCACTTCGCGTGGGACGAATTCTGCGACTGGTACGTGGAATTGGCTAAAACCCAACTGGCCGAGGGGATCACGCACACCACGGCCGTGCTGGCGGCGACGCTGGACACCCTGCTGCGGTTGCTACACCCGGTGATCCCCTTCATCACCGAGGCCCTGTGGCAGGCTCTCACCGGCGAGGAGGCCCAACACGAGTCGTTGGTGGTCGCCGACTGGCCGCAGTCGTCCGGCATCGGCCTGGATCAGGTTGCCGCGCAGCGGATTACCGACATGCAAAAGCTGGTGACCGAGGTGCGCCGGTTTCGCAGCGACCAGGGGCTGGCAGACCGGCAGAAGGTGCCGGCCCGGATGGCCGGCATCGACGAATCCGATCTGAGCACCCAGGTGAGCGCGGTGACCTCGCTGGCGTGGCTGACCGCAGCGGGCCCGCAGTTCCAACCGTCGGCGTCGGTGGAGGTCCGGCTGCGCCGCGGGACCGTCGTCGTCGAGCTCGACACTTCGGGCACCATCGATGTCGCCGCCGAACGTCGCCGCCTGGAAAAGGACCTGGCCGCGGCGCACAAGGAGCTCGCGTCGACCACCGCCAAACTGGCCAACGAGGACTTCCTGGGCAAGGCGCCGCAAAACGTCGTCGACAAGATCCGGGACCGTCAGCGCCTGGCCCAGGAGGAGACCGAGCGGATCAACGCGCGGCTAGCCGGGCTGCAGTGAGCGTTCGATGACCGAGCCCGAGTGGCCGCAGGACGAGGTTCCCACCGAGCTTCCCGACCCGGTCCCTACCCCCGACGAGATCGCGTCGCTGTTGCAGGTCGAACACCTGCTGGACCAGCGCTGGCCGGAGACCAAGATCGAGCCCAGCCTGACCCGGATCAGCGCGTTGCTGGACCTGCTGGGCTCGCCGCAGCTGGCCTACCCGTCGATCCACGTGGCGGGCACCAACGGCAAGACGTCGGTGGCCCGGATGATCGACGCGCTGATCACCGCGCTGCACCGGCGCACCGGGCGCACCACCAGCCCGCACCTGCAATCGGCGGTCGAACGCATCTCGATCGACTCCAAGCCGATCAGCCCGGCCCAGTACGTGGCGACCTATCGCGAGATCGAGCCATTCGTGCAGATGGTCGACGCGCAGTCGCAGGCCGACGGCGGTCCGGCGATGAGCAAGTTCGAGGTGCTGACCGCGATGGCGTTCGCCGCATTCGCCGACGCCCCCGTCGACGTCGCGGTCGTCGAGGTGGGGATGGGCGGCCGTTGGGACGCCACCAACGTGATCAACGCCCCGGTCGCAGTCATCACCCCGGTCTCCATCGACCACGTCGAATACCTGGGCGACGACCTCGCCGGCATCGCGCGGGAGAAGGCCGGCATCATCACCCGCGCGCCCGAGGGGGCACCCGATACCGTCGCCGTCATCGCGCGTCAGGCGCCCGAGGCGATGGAAGTGTTGTTGGACCGAACCGTGCAGGCCGACGCCGCGGTGGCCCGCGAGGATTCGGAGTTCGCGGTGCTGGGCCGTCAGGTGGCGATCGGCGGGCAGGTGCTGCAGCTGCAGGGCCTCGGCGGGGTGTACTCGGATGTCTATCTGCCGCTGCACGGCGAACACCAGGCGCACAACGCCGTGCTGGCCCTCGCGGCGGTCGAGGCGTTTTTCGGCGCCGGTGCGCAGCGCCAGCTCGACGTCGACGCGGTTCGCGCCGGTTTCGCCGCCGTCGCCAGCCCCGGCCGGCTCGAGCGGATGCGCAGCGCCCCAACGGTATTCATCGACGCGGCGCACAATCCCGCCGGTGCGGCCGCGCTGGCGCAGACCCTGGCCGGCGAGTTCGACTTCCGCTATCTCGTCGGCGTGCTCAGCGTGCTCGCCGATAAGGATGTCGACGGCATTCTCGCCGCCCTCCAGCCGGTGTTCGACGCCGTCGTGATCACGCACAACGGATCCCCGCGGGCGCTCGACGTCGAATCGCTGGCCCTGGCCGCGCGCGAGCGGTTCGGGCCCGACCGCGTGAGCACCGCCGAGAACCTGCGCGACGCCATCGACGTCGCGACCGCGCTGGTGGATGACGCCGCGACCGACGGGCCGGCCGAAGCGTTCTCCGGCACCGGCATCGTCATCACCGGCTCGGTCGTCACCGCCGGGGCGGCCCGCACCCTGTTCGGTCGTGATCCGCAATGACCGACGTCCCCGAGAACCCCGACGAGCAGGCCCCGGCGCCGCAGGCTGATCCGTGGCGGAGCTTCGGCGCGGTGATGGCGTTGACGCTGATCCTGGAAGCGATCGTGGTGTTGCTGGCGATCCCGGTGGTGGGTGCGGTCGGCGGCGGCCTGACGACGGTGTCGCTGGGCTACCTGATCGGGCTGGCCGTGCTGCTCATCCTGATGGCCAGCGTGCAGCGCAAGCCCTGGGCGATCTGGGCCAACCTGGGGGTTCAGGTGATCCTGCTGGCCGGCTTCGCGGTCTATCCGGGAGTGGGGTTCATTGGCGTGCTGTTCACCGGGCTGTGGGGCCTGATCGCCTACTTCCGAGCCGAGGTCCGGCGCCGCCAGGGCTAGCGGCCGCGGGCCGGCGATGACCTCCCGGCCGCCGCCGCCCGGCTCTTCGCCGCCCGGTTATGTACGCTGTCCGCCGTGACCGAACGGACATTGGTACTGATCAAGCCCGATGGCGTCCAGCGGCAGCTGGTGGGGGAGATCATCGGCCGCATCGAGCGCAAAGGCCTCTCCATCACCGCGCTGGAGCTCCGGGCGGTCAGCCGCGACCTTGCCGCCCAGCACTACGCGGAGCACGAGGGCAAGCCGTTCTTCGACTCTCTGCTGGAGTTCATCACCTCGGGACCGGTGGTGGCGGCCATCGTGGAGGGTCCTCGCGCGATCGCCGCGTTTCGCCAGCTCGCGGGCGGGACCGACCCGGTGGAAAAGGCGATTCCCGGCACCATCCGCGGCGACTTCGGGCTCGAGACGCAGCTCAATCTGGTGCACGGGTCGGATTCCCCCGAGTCCGCGAAGCGGGAAATCGCGCTCTGGTTTCCCAACGCGTAGAGCTGCGGCGATGGCCGCCGCGGCGCGGTCCGCAGCGACTTTGCTGGCGCGGGCTGGCTCAGGTGTGGCTGGGACCGCCACGTGATGTGGGATACTGGTCTCGGGTGAACGTCGCCGGACCGGCGACAGACACCCGAATGAAGACTTAGACAAGCGCGACCAATAGCCCCGTCGCCTTGGTTCGCTGCATGTCAGGCCGTCATTCAGCACGGCGCCGAGTGGGTCTGCGATCCTGGGCCGCTCGGGGCGAGACCATCACAAGTCCGGGAGAAGTGACCCGGGCCCATAGCGAAGCCCTCGCGTGGCCGCGTCGCAACGACGCGCCCGGGGGCTTGAGGAGAATACGTGGTAGACGGTGCACCGACTGCAGACCCATCAGAAGAATCGACTCGGCCCGAGCAACTGCCGGACCGCCTGAGAGTTCATTCGCTGGCCCGAACGCTGGGAACCACCAGCAAGCGGGTGCTGGACGCGCTCAGCGAGCTCGACGGGCGCATCCGCAGTGCGCATTCCACCGTGGACCGCGACGACGCGGTGCGGGTGCGAGACCTGCTGGCGGCCGCGCAGCCCGCCGGAACCCCGGAAGATGCGGACGCCGCGCCGGCGGCCGCAGCCGAGGAGCCCGAATCCCGGCTGCTGCTCGAGACCCCGGACACCGCCGCCGAGCGGCCGCATTACATGCCGTTGTTCGTCGCACCGCAGCCGATCGACGCCCGCGAGGATGACGCCGGCAGCGACGACGACGGCGACGACTCGGATGACGCCGACTCCGACGATGACGAGCAGGCCGACCGGCCGTCCAACAAGCGGCGGCGCCGCGGCCGCCGCGGTCGCGGTCGCGGACGCGGTGAGCAGGGCGGACCCGACGGCCAGGGCGACGACGGCGACGACGATGAGGGCCAACCGCGGGGTAGGAAGGGCGGCCAACCGGACTCCGGCGACGCCGAGGACTCCGACGGCCAGGACTCCGATGATTCGGACGATTCCGACGACTCCGACAACGGTGACGACGGCTCGGCGGATGGCGGCAATCGACGCCGCCGTCGGCGCCGCCGCCGCAAATCCGGGTCCGGCGACGACAACGACGAGAACTCGTCGCCCGACGATCCGCCGAACACCGTGGTGCACGAGCGCCCGCCCCGCAACGGCAAGGGCGGCGGCGGAGACGACTCCGCCAGCGCCAACAACGAGATCAAGGGCATCAACGGCTCGACGCGGCTAGAGGCCAAGCGGCAGCGGCGCCGGGACGGCCGCGATGCCGGACGGCGCCGCCCCCCGGTGCTGACCGAGGCCGAATTCCTGGCCCGCCGCGAGGCCGTCGAGCGGATGATGGTCGTGCGCGACCGGGTCCGCACCGAGCCGCCGCACCAGGGCTCGCGCTACACCCAGATCGCGGTGCTCGAGGACGGCATTGTCGTTGAGCACTTCGTCACGTCGGCCGCGTCGGCCTCGCTGGTGGGCAACATCTACCTGGGCATCGTGCAGAACGTGCTGCCGTCGATGGAGGCGGCGTTCGTTGACATCGGCCGCGGCCGCAACGGTGTGCTCTATGCCGGTGAGGTCAACTGGGAAGCCGCCGGACTCGGCGGATCCGACCGCAAGATCGAACAGGCGCTCAAACCGGGCGACTACGTGGTCGTCCAGGTCAGCAAGGACCCGGTCGGGCACAAGGGCGCGCGGCTGACCACGCAGGTGTCACTGGCGGGCCGCTATCTGGTCTACGTGCCGGGGGCGTCGTCGACCGGGATCAGCCGCAAGCTGCCCGACACCGAACGTCAGCGGCTCAAAGAGATCCTGCGCGAAGTGGTGCCGTCCGACGCCGGCGTGATCATCCGCACGGCGTCCGAGGGCGTCAAAGAAGAGGACATCCGCAGCGACGTCACCCGCCTGCAGGAGCGCTGGCAACAGATCGAGGCCAAGGCCATCGAGATCAAGGAGAAGGCCGCCGGCGCCGCGGTGGCGCTCTACGAAGAGCCCGACGTGCTGGTCAAGGTCATCCGCGACCTGTTCAACGAGGACTTCGCCGGCCTCATCGTGTCCGGTGAAGAAGCCTGGACCACCATCAACGACTACGTGAATTCCGTTGCGCCCGACCTGGTTTCGAAGCTGAACAAATACGAAACCGCCGAGAACGGTCCCGACGTGTTCGCGGTGCACCGCATCGACGAGCAACTCGCCAAGGCGATGGAGCGCAAGGTGTGGCTGCCCTCGGGCGGCACGCTGGTGATCGACCGGACCGAGGCGATGACGGTGGTCGACGTCAACACCGGCAAGTTCACCGGGTCCGGCGGCAACCTCGAGCAGACGGTTACCAAGAACAACCTCGAGGCGGCCGAGGAGATCGTGCGCCAGCTGCGGCTGCGCGACATCGGCGGCATCGTGGTCATTGACTTCATCGACATGGTGCTCGAGTCCAACCGCGACCTGGTGCTGCGGCGGCTGACCGAGGCGCTGGCCCGCGACCGCACCCGCCATCAGGTGTCCGAGGTGACGTCGCTCGGCCTGGTCCAGCTGACCCGCAAGCGGTTGGGCACCGGCCTGATTGAGGCCTTCTCGACGTCGTGTCCGAATTGCGGTGGTCGCGGGATTTTGCTGCACAGCGACCCGGTGGACTCGGCCTCGTCGAACGGGCGCAAGTCCGAATCCGGTGGGGGCGGCCGCCGGGGCAGGCGCAAGAAGAACAAGGCCGAAGAGCAGGTGGTGGCTAAGGTGCCCGCCCACGCTCCCGGCGAGCACCCGATGTTCAAGGCGATGGCCGCCGGCTCCTCGACACAGGGCGACTCCGAGGACGACTCCGACGAGACCACTGAAGCCACCGACGAACTGGAGCAGAACAAGGCGGCGCGCGACGTCGAGGACACCGACCAAGAGGACTTCGACGAGAACGACGAGGACATCGACGACGAGGACTCCGACGACGAGGACGACGAGGACTCGGACGATGAGGACTCGGACGATGAGGACTCGGACGACGACGACCTCGACGACGACGAGGACATCGACGACGAAGAGGACCTCGGCGACGACGACGAGGACCTCGAGCTCGACGACGACGAGGACCTGGACACCGAGGACGACGATTCCGACGACACCGACGCCGGCCGGTTCTCCGGTGGGGCCGAACAGGCCGGACCGGCTCGCCCCCGACGCCGGCGCGCTGCGGGCCGGCCGGCCGGACCGCCGATCCACGCGGACTGAGCCGGTCATGCCCGGTTTGACCCTGTAGCCGCTGGTCACGTACCCTTGGACAGTTGTCGTCAGGCCGGACGAGGAAAATTTCGGCCCGCGGCAGCGGGACTCCCCGGGTAATCGGCGCAGGCCCGCACCCCAGACCCACACGTGCACCGCGGCTGGTTGGCGCGCGACGCGCAGAGCAGCGGTTAGAAGAAGGAGCAGAACGACGATGGCGACCTACGCAATCGTGAAAACGGGCGGCAAGCAGTACAAGGTCGCCGTCGGGGACGTCGTCAAGGTCGAGAAGCTCGAATCCGAGCCCGGCTCGAACGTGTCGCTGCCAGTCGCCCTGGTGGTGGACGGCGCCGAGGTGACCACGGACGCGGCCGCGCTGGCCAAGGTCGCGGTGACCGGCGAGGTGCTCGAGCACACCAAGGGTCCCAAGATCCGCATCCACAAGTTCAGGAACAAGACCGGCTACCACAAGCGTCAGGGACACCGTCAGCAGCTGACGGTCCTGAAGGTCACCGGAATCAAGTAGCGAAGGCGGCAGAGATGGCACACAAGAAGGGCGCTTCCAGCTCGCGCAACGGTCGCGATTCCGCCGCGCAGCGGCTGGGCGTGAAGCGATTCGGCGGCCAGGTCGTCAAGGCGGGCGAGATCATCGTCCGGCAGCGCGGCACCAAGTTCCACCCGGGCGTGGGCGTCGGGCGTGGCGGGGACGACACGTTGTTCGCCAAGGAGGCCGGCGCCGTCGAGTTCGGCATCAAGCGCGGCCGCAAGACCGTCAACATCGTGGCCGCCGGGCAAGCCACCGACTGAGGTGTGTTTTCGGGCCCAGCCCGGTGATTCGGCGCCCGGCTCAGATTGATTGGCCTGGCTCCTCAGTTGACCGTTCCGGTCCGCATCGTCGCCAGGCGAAGGTGAGAGGACCCACGATGCCTCGGTTCGTCGACCGCGTCGTCATCCATGCGCGCGCCGGTGCCGGGGGTAACGGCTGCGCCTCCGTCCATCGCGAGAAGTTCAAGCCGCTCGGCGGCCCCGACGGTGGTAACGGCGGGCGCGGCGGCAGCATCGTGTTCGTCGTCGATCCGCAGGTGCACACCCTGCTCGACTTCCATTTCCACCCTCACGTCACCGCCCCGTCGGGCAAGCAGGGCATGGGCAACAACCGAGACGGCGCCGCCGGCGCCGACCTGGAAGTCAAAGTGCCCGACGGCACCGTCGTCCTCGACGAAAACGGTCGGCTGCTCGCCGACCTGGTCGGCGCGGGCACCCGCTTCGAAGCGGCCGCGGGTGGACGCGGCGGGCTGGGCAACGCCGCGCTCGCCTCGCGGGCCCGCAAGGCTCCCGGCTTTGCGCTGCTGGGCGAGCAGGGCCAGACCCGCGACCTGACGCTCGAACTCAAGACCGTGGCCGACGCCGGCCTGATCGGTTTTCCCTCGGCCGGCAAGTCTTCGCTGGTGTCCACGATCTCGGCGGCCAAGCCCAAGATCGCCGACTATCCGTTCACCACGCTGGTGCCCAACCTCGGGGTGGTGTCGGCGGGTGAACACACCTTCACCGTCGCCGACGTGCCCGGCCTGATCCCGGGCGCATCGCAGGGTCGCGGCCTGGGCCTGGATTTCCTTCGCCACATCGAGCGGTGCGCCGTGCTGGTGCACGTCGTCGACTGCGCCACCGCGGATCCCGGCCGTGACCCCATCTCCGATATCGACGCGCTGGAGGCCGAACTCGCCGCGTATACGCCCACCCTGCAAGGGGATGCGGCGCTGGGTGATCTGACCGAGCGGCCGCGCGCGGTGGTGCTCAACAAGATCGACGTGCCCGAGGCGCGCGAGCTTGCCGAGTTCGTCCGTGATGAGATCGCTCAGCGCGGCTGGCCGGTGTTCCTGGTGTCGACCGTCGCACGAGACGGCCTGCAGCCGTTGATATTCGGGCTGTGGCAGATCATCTCGGACTATAAGGCGGCCCAGCCCGAGATCGTGCCGCGGCGCCCGGTGATCCGGCCGGTACCCGTCGACGACAGCGGCTTCAGTGTGCAGCCGGATCCACAGCAGCCGGGCGCCTTCGTGGTCAGCGGCGCGCGCCCCGAACGCTGGATCCGCCAGACCAACTTCGACAACGACGAGGCCGTGGGATATCTCGCCGATCGGCTCGCGCGCCTGGGCGTCGAAGAGGAGTTGTTGCGGCTGGGCGCGCGGCCGGGCTGCGCAGTGACCATCGGTGAAATGACGTTCGATTGGGAGCCGCAAACGCCTGCGGGACAACAGGTTGCGCTGTCCGGTCGCGGAACCGACGCGCGCTTGGAGCGCACCGAGCGCGTCGGCGCCGCCGAACGCAAGGCCGCCCGGCGCCAGCGCCGCGCCGGCGACGATGCAGAGCGCAGCGATGCGGCGGGGGCACCTCCCGCTCGCGGGGGAGAGCGGCGCAGAACCAGAGAACACGGTGAGGAGCCGTGACCGCCGGCGACGATGCAGAGCGAAGCGATGAGGCGGGGGCACCTCCGCCTCGCGGGGGAGAGCGGCGCCTCGTGACCGCGCACCGCGACGTCATCCGCACTGCGCGCAGCCTGGTGGTCAAGGTGGGCACCAACGCGCTGACCACACCGGCCGGGGTGTTCGACGCCGGCCGGCTGGCCGGGCTCGCCGACGCGATCGAGGCCCGGATGAAGGCCGGGACGGACGTCGTCATCGTCTCGTCGGGAGCCATCGCCGCCGGCATTGAGCCGCTCGGATTATCCCGTCGACCAAGGGATTTGGCGACGAAACAGGCCGCGGCCAGCGTCGGCCAGGTCGCGCTGGTGAATTCGTGGAGCGCAGCGTTCGCCCGCTATGGCCGCACGGTCGGGCAGGTGCTGCTGAGCGCGCACGACATCTCGATGCGGGCCCAGCACACCAACGCCCAGCGCACGCTCGATCGGCTGCGCGCCCTACATGCGGTGGCGATCGTCAACGAGAACGACACGGTGGCCACCAACGAGATCCGGTTCGGTGACAACGACCGGCTTTCGGCGCTGGTGGCTCACCTGGTCGGCGCCGAGGCGCTGGTGTTGCTGTCCGACATCGACGGACTCTACGACGCGGATCCCCGAAAGACCGAAGGCGCCAGGTTCATCGCGGAAGTATCCAGCTCCGCGGATCTGATCGGTGTAATCGCCGGGCCCGGAAGCGATTTGGGCACCGGCGGCATGACCTCCAAGATGTCGTCGGCGCTGCTGGCCGCCGATGCCGGGGTGCCGGTGTTGCTGGCCGCCGCCGCCGACGCCGCGACCGCGCTCACCGACGCTTCGGTCGGCACGGTGTTCGCCGCACGCCCGGTGCGGATGTCGGCCCGGCGGTTCTGGGTGCGTTACGCCGCCGAGGCTGCCGGTGCCCTGACCCTGGACGAGGGTGCGGTGCGCGCGGTGGTGCGCCAGCGTCGCTCGTTGCTGCCCGCCGGGATCACCGCGGTCTCGGGCCGCTTCTACGCCGGCGACGTGGTCGAATTGCGCGACCCGGACGGGGTGACGGTGGCCCGCGGTGTGGTCGCCTACGACGCGACCGAACTGGTGACCATGATGGGCCGCTCGACCTCCGAGCTGCCCGGCGAGTTGCGCAGGCCCGCGGTGCACGCCGACGATCTGGTGGCGGTGTAGGAGGTCCTCGGCGGACGCCGCCTCGGGACCATGACGACCCTTCGGAACGAGCCAGCGCATGTGCTAGCGCAGTTGCGGCGGTCGCGTCAGTGCTCCGATATGGGCCTGAGATACAGTGCGCCCCAGACGATCTCGGCCAGCGTGGCGGCAAGCTCGGCGTCGTAGTCGGCGGGTTTGGTTGGCAGGTTCTGCTGGCAGGCCCGCTCGACCATCCACGTCAGCGCGCTGGCGGTGGTGAGCGCGGCCAGCTCCGGGCGGATCGAGCCGTCCGCCTGGCCGTCTTCGATGACGTGGGTGAGCTGCTCGGAGATGCCGGTCAGCAGTTCGCGATACGTGTCCGCCGTCAGCGGGTCGTAGGCGGCCATCTCGTTGAGCGCGACCAGCACCGCCTGGTGGCGCCGGTAGGTGGCGATGATGCGGCTCATCGCGGTCCGCACGTCCTCGGGGTCACGACGCCCGGCCACGCTCCACCAACTCCGCGCCCCGTCGGTCAGATCGCCGAATACCTGGCCCGCGAGCCGGCGCAGCAGATGCCCCTTGTCCTCGAAGTAGATGTAGAAGCTGGCCCGGGAGATGCCGGCCTCACCGGAGAGCCGATCCACGCTGAGTTCGGTGAAGCTCGCGCCGTCGCGCATCAGCCGTTCGGTGGCGTCCAGCAGCCGGCGTTCCATCCGCTCGCGCCGCTGCTCGCGGCCCAGGCTGCGGTTTCCCTGCGGCTTGCGGGTGAGCGATGGCATGCGCCGAGGATAACCGAGTACTCGACATGTTGACTAGACAGAGTGTCTAGGAATATCGTCGCGGGAAGCCTGTGACCGGGGTCATACGAGACGGAGGATCACCACCATGGCCGTGCTGACGGGTAAGTCCGGGACCGACAAGTCCGGCCGTGCCTACGACGAGATCGATCTGTCCTCGCGCGCGTTCTGGTCCACCACCGCGGCCGATCGAGAGCGCTCCTTCGCCGTGCTGCGGGCCGAGCGGCCGGTGAGCTGGCATCGCCCGGTCGAGGATTCGCTGATGCCCGATCCGGCCGACCCCGGCTTCTGGGCGGTCACCCGGCGCTCCGACATCGTCGCGGTGAGCCGCAACAACGACGTCTTCCTGTCCGGCCAGGGGGTGATGTTCGAGAGCATCCCGGTGGAGCTGCTCGAGGCGTCGCAGTCGTTCCTGGCGATGGACCCGCCGCGACACACCAAGCTGCGCAAGCTCGCTCACGCCGCGCTGAGCCCCCGCCAGGTCCGCCGCATCGAGGACTCGATCAAGGCCAACGCCAAGACCATCGTCGAAGAGCTCCGATCCGCGGGCAGCGGCGCGGATTTCGTCGACCACTGCGCCAAGGAACTGCCCATCCGCACCCTGTCGGACATGATGGGGATTCCGGAATCCGAGCGTGAGCGCATGGCGCACGCCACCGATGCCCTGGTCTCCTGGGCGGACCCGGAGTTCCTCGGCGGACGCCCGGCGCTGGAAGTCCTGTTGGAAAACCAAATGTATCTGCACCAAGTCGTCGGCACGCTGGCCACCGAACGTCGCGAACACCCGGGTGACGACCTGATCAGCAGCCTGGTCACCGCCGAAGTCGACGGCGACCGGCTGGAAGACGCGGAGGTGGCGGCGTTCTTCGTCCTGCTGTCGGTGGCGGGCAACGACACCACCCGCCAAACCATCAGTCATACCCTGCGGGCGCTCACCGATTTTCCCGACGAGAAGGCGTGGCTGCGCGAGGATTTCGACAACCGAATCGGCACGGCCATCGAGGAATTCATCCGTTGGGCGACGCCGGTGATGACCTTCCGCCGCACCGCCGCAACGGATATCGAGCTGGGCGGTCAGGCCATCCGGGCGGGGGAGAAGGTGGTCATGTTCTACCCGTCCGGCAACTGGGACACCGAGGCGTTCGACCATCCGGAGCGGCTGAACCTGAGCCGTGACCCCAACCCCCACGTCGGCTTCGGCGGTGGCGGGCTGCACTTCTGCCTCGGTGCCCACGTCGCGCGCGCGCAGCTGCGCGCCATCTTCGGCGAGCTGTTCCGTCAACTGCCCGACATCGCGGCCGGCGAGCCGTCCTACCTCGCGGGCAACTTCGTGCACGCCATCCGCAGCATGCCGTGCACCTTCTAATGCGTTGCCAGGGGCGCTAACTCGTCGGCGAGCAGGGCCAGCAACTCCGAGCAGCCGCCGTCGACCTTGACGGTGGCCAGATCGTCGCCGCGCGTACCGCCACGGTTGACGATGGCCACCGGGATGCCGCGCGCGGCGGCGTGACGCACAAACCGGTAACCGGAGAATACGGTCAGCGACGAGCCGGCGACCAGCAGCGCATCCGCCTCCCCGACCAACCTATACGCCTCCGTCACAACCTCTTTGGGGACGCTTTCGCCGAAGTAGACGATGTCGGGCTTGAGCATGCCGCCGCAGCACTCGCAATCCAGATAGCGGAACGACGCGGTGTCCGCGACGACGGCGTCGGCGTCGGGCGCCACCGCCAGCCCACCGATGGCCTCGGCGCGCTCGATGAATCCGGGGTTGAGCTCTTCCAGTCGGTCGGCCAGCGCGGCGCGAGCCATGGTGGCGCCGCAGCTCAGGCAGATCACCCGCGCGTAGGTGCCGTGCAGATTGATGACGTTTCGGCTGCCCGCCTTGGAGTGCAGCAGATCGACGTTCTGGGTGATCACACCGGTGACCACGGACGCGTCCTCGAGCGCGGCCAGCGCCCGGTGGCCCGCGTTGGGCAGCGTGTCGTCCATGTGGCGCCACCCGACGTGGTTGCGTGCCCAATATCGCTGCCGAAACGCCGGATCGCTGGTGAACTGGCGGATGGTCATCGGGTTGCTCTGCGGTGAATCGGGCCCGCGGTAGTCGGGGATGCCCGAATCGGTGGAGAGGCCCGCGCCCGTCAGCACCGCGATCCGGCGCCCGGCCAATAGCGTGACCAGTTCCGGTGATTCTGCGCAGCCGACGGTCACCTTGTCCAGAGTACGGAGTCGTTCTGCGACGATGCGGCCCGCCGCTGGGCCGCTGCGGAGGAGGGCAATCAGGTTCAGCCGAGGCAGTCGGCCGCGGTCGTGATCTCGGCGGACATGTTCTGCTCCATCATCTTGCAGGCCGCGGCGCCCAAATCCGGGTCGATGTGTGCGACGGCATCGGTCGGGATCACCACGGGGAAGTGCCGGACGTACGCGTCCAGGGCCGTATAGAGGATGCATTGCTCGGTGACCTGACCGGTGATGATCAACCGCTTGGTCTCCAGCCGGTTGAGCAGATAGTCCAGCGCGGTCGCATAAAACGCGCTGTGGCGGACCTTGGTCATCACGCGGCCTTCGTCCTTCGGCAGGATCGGCTCTACCAGATCGGGCCGGGCGCCGTCGCATGCGGCGCCGACGATGTCGGAAAACTGTGCGGTGAAATCGCCGTAGTTGTCGTTGACGTATATCAGGTCGACGTCGTCGGAGTCGCGGGCCCGGCGGACCAAATCGGTCAAAGGCTCGATGATCTTCTCGACATTGGGTATTAGATTTTCAGCGTCGGGATGCTGATACGTGTTCATCATGTCGACTACCAGGACAGCAGTGTCGCTCATGTCGTCCGGGATACCCGGCCGCGGCGAGTTGACACGCTCGCGACGACAATGGAAGGGCGATGGACTTCTACAACGCTTACAGCCAGGGCTTCGTCCGCGTCGCCGCATGCACCCACCACACCGCCATCGGCGACCCGGCCGCCAACGCCGAGACGGTCCTGCGGATGGCGCAGGAGTGCCATGATGACGCCGTCGCGCTGGCCGTCTTCCCGGAGCTGACGCTGTCGGGGTATTCCATCGAAGACATCGTGCTGCAGGATCTGTTGCTCGACGACGTCGAGAAGGCCATCGAGGAGATCGTCGCGGCCACCGCCGAGCTGCTGCCGGTGTTGGTCGTAGGTGCCCCGCTGCGTCATCGGCACCGGATCTACAACGCCGCGGTGGTGATCCACCGCGGCGCGGTGCTCGGGGTGGCCCCGAAGTCGTACCTGCCCACGTATCGGGAGTTCTACGAGCGCCGCCAGATCGCACCCGGAGACGACGAGCGTGGCACCATCCGGCTGGCCGGCGTCGAGGCGCCGTTCGGTCCCGACCTGCTCTTCACGGCTTCCGACGTGCCCGGCTTCGTGCTGCACGTGGAGATTTGCGAGGACATGTTCGTGCCGATTCCGCCGAGCGCCGAGGCGGCGCTGGCGGGTGCGACGGTGCTGGCCAACCTGTCCGGCAGCCCGATCACGATCGGTCGCGCCGAGGACCGCTGCCTGCTGGCCCGGTCGGCGTCGTCGCGTTGCCTGGCCGCCTACGTGTATTCGGCTGCTGGAGAAGGCGAATCGACGACGGATCTGGCCTGGGACGGTCAGACCATGGTGTTCGAAAACGGCGTGATGCTGGCCTCCTCCGAGCGCTTTCCCAAGGGGGAGCGGCGCAGCATCGCCGACGTCGACGTCGAACTGCTCCGCTCGGAGCGGCTCCGGATGGGCACCTTCGACGACAACCGGCGCCACCACCGGACGACGACGGACGCCTATCGGCACATCGAGTTTCGGTTGGACCCGCCCGGCGGCGACATCGGACTGCGCCGCGACATCGAGCGCTTCCCCTTCGTCCCCGCCGATCCGCAACGGCTGGAACAGGATTGCTTCGAGGGCTACAACATCCAGGTCGCCGGCCTCGAACAGCGCCTGCGCGCGCTGGATTTCCCGAAGGTGGTCATCGGGATCTCCGGTGGGCTGGACTCGACGCACGCCCTGATCGTGGCCGCCCGCGCGATGGATCGCGAACAACGGCCGCGCAGCGACATTCTGGCGTTCACGCTGCCCGGCTTCGCCACCGGGGACCGCACCAAACGCAACGCGTCCGAGCTGTGCCGCACGCTGGGTGTGACGTTCGCGGAGATCGACATTCGCCAGAGCGCGGAACTGATGCTCAAAGAGATGGATCACCCGTTCGCGCGCGGCGAAAAGGTGTACGACGTCACCTTCGAAAACGTCCAGGCCGGTTTGCGCACCGACTACCTGTTCCGGTTGGCCAACCAGCGTGGCGGCATCGTGCTGGGCACCGGCGATCTGTCGGAGTTGGGACTGGGCTGGTCGACATACGGCGTGGGCGACCAGATGTCGCACTACAACGTCAACGCCGGCGTGCCCAAAACACTGGTCCAGCACTTGATCCGCTGGGTCATCTCGTCGGAGCAGTTCGAACCGGAGGTCAGCGAGGTGCTGCAGTCGGTGCTCGACACCGAGATCACCCCGGAGCTGGTGCCCAGCGGCGAGGAAGAAGAGCTGCAGAGCAGCGAAGCAAAAGTGGGACCGTTTGCGCTGCAAGACTTTTCGCTGTTCCACGTGCTGCGCTTCGGATTCCGGCCGTCCAAGATCGCCTTTTTGGCCTGGCATGCCTGGAGCGATCCCGACCACGGCATCTGGCCGCCCGGCTTCCCCGAGGACAAGCGGCCGTCCTACACGCTCAAGGAGATCCGGCACTGGCTGCAGGTCTTCGTGCAGCGGTTCTATTCGTTCAGCCAGTTCAAGCGCTCGGCGCTGCCGAACGGGCCCAAGGTGTCGCACGGGGGTTCGCTGTCGCCGCGGGGGGATTGGCGCGCGCCGTCCGACATGTCCGCGCGCATCTGGCTCGACGAGATCGAACGCGAAATCCCCAAGGACTAGCCTGCGCTCACGGGCCCGCCCGGATCACGAGCGGGCCTGCGAGCATTCGCGCTCACGCCTTGGCGCGGCGCCACCCCTGGTACTGCACCTCGGCGAACACCAGCGTGTAAGCGCCGGCCGCCAGGTTCAGCACGACGCCGGCCGACGTCAACGGAAAGACGTCCGCGAGCACCAGAACGATCGCGGCCACCGTGTATGCCACGTTGGCGATGATGACGCCCATGCCGGCGCGCCGCACCGACGGCAGGCTGGCCAGCCCGAACACCACCACGCCGTACGCGATCAAGAACGCGGCCATGGCGTACTCGAACGCCTTCGTGGTGCCCGAGAGGTCGGCGAGCCAGCCGGCGAACGGCAGACCGGCCAGCCCGACCAGCCCGCTGATGGCGGCGTCGGCGCGCATGGCGAGGCGAAGCAAACCGTCCCGGGTGCCCGTGCGGTCAAGCGTGATAGCGGACATGATGTTCCTTTCTCTGGCGGACTGCGGTCGCTACCGACGCTGCTCCCAGTCCACTGCCAGATCGACGCCTGCCGCTGCCAAACGCTGCCAACCGCAGGTCAGCGACGCGACAACGGTGGCTAGCGCTCGTAGGTTCCGGTCAGGGTGCCCCGCGCCAGCACGTGATCGCGCATCGCGGCCAGCAGCCCCTTGGCGCTGGTCACGGCGTCCGGAATGGTGACATCGAGCGCGAATACCTGAAAGCGGTAGAGGTGTGGCCCATGGCCGGGGATCGGCCGTGGCCCGGCATAGCCGCGGTGGCCCAGGTCGGCCCGCGGGAAGCGGATTCCCGGGCATCCCGGCTGCAGCGCACCCGCGGCCACGCCGCCGACGCTCGGGTCGATCACCGCGACGGTGTGCAGCAGGGGCCGGGGCAGCGGGACGTCGACGTCGTCGATGATGAGCACGAGCTGGCGGGTCTCGGGCGGCAGCGCGCCCCAACACAACGGCGGGGAGGTGTTGTCGCCCACGCCCTTGCCGGCGCTGGACGCCGGCATGGCGCCACCGTCGGTGAACGCGGTGCTGGTCACGGCGAGGGTCGTGGGCGCCT
>NZ_QMEU01000084.1 GCF_003284975.1 Mycobacterium colombiense
CGACCGCGAAGAGGCCGACCGACTGACCGCCAGGTTGGCCAGGATCGACGCCATCGAGCGGGATCGCGAGCGGATCGGCGCCGAGCTCACCACCATCGCGGTCACCGAGGCGGTGCTGCGCCGCATCGAGGACGCCGCGGCCGCCGTCGACCGCACCGGCGACCAGTTGGCGCTGACCTCGGCGGCCATCGAATTCACCGCGGCGGCAGACATTCAACTCATCGTCGGCGGCCGGCAGGTCTCGCTGCCGGCCGGGCAGAGCTGGACGACCACCGCCGCCGGACCCACCGAGGTGGCGGTCCCCGGCGTCCTGACCGCCCGGGTCACGCCGGGCGCGACCACACTCAACGTGCACGCCAAACACGCTGCGGCACAGGAGGAGCTGGTCGCATCTCTGGCGGCCGGCGAGGTGGCCGACCTCGCCGCCGCACGATCCGCCGACCAGCGCCGCCGCGAGCTGCAGAGTACCCGTGATCAACTCGGCGCCACCCTGGCCGGCCTGTGCGGTGAAGAGCGGATCGAGGAGCTGCGATCGCGGCTCACCCAGCTGCGTGCCGCGCACCCCGCCGAGACAAGTGTCGCGCCCGTGGACATCGGGGCCGCCCGCGCCGAACTCGCCGCGGTGCTTCAGGCCCGCGACGACGCGTCGGCCGAATACGAGGCCCGCCGTCAGGCCGCTGCCACAGCGACTACCACGCTCGCCGAGTTATCCACGCGCGCAACGGTTCTGCAGAACACTCTGGCGACTCAGCGCGCCGAGCTGAACGCCGCCGCCGGCCGGCTGACGGCCGAGCGGGCATCCGCCGGCGATGCGGAACTCGCGGCCTCGGCGGACACGGCGCTCAGCGCGGCGCAGGCCGCCCAGCAACGCGTCACCGAAGTCGCCGAAGCGCTGGCCGCGGCAGCGCCCGATGCGGTCGCCAGCGAATTGGCCGATGCCGCAAAGGAAGCCGAGTCGCTGCGCGAGCGCTACGAAGAAGCCGCGCGCGCATTACGCGAGATCACCATAGAACTCTCGGTGTTCGGCAGTGAGGGACGCCAGGGCAAGCTCGACGCCGCACAGACGGAGCGTGAGCAGGCCGCCAGCGAGCACACCCAGGTGGGTGGCCGCGCGCGGGCGGCGCAACTGCTGCGCTCGGTGATGACGCGCCACCGCGACACCACCCGCCGTCGATATGTCGAGCCCTATCGCGCGGAACTGCAGCGGCTCGGGCGTCCGGTGTTCGGCCCCAGTTTCGAGGTCGACATCGACAGCGACCTGTGCATCCGCAGCCGCACACTTAACGGCATCACGGTGCCGTACGAATCTCTGTCCGGCGGTGCCAAGGAGCAGCTCGGCATATTGGCCCGGCTGGCCGGCGCGGCCCTGGTCGCCAAGGAGGACGCCGTCCCGGTGGTGGTCGACGACGCGCTCGGTTTCACCGACCCGGACCGCTTGACCAAGATGGGCGAGCTGTTCGACACCGTGGGAACTCACGGGCAGGTGATTGTGCTGACCTGCAGCCCCGACCGCTACGACGGTGTCAAGGGCGCGCACCGCATCGATCTCAGCGCTTAGCCCACGCGGCCGGCCGCGGCCGAACTGCTGGTCAGACCGATTCGATGCCATGCCGGCGCATCGCCTGCAGAATGGGAACATGGTGGGCCCACGCGAATGACGATGAACGCGAAGCGCAGCCGGGTGCAGCAGAAGCTGGCGGAACTGCCCGGCGTGCGACCCGTGCGCCGGCCGATCTCGCCGCACAGCGCCGAAGAGTTCGATCTGTACTACGTGCGCGCGGGCCGCAAGTCTTCCAGTCCGGTGGTCATCATCCCCGGGGGTCCGGGCGTGGCGTCGGTGCAGATGTACAAGGGACTGCGGCGGCGCGCGGCGGCGGCCGGCCTCGACGTCATCATGGTCGAACACCGCGGGGTGGGGATGTCGCGGCACGACGACTCGGGCGCCGATCTGCCCCCGCAATCGATGACCGTGAACCAGGTGGTCGATGACGTGGCCGCGGTGCTCGACGACGCGCAAGCGCAGTCGGCGGTCATTTATGGCGCCTCGTACGGCACCTATATCGCGGCCGGGGTCGGGGTGCGGCATCCGCAGCGGGTGCGGGGCATGGTGCTCGATTCGCCGCTGCTGTCCCGGCACGACATCGTCATCGTGCGCCGCGCGATCCGTCGGCTGCTGCTGAAGGGGGACAGCCCCGAAACCGCGTCAGTGGCACCCAAAATGCGCAAGCTTGTCGACGCCGGGATCATGGATGCGGCGGCAACGCAGGTGGTGGCGACGATCTACGGCTACGGCGGGGCCGACCTGCTCGAGCGGCAACTCGACCTGTTACTCGACGGCCGAAAGTTACTGTGGTGGGCGCTGTCCCGGTTCACCACCATGGGCAACCTGCCGTATCGCTACGAGGAAGACCTGGTGAGCCGCATCGCCTTCCGCGAGCTGGACTATGCGGCCGAACCCGACGGGCTGCCGCTCGACCCCGCCGTGGCGGAAAGCAAAACGCGCACGCAGCGCGTCACTTTCGAGGACGAGCCCTATGATCTCCCGACCGAAATGCCGAATTTCCACTGGCCCACCGCCGTGGTTTCCGGTGGGCGGGATCTCATTACCCCGCCGGCGGTCGCCCAGCGCGTGGCGTCGCTGCTACCCAATGCGGTGCTGTTGAGCCTGCCGAGCATGGCGCACAGCGCGCTGGACTTTCGCGAGCCCGTCGCGCTCGCCAGTGCCGACGCGGTTCGGCGTGCCGACCTGAAAGGGCTCGCCGCGCGGGCGTCGGCGCTGGACGCGCTGCCGCCGCGCCCCGAGGTGCGACTGCTGTGGAAGGCGCTCGGAGCGGCGGCCGTCGTCGAGGGCGCGCTGCCGATCCCGAATCGGCTGCGCCGGCGGCTCAATTCCGCGTGAACCCGATGGCGGTGTAGTCGAGGTCGGCGAGACCGGCCGCGCCGAAATTGGCCAGCGTGCCGCGCACCGCGACATCCCCGGGCGACTGCGTCAGCGGAAGGCTGAATCCTTCGGCCCAGATGAGCTTGTCGAGATCGTTGGCCAGCGCCCGCGCCTTGGCCGGGTCGAGTTCTTCCAGGGTGCTTTCGATGGCGGCGTCGATCTGTTCGCTGCCGATCTTGCCGAAATTGCTTTCCCCGTCCGACTTGTAGATCTGGGTCAGCGCCGAGAGCGGGAAGGCGTCGCCGAGCCAACCGAACTGGGCCATATCGAAAGCTCCGACGTTGATGTAATTGGTGAAAAAGCCGCTGCCGGAGCGGGAGACGAGCTCGAGCTTGACCCCGATCTGGGCCAGGCTGTGCTGGGCGATCTGGGCGAACTGCCGGCTGCCCTGGGCGTCGTAGAACAAATCGCGGATGACCAGCTGCCGGCCATCCTTCTCGCGGAACTGGCCAGTCCGCTTCCAGCCCAACGCGTCGAGCTCCCGGCTGGCCGCGGCCGGGTCGTAGGGCACGACCGAGCTGTTGTCCTGATAGCCCTGCTGGCCGGCGACATAGATGTGGTTGCCCAGCGCCACCGGGTTACTGGTCAGGCCGTATTGGACGACCTTGGCGATGGTCTGCCGATCGATGCCCTTGGCGACCGCGACGCGCAGCGCCCGGTCGGACAGGATCGAGCCCGGGGCGCCGTTGAAGGTGAAGTGAGACCACGCCGGCGCGGGCGCGCGCCGGATCGAGATCCCCTTGGTGCGCTGGGCGATGGCCAGCTGATCGACGGTGCCGACCCCGGTGGCGTCGATCGTGTTGTTCTGCAGCGCCGGTAGTCGCGCGGCATCGTCGAGCACCAGATAGGTGATGGTGTCCAGGCGAGGTCGTGCGCCCCACCATTTCGGGTTGCGGCTCAACACGATCCGCTGGGTGGTCCGATCCAACGACGAGACGACGAACGGCCCGGCCGACGGTCCGGGACCTTCCAGCTGGCCCTTGTTGAACGCCTCCGGGGTGGCCGTCATGCTCTTGGGTAGCAGCATTCCGTTGCCGGCGAACATGCCGCGCCATTCGGCGTAGGGCTTGGCGAAGGTCATGACGGCCTGCCGGTCGTCGACGCCCCGTGTCACCGAGGCGACGCGGTCCGCACCGCTGGGTCCGGCGATCTCAAAGGTCTTGTCGACCCCGCTTAGCGCGTGGATCTGGCTGGCGATGTCCGCCCAGGTGATCGGCGTGCCGTCCGACCACATTGCCTTGGGGTTGATCGTGTACGTAACCACCTGTGGCGCAGTGCCGGTGAGCTCGATGCTGGTGAAGTAGTCGGTGTCGACCGTCGTGGAGCCGTCGGGGCCGATGATGAAGGCCCGCGGCAGGGTGGCCTTCATCATCGCCGATACGTCGGCCGAATTGCCGTCGATGTGCAAGATGTTGAAGTTCGGTGGAAAGTCGGTGAGCGCCAGTCGCAGGTCGCCGCCGTCTTGCAGAGTGGCCGGATCGTGCGGGTTGACGTCGCTCGTCGAGCCGATCTGCGCGTTCTGGCCCGTTTCGGGAATCAGGCTGACGGCCGGCGAGCAACCCGACAGTGCCAGCATCATCGCGAAACACACCGCCGCGCAGCGGATCGCCCGCCGCGCCAGGACCTCCGGGCTAGGCACGTCTGCCCGGATCCGGTTGCGGCACCGCGTTCAGCAGCCGCCGGGTGTATTCGTGTTGCGGATCGGTGAAGACCTGCCTGCTGTCGCCCTGCTCCACGATGGCGCCGGCATACATCACCACGACGTCGTGAGCCAGGTGTTTGACAACCGAAAGATCATGGGAGACAAACAGATAGGACAGGCCGAACCGCTCCTGCAGGTCCAGCAACAAATTGATGATCCCGGCCTGGATGGATACGTCGAGCGCGGACACCGGTTCGTCGAGCGCCAGGATCTTCGGCTGCAGTGCCAGCGCGCGGGCGATGCCGATGCGCTGCTTTTGCCCGCCGGAGAACTCGGCGGGGTAACGGACCGCGTCGGCGCGGCGCAGACCCACGATGTCCAGCAGCTCGGCGACGCGCGCGTTGGTGCGACCCTTGTCGAACCCATTGGCCCGCAGGGGTTCCGCCAGCAGCTCGAACACCGGTAGCCGCGGATCCAGCGACGCGACCGGGTCTTGGAACACGACCTGGATGTCGCGTCGCAGCGATCGCCTGCGCGCCGTGCTCAACGTGGTGACATCGGTGCCCAGCACTTCGATCGAACCCGACTGGGGCCCGGTGAGTTCCAGGATCTCGTGCAGGGTGGTCGACTTGCCCGAACCGGACTCACCGACGATGCCCAGCGTGCGGCCCTGTCGCAGCTCGAAGCTGACGCCGTCGACGGCGCGGACCTCGCCGGCGCTGCGGCGCAACACGCCCTTGGTCAGCCGGTAGGTCTTGGTCAGGTCGCGCACCGCGACGACCACCGAGGTGTCGGCCGATTCTGCTTGGTGGGCTTCGGTGCTGACGCCGTAGATGTCCGCGGCGCTTCGGCCGTCGACGTGCTCGGTGCGGATGCAGGCCGCCCGGTGATCGGCGCCGACGGCAAGCAATTCCGGCTCGGCGAGCCGGCATTCGTCGATGGCCAGCGGGCAGCGCGGCGCGAACGGGCAGCCGGGATCCAGGCCGGCCAGCGACGGCGGCGCGCCGGGGATCGGCACCAACCGGGTGCCCTGCGCGGCGTCCAGTCGCGGCACCGAACCCAGCAGCCCGACGGTGTAGGGCATCCGCCGGTCCCGGTAAAGGTCACGCACGGAAGCGGATTCGACGACCCGGCCGGCGTACATCACCAGCGCCCGGTCGGCGAACTCGGCGACCACACCGAGGTCGTGGGTGATGATGAGCACCCCGGCGCCGGTGATGTCGCGGGCCGTCTTGAGCACCTCGAGGATCTGCGCCTGCACCGTGACATCCAGCGCGGTGGTCGGCTCGTCGCAGATCAACAGGTCGGGGTCGTTGGCGATCGCGATCGCGATCACCACCCGTTGCCGCTCACCGCCGGACAGCTCGTGGGGGAACGCTCGGGCGCGCCGTTCCGGCTGGGCGATTCCCACCAGTTCGAGCAGTTCCACCGCGCGCCGGCGGGCGGCCTTCCTGCCCACCCGCGGCTGATGAATCTCGATCGCCTCGGCGATCTGATCGCCGACAGTGTAGACCGGCGTCAGCGCCGACATCGGGTCCTGGAACACCATGCCGACCGTTTTCCCGCGAAACCGCGACATGGCGTCGTCACCGAGGCCCAGCAGCTCGGAGCCGTGCAACCGGACCGAGCCGCGCACCTGCGCGTACTCGGGCAACAGTCCGATGGCCGCCATCGCCGAAACGGACTTCCCCGAACCGGATTCGCCGACCATCGCGACGACCTCTCCCGGTTCGATGCGGTAGCTGATGCCGCGCACCGCGGTCACCGGCGCGTCGCCGGCTCCGAAGGTGACCGCCAGGTTGGTCACTTCGAGCAGCGCGCTCATCGGCCCCCACCCCGCAGCCCCGCGCTGCCGGGGTCGAGCGCGTCGCGCAGTCCGTCGCCGGTGAGATTGGCGCACACCAGGATCAGCACCAGCACGCCCGCGGGAAACAGAAACACCCACGGAAAGGTGGTCGCCGATTGGGTTCCGTTGGCGATCAACGTTCCCAGCGACACGTCCGGCGGCTGGATACCGAAACCGAGGAAGCTCAGGCCGGTTTCGGCCAGGATGGCCGAGGCGACGTTGAGGGCGGCGTCGATGATCAGGATGGAAGCCACGTTCGGCACCACGTGGCCGAGGATGATGCGACTGCTCGACACCCCCATATACCTTGCTGCCCGGATGAATTCGCGTTCACGCAAGCTCATGGTCATGCCGCGCACCATGCGCGAGCTGACCATCCACCCGAACCCGGCCAGCAGCAGCACCAGCATCAACACGTTGGCCGAGTTTTTGATTCGCGGTGTCACGATGGCGATAAGGATGAAGCTGGGCACCACCAACAGCAGGTCGACCAGCCACATCAAGGCGCGGTCGCGCCAGCCACCGAAATAGCCGGAGATCGACCCGACGGTGGCGGCGACGCCGGTGGAGATCACCGCGACGCAGACGCCGATCAGCATCGATTTCTGCATGCCGCGCAGGATCTGCGCCAACAGGTCCTGACCCAGCGCGTTGGTACCCAGCCAGTGCCGCGCGTTCGGCGGCGCCAACAGCGCGCTGAAATCGAGGTCCTCATACGAGTACGGCAGCACCGCGGGTAGCGCGTAGCTGCAGACGAACAACAGCACCAGCAACACCAGCGACGCCACCGCGAACCGGTTGCGGCCGAACCGCCGTAGCACCAGGGTGCGCCGTGAGGTGAAGTCCGCGACCTCGTGGCCCGAAAACCCGTGGGCGCCATCGACGTTCGTCTCAGAGGTCATGGGCGCCCCTCCTCGTCCTCGCTTCGCGCTGCATCGTTGGCGGCGCGGGTCATGACACCCGGACCCGCGGATCAAGGGCCGCGTAGAACACGTCCGAGAGCAGCCCGGCCAGCAACACCACCGCCCCGGAGAACAGCGTGATCGCCGCGATGATGTTGGTGTCCTGCGTCGCGATGCCGGCCACCAGCCATTCGCCCATGCCGTGCCAGCCGAAGATCTTCTCCACGAACACCGCTCCGGTGACCAGGCCGGCCACCCCGTAGGCGAACAGGGTGGCCAGCGGGATCAGCGCGGTCCGCAGCCCATGCTTGACCAGCGCCCGCCGGCGGGTCAGCCCTTTGGCGCGCGCGGTGCGAATGAAGTCCTGGCCGAGGACGTCGAGCATCGCGTTGCGTTGGTATCGGCTGTAGCCGGCCGCGGCGGCCAGCGCCAGGGTCAGCGACGGCAGGACCAAGTGCCGCAACCGGTCGAGCAGCTGCGCACCGGTCCCGCCGGTCACCCCCGGTGAGGTCTCCCCGGTGTAATCGAAGACGTGGATGCCCAGCGCCCAGTTCACCCGCAGCGCACCGAGGATCAGCAGGCTGGCGATCACGAACGTCGGCGTGCTGAGCACCAGCAGCGCCACCAGGGTGACGACGCGGTCGCTGAGTCGATACTGCCGAATCGCGCCCCACGCCCCGGCCGCGATGCCCAGCGCGGTGCCCGCCAACGAACCGATGACGAGCAGGCGCAGCGTGACTCCGACGCGACGCCAGAGCGTGGTCCCGACGGGCTGCCCGGTGACCGTCTTGCCGAAGTCGCCGCGCACGGCGTGCGACGCCCAGTGCGCGTAGCGGATCGGTATCGCCTCGTCCAGGCCGAGGGTGTGGGCCTTGGCGTCGATCACCGCCTGCGGCGGCCGCGGGCTGCGCTGCAGCAGGCTGTCGAGTGGCCTGAAGGCCACCGACGTCAGGCAAAACGTGAGAAACGATGCCAGCGCCAGCAGCACAACGTAGTTGAGCAACCGGCGTGCCAGAAATCGGGTCATGCCCGTCCGCACACCCCACGTCGCATTGGGACAGGCTATCGAGCCGGCAGCACGGCGTCGCGCGTTGCGGCGTCCGGTGCGCTCGGTCGCTTTCGATCCGGTTGATTCTCACCGGTGAATCGCGTGTGATCGGTTGTTAGGATCCACCGCGGCGCCGGGGCCGTGCAGCAAACGCGCGCGTTTCGGGCCGCGACACTCCCAAGGAGGCTTGCGTGACGGTTACTGATGATTACCTGGCCAACAACGCCGAATATGCGAGCACTTTCGAAGGGCCATTGCCGATGCCGCCGGGCAAACATGTCGCGGTCGTCGCGTGCATGGATGCCCGGCTCGATGTCTATCGCATCCTCGGCCTCAACGAGGGGGAGGCCCACGTCATCCGCAACGCCGGCGGGGTGGTCACCGACGACGTCGTCCGCTCGCTGGCCATCAGCCAGCGGTTACTGGGAACGCGGGAGATCATTCTGATCCACCACACCGACTGCGGCATGCTCACCTTCACCGATGACGACTTCAAGCGCAGCATCCAGGAGGAGACGGGCATCAAGCCCGGGTGGGCGGCCGAGGCGTTCGGCGACCTCGCCGAGGACGTCCGGCAGTCGCTGCGCCGCCTGGAGGCCAGCCCGTTCGTCACCAAGCACGTCTCCGCGCGCGGATTCGTGTTCGACGTGGCCACCGGCAAGCTCGACGAGGTGACCCTCTAGCCGGTCAGCCGACCTTGTAGGTCGCCAGCGCCTTGGCGACCAGCGTCCCCAGCGGGTCGACGATCTCGGCCTCGCAGTTGACCAGCGAGCGGCCGCGCCGCAGCACCCGGCCGACGCCGATGACGTCGGTGGCCCGGGCCGGGGCCATGAAGTCCAGCGCCATGGAGACGGTCACGCCCCGCAGTTCGGGCGGCGCCTGCGCTCCGCACCACGCCGCCGCCATGACGGTGAGATCGGCGAGCGTGGCGATGGCGCCGCCGTGGACCATGTCACCGATGGTCACGTTGGACGGGTCCCAGGGCAGCCGCAGCCGCACCTCGTCGTCCTCGAGCCGGTCGGCGACGATGCCCAGCTTGACCGCGAAGGGGGACTGGGGGAGGAACTGCGCGATGACGTCGCGACCGCTCGGTGTGGCTGGTCCGGCGGGTTGAGGGGTGGCAGTCATCCGTCCATGCTTTCGCACCGTCACCGGCGGCAAAAGTACCGCCGCGCCTCTTGACGCGATGTGTCCGGTGGCCGCCGCGCACGCCACCAGGCCGCCGGCTCGTCCGGCCCGCGGTTGACAGCGCCAACGGGAACTGGTCTTATATTTTGTTAAAGTGCCAAAGTTGGTCATTTCTGCCAGGTTTAACGAGGGAACGCTTATGACCGGTGATCTGAAGGTGGCCCCCGCCGCCGGGCAATACGAGTTGAGCCATTTGCGCTCGCTGGAGGCAGAGGCGATCCACATCATCCGGGAGGTGGCCGCGGAGTTCGAGCGGCCGGTGCTGCTGTTCTCGGGCGGCAAGGATTCCATCGTCATGCTGCACCTGGCGCTGCGGGCGTTCCGTCCCGGGCGGTTGCCCTTCCCGGTGATGCACGTCGACACCGGCCACAACTTCGACGAGGTAATCGCCACCCGCGACGAGTTGGTCGCCGAGCACGGCGTGCGCCTGGTGATCGCCTCGGTCCAGGAGGACATCGACGCCGGGCGGGTCGTTGAGCCACGCCAGGGGCGGAACTCGATCCAGACCGTGACCCTGCTGCGCGCCATCCGCGAGAACAAGTTCGACGCCGCCTTCGGCGGAGCGCGCCGCGACGAGGAGAAGGCCCGCGCCAAGGAACGCGTCTTCAGCTTCCGCGACGAATTCGGCCAATGGGATCCCAAGGCGCAGCGGCCCGAGCTGTGGAACCTCTACAACGGCCGCCACCACAAAGGCGAGCACATCCGGGTGTTCCCGTTGTCCAACTGGACCGAGTTCGACATCTGGTCCTACATCGGCGCCGAGAACATCGCGCTGCCGTCGATCTATTACGCGCACCAGCGCAAGGTGTTCCGCCGCGACGGCATGCTGCTGGCGGTGGACCGCAACATGCAACCGGGTGACGACGAGCCGGTGTTCGAGACGACGGTGCGTTTCCGCACCGTCGGCGACGTCACGTGCACCGGATGCGTGGAATCGCAGGCCGCCACGGTGGACGAGGTCATCGCCGAGACCGCGGTGTCCCGGCTGACCGAGCGCGGGGCCACCCGGGCTGACGACCGCATCTCGGAGGCGGGCATGGAAGACCGCAAACGGCAGGGATACTTCTGATGACAACGCTTTTGAGGCTCGCCACCGCGGGTTCGGTCGACGACGGCAAGTCCACCCTGATCGGCCGCCTGCTGTATGACTCCAAGGCCGTGATGGAAGACCAGTGGGCCGCGGTGGAACAGACGTCTAAGGACCGCGGACACGACTACACCGACCTGGCGTTGGTGACCGACGGCCTGCGGGCCGAGCGCGAACAGGGCATCACGATCGACGTCGCCTACCGCTACTTCGCCACTCCCAAGCGCAAATTCATCATCGCGGACACCCCCGGCCACATCCAGTACACCCGCAACATGGTGACCGGGGCGTCGACCGCGCAACTGGTGATCGTGCTCGTCGACGCGCGACACGGCCTGCTGGAGCAGTCGCGCCGGCACGCCTTCCTGGCATCCCTGCTGGGCATCCAGCACATCGTGCTCGCGGTCAACAAGATGGACCTGATCGGTTGGGACAGAGAGAAATTCGAGGCCATCCGGGACGAGTTCCACGCGTTCGCCGCGCGTCTGGACGTGCACGACGTGGCCACCATTCCGCTTTCGGCGCTGCACGGCGACAACGTGGTGACAAAGTCCGACCAGACGCCGTGGTACGAGGGCCCGGCGTTGCTGTCGCACCTCGAGGAGGTGTACATCGCCGGTGACCGCAACATGGTCGACGTGCGGTTCCCGGTCCAGTACGTCATCCGCCCGCATACCCGCGAACACCAGGACCACCGCAGCTACGCCGGCACGGTCGCCAGCGGGGTCATGCGGCCGGGTGATGAAGTGGTGGTGCTGCCGGTCGGCAAGCGCACCCGGATCACCGCGATCGACGGGCCGAATGGTCCGGTGGAAGAAGCGTTTCCGCCGATGGCCGTATCGCTGACCCTGGCCGACGAGATCGACATCTCGCGCGGTGATCTGATCGCCCGCACCCACAATCAGCCCAGGGTGGCGCAGGAGTTCGACGCAACGGTGTGCTGGATGGCCGACAATGCGGCGCTCGAGCCCGGCCGCGACTACGTCATCAAGCACACCACCCGGACCACGCACGCGAAGGTGACCGCGCTCGACTACCGGCTCGACGTCAACACCCTGCATCGCGACAAGAGCGCAACGGCGTTGCAGCTCAACGAACTCGGCCGCATTTCGCTGCGCACCCAGGTGCCGCTGCTGCTCGACGAGTACACCCGCAACCCCAGCACCGGCTCGTTCATCCTCATCGACCCGCGCACCAACGGCACGGTGGCCGCCGGCATGGTGCTGCGCGACGCTTCGGCGCAGGCGGCGAGTCCAAACACCGTGCGGCACAAGTCATCCGCCATCGCCGAGGCGCGGCCTCGGGGCAAGACGGTGTGGTTCACCGGTTTGTCCGGGTCCGGCAAGTCGTCGGTGGCCATGCTGGTCGAGCAGAAGCTGCTCGAAAAGGGTGCTCCGGCTTTCGTTCTCGACGGCGACAACCTGAGGCACGGTTTGAACGCCGACCTGGGCTTTTCCATGGCGGACCGGGCCGAAAACCTGCGCCGGCTGGCGCACGTGGCGGCGCTGCTCGCCGACGCCGGCAATGTCGTGCTGGTGCCGGCGATCAGTCCGCTGACCGAGCAACGTGAACTGGCGCGCCAAGTGCACGCCGACGCCGGCTTCGACTTCATCGAGGTGTTCTGTGACACCCCGATCGAGGAATGCGAAAAGCGTGATGCCAAGGGCCTGTACGCCAAAGCCCGGGCGGGGGAGATCACCCAGTTCACCGGCATCGACAGCCCGTATCAGGCGCCGGTGAACCCCGACCTGCGGCTGACCCCGGACGGCACCGTCGAGGAGCAGGCGCAACGGGTCATCGACCTGCTCGAATCGCGCGGGTAGCACGCCAGGTCAGCCAGGCTGCACCGATATTGCGCCGCCGGGTGGCACAATCCTGTGAGTGCGCATGTCGGCGAAGGCGGAGTATGCCGTGCGGGCGATGATTCAGCTCGCGACGGTGCCCGACGGAACGCTGGTGAAGACCGACGACCTGGCCCAGGCCCAGGGCATCCCGCCGCAGTTCCTCGTCGACATCCTGACCAACCTGCGCACCGACCGGCTGGTGCGAAGCCACCGCGGTCGCGAAGGCGGTTACGAATTGGCCCGTCCCGGCAAAGACATCAGCATCGCCGACGTGCTGCGCTGCATCGACGGACCGCTGGCCAGCGTCCGTGACATCGGGCTGGGCGACCTGCCGTATTCGGGTCCGACGGCGGCGCTCACCGACGTGTGGCGCGCGCTGCGGGCCAGCATGCGTTCGGTGCTCGAAGAAACGACGTTGGCCGATGTCGCCGCCGGTGCCCTGCCCAAGCATGTCGCCCAACTGGCCGACGACTATCGCCGGCAGGAAAGCCAGCGGCACGGCACTGCGCGCACCGGCGACTGAGCGAAGGTTTCCGCTCAGCCCGCCGATCCGTACGGGCTGGTGAGGATCTCCATGGCATGGCCGGACGGGTCCAGGAAATAGACCCCGCGCCCACCGTGGTTGTGGTTGATCTCGCCGGCACGGTTGGCGCCCGGATCGGCCCAGTGCTGCAGGCCGCGTGAGGAAATCCTGGCGTAGATGGCGTCGAACTCCTGCTCGGACACCAGGAACGCGTAGTGCTGGCGCGGGATGTCGGCGCCTTCCGGGGCATCGGCGTAGTCGAGACTCACACCGTGCTCGAGTTCGACAACCATGAAGTGGCCGAAGGGCTTTGGGCTGGGCAGGCCGAACAGCTCGGTGAGGAACTCGGCTGATTCTCGTTTGTCGCGTGCAGCAACGATGGTGTGGTTGAAACTGATGGTCATAGTTCTTTCCAGTCAACCACCGTCCGCCCGGCGCGACAACGCCGCGCTATTTCGGCGCGGTTAGCTCCAGGGCGATGTTGTCGGGGTCGCGGAACTCCAGGATGTAGGACGGTCCGATGTCTTTGACCGGCTCATGACCGACGCCGAGTTCATCGAGATGTGCTGCCGCAGAATCCAATTCGTCTTTGCTGGCGAGCCGGAAGGCAATGTGGTCGAGGCCGACGCGATCCTCGTCGAAGCGGTCCGCGGCCACCGGGCGCAGCCCGAGTAGCGTCCCGCCGAGGTCGTAGATGACGCCGCCGTACAGGAAGCTCAACTGGTTACGGGTGGGTTCATCGGCGTTGTCGGGCACCTCAATCAACACCGGCCAGCCGAACACGCTCTCGTAGAACTGCCGCGACCGCTCGATATCGGTCACGGTCAGCCGGACATGCGCGATGGAACTACTGGTGAACGCCACTCGGTCCATGGTTCCACTGATGGGCTGCATTAGAAACATGCCAAAATTCCCGTCGTGCAGATTGCGATGACCATGCCGGTGATGGAGCCGGATCTGGATGCGACCGTGCTCGAGACCTGGGCGCGCGCCATCGACGAGGGGCCGTTCTCGTCGCTGTGCTGGGGTGAGCGCATCGCGTTCGACAACCCGGACAACCTGACGTTGCTGGGTGCGCTGGCCGCCTGGACCAAGCGGGTGCGGCTGTTGACCACGGTCATCGTGCCGCAGCTCCACCATCCGGTGATGCTCGCCAAGGGGCTGGCGACCGGCGACCTGCTCAGCGGTGGCCGGCTCACCGTGGGCATCGGCGTGGGCGGTCGGCACGAGGACTACCACGCCGTGGGCGCCGATCCGGCGACGCAGACGATGCGGGGCATGGCCGAACGCGTGGCGGTGATGAAGCGGGTCTGGGCGGGGGAGAAGACCTCCGACTCGGTGCTGCCCGTCGGCCCGGCGCCGGTGCAGCCCGGCGGTCCGCCGCTGTTCGTCGGCAGCATCGGACCGAAAACCATCCGCAGTGCGGCCGCGTGGGCCGACGGGCTGGCCGGCACCACCCTGGACCTCGACGTGGCCAAGCAGAACGAGCTGTTCGACGTGACCCGGGCGGCCTGGGCGCAGGCCGGCAAGCCCAAACCCCACCTGATCACTTCGTTCTGGTTCGCCTTCGGCTCGCCCGAGGGGTCTCGCGGCCAGATACACCGGCATCTGCGCCGCTACATGAACTGGATACCGGCCGACTACGTCGACGCGATGGCACCGATGACCGGCTGGGCCGGCAGCGAAGACGAGCTGCTGGACGTGTTGCGCAGGTTCGCCGAGATCGGCACCGATGAGATCCAGCTGATCCCGACCAGCTCGGATATCGACCAGCTTCGTCGCGCCGCGGACGTGGCAGCCCGGCTCTAGCGTCACGGCAACGCCCCAGCTCAAATGGGGTGAATTGCCGTGCCGGCGCGGTGGCGATTTCATTAGCGGCATGACGCAGCAGGAGCTGCCCGCCCCGCTGGCCGAGCTGACCGGGCTTATGACGGAGTGCGCGAACAACGGCGATTACGCCGGGGCCGCGCGGCAGGCGAACGAGCTGGTCACCCTGTGCCGGGCGACGCTGGGTGAGCGTCACCCCACCGTGCTGGAACTCAAGGTGTCGCTGGCCACCGTGCAACTGCGCGCCGGCGACGACGACGTCGCCTACGAAGAGTTCGCGCGATTGATCCCCGACCTGGTCGAGGTGCTCGGGCGCGATCACCTCAGCACCCTGACCGCCCGCCACCTCCTGGCGGGCCGGCAACAACCGCCGCTGTCAGCGCTCGCCGAGTGGTCGCAGCTTTTCGCCGACGAACAGCGCGTGTTGGGCGCCGAACACGAGAGCGTGCTGGTCGCCCGCGAGAAAATCGCCGAGAAGCGCTGGGAGATAGGCGATCTCGTCGGTGCGATGGCCGAGGGTGAACACGTACTCGCCGCGCGGCGACGCCTGCTCGGTGACGACCACGCCGACACCCTCGGCACGCGGTTGATGCTGGCGATCTGGCGGGGCCGCTCCGGTGACGTCCCCACGGCCGTCGCTGAGCTCGAACCGTTGATCGGCGAGCTGCGCGACAAGCTGGGCGACGACCACGTGCACCTGCTGATGGCCCGGCACATGTTCACGCTGTGGGCCCCGGACCTGGCTGGCGTCAAAGACGAGGTCGAGGCGTGGGAGGCGCTGGTCGACGAGGAGGCGCGGGTGCTCGGCGACGAGCACCCGGTGACCGTCGCCGCCCGCCATGAGCTGGCCGGATGGTGCGCCCGACACGGCGGGCGGCCGAAATCCGGTGGCCGATCCGCTTCGTGACCCGCAGGTGTCGCTGAGCGTTCAGGTCGCCGCTTTGTCCGCCGGACGCTCGTCGGCGGCGGGTTCCTGGGGCGGCTGCCCCTTGCGCAGCGTCTCCAGCAGCTCGCGATACGGCCCCACCAGATAGACGGTGTCGCCGCCGCGCAGCCAGGCGTCGCGGCGGGGGTGCAGCTCGACGGGGGTGTCCCGGCGGGTGATCGCGATGACCCGGGTCTGGGTGGACATCTCGAACATGCGCAGTCCGTCGAGTTCGCTGCCGGCCGCCACGTGCATCGCGCCGACCATGAACGAACGCTGCCCAACCGAAAACGTGCCCAGCACCTGTAGACCCATCGCGGCACCGATGAACCAGGGCGCGGCCAGGTCGACGGTCGAGCGAACGTTTTCGAAACCGAACCGCTTGGCCACCGCGTCGCCGAGGGCACGGTCATAGATGCGCAACACGATGGGCACATCGGGCCGGTTGACCTCGGGCATCACCCGGGGGCCCAGCATCTCGCGCAGCACGATCCCCGTCTCGATGTTGACCATGTCGTCCTGGGTCAGCACCGCGACGGCCCGGGCGCGATCGACGCGGGCCGCCTCCAGCGTCTGGCGCAGCGTTGCGTCCCCGAAGATCACGGGCACGTCGAGTTCGTCTGCGGTGGAAAGGAATCGGTTGTTCTCGTCGCGCTCGATCACCGCGACGTCATAGCCGGCGGCGGTCAGGTCGCCGACGACGCGGCTGCCGAACGAGCCCAGTCCGACGACGATGATGTGGTTGCGCAGATGGCGCGCGCGCCGGACCCCGGCCGATTGCAGGAAGCGGCGTGACAGCAGCAAGTCGGCTAGGAACGCGACGAGCAACGCGGTGGTGGTCACGCCGGCGAACATCAAGGCGACCGCGAAGATTCGCAGCCACGCGGGCTGGTGCAGGAAGGTGAATTCGCCGTAGCCCACGGTGGTGATGGTCTCCGCGGTGAAGTACATCGAGTCCAGCCAGGACAGTCGCGGCCTCGTGTACGAGAAGTGCACGACGACCGTCGACGCGAGCAACAGACTGAGCGCGAGCAGCATTGCGGGAAAGAGCATGGGATTGACGTCGTCGCGCATCGCCCGCGCGGCGTCGGAGACCCGCCGCATCCATGACTGGCGCGAGCGGGTCGCGGCCGGCCGGGGAGTTTTGATGCCGCGCGCGGCCAGCTCGTCGGCGCTGCCGATCATGGCGGTCCAGTCGCCCTTGCGCACTTTGTGATCTCGTCCGGGACAGGGCACCACTTCGTCGGACCTCGCGGAGTCCGCGCCGTGGATCACGGCCACCGGTGCCAGGTCGCCGTAGATCTCACGAAGGGTCGCATCGCGCGGCGCCTCGGCCCCCGACACCAGGAATTTGATGCCGGCCGCCTCGACCGGGTGGGTGCTGCTCGCCAGACAGGCTTCGACGACCGACGGCGCCGCGAGGTCGGCGACGTCCAGGATGGCGCCGGGGCCGTTGTCGGCGGCCACTGCTCCGCGCAGCACGTCGTTGCCCAGCCGGGCGACCACGCGCACACGGGGATTAGCTTTCCTTGCCAGCAGGGCGATTTCGAGATTCTTCGCGTCGTCGTCCCCGGCGCAGACGATGGCGTGCGCGCGGGCGAGATCGCCGGCGACGAGCTCCTCGCTGTGCAGCTTGACGATGGTGGCACCCGCGCGGTTCAGTTCCTCGGCAATCGTTGTCGCGAGCGCGTCGTCACCGCTGACGATGATGTGGCGGCGCGTGCTCATGTATCCCCACCCTCTGATGACATTGGCGCTCACTTGTTGCTACGACTATCGGGCACTGCGCCGATGGATGCCAGCGCGACATGTCTGGACTCCTCTTGAGGGAGATAATGACGCGGATCGTCGCTTGACGGGCGAAGCTGTGGGACTGAATGGGAGGGTGCGGTGGAGGGTGGGCCGCTGGATTGGTGGTTGGACCGGATCAACTTACTCATCGACATGACCGGCGATGTCGATCTGGGTGGGGCCGTCGTTCTGGATTATTCGGAGGCATCGTTGTCGGCGCTGGAGACCGCGGCGCGGCATCGGCTGGCCGATCCGGCTGAGGCGCTCGACGATGAACATCAGTCCTTCACGGCGGGAGTGGTGGCCTATCTGGGTGAGGCCTTGATGCGTGTCGGTGGTGGACGGTGGGACTGGGTCGCCGAGCCACCCGAGGGTGTCGCGGTTGGTGACTCCGGATTGCGGCGGCGGCTGTCCGAGCATCGTTGGCGGATCGACAGTGCGGGCGAACCCGATGCGACGGGCTTTCCGATCGTTCGCCCCGATTCCGAATCGGGGCTGGAGGCGTTGTCGCCGACGCATCTGCTGCTGCAGGCGTTGGCCGATGAGAGTGGGGTGTTGGTGCCCGTGTACGGGCGCTGGAAGCAGGTCGTCCAGGATTACGCCGAAGCGCATCCTGGATGGTCCCCGGTCAAGGAGCGCACGCTCGCGGATGGTCTGTTCAACGCTCCGCCGCCCTCGACGGTGCTCGACGACTGGCTGGCTCACCAGGAGCAACATTTCGCCGATTGGGCGGCCCGCAACGGTGGCAATTGGGATTACAGCCCCGACAGCATCAACCGGTTGACCGAGCTCGTATCGCGGAAAACGCCGACTGTCGCCGCGCTTCGGGATCCGGCTAATGGCGAGTTCGTCGAGGGCGCCTGCTACTACCTGGGCGAGATATTGCGGCGCGGTTGCCCCTCGCGTTGGGTGTATCGCGAGTTTCGCGACGAGGGCGACCCGATTACCGCGAACTTTCAACTTCAGTTGAACGATGACGCCGGCTTCACCGGGCCGTTCCATCTGCTTTCGTTCATGCTCGAGCGTGGCGACCTCGGCCGTCCTCGCGCCTACTACGACGAATGGGCCGGCTGAATTCTCAAGCCCGTCAACCTCACTTAGGATCGCGACATCTTGTGCTTCGCCTTCGAGCGCGAAGTCCGACGGGGAGGGCCGCACATGGCTCGGGTTTGGCTGATATGGCGTCGCGTCGTTACGACCGCCCTGGTTCTGGCGTTGGCACTGCTGTTGGCGCCCACGCACCAGGCCGTCGCGGATCCCGCGCCGAAACTGCCCGGCTATTCCGCCGAACAGGATCCGCCGCCGGGCAAGACGCCCCTCACCTATACCTTTCCGTCAGCCAACAGCCTCTCTGCGCTACCCGCACCGAGCCGCGCGGCCTTGATCGATATCAATACCAAGGGCAAGTACAAAGCCGGCACCGAACAACACCTCTACAAGAGCTGGTTGGTCTACCAGAACCAACGGGCCCCTGCCGTGGCGAATCCATTGAGCTGGGCGGACTATCGCGACGCTTACGTACGCGCCTTCAACAATCGCAACACCGGCACCAGCTTCGAAACCGCGCTCGATCAAGAGCTGAAGCTGACGGAAAACGGATACATCCGCAACCGGAAGATCAAGGGCACCTCGATCAACCGCCGCCCTGACTTCCACAACGATCAAGAAATCGTCGAGATCAAGACCGGGGCGGTCGACAAGGCACAGCTCGAAGACTTCCTGCGCATCGCGCAGCAGAGCGGTCGTCGCGTGGTGTACATCTTCCCGGACAAGCCGCCGCCGGCCACGCTTCAAGCCATGCTTGCGGCCGCCCAGGGTCTGGGCGCATCCGACCGGCTATTCGTCCGGTATTACCCGACGGTGGGTGTGCCCGACCCGTCTGGAAAAGCCGTCCTCGCCAGCGGCGGGCAGAACCCCGTCAACGGGGGTGCCGATCAAACCACGGGCGCTTCTCCGGACTCGCCGGCCCAGGCCATCGAACAAGCCTTCGTCTCCGGGCAGGTCAACGCCGACATGGACATCGAACAGGCGGCCCAGGACCCCGAGTCGGTGCCC
>NZ_QMEU01000085.1 GCF_003284975.1 Mycobacterium colombiense
TTCGCCGGAGAGGGCGCCAGCGTGCTGCAACGCGAACCGGACGGGCACGATCCCGTCACCAACATCAGCGCGCACCAGCTGATGCGGGCCATCGTGGACACCGGCGCCGCACAGGTGATGGTGCTGCCCAACGGCTACGTGGCGGCCGAGGAGTTGGTGGCCGGTTGCACCGCGGCCATCGGCTGGGGCATCGATGTGGTGCCGATCCCCACCGGGTCGATGGTCCAGGGGCTGGCGGCGCTGGCCGTGCACGAAACCGACCGGCAGGCGGTGGACGACGGCTACACCATGGCCCGCGCCGCCGGTGCGGCGCGGCACGGCTCGGTGCGCATCGCGACCGAGAGCGCGCTGACCTGGGCGGGGCGCTGCCGGCCCGGCGACGGCTTGGGCATCGCGGGCGATGAGGTGCTGATCGTGGCCGCCGATGTGGTCGGGGCGGCGATCGGCCTGCTCGACCTGCTGCTGGCCTCGGGCGGCGACCTGGTGACGGTGCTGCTGGGCGCCGGCATCGACACCGACGGCTCTGATGCCAATGCCGGCGCGGTCGGCGACATCCTGGAAGAACACATGCACGACCACCACCCCGGGACCGAACTGGTCACCTACCGCACCGGCCACCACGGTGACGCGCTGCTGATCGGGGTCGAGTAGCGATGGTGTCGGTGCGCGACCGGCTGGACTTCGTGGTGGGAGCCAAGGCCGCCGAATCGCTCGACGAGGTGTTCGGCATCCGCACCGTCGACGCCCTGCTGCGCCACTATCCGCGCAGCTATACCGAGGGCGCCTCGCGGTGGGGCTCCGATGACCAGCGGCCCGAAACGGGCGAGCACATCACCATCATCGACACGATCGCCGAAACCGAGACGTTTCCGATGAAGAAGAACCCGAAGAAGCTGTGCCACCGCATCACCCTGGGCGGCGGGCGGAACAAGGTGACCGCCACGTTCTTCAACGCGAACTACTTGAAGAAGGACCTGACCAAGGGCACCAAGGTGATGCTCTCCGGCGAGGTCGGGTTCTTCCGGAACGTCATGCAGCTGACGCACCCGGCGTTCCTCATCGTCGACTCGCCGGACGGACGCAACCGCGGGACGCGGTCGCTGAAGAACATCGCCAACGCCTCGGGCGCCACCAGCGGCGAAGAATTGCTGGACGCCTACGAACGCCATTTCTTCCCGATCTATCCCGCCAGCACGAAATTGCAGAGCTGGGACATCTTTTCGTGCGTGCGCCAAGTGCTCGACGTGCTGGACCCGGTGCCGGATCCGCTGCCCGAGGATTTGCGCGCGAAATTGGGCCTGGTCTCCGAGGACCAGGCGTTGCGCGACATCCATCTCGCCGAGAGCGAGCCGCGGCGGCAGCGGGCCCGCGAGCGCCTGACCTTCGACGAAGCCGTCGGCCTGCAATGGGCGCTGGTGGCCCGCCGCCACGGTGAACTGTCGGAGTCGGGGCCGCCGGCGTCGCCGCGGCCGGATGGCTTGGTCGCAGAACTGTTGGGGCGCTTGCCCTTTGAGTTGACCGCGGGGCAGCGCGAGGTGCTCGGCGTGCTGTCCGAGGGGCTCGCGGCGAGCCGGCCGTTGAACCGGCTGCTGCAAGGTGAGGTGGGTTCGGGCAAGACGATCGTCTCGGTGCTGGCGATGCTGCAGATGGTGGACGCCGGATATCAGTGCGCGCTGCTGGCGCCCACGGAAGTGCTTGCCGCGCAACATCTCCGATCGATCCGCGATGTGCTCGGCCCGTTGGCGATGGCGGGGCAGCTGGGTGGCGCCGATAACGGCACCCGGCTGGCGCTGCTGACCGGTTCGATGACCGTCGCGCAGAAAAAGCAGATTCGCGCCGAGATCGCCGGCGGTGAGGTCGGCATCGTCGTGGGCACCCACGCCCTGCTGCAGGACGCGGTGGAATTCGACAACCTGGGCATGGTGGTGGTCGACGAGCAACACCGCTTCGGTGTCGAGCAACGAGATCAGCTGCGCGCCAAAGCCCGTCCAGGTGTCACACCGCACCTGCTGGTGATGACCGCCACGCCGATACCGCGCACCGTCGCGCTCACCGTGTACGGGGACCTGGAAACCTCGACGCTGCGCGAACTTCCGCGCGGGCGCCAGCCGATCACCAGCAACGTCATCTTTGTCAAGGACAAGCCCGCGTGGCTTGGCCGGGCCTGGCAGCGGATCGCCGAGGAGGTCGCCGCCGGCCGTCAGGCCTACGTGGTGGCGGCGCGCATCGACGAGAGCGACGACCCGGGCGATGAGCAGAACGCCAAGGCGCCCGAGACCGCCGAGGGTCTTTACGCCCGGCTGCGCTCCGGGGAGTTGGCGAACCTGCGGCTGGGCCTGATGCACGGCCGGCTGTCCGCCGAGGAGAAGGACGCCGCCATGGCGGCCTTCCGGGCCGGTGAGGTCGATGTGCTGGTGTGCACCACCGTCATCGAGGTAGGCGTCGACGTCCCCAACGCCACCGTGATGCTGGTGATGGACGCCGACCGGTTCGGGATCAGTCAGTTGCACCAGCTGCGCGGCCGGATCGGCCGTGGCCAGCATCCGAGCCTGTGCCTGTTCGCCAGCTGGTCCGCGCCGGACTCGTCGGCCGGCCGCCGCTTGTGTGCGGTGGCCGAGACGCTGGACGGCTTCGCCCTGGCCGATCTCGACCTCAAGGAACGCCGGGAGGGAGATGTGTTGGGCCGCAACCAGTCCGGCAAGGCGATCACGCTGCGGCTGCTGTCCCTGGCCGACCACCTGGAGTTCATCGAGGCCGCGCGGGACTTCTGTGTCCGGGCCTACGCCGAGGACCGCTCCAATCCCGGATTGGGGCTGCTGGCCGCGCGATTCAACGACACCGACCGCATCGAATACCTGGACAAAAGTTGAATCGCAAAGTGCTGCTGTGGCTGGCCGCGGCGGCCGCGCTGGCGTTGCTGGTGGCCCATCAGACGGTCGGCTCCTCGACCGCCCGGCGTTCCGCCGAATACGCCGCGCGCGCCGAAGTTCCGACGGTGCAGCCGGGCACCGATGTGCTCGCCGGTGTGGCCGTCGTGCCGCTGCGCCGGCACCGCTACGACTACCTGCGCTCGGCGTTCGGCGACGCCTGGGACGACGACAACGATGCCCCGTTGGGGCGCAACGGATGTGACACGCGCGACGACATCCTCAACCGTGATCTGGTCGACAAAACGTATGTGTCGGTGAAACGGTGTCCGGACGCGGTGGCCACCGGCACGCTGCACGACCCCTACACCAGCAAGACCATCACCTTCCAGCGCGGCCCCAAGGTCGGTGAGTCCGTGCAGATCGACCACATCGTCCCGCTGGCCTACGCGTGGGATATGGGCGCGTACGGCTGGCCCGCCCCCGAGCGGCTGCGCTTCGCCAACGACCCGGCCAACCTGCTTGCCGTCGAAGGGCAGGCCAATCAGGACAAGGGCGATTCGCCGCCGGCGCAATGGATGCCGCCGAACGCGGCGTTCGCCTGCCAGTACGCGATGCAGTTCATCGCGGTGCTTCGTGGTTACTCGCTGCCGGTGGACCAGGCGTCGACCGGCGTGCTGCGCCAGGCGGCTACGACCTGCCCGACGGGGTAGCGCGGCGCCCTACGCGCCTTCGTAGGTCTCGGGGTCCGGTCGCAACCGGGTGCCGTCGTTGAGCCCGTTGAGCGCCTCGACATGCTCGTCGGCCAACTCGAAGTCGAAGACGTCGAGGTTGGAAGAGATGTGCTCGGGGTTGGCCGACCGGAAGACGACCGCATTGCCCAGCTGCAGGTTCCACCGCAGCAGCACCTGCGAGGCGGTCTTGCCGTATTCGCCGGCGACCGAATTCACCGTCGGGTTGTCGTTCAGCTTGCCCAGCGCCAGCGGCGTGTAGGACTGGGTGAGCACGTTGTGCTCGGCGTTGGTCTTGCGCAGCGCTTCCTGGTTGAGCAGCGGGTGCAGCTCGACTTGGTTGACCGCCGGGGTGACGAACGTCAGATCGATGACCGTCGTCAGGTGCTCGTCGGTGAAGTTGGATACACCGATCGAGCGGGCCTGACCTTCCGCGCGGGACTGGATCATGCCGCCGAAGGAGTTCACGTAGCTGCCCAGGGCCGGCGCCGGCCAGTGGATCAGGTAGAGGTCGACATAGTCCAGGCCGAGGCGCTCCAGGCTGGCGTTGCAGGCGTCCATCGCCCCCTTGAAACCCTGGTCCGCCGTGGCCAGCTTGGTGGTGACGAACAGCTCGGCGCGGGGAATGCCGGAGGCGGCGATGGCGCGCCCCACGGCGGCCTCGTTCCCGTAGGCCGCGGCGGTGTCGATCAGCCGGCAGCCGACTTCCAGCGCCGCCGACACCGCGCGTTCGGTCTCGTCATCCGACAATTCCGCGACGCCCAGGCCCAGGGCCGGGATCGTGTTCTCGTCGTTGAGAGCAATTGAGGGTACGGCGGAGCCCGACTCGCCAGCCAATTCATTCACCTGCCTGTGAAATTGAAGGTTCGAGATTGTGCACCGAGCCGAGTTCCGTCATCGAATTCGAGGCGCTGGTTTCGAAATCGAACACGTCGAAGTCGCTTGCAATCCGATGAAGGCTCACCGACCTGGGGACCACGATATTACCTAGTCAACAAATGCAACTGATCGACACCTGCACGCGGGTCGTCTTTCGCGGTGACGCGGTCCGATCCCACCATCGATGCCGCAGACTTCGCCCACCACGCGCTCGGCACGCCGATAGCGCTGCAGTAGCGTGGGTCACGCGGCATTGCCGCGTGTTTGGTGGCCGCCGGGGCCGGCAACGCTCCGAGGCGGTGGGCTCGGGGACCGAATAACTGTTCGTCAGCGCGCGTTCGCACGTGTTGTTAAGGGGGTTGCCTATGACCAGGCCTCTGTCAGGCGCACCGGAACTCGAGCGCGGCGCCGATCGCGCCTCAGTGCCGTTGGCCAGCCGGATCCAGAGCGCCGTCACCAGCGCCGGGGCCAAGGTCATCCCGTGGATCCCCACCGCCATCAGGCGCGGGCTGGTCCGCGGGCGCTCGGTGATCATCGACGGCAACACGCTGGACCCCACGCTGCAGCTGATGCTGTCGGGGCTGCGCGCGGTCGGCATCGACGGCCTGGTCGTCGACGACGACCCCCACGTCTCGCGAGCTCAGATGCGGGAATCGACAGTGGGGTTCCCCGGACCGCAGATCCACGTCGACGTCGCCGAGCTGACCCTGCCCGGCCCCGCCGGGCGGATCCCCGCCCGGCACTACCGTCCGCCCGGCGGCGAGGCGGCACCGCTGCTGGTCTTCTACCACGGCGGCGGCTGGTCCATCGGTGACCTGGACACCCACGACAGTCTGTGCCGGCTGACCTGCCGTGACGCCGGCATCCACGTGTTGTCCATCGACTATCGGCTGGCCCCCGAGCACCCGGCGCCGGCCGCGATCGAGGACGCCTACGCGGCCTTCACCTGGGCCTACGAGCACGCCGGCGAGTTGGGTGCGACGCCGGGCCGGGTCGCGGTCGGCGGGGACAGCGCCGGCGGCAACCTCGCCGCCGTCGTCAGCCAGATCGCGCGCGACGAGGGCGCCCCGGCGCCGGTGCTGCAATGGCTGATCTATCCGCGCACCGATTTCACCGCCAAGAATCGGTCGCTGACGCTGTTTTCGCGCGGTTTCCTGCTGACCAAGCGGGACATCGACTGGTTCGAATCGCAGTATCTGCGACGGTCGAACCTCGACCGCACCGATCCCCGGGTGTCGCCGGCGCTGGCCGAATCGCTGAGCGGACTGGCGCCCGCGCTGATCGCCGTCGCGGGTTTCGATCCGCTGCGTGACGAAGGCGAAAGCTACGCCGAGGCGCTGCGGGCCGCCGGCGTCGCGGTGGATCTGCGGTACCTGGGTTCGCTGACCCACGGCTTTGCCAACCTGTTCCAGTTGGGCGGCGACAGCATGGTCGCGACCAGCGAGCTGATCTCGGCGCTGCGCGCCCACCTGAGCCGGGTCTGATTCCCGCAGCGGTTGGCGCCGGTAATCTAGAGGCGCCTTGTCCGATCGCTTTGTCCGCACCCGGGCAGACCGACAACTCGTACCGAAAGATCAGGGAACCTGTGGCCGACAAACCCAAACGTCCCCCGCGATTCGACATGAAGTCGGCCTCCGGCGGTAAGTCGAGCCGGCTCGTCCAAATCGGCGGTACCGCATTCGTGGTGATCTTCGCGGTCGCCCTCGTCTTCTACATCGTGACCTCGCACCACAAGAAGTCCGGCCCCACCGGCGCGGGCGACACCGTTCGGGTCACGTCGAGCAAGCTGATCACCCAGCCCGGCACCAGCAACCCCAAGGCCGTGGTGACGTTCTATGAGGACTTCCTGTGTCCGGCCTGCGGTAACTTCGAGCGCACCTTCGGCCCGACGGTGTCCAAGCTCATCGACCTCGGCGCCATCGCGGGCGACTATTCGATGGTGTCGATCCTCGACAGCTCGCGGAACCAGAACTACTCCTCGCGCGCGGGCGCCGCGGCGCTCTGCGTCGCCGACGAGTCCCAGGACGCCTTCCGGCGCTTCCACTCCGCGCTGTTCAGCACCGACATCCAACCGAGCGAAACCGGCAAGAGCTTCCCGGACAACGCCCGGTTGATCGAACTCGCCCGCGAGGCCGGTGTGGTGGGCAAGGTGCCGGACTGCATCAACAGCGGCAAATACCTGTCGAAGGTCACCGGCGAAGCGGCGGCCGCACACATCAACGCCACGCCGACCATCAAGATCAACGGCGAAGACTACGACCCGTCGACACCCGAGGCGCTGGTCAACAAGATCAAGGAAATCGTGGGCAACATCCCGGGCATCGACGGCGCGGTCGCGCCGGCCGCGATGTGACCGGTGCGGTGTCGACCGAAGCGGTCGATCCCGCCGGCGACCTGACGCCGGATCCGGCTTCGGGGGCGCGCGTGCCTGCGCTCAGCGCCTGGTGGGTGCTCATCGCCGGGCTGGTCGGGCTGGCGGCGTCGGCGACGCTGACGGTCGAGAAGATCGACATCCTGGAAAATCCCGCGTACGTGCCGTCCTGCAACCTCAACCCGATCCTGTCCTGCGGCTCGGTGATGATCACGCCGCAGGCGTCACTGCTGGGTTTCCCCAACCCGCTGCTGGGCCTGGTGGCCTTCGCCGTGGTGGTCGTCACCGGGCTGCTGGCGCTGACGAAAGTTGCTCTGCCGCAGTGGTATTGGCTGGGTCTGACGGCCGGGTTGGTGGTCGGGGCGGTGTTCGTGCACTGGCTGATCTTCCAGAGCCTCTACCGCATCGGCGCCTTGTGCCCCTACTGCATGGTGGTGTGGGTCGTCACCATCTCGCTGCTGGTGGTGGTGGCCTCGATCGCCTATCGCCCGGCGCTGCAGCACCGGCAATCCGGCCCGGGCCGGCTGCTCTTCCAATGGCGGTGGTCGGTCGCCGCGCTGTGGTTCACCGCGGTGTTCTTGCTGATCATGGCCCGGTTCTGGGACTACTGGTCGACGCTGCTCTAGGAATTCGCAGGTGACCCGGATCATTGGCGGCGCGGCCGGGGGCCGTCGCATCGCGGTCCCGCCGCGCGGCACCAGGCCCACCACCGACCGGGTGCGCGAATCGCTGTTCAACATCCTCTCGGCCCGCCTGGACCTGACCGGTGTCGCCGTGCTGGACCTCTACGCCGGTTCGGGCGCATTGGGATTGGAGGCGCTGTCCCGCGGCGCCGCGGCCGCGCTCTTCGTGGAGTCTGAGCCGCGCAGCGCATCCGTCATCGCGCGCAACATCGAAACCGTGGGCCTGCCCGGTGCGACGCTGCGCCGCGCAGCGGTGGCGACCGTGTTGGCCGCCGGGACCGACGCCGCGTTCGATCTGGTGCTGGCCGACCCGCCCTACGATGTGGACGCCACCGAGGTCGAGGCCGTGCTGGCCGCCTTGCCCGCCCGTGGCTGGGTGCACCAGGGCAGCGTTGCGGTGGTGGAGCGTGCGGCCGGCGGCGCGCCGCTGGACTGGCCGGCCGGTTGGGCCGCGTGGCCGCACCGAGTGTATGGCGACACCCGGCTGGAGCTGGCCGAGCGCGATTGAGGTAGGCGTGTACCGTCGTTCGTCATGGCGCCGCTCCTCAGCATCGCTTCGTCCCCCGCAAGCGGGAGGTGCCCCCGCTGCATCGTCTCGCCGCGCGCCATGATCGCCGATGTCCGCAGATCACCCGCTTGCATCGGATGGCGCGCATGACGGGCGCGGTGTGCCCCGGGTCGTTCGACCCGGTGACGTTGGGTCACATCGACGTCTTCGAGCGCGCGTCGGCCCAGTTCGACGAGGTGGTGGTGGCGATCCTGACCAACCCCGCCAAAAAGGGCATGTTCGACCTCGACGAGCGGATCGCGATGATCAACGAATCGACGACGCACCTGCCCAACCTGCGGGTGGAGGCCGGGCAGGGCCTGGTCGTCGACTTCGTCCGGGCGCGGGGCATGACCGCCATCGTGAAGGGGTTGCGCACCGGCACCGATTTCGAATACGAGCTGCAGATGGCGCAGATGAACAAACACGTCGCCGGTGTAGACACCTTCTTCGTCGCTACCGCCCCGCGCTATTCGTTCGTGTCCTCATCGCTGGCCAAAGAGGTCGCGATGCTCGGCGGTGACGTGTCCGAACTGCTGCCCGAACCGGTCAATCGCCGTCTGCGCGAACGGCTTTCGGCCCGGTCCTGAATCGGCCGATCGACCGCGCAAAGCGTTGCGTGACAAGGGTTTTGGCCAACCTTTTACCCGGTGATGACCGGTGGTGACCCGCTAGTTGGTTGGTGGTGGTGGTTGGGGTTGGAAGGGGGTGTACCACCACCAGTCGGCGCGTTCGCCGATCGGTCCCGGACAGGGTGGGACTGTGGGTGGGGGCCCGGTGGGTGGGCGTGCCAGTGATCCCGGGCTCAGTGGGCGGCCGGTGGTGTCGGTGACGGTGAGTGCGTGTGCGGGTCCGGTGATGGTGAGGACACCACGATGATGCAGCCGGTGGTGGTAGGGGCACAGCAACACCAGGTTGGCCAACTCGGTGGGGCCGCCGTCTTCCCAGTGCCGCAGGTGATGAGCGTGCAGACCGCGGGTGGCGCCGCAGCCGGGCACCACACACGTGCGGTCGCGATACTCCAGCGCGCGGCGCAGCCGCCGGCTGATCAGCCGCGTGGCCCGCCCGGCGCCGATAACCTCGCCGCGGCGTTCGAACCACACTTCACCGGTGGCATCACAGCTCAAATATTGGCGGTCGGCATCGGCGAGCAGCGGACCCCGATGCAGCGCCGCGGCGGGCTTGTCCACATCGAGGTGCACCACCACGGTGGTGTGCTGCCCGTGCGGGCGCCGCGCCGCCTCGACATCCCACCCAGCCTCCACCAGACGCATAAACGCCTCGACCGTGCCCGGCATCGGCGGCCGCTGATCACCCGCGCCGGCGTCGCCGTGATCGCGCTTCCACTCACCGATCAGGGCGTCACGATGCGACGCCACCGCCGCGTCGAACTTCGCCGCATCATGGTGGCCCAGGGTGATCCGATAACAGCTGCCCGCCTCGGTGGTGGTCGCGGTGAACGAACGCTCCAGCTCCTCGGGCCGGGCCTCGGGGTCGGGGCGCGGTTCGAGCCTGACCGCGGTACGCAGCTGGTTGACCGTGGCCACCGCGGCCAGCTGCGCGTAGTGCTCATCGGACCCCTGCCCGCCCCGGGCGGCGATCACCCCGACCTGATCGGCCGACAGCCGACCCTGCCGCATGCCCGCCGCGCAGCGCGGAAACTCGGCCAACCGGTGTGCGATGGTGGCGATCGTGCGCGCGTTGGCCGGCGAGCAGCCCGTCTTCCAGGCCACCAACGCCGGCACCGACCGCGCCCCGGTGATACCGCACAATTCGTCGCGATCGATCTCGGCGACGATCTCCACGATGCGCCCATCGATCGCATTGCGCTGACCGGTCAACTCCGCCAACTCCTCGAACAACACCTCAAGACGATCCTTGGGGCGCACTTCGACGCTGACTGCAGTCGCGGTCGAAGACATGACATTATCATCGCAACGGGGTACGACAAGTTTTAGCCGTCGATCCGGGCCGGTGCCGGACCGCGCACCATCCACGCCGCGAAAACCACACGAGCTGCGTCGCGGTCTTCCGCGAAACGGGCGCAAGCGTGACCCGCGTTGATCGTTGCATGGACGAATTCCCATGCAGCAGCGAAGTTTTGATAGACAGCAACGTGTGCTCGGTCGATCGCGCCGGCGCCACTCACAGGAGGTAATCGATGGGCTCGAACGCCCTATGCTGCGCTCCGGCTGACCGAAAACGATCACCCGCGCCCACACAGAACGTATCTTGAAGATCTGATCCGTCAGGAGGGGGTACGCGAGGTCGCCGACGTCGATAGGAGAACGGCACCATGACGGTAGACAATCTGTTCGACGTACCCGAGGCCGCGGCCGATCTGGTTGCGCTGCTCGCCGACGAGGGAGTCGCGCACTTCTTCATCAACCCCGGAACCGATTCCGCGCCGATTCAGGAGGCGCTGGCGGCGGCGCGCGCCGCGGGCACGCCGAGCCCGCAAGCGGTGTTGTGCGTGCACGAGAGCATCGCGCTGGCCGCGGCCATCGGCCATCACATGGCCAGCGGCCGACCGCAGGCGGTCATGGTGCATGTCGACGCCGGCACGCTGAACCTGGGCTGCCAGCTGCACAACGCGCAGCGCAACGGGACCCCGGTGGTGGTGTTCGCCGGCCGCGCTCCGTACAGCTCGGCGCCGGGGGTGCGCGGTCACCGCGACACCTACATCCATTGGCAGCAGGAGCAACTCGACCAGCCCGCCGCGGTGCGCAACTACGCCAAGTGGCACATGGAGGTTCCCCGCGGCCGCGAGCTGGCCCCGATCGTCCGGCGAGCCTTCCAGGTCACCCAATCCTGCCCGTCCGGCCCCGCGTACGTCATGCTGCCGCGAGAAGCGTTGATGGAGCACGGGGTCGGCGCGCTGCCGCGCCGCCTGCCGCCGGCCATACCACCCGGCCCGGACCCGGGCGCGCTGGGACGCTTGGCGGGAATCCTGGTGGGGGGCAAGCGGGTTGTCATCGTCACGGACCGGACCGCCGCCGACCCCCCGACCGCAACGGTGCTGGGCCGCATCGCCGAGCTGCTGGGTGCGCCGGTGATCGATCAGGGCGACCGCGCCAACCTGCCGCTGGGACATCCGTTGCACGTGGTGGGCGACGCGGCCCCGCTGGAGAACGCCGACACCGTGCTGCTGTTGGACTGCGAAGTGCCCTGGGTGCCCGCGCAGCTGGCCCCGCCCGCGAATGCCCGCGTGGTGCAGATCGACGGCGATCCGGTCAAACCGAGCATGCCGCTGTGGTCGTTTCCGATCGAGGTCGCGCTGACCGCCGACACGCGGGTGGCGCTGCTGTTGCTCGAGCAGACCCTGTTGCGGCTGGCCACCGACGAGCTACGGGAGAAGTGGGCCGCGCGCCGGCAGGCGGCCGAGGCCGACACGGCGCAGCGCCAGCGCGAAGCGGCCCGCCGGGCCGCCTCCGATCGCCCGGCGGACGCACCCGATGCGATGCTGGCCGCGTTGGGCGGCGCCCTGCCCGACGACGCGGTGGTGGTCCAGGAGGCCGTGACCAACCGGTCCGCCGTGGCCCGGCAGGTGCGGCGGTCACCGGGGCAGCTCTTCGACACGGGCGCACCGGGATTGGGCTGGGCGCTCGGCGGCGCGTTCGGGGTCAAACTCGCCCGGCCGGAGGCGCCCGTCGTCGCCATCTGCGGCGACGGCTCGTTCAACTTCGGCGTGCCCACCGCCGCGTTGTGGTCCGCGCATCGCCATGGTGCGCCCTTCGTCACGGTCGTCCTGAACAACCAGTCGTATCTGGCCTCCAAGTTGCCGGTGATGGACCTGTATCCGCAGGGAGTGTCGGTGCGGGAGAACGACTTCGGCGAGACCCGGCTCACCCCCGACACCGACTACGCCGCGCTCGCCGCGGCGTGCGGTGGCAGCGGACGCACGGTGCACACGCCCGCGGAGATGAGCAAGGCCGTCGAATGGGCGCTCGCCGAGGCCGGGCAAGGACGCTGCGTGGTGCTGGACGTGCGGTTGCCGCAACCCTGAGACTCCTCAGTGGCGGTGCTCTGATTGGCCGGCCTCGGGGGAGCCGCCCATCATCCGCACCATCGGCAGACCTCCGGACGTGACGAACCGGGCGATCAGGACTGCCGCGAGCATCAGGAAGACGATGTTGAGCCACGTCGTGTAGTTCCAGGAGATCGACGCCTCGATCACCGTCGCATTGCGCTGCTTGGGAATGAGATGCGTTGTGCCGAAGATTAATTCGACCAGATATCCGGCGGCCACCATCGCGGCGTAGAAGGTGCCCAGTAGCGTCAGCATCATCTTGGCGCCGTAATACTTGCGGTAGATGTTGAGGATCGGAAGGATCAACAGGTCGGCGTAGATGAAGGCGATGACACCGCCGAAGCTGATGCCTCCGTTCCACAACACCGCGGCCAGCGGCACATTGCCGATGGAGCACACGAAGGACACGATCGCCACAATGGGCCCGACGATCGGACCCCACAGCGCCGAGAGGCCCGGGTGATCGGCTAAAAAGAAGACCTGCCAGAACTTTTCGGGCACCCAGGCCGCGACGGCGCCGGCGATCAACAAGCCCAGCACGAGGTCGCGCAGGATAGCCAGCCACTCCATCACGAACACGTGTGAAACCGAGGTGAGGCCCGCCGGGGAAAACAGCCGTCGCCAGAACGAGCCCTCGCCCTGGATCGACATGTCCATGGCGGCATGGCCTTCCATGGAGCCGGCGATTCCCCGCTCCGCCTGCGCGCGGGCGGCGTCGACGAGCCGCGAACGCACGAACAGCCGGAACAGCACGGCCAGCGCGACGATCATCAGTGGGCCGCCGACGAATTCGGCGGCGGTGAATTGCCAGCCCATCAGCAGCGCCAGGATGATGCCCAGCTCCACCACCAGGTTGGTGGAACCGATTTCGAACGCCATCGCGGCGGTGAAGTCGGCGCCCTTGCGAAACAGCGACCGCGCCAGCGCCACCGCGGCGTACGAGCACGACGACGACGCCGCGCCCAGCCCCGCGGAGACCGCCAGGGTGCGCGGACGGTCGTCACCCATCAGCGACACGATGGTCGAGCGACGCACGACGGCCTGCACCACCGCCGAGAGGGCGAAACCCAGGATCAGTGCCCACAAGATTTCCCACGTCATCGAGCCCGCGAGTGTCAAGGCGTGCCCGATCGCCGATAGCACCGTCATTGAGAATCCTCCTGGGTAAACCGTAGGGCGCCCACGTATCCCGTGAAGTATACCCCGAGGGGGTATATCGCCGACGGTCGCGATAGTGGCCCGGCCGCCCGGCACCTAGAATCGCTGGCAGATAGCCGGGCCCCGGCGGGTCGACGCAAACCCCGGGCCCCGCGCCCGTCAAGCCTCGGCGGGGGCCCGGCGCCGAATATGGATGAACCACCTCGCGCGGTCGTCGCGGCCGCGGTAACAGCGTGAACGGGCGCTTTCTGATGACACTGGATTCCTGCGACCTGGCCGGAAACGGCGCACCGGGGCGTTTGAGGCGCCCCGAACGGGCAAATACCCGACACACCGGGCTCGCCACCGCTGTCACAGTGACAACACCAGGCACACTGGTAACAACCGGATCTTTGCAGACGCCAGGAGGGTATGGCCGTGTATCGAGTCTTTGAGGCGCTGGACGAACTCAGCGCCATCGTGGAAGAAGCCCGTGGCGTTCCGATGACGGCCGGCTGCGTGGTGCCCCGCGGCGACGTGCTGGAGTTGATCGACGACATCAAGGATGCGATTCCGGGCGAACTGGATGACGCCCAGGATGTGCTGGACGCCCGCGATTCGATGCTGCAGGACGCCAAGACGCACTCCGAGTCCATGGTGGCCTCGGCGACCACCGAGTCGGAGTCCATGCTCAACCACGCCCGCGCGGAGGCCGACCGGCTGCTGTCCGACGCCAAGGCGCAAGCCGACCGGATGGTGAGCGAGGCGCGCCAGCACAGCGAGCGGATGGTCGGCGAGGCCCGCGAAGAGTCGATGCGCATCGCCACGGCGGCCAAGCGCGAGTACGAAGCCAGCGTCGGTCGCGCCCAGGCCGAAGCCGACCGGCTGCTGGAAAACGGCAACATCTCCTACGAGAAGGCCGTGCAAGAGGGCATCAAGGAGCAGCAGCGCCTGGTGTCGCAGAACAGCGTGGTGGAGGCGGCCAACGCCGAGGCCACCCGGCTCATCGACTCGGCGCACGCCGAGGCCGACCGGCTGCGCGGCGAGTGCGACATCTACGTCGACAACAAGCTCGCCGAGTTCGAGGAATTCCTCAACGGCACCCTGCGCTCGGTGGGACGCGGTCGTCACCAACTGCGCACCGCCGCCGGAACCCACGACTACGCCGTGCGCTAGCCCCGCGCGGCGGTCGACCCGGGCGGCCACGCCCTGGAATTGTCCGGTCGGCGCCGTAGGATTTCCTACTATGACGCGGCAGCACAGCACATCATCGGCCCGCGGCGCAGCGTCACGGCTTGCCGGACCGATGGCGTTCGACATCACCCGGCTCGGGCGGCGCCCCGGGGCCATGGTCACCCTGCGAAAGACCGTGCCCAGTCCGTCCCGCATCGGGCTGGACATGATCGCGATCGAGGCCGGCGCGGACCTGGACCTGGACCTCCAGGTCCAATCGGTGTCCGAAGGCGTCCTGGTGACCGGTACGGTGACCGCCCCGACCGCCGGTGAGTGCTCGCGTTGCCTGACCAAGCTACAAAGTCACGTGCAGGTGCGGCTGACCGAACTGTTCGCCTACCCGGACAGCACCACCGAGGCGACCACCGAGGAAGACGAGGTGGGCCACATTGTGGACGACACCATCGACCTCGAGCAGTCGATCCGCGACGCCGTCGGGCTCGAGCTCCCGTTCTCGCCCGTGTGCACCCCGGACTGCCCGGGGCTGTGCCCCGAGTGCGGCGTCGCGCTGGCCGCCGAGCCGGGCCACCGGCACGATCGCATCGATCCGCGGTGGGCCAAGCTGGCGGGCATGTTCGGCGCCGAGTCGGACGAGTCGCGGGACCAGCGGTGAGCTCACGGCAGGTTCTGCTCGACGCCCTCGGGGTTGAACTGTCCGACGAACTGCTGTCCCTGGCGCTGACGCATCGCAGCTACGCCTACGAGCACGGCGGCCTGCCCACCAACGAGCGCCTGGAGTTCCTGGGCGATGCCGTGCTGGGGCTGACCATCACCGACGAGCTCTACCACCGCCACCCCGACCGCAGCGAGGGTGACCTGGCCAAGCTGCGGGCCAGCGTCGTCAACACCCAGGCGCTGGCCGACGTCGCGCGCAAGCTGTGCGACGGTGGCCTCGGCGTCCATCTGCTGCTCGGGCGTGGGGAGGCCAACACCGGCGGGGCCGACAAATCCAGCATCCTGGCCGACGGGATGGAATCGCTGCTCGGTGCGATCTACCTCGACCACGGGATCGACGTTGCGCGCGAGGTGATTCTGCGGTTGTTCGGTCCGCTGCTGGACGCCGCGCCGACGCTGGGAGCCGGGCTGGACTGGAAGACGAGCCTGCAGGAACTGACCGCGGCGCGCGGCATGGGCGCGCCGTCCTACGTCGTCACCTCCACCGGCCCCGACCACGACAAGGAATTCACCGCGGTGGTCGTGGTGGCCGAGACCGAATACGGCACCGGGGTGGGCCGCTCCAAGAAGGAAGCCGAGCAGAAGGCCGCGGCCCAGACCTGGAAAACCCTCGACGTGCTGGACACCGCAGGGACGACGCCCAACTAGATGGTGTCTGTCTGAATGCCCGAACTGCCCGAAGTCGAGGTGGTGCGCCGCGGCCTGCATGCCCACGTCGTCGGCAAGACGATCACCGCCGTGCGGGTGCATCACCCGCGCGCGGTGCGTCGTCATGAAGCGGGGCCCGCGGACCTGACCGCCCGGCTGCTGAACGCGCGAATCACCGGCACCGATCGGCGCGGCAAATACCTGTGGCTGCTGCTCGACACCGAACCCGTTGGGCAGCAATCGGATACGGCGCTGGTGGTTCACCTCGGCATGAGCGGGCAGATGTTACTCGGTGCGGTGCCGCGCGCCGACCACGTCCGGATCTCCGCGCTGCTCGACGACGGGACCGTGCTGAGTTTCGCCGACCAGCGCACCTTCGGGGGGTGGATGCTCGCCGATCTGGTCGAAGTGGACGGCAGCGTGGTGCCCGAACCGGTCGCGCACCTGGCGCGCGACCCGCTGGACCCCCGCTTCAATGCGGACGCGGTGGTAAAAGTATTGCGGCGCAAGCATTCCGAGATCAAGCGGCAGCTGCTCGATCAGCAGGTGGTGTCGGGTATCGGCAACATCTACGCCGATGAGGCGCTGTGGCGGGCCAAGCTGCACGGCGCGCGGCTGTCCGACACGCTGAGCCGCAAGCAGCTGACCGCCGTGCTCGACGCGGCCGCCGCCGTGATGCGCGACGCGCTGGCCAAAGGGGGGACGTCGTTTGACTCGCTGTATGTCAACGTCAACGGCGAGTCCGGATATTTCGACCGATCGTTGGACGCCTACGGCCGTGAGGGCCACGCCTGCCGTCGCTGCGGGGCGGTGATGCGCCGGGAGAAGTTCATGAACCGCTCGTCGTTCTACTGCCCGAAATGTCAACCGCGCCCGCGGGGTTGAGCTTTCGAACGCCGGTGAGTCAATCGAAGATGTCGCGGCGCAGCGTCCCGGTGGGCAGCGCCGGGTCCACGAACCACTCGTGGCTGAACAGCGCACCGAATACCTGAGGCGGCAACCGCAGCAGCACCTCGAACACGCGCGCAACCAGACCCGAAGCGCCGATCTGGGAGCGGTGCGCGGCGAATGCGTCGCGCTTCTGGCGCGCGAATCCGAAGACGTTGACGCGATGGGTGATTGTGGCGCGGGGGGCGTAGGCGTCGCGGACGATATCGCGTTCGTATGGCTGCGGCAGCCGCAACACATGCGCGACATCGCTGACGCGAAGCAGCATTTCGCGCGGCATCGTCACCTCCAGTACCCGCGCAATGGCGGCGAGCTCGGCCGCCCGTTTGCCCACGTGGTGCACCTGGACGTGGTCGCGGTGGCCGTAGCCGCCGTTGGGCTGATAGCTGAGCAGCAGGTCGGCGTGTTCGTCGCGCAGGATGCCGGCCAGGCGCCCGGCCGCCTCGTCGAGGTTCGCCCGGCCGAAGCGGGTGCGCCCGGGCGGATCCGGGTAGAAAAGCGGGCCGTAGCCGCTGTCGGCGTACCCCAGGCACTCCACCCGATGCGCCCCGAGAATGCTTGCGCTCAAACGCAATTCGTCTAGCCGGTCGTTGTCGTCCTCGTTGTGCACGCGACCGTCGGTCGCCGTGACCACGACCACCCGGTGCCCGGCCGCCGCCGCCCGCGCCAGGGTGCCGCCCGTGAGCACGACCTCGTCGTCCGGGTGGGCATGGAATGCGACCACGGTGGACATGCAAAACAGTATGCCCGTGCCTGAAAAGTTCGGACGCCCGGTAGAAATGAGCCATGGCCGAACTATGGGTGGAACGCACCGGAACTCGCCGCTACACCGGGTACAGCTCACGAGGGGCGCAGGTGCTGATCGGCTCGGAGGACGTCGAAGGCGTGTTCACCCCCGGTGAGCTGCTCAAGATCGCGCTCGCGGCGTGCAGCGGGATGTCCAGCGACCTGCCGCTGGCCCGCCGGCTGGGTGACGACTACAAGGCGGTGGTGAAGGTCTCCGGCGCTGCCGACCGGGAGCAGGAACGCTATCCGCTGCTCGAGGAGACCCTGGAACTGGACCTGTCGTCGCTGGCCGACGACGAGAAGCAGCGCCTGCTGGTCGTAGTCAACCGCGCGATCGACCAGGTCTGCACGGTCGGCCGCACGCTCAAGTCCGGAACCACCGTCAACTTCGAGGTCAGCTCCGAGGCGAAAAATGTCGGAGCCTGACACCCGGCTCACCGCATGGGTGCACGGCCAGGTCCAAGGCGTCGGTTTCCGCTGGTGGACCCGCTGCCGGGCGCTGGAGCTGGGCCTCACCGGTTACGCCGCCAACCAGTCCGACGGCCGCGTTCTGGTGGTCGCCCAGGGCCCGCGGTCGGCCGGCGAGAAGCTGTTGCACCTGCTGGAAGGCGGCACCGCATGGCCGTCGCGGCCCGGCCACGTCGACAAGGTGGTCGCCGACTGGTCCCCGCCGCAGGAGCGGTTCGAGGGTTTCGTCGAGCGCTGACGGGCAGGTCGGGGCGTCCGCCGAGCCGCTGGGCGCCACATCGTCACACCGGCACCGGTTGCGGCGTCGATGGGCGAATCCGCAACGTGATTGCACCGGCGCTAGTGCATTTCGCACGGCGACATTCACCTCCATCCCGTGGCTGATGTGACCACTGTGACCAGTGCGTCGACCGCCCGAAACGCCGCCCTATTTCGGGCCGGCCGACACCCCGCGGTGCCGCCGTCCGGGCCGATTTGAGCGGTAGTCTGGCTCGCCGTGTACCTCAAGAGTCTGACGCTGAAGGGCTTCAAGTCCTTCGCCTCGCCGACGACTCTGCGGTTCGAACCGGGCATCACCGCCGTCGTCGGGCCCAACGGCTCGGGCAAATCCAACGTCGTCGACGCGCTTGCGTGGGTCATGGGGGAGCAGGGAGCAAAGACCCTGCGCGGCGGGAAGATGGAGGACGTCATCTTCGCCGGGACGTCGTCGCGGGCCCCGCTGGGCCGCGCAGAGGTCACCGTCACCATCGACAACTCCGACAACGCGCTGCCCATCGAATACTCCGAGGTGTCCATCACGCGGCGGATGTTCCGCGACGGCGCCAGCGAGTACGAAATCAACGGCAGCAGTTGCCGTTTGATGGATGTTCAGGAGCTGCTGAGCGACTCCGGCATCGGCCGGGAGATGCACGTCATCGTCGGGCAGGGCAAGCTCGACGAGATCCTGCAATCGCGGCCGGAAGACCGTCGCGCGTTCATCGAGGAAGCCGCCGGCGTGCTCAAGCACCGCAAGCGCAAGGAAAAGGCGCTGCGCAAACTCGACGCGATGTCGGCGAACCTGGCGCGGCTGACCGACCTGACCACCGAGTTACGTCGCCAGCTCAAACCGCTGGGCCGCCAGGCCGAGGTGGCGCGTCGCGCCCAGACCATCCAGGCCGACCTGCGCGACGCCCGGCTGCGGCTGGCCGCCGATGACCTGGTCAACCGGCAGGGCGAACGGGAGGCCATCTTCGAGGCCGAGGCCGCCATGCGCCGCGACCACGACCAGGCGTCCTCGCGGCTGGCGGTGGCGTCCGAGGAGCTGACAACGCATGAGGCGGCGGTCGCCGAACTGTCCAGCCGCGCCGAGTCCGTTCAGCACACCTGGTTTGCGCTGTCCGCGCTGGCCGAACGGGTCGCCGCGACCGTGCGCATCGCCAGCGAGCGGGCCCAGCACCTCGATGTCGAGCCGGTCGCCACCGGCGACACCGACCCCAGAAACCCTGAGGAGCTGGAAGCCGAGGCCGAGCGGGTCGCCGCC
>NZ_QMEU01000086.1 GCF_003284975.1 Mycobacterium colombiense
GGCACGAACTCGAGAGCCGGCATGGTCCCGACGAGATGGCCCCCAGCCTCGCGCCCTTGCGCGATCAAACCATCGGCGCCACAGGCGATCGCAGCCCGGGCCGCCGGCTCGGTGCCTACCATCACGAACACGAAGATCCCCGCCTCGCGCAGGTGCTCCACGAGCCCTCGCTTTTCGCCGAACGCCACCACGACGGCGTCCACCCGGGCGTCGACACAGACCGCGACGTGCCGGCGATGAACGAAGGGCATCAGCAGGTTCACCGCGACGGCGCGGCCCGGGGCTCGTTCTCGCACTTCATCTATCGACGCCCTTAGCCGGCGGGGCGTGTCGATGCCCAGCGTGCCCAGCGCGCCCGCCGCGGCGACGGCGCCCGCCAGTGCCGCGCCCGCCAGCCCGCCACCCATGCCGGCCTGGCCGATCGGCACATCGAGGCGAAGCCGGTCCGCGATGTCCATGCCTCAAGACGCTACGCGGGTCACCGACATAGCCCCACAACCCGGCTTGCCGGAGCGTCAATTTTCGTTGCTGGTCGACGGCGCGCGGGCGTAATCTGGACGTTAGATGGATGGGTGCGGCAACGCTCAAAAGGCTTGTCGCATAACAGAAAGGTCACAAAATGAGTACAGTCCATTCATCAATCGATCACCACCCCGATTTGTTGGCTCTTCGCGCGCGCTACGAGCGCGTTGCCGAGTCGATGAGTGCGCATGTCACGTTCGGGCTGGTCCTGTTGACGGGTCTGTACGTGGCGGCGTCGCCGTGGATCGTCGGATTCAACGGGACGGGATCGCTTGCCACGTCCGACCTTATCGTCGGGATCGCGGTGGCGTTCTTGGCCTATGGGTTCGCGACGACGCTGGATCGTGCACACGGCATGACCTGGACGCTGCCGGTGCTGGGCGTGTGGGTCATCGTGTCGACGTGGATCCTGCCGGGCGTCACGCTGACCTCCGGCATGACGTGGTCGAACGTCGTTGCGGGCGCGTTGTTGACGTTCCTGGGGCTCAACGCGACCTACTTCGGCATGCGTACCCGCGCCGCGGGCACGCACGCGTAGCCTCGAACTCGGTTAAGCGGCAAGGCGATTCGCTGACCCCGGGCAGGCTCGGTACGGCCCGGGGCGGCGATCAGCCGCAGACCGCGCCGATCGCGGCCGAGCTGACCAGCTTCACGTACTTGGCCAGCACCCCGGTCTTGTAGCGCGGCTCCGGCGGGGTGAAATCCTTGCGGCGGGCCTCGAACTCGACCGGATCGGTCAGCACGTCGAGGACGTGGTTGGCCACGTCCAGGCGGATCCGGTCGCCGTCACGCAGGAAGGCGATCGGCCCGGCGTCGACCGCCTCGGGCGCGATATGGCCGACGCACAGGCCGGTGGTCCCGCCGGAGAACCGGCCGTCGGTCAGCAGCAACACGTCCTTGCCCAGACCGGCGCCCTTGATAGCGCCGGTGATGGCCAGCATCTCGCGCATGCCCGGGCCGCCCTTGGGGCCTTCGTAACGGATCACCACTGCGTCACCCTTGGTGATGGTGCCGTCCTCCAGCGCGTCCAGGGCGGCCCGTTCGCCGTCGAAAACCCTTGCGGTGCCCTCGAACACGTCGGAATCGAAACCGGCCGACTTGACCACCGCGCCCTCGGGCGCCAGCGATCCGCGCAGGATGGTGATGCCGCCGGTCGGGTGGATGGGATTGCTCAGCGCGCGCAGTACCTTGCCGTCCGGGTCGGGCGGGGCGATCTCGGCCAGGTTCTCGGCCACGGTCGCGCCGGTCACCGTCAGGCAGTCGCCGCGCAGCAGCCCGGCGTCCAGCAGCGCCTTCATCACCACCGGCACGCCGCCGATGTGGTCGACATGCGACATCACGTGGCGGCCGAACGGTTTGACGTCGGCCAGGTGCGGCACCTTCGACCCGATCCGGCTGAAATCGTCGAGCGACAGTTCGACGTCGGCCTCGTGGGCGATGGCCAGCAGGTGCAGCACCGCGTTGGTCGAGCCGCCGAACGCCATCACCACCGCGATCGCGTTCTCGAACGCCTCCTTGGTCAGGATGTCGCGGGCGGTGATGCCGCGCCGCAGCAGTTCGACGACGGCCGCACCACTGCGCCGGGCGAACCCGTCGCGGCGGCGGTCGGTCGCCGGCGGCGCCGCGCTGCCCGGCAGGGACATCCCGAGCGCCTCGGCGGCGCTGGCCATCGTGTTGGCCGTGTACATGCCGCCGCACGCCCCCTCACCGGGACAGATCGCCCGCTCGATGGCGTCGACGTCCTCACGCGGCATCAGGCCCCGGGCGCACGCACCGACCGCCTCGAACGCGTCGATGATGGTGACCTCGCGCTCGGTGCCGTCGGACAGCTTGGCGATGCCGGGCAGGATGGAGCCGGCGTAGAGGAACACCGAGGCCAGGTCCAGCCGTGCGGCGGCCATCAGCATCCCGGGCAGCGACTTGTCGCAGCCGGCCAGCAGCACCGAGCCGTCCAGGCGTTCGGCCTGCATGACGGTCTCGACGCTGTCGGCGATCACCTCGCGCGACACCAGGGAGAAGTGCATGCCCTCGTGGCCCATCGAGATGCCGTCGGACACCGAGATGGTGCCGAACTCGAGGGGATACCCGCCGGCCGAGAACACGCCCTCCTTGACGGCCTTGGCGAGCCGGTCCAGCGAGAGGTTGCACGGGGTGATCTCGTTCCACGACGACGCGACCCCGATCTGCGGCTTGGCGAAGTCCTCGTCTCCCATGCCTACGGCCCGCAGCATGCCCCGGGCGGCGGCCTTCTCCAGGCCGTCGGTGACGTCACGACTACGCGGCTTGATGTCGGCGGTGGTGGCCGAATCGGTGGTGGGCATTGCTCAAGTATGCGCTGGCCAGTCGCGATGCCCATTTCCGGGGTGATACCCCGATGGGGTATAAGCTGGAGTTCGGCGTGATGCCGCCGACGGGCGGCCGAGTGAGCAGGGGTGGCAGATGACCGACGAGCACGGGTACTCGCAGCAGAAGGACAACTACGCCAAACGGCTTCGGCGCATCGAGGGCCAGGTCCGTGGCATCGCCCGGATGATCGAGGAGGACAAATACTGCATCGATGTCCTCACCCAGGTCAGCGCCGTCAACAGCGCCCTGCGGTCGGTCGCCCTGAATTTGCTGGACGAGCACCTGAACCACTGCGTCACCCGCGCCGTCGCCGAAGGCGGCGATGACGCCCAGGCCAAGCTCGACGAGGCCTCCGCTGCAATCGCGCGGCTGGTTCGTTCCTGATTGGTGACGCAGTTGAGACCTGCGTAGCGGCCCTGATTCAGGGGGAGAAGTAGTTGCGGTCCGTACGGTAAGGCAGTGTGATCGCATTAGGCGCGACAACCCAGGAAGTGGGTAGTCCGGCCGATACAGAAGCCATGACTGCCGAAATTAATGCTGCCGCGCGAACGTGGACCCCACGGATCGCGGCTCAGTTGGCTGTGCTGGCGGCCGCGGCGTTCACCTACGTCACCGCCGAGATCCTGCCGGTGGGCGCGCTGCCGGCCATCGCCCGTGACCTGCACGTCAGCCTGTTCGCGGTGGGCACGTTGCTGACCTGGTATGCCTTCGTGGCGGCGCTGACGACGTTTCCGCTGGTGCGCTGGACGGCGCATTGGCCCCGGCGTCGTGCGCTCATGCTCAGCCTGACCTGCCTGACCGCCTCACAGGTCATTTCGGCGCTGGCCCCCAGTTTCGCGGTGCTGGCCGCCGGGCGGGTGCTTTGCGCGATCACCCACGGCCTGCTCTGGGCGGTCATCGCACCGATCGCCACCCGGCTGGTGCCGCCCAGCCACGCCGGCCGCGCCACCATGTCGATCTACGTCGGCACCAGCCTGGCGCTGGTGGTGGGCAGCCCGCTGACCGCGGCGCTGAGCCTGATGTGGGGCTGGCGCCTGGCCGTCGTGTGCGTCACCGTCGCGGCCGCCGCCGTGACGATCGCCGCCCGCCTGATGCTGCCGGAGATGGTGCTCACCTCCGACCAGCTCGCCCACGTGGGTCCGCGGTCGCGACACCACCGCAACCCGCGGCTGATCCTGGTCAGCGTGCTGGCGATGATCGCCGTCACCGGCCATTTCGTCTCCTACACCTACATCGTCGAGATCATCCGCAACGTGCTCGGGGTGCGCGGGCCGAACCTCGCCTTCGTGCTGGCCGCCTACGGGCTGGCCGGCCTGCTGTCGCTGCCGCTGGTGGCCCGGCCGCTGGACCACCGGCCCAAGAGCGCGATCATCCTGTGCACCACGGGGTTGACGGCGGCCTTCGTGGCGCTGACCGCCCTGGCGATCGGTGGCCGGACCGGCGTGGCCACCGCGCTCATCGGGACCGCCGCCATCGTGCTGTGGGGGGCGATGGCCACCGCGGTCTCGCCGATGATGCAATCCGCCGCGATGCGCAACGGGGCCGACGACCCCGACGGTGCGTCGGGGCTCTACGTCACCGCGTTCCAGGTCGGCATCATGGCCGGCTCGCTGGCCGGTGGCCTGCTCTTCGAGCGCAGCGTCACGATGATGCTGACCGCGTCGGCGGCCCTGATGGCCGTCGCCCTGGCCGGCATCGTGGCCAACCGGCGGATGCTGGATGTTGCTCCGACAAGCTCACCCGATTCATAGCCGCCCAGCTCAACCACGCAATCAGCGCCGCTTTCGGGCCCGGTTCGGCCGCGGCTGACGATAGCTGGGGCGTGCCCTATGCCACACTGTGTCGAGAACACGAGTGGAGGTATGCGTATGTCGGGCAGGACGCGGGCCAGGGCCGGAAAGGGCCTCTTCGCCGCTCTGAACACCGCCGGCTTGGCGTCCGTCGTGGGCATGGCGCTGGTGCTGAGTGCGGCTCCCGCACTGGCGGATCCGGACCCGGCCCCCGCTGACCCGGGCGCGGTCGCGGCTCCGCCTGCACCACCCGCGCCACCCGACCCGTTCGCGCCGCAGCCCCCGGCCGATCCGCTGGCGGCCCCGCCGCCGCCCAACCCGCTGGCGCCGCCGCCATGGGTTCCGCCGGGCGCCCAACCCGCCGCGGCCGCCGCTGATGGGCAGAACAACACGCCGTTCACCGGCACGGCGCCGTTCGGGCCGCCGTCGTTCGTCCCGAAGAGCGGCTCGACCGTGGGCGTGGGCCAGCCGATCATCATCAACTTCCCGGGCACGGTCGAGAACGCCGACGCGGCGATCGCGGCGGTGCACGTCTCGTCGGTCCCGCCGGTGCCGGGCAAGTTCTACTGGATGACCCCGACCCAGCTGCGCTGGCGGCCGATCAACTTCTGGCCCGCCCACACCGCCGTGACGGTCGACGCCGGCGGCACCGTGTCCACCTTTCAGACCGGTGACACGCTGATTGCCACCGCCGACGACGCCACGCACCAGCTGACCGTCACCCGCAACGGCACCGTGGAGAAGACCTTCCCGATGTCGATGGGCATGACGTCGGGTAATCACCAGACGCCCAACGGCACCTATTACGTCCAGGACAAGAAGGCCTCGGTGGTGATGGACTCCTCGACCTACGGCGTGCCGGTCAACTCGACTTACGGCTACAAGGTCACGGTGGAGGACGCGGTCCGCTTCGACAACGTCGGCGACTACGTGCACAGCGCGCCGTGGTCGGTGGACGACCAGGGCAAGCGCGACGTCAGCCACGGCTGCATCAACATCAGCCCCACCAACGCCAAGTGGTTCTTCGACAACTTCGGTCCCGGTGACCCGATCGTCGTGAAGAACTCCAGTGGCGGCAATTACAAGAAGAACGACGGCTCCGCCGACTGGATGAACTAACCCGCAGCGACAGCGCAAATCGCCCATTCCCCAGCGGGAATGGGCGATTTGCGGTTAGGCGGGTTTTTGTTGCTTGGGGTTCCGCTCGCCGGCGCGTTATGTATAGCATCATACATATTCCAATGGCTGAGGAGCTGCGATGCGTAGTCCACGCGAGCGGATGGTCGTGTCTGCCGCGCTGCTGATCCGCGAACGGGGCGCGCGCGCCACCGCCATCTCCGACGTGCTCGAACACAGCGGCGCGCCGCGGGGGTCGGCCTACCACTACTTCCCCGGCGGGCGCACCCAGTTGCTCTGCGAGGCCGTCGACTTCGCCGGCGAGTACGTCGCCGCCGTGATCGCCGGCGCGGACGACGGACTGCAACTGGTCGACACGTTGATCGACCAGTACCGCCGGCAGCTGCTCGATACCGACTTCCGCGCCGGCTGCCCGATCGTGGCGGTCTCCGTCGAGGCGGGCGAACAGGACGCCGAGCGCATGGCTCCAGTGGTCGCACGCGCCGCCGCGGCCTTCGACCGGTGGAACGACCTGATCGCCGCGCGGTTGATCGCCGACGGTGTTCCGCGGGAGCGGGCGAGCGAGCTGGCCGTCCTGGCCACCACCGCACTCGAGGGTGCGATCGTGCTGGCCCGGGTGCGACGCGACCTGATGCCCCTCGACGTCGTCCATCGCCAGCTGCGCGAGCTGCTGTTGGCCACCTCGTCCTATCAGGCAGCCCGAAAGGACACCCGCAATGACCGGTGAATGGCAACCCAGCGCATGCATTCTGTGCGAATGCAACTGTGGCATCGTGGTTCAAGTCGAGGATCGCCGGCTGGCCCGCATCCGCGGTGACAAGGCCCATCCCGCCTCGCAGGGTTACACCTGCAATAAGGCGTTGCGGCTGGACCACTATCAGAACAGCCGTGCCCGGCTGACCTCGCCGCTGCGCCGCCGCGCCGACGGCAGCTACGAGGAGATCGACTGGGACACCGCGATTGTGGAGATCGCCGAGGGCTTCAAACACATCCGCGACAGCTACGGCGGGGACAAGATCTTCTACTACGGCGGCGGCGGGCAGGGCAACCACCTGGGCGGGGCGTACAGCGGCGCCTTCCTCAAGGCCTTGGGTTCGCGTTACCGGTCAAACGCGCTGGCGCAGGAGAAAACCGGCGAGGCCTGGGTCGACGGGCAGCTGTACGGCGGCCACACCCGGGGTGAGTTCGAGCACGCCGAGGTGGCGGTGTTCGTGGGAAAGAACCCCTGGATGTCGCAGAGCTTTCCGCGGGCCCGGGTGGTGCTCAACGAGATCGCCAAGGATCCGAACCGCTCGATGATCGTCATCGATCCCGTGGTCACCGACACCGCCAAGATGTCCGACTTCCACCTGCGGGTGCGGCCCGGCACCGACGCGTGGTGCCTGGCCGCGCTGGCCGCCATCCTCGTGCAGGAAAACCTCTGCGACGAAGCGTTTCTCGCCGAGCACGTGCGCGGCGCCGACGCCGTGCGTGCCGCGCTGCGCGAGATTCCGGTGGCCGGCTACGCGCAGCACTGCGGGGTGGACGAGCAACTGCTGCGCGCGGCGGCGCGGCGCATCGGCACCGCGGCCAGCGTCTCGGTGTTCGAGGACCTCGGGGTACAGCAGGCACCCAACAGCACGCTGTGCTCGTATCTGGACAAACTGCTGTGGATCTTCACCGGTAATTTCGCGAAACGGGGCGGCCAGCACCTGCATTCGGCGTTCGCGCCGCTGTTCGGCCAGTTCTCCGGCCGCACACCGGCGACGGGCGCCCCGATCATTTCCGGGCTGGTGCCCAGCAATGTGGTGCCCGAGGAAATCCTGACCGATCACCCCGACCGCTTCCGGGCCATGATCGTCGAAAGCAGCAATCCGGCTCACTCACTGGCGAATTCGGCCGCCTGCCGCGAGGCGTTCGGATCACTGGAGCTGATGGTGGTCATCGACGTCGCGATGACCGAGACGGCCAGACTCGCCCACTATGTGCTTCCCGCCGCCTCCCAGTTCGAGAAGCCGGAGGCCACCTTCTTCAACCTGGAATTCCCGCACAACACTTTCCAGCTGCGCCGCCCACTGCTGCAACCCTTGCCGGGCACCCTGCCCGAACCCGAGATCTGGGCGCGGTTGGTGCGGGCGCTCGGGGTGGTGGACGACGCGGACCTGCGGCCCCTGCACGAGGCCGCGCAGCGGGGACGGCAGGCCTACACCGAGGCGTTCCTCTCCGCCGTCGCCACCAATCCGACTGTAGCGCAGCTGCTTCCATATGTTCTCTACGAGACGCTGGGGCCCACGCTGCCGGATGGACTGCGCGGTGCCGCCGCCCTGTGGGGCCTCGCGCAGAAGACCGCGATGAGCTACCCGGACGCCGTGCGGCGCGCCGGTCACGCCGACGGCAACGCACTGTTCGACGCGATCATGGACAGCCCGTCGGGAGTGACGTTCACCGTGCACAACTACGAGGACGACTTCGCGTTGATCAGCCACGCCGACCGCAAGATCGCCCTGGAAATCCCCGCGATGCTCGACGAACTGGGGGCGCTGAACCGCACCCCGCCCCGGCTGACCACGCCGGATTTCCCGATCGTGCTGTCGGTGGGGGAGCGGCGCGCGTATACCGCCAACGACATCTTCCGCGACCCGGCCTGGCGCAAGCGCGACGCCGACGGCGCACTGCGGGTCAGCGTCGAGGACGCCCAGGCCCTGGGGCTCGTCGACGGCTGCCGGGCCCGCATCAGCACGGCGGCCGGCAGCGCCGAGGCCACCGTCGAGATCACCGAGACCATGCTTCCCGGACATGCCGCCCTGCCCAACGGATTCGGGCTCGACTACGTCGGCGACGACGGGCGCACCGTCACCCCGGGTGTCGCCCCGAACGCGCTCACCTCGACCGAATGGCGCGATCCCTACGCCGGCACGCCGTGGCACAAGCACGTCCCCGCAAGGATCGAGGCCGCCCAGGTGAGGGTCAGTTCCAGATCTTGACCCGGTTGTCCGGTTCGAGGAACAGCGCGCCGGCATCGGCGCCGTCGAAGGCGTCGTAGAAGGCGTCCATGTTGCGCAGCACGCCGTTGCAGCGGAACTCCGGCGGCGAGTGCGGATCCACCGCCAGGCGCCGGATCGCCTCGGCCTCACGGGATTTGGTGCGCCATACCTGGGCCCACCCGTAGAACACCCGCTGCACGCCGGTCAGGCCGTCGATGACCGGAGCCGGCTGGCCGTTCAGTGACAACTGGTAAGCCAGCAGCGCGATCGACAAGCCGCCCAGGTCGCCGATGTTCTCCCCGACGGTGAACGCGCCGTTGACGTGGTGTTCGCTCGCCAGTCCCCGCGGCGTGTAGGCGTCGTACTGCTCGATGAGAGCCTTTGTGCGGGTGCCGAACTCGGCGCGGTCGGCGTCGGTCCACCAGTCCACCAGATTGCCGTCGCCGTCGTACTTGGCGCCCTGGTCGTCGAAGCCGTGGCCAATCTCGTGGCCGATCACCGCGCCGATGCCGCCGTAGTTGGCCGCGTCGTCGGACTCGGCGTCGAAGAACGGCGGCTGCAAAATGGCTGCCGGAAAGACGATTTCGTTCATCCCCGGGTTGTAGTAGGCGTTGACGGTCTGCGGTGTCATGAACCACTCGTCCTTGTCCACGGGCCCGCCCAGCTTGGCCAGCTCGCGGTCGTGGTTGACGGCGTACCCGCGCTGGTAGTTGCCGTACAGGTCGGCGCGGTCGATCACCAGCGCGGAGTAGTCACGCCACTTCGTGGGGTAGCCGACCTTGGCGGTGAACTTGTCCAGCTTGGTCAGCGCCCGCTCGCGGGTCGCCGGTGTCATCCAGTCGAGGTCGCTGATGCTGATCCGGTAGGCCGCCCGCAGGTTGGTCACCAGTTCGTCGATGCGGGCCTTCGCCCCGGGCGGGAAATGCCGTTGCACGTAGAGCTTTCCGACGGCGTCGCCCATCAGGTTCTCCACCAGCGACACCGCGCGCTTCCACCGATCGCGGATCTGCTCGGTGCCGGTCAGCAGGCGGCCGTAGAAGTCGAAGTCCGCGGACACCAGCTCGTCGGTCAGCCAGGCGGCCCGGGCGCGGATCAACCGCCACCGCGCCCAGCTCTTCCACACCTCGAGGTCTTCGTTGCGCCATAGCTCGGCGAAGGTGCGCAGGTAATCAGGTTGGCGCACAATCACTTCCGCGAGGGACTCCGGGTCGGCGCCGAGCGCGCCGGCCCAGCCGGCCCAATCGAACCCCACCGCCTCGTCGCGAAGTTCGGCGAACGTGCGCAGGTTGTAGGTGAGGTCGGCGTCGCGGCGCTTGACCACATCCCAGTGTGCCTCGGCCAGCCTGGCCTCCAGCGCGACGATGCGGTCGGCGGTCGCAATGTGGTCGGCCGGATCGCCGCCGAACACCAGGGCGAACATCCGCGCGATGTGCGCCGGGTAGGCCTCCAGCACCTGGGCGTGACGCTCTTCGCGGTAATAGGACTCATCGGGCAGCCCGAGCCCGGACTGGGTGAAGTGCACCAGGTAGCGCGCCGAGTTCTTGGCGTCGGTGTCCACGTACACCCCGACGCCGCCGCCCGCGCCGGTGCGCTGCAGGGCACCGATGGCCCGGGCCAGCGCCTCGGCATCGGCGGCGTCGTCGATCACGGCCAGCTCGTCGAGCAGCGGCCGCACGCCCCGGCGTTGCACGGTGTCCTCGTCGAGGAAGCTGGCATACAGGTCGCCGATGCGTTGCGCGTCGTCGTCGCCGGCGGCCGAACCCTGGCGGCTGGCCTCGACGATCAGGTCGCGCACCTGTTCCTCGGCGCGGTCATAGAGCTGCCGGAACGCCCCGTCGGTCGCCCGGTCCGCCGGTATCTCGTATTCGGCCAGCCAGCGGCCGTTGACGTGACCGAACAGGTCGTCTTGGGGGCGGATGCTGTCGTCGACAAAGCTCAGGTCGATGCCCGAGCGGATGGCCGTATTCGTCACCCCGCCATCCTTCCATCTTTCCCGAGTGCAACGATCGGGCCATGTCCGACGGCGAGCGAACCGAGGCACCTGCCGATGAAGCTGTCGTCGACGTCGACCCCGAGGCCGACGTCGAAGCGGACTCGAACCACGATGCCGACGCAGACGAATCCGAAAGCGATCGCGTCTTTTCCCATTACGGCGTCGCGTCCGCGGTCCTCGGGGTGCTGTCGGTGGCAGCGGTGGCGCTCGGCTTAGTCATCTGGTCCGACCACCGCGACCAGGTCGCCGAACGCGGCTATTTGAGCCGGGCCATGCAGACCGCCGCGGAGTGGGCGAACGTATTGATCAACATGAACAGTGGCAACGTCGACGCCAGCCTGCAGCGGCTGCACGACGGCACGGTCGGCGAACTCAACACCGACTTCGACGCCGCCGTGCAGCCGTACAAGGCGGTCGTGGAGAAGCTGCAGTCCAAAAGCGCCGGTCGCATCGAAGCGGTGGCGATCGAGACCGTGCACCATGACCTGGACATTCAGCCGGCGGGCGCGGGGCCTCCAAGAGAGATAGTCACCACCAAGCTGCCGCCGTTCGCGAGCCGCACCGACTCGGTGATGCTGATCGCCACGTCGGTCAGCGAAAACGTCGGAGCCAAGCCGCAAACCGTGCACTGGAACCTGCGGCTGGACGTCTCCGACGTGGACGGCAAGCTGATGATCTCCGGATTGGCTTCGATCAGGTGAGGATCCGATGAGGAACATCTGGCGGCTGTTCGCCTTCGACGTCGCGGCCCCGCTGGCCGCCATCGCGGCGCTGCTGGCCATCGGGCTGGTGCTGGGCTGGCCGCTGTGGTGGGTGTCGGTGTGTTCGGTGCTGATCCTGCTGATCGTCGAAGGCGTGGCGATCAATTTCTGGCTGCTGCGCCGCGATTCGGTCAGCGTGGGCACCGACGACGACGCGCCGGGACTGCGCCTGGCGGTCGTGCTGCTGTGCGCGGCGGCACTGACGGCCGCCGTGGCGACCGGCTACACGCACTGGACCAGGGCGGACAGCGACTTCACCAACGACTCCCGCAAGGTCGTTCAGATCGCCACCGGCATGGCGGAGGCGATGGCATCGTTCAGCCCCACCGCCCCGACCGATTCCATCGACCGGGCCACGGCGACGATCGTCCCGGAGCATGCGGCCGCGTTCAAGGAGCAGTACTCCAAATCCAGCGCCGATCTGGCCCAGCACAATGTCACCGCCCAGGCCACCACGGTTTCGGCCGGAGTCGAGGCGCTCGGACCGTCGGCCGCCAGCGTGGCGGTGGTCCTGCGGGTCACCCAGAACACCCCGGGACAGCCGCCCAGTCAGGCGGCGCCGGCGCTGCGGGTGACGCTGACCAAGCGCGGCGGCGACTGGCTGGTCGCCGACGTGCTGCCGGTGCGATAGATCAGTTGGCTTCGGCTGAGCGCGCGGACTTCACCTTGACGAACCGGTCCGACAAGCGCCGGATCCGGATCATCAGCGCGGCCGTCGGGCTGGTGCTGCCGTCGAGGTAGCCGTCCAGCTCCTCGGCGGTGACCCCGATGCGGGACGCGAATTCCTGCGGGGCGAGACCCGATCGGTCGATCAAGAGCCGCACGTGGCGGGCGACCTCGGCGCGTTCGTTGGCCTCCAGGTGGGTGCGGGCCCGCTCGAGCACCTCCCACAGCGCCTTGGCGATGCCGTAGGGCCGGGTGCCCTCGAGGACCTCTTCGACCTGGCGGGCGGTCCGCCCGTACGGGTCGCGCTTGAGCGCGCCGGCGATGCGCTTCCAGGTCGCGATGTCACCGCCCTGCAAGGCCGACCGGATGGCGGCCGTCGGCCAGAACTCCACCGGCTGCTCGGGGTCCTGGAAGGGCCCTCCAGTGGGTCCGTTGCCGCGTTGACGCTGGTCGGGACCCGGCCGGTGGGGCGGCGGCGCGGAGCGTCGGTCGGGTGCCAACGTCACCTCGCCTCCTCCAGCATCGCCACGGCCACCGACAGGCAGCGCTGCCGGATTTCCTCCCAATCCGAGCCCGGGTCGGCGTCCGATCCCTGGTCTTCCGGGTGGTCGCAGGGGTTGGGATCTGCGAGTCGACGGACCAACTGGGTGGCAATCCACTGCCGCCTGGACGATCTACAACAGTAATACCTGTCCATTCCGGCCAGCACCACCGCGGCGGTCTCGGGCTCCAATGAATCGACCATGTCTGCAAAGTCGGCATAATCGCGCCGACTGTTACGGCTCATGATCAGGTAGCCCTTCAGCCGCAGGGTCTCGGCACCGGTCGGAACCAGCAGCCGGTCACCGGTGGGCAGCTGCACGTTGGTGGTCTCCACCGGGCTGCGCCGTTCGTATTCGGGCCCGTCGCCCGCCCCGGCGGTGTCGTTTTCCAGCGCGTCGATCGCGACCGACAGGCGTCCCCGCCACAGCGTCACCGGGTGAACCGGCCGGTCGGTCCCGGCGATGGCCTTGGCGATGCCGTTGCGCGAGGTCAGCCCGCCGACCAGCTTCTTGGTCGCCAGGGAGCCGTTGGTGTGGCCGTTGGAGCCGGGTTTCTTGTCGGCCGCGCCCACGCCGACGCTGACCCGCTCTTCGCTGAGCGCGACCTGGTGGGGGATCTGCCCGGGGCCCAGGCCGCGCGGCTGGTCCTCGTCGGCGCCGGAGACCGCCTGGGCGGCGTTGCGGCCGCAGCCGGTGAACGCGAGAGGATCGGCCACGCAGATGGCGTCGGGGGCCAGCTGCTTGAGCTTCGCGGCGGACTTGAGCACCATGCGCAGGTCGGCGTTGGGCGCCACCAGCGCCGAGATGTCGTCGGGGATGACGACGACATCGCCGAGGTCGACCTCGGGCAGCGGCCGGTCGAAGTCGACCGACGGCAGCACGCGCGACAGCCAGGGCGGCAGCCACCAGTTCCACTGGGCGAACATCGCCATCAGCGCCGGCACCATCACCAGCCGCACCACGGTGGCGTCCACCGCGATCGCGACGGCGCAGGCGACGCCGATCTCGGCCACCAGCGGCATGCCGGCGAACGCGAACCCGACGAACACCGCGATCATGATCAGCGCGGCACTGGTGATGGTGCGCGCGCTGGTGCTGACGCCATAGGCCACCGCATCGCGGGTGTTACCGGAGTGCAGGAAGCGCTCCCGGATGCGGGTGAGCAGGAAAATCTCGTAGTCCATCGACAACCCGAAGGTCATCGCGAGCACCAGCGGGGGAACGGTGCTGTCGATCGAGCTGATCTGAGCGAAGCCGAGGTCCTTCAGCCACCCCCACTGGAACACCATCACCAGGCTGCCGTAGGCGGCGGCGACGGACAGCAGCGTCATCAGCACGCCCTTGAACGCCAGGAACACCGAGTGAACCGACACCAGCAGCATCACGAACGCGATCAGCGCCACGATGCCCAGCACCAGCGGCTCGGTCTTGGACACCTGATCGTCGAAGTCCTTGATCAGCGCGGTCGGGCCGCCGACGTCCACCCGCGCCGTGCCCGCCTCGGGGATCTTGGGCAGCTGCGCACGCATCCAGCCGACGGTCTCGCGGGCCTTCATGTCCTCGGGATCCACCGACAACACCGCCGAGAGCAGCGCGCTGCCGTTGTCCTCGGCGAACTGCGGCGGCGACACCGACACGATGTTGGGTGCCTGCGACATCCGCTGGCGGATCGCGCCGACGGTGTGGCTGTGCTCCGGGGAGGCCGCGCCGCCGTCGGGGAAGTTGATCAGCACCCGGATGGGGCCCAACGCGCCGGGACCCAGCGCCTGAGCCGCCGCGCCCACCCCGGCGCGGATTTCGTGCGACGAGTCGAACTGGCGCAGCAGGCTGTTGCCCAGCACCATCGACGCGGCCGGCGCCGCCATCACGAGCAACACCAGCGACGCCGCCAGCGCCGACATCCACGGCCGGCGCATCACCCAGCCGATCCAGCGGTTCCAGAACCGGGACTGGGTGCTTTCCGGGCGGCGCGACCAGTGCAGCAGGGCCGATCGCTTGGCGGCCGCCCGGCCGAACGTCGCCAGCGCCGCCGGCGTCAACGTCGTCGAGGTCAGCATGGCCACGGCCACCGCCAGGATGGCACCGGTGGCCATCGATTTCAGCGCCGGGGTGTTGATCACGTAAATCCCGGTGAGCGAGGCGATCACCGTCATCCCGGACAGCACCACGGCCAGGCCAGAGGTGGCCATCGCGGCGTCGACGGCCTCGCGGGGCTGCCGTCCGGTGCGCAGTTCCTCCCGGAACCGCATCAGGATGAACAGCGAGTAGTCGACGGCCAGCGCGATCCCGAACATCGACACCGTCGAGGTCACGAAGACCGACATGGTGGTGTAGGCGGACAGCAGATAGACCAGGCCCATGGTGACCACGACCGTGCAGACGCCCAGCGCCAGCGGGATGGCCGCGGCGGCCAGCGAGCCGAACACGGCGAGCAGCACGATCAGGATGACCGGCAGGTTCCATTTCTCGGCCGCGGCGATGTCGTGCTTGGTGTTGGCCGCGGCGGCGGCCGACAACGCGCCCTGCCCGATGACGTAGAGCCGGACCCGGCCGTTGGCGGTCTGGCCGGGTTGATCGCCCTTGATGCCGACCTTGGTGCGCAGCTGCTTGGCCACGTCGCTGGTGTTACGGGAATCCAGCCGCACCGACAGCACGTAGGGCCGGTCGGGCTGCGGCGGCCGCTGGGTGGGGTTGGGGATCTCGGTGGTGCCGGGGATGCCGGCCGCGATCTGCCGCAGCTGCGCGACGGCGTCGTTCATGTCCTGGTAGCTGGCGTCGGGACGGGGTGCGGCCACCAGCGCCAGCGACGACCCGCCCTGGTCGTGGTAGAGCTCCTCGAGCTGGTCGTGGACCGCCAGCGACTGCGATCCGGCCACGTCGAACCCGCCGCCGGTGAGATTGCCCGACTGTGTCAGCGCCAGATAGACGGCAGGAACCAATGCCAGCAACCAGCCTGTGAAGACCAACCAGCGGTACTTACGCAGGCTGCGGCTGAGGCGCATCATTAACTGCTGGATTTTTCCGCTCCCCGGTTCTCGCGTAACGCGTGTTGGCGACGATACCGCAGCAGGCTGTGGATTATGCGGGCTTATCTAGTTCCTGAGCTGCGACGACGGTGTTGTTGCCAAGACGCTGCGAAGACGTTGTGAACTGGTGACCAAGCGGGATTTCGATCACATATCCCGTCGCCGCCTTTGTTCGGACTGGCAGCGCTGATATTCGCGGTGGCAGGATGTCGGATGGCCCGCGCGGCCCCGGGGGACTCGGGGAGGCCTGCGCTGAAGCGGGCCGTCTGTTGCAGCCGTTTGCGAGGCGCCCATCCGGCGCGGTCCGTCGCAAACTCGAAGGAGTTACCCATGACGAGAGCCACCGCTGGACGAGGTCGCAGAATCTTCGCCGGGCTGGTCGCCGCCGCGGTGCCCGGAGCCGCCGCCGCGGTGTTCGCCGGCGCGCCGGCGACCGGCGCGAACGACCCCTGCGCGGCCAGCGAGGTTGCCCGCACGATCGGCTCGGTGTCCAAGTCGATGGGTGACTACCTGGATTCGCACCCGGCGACCAACCAGACGATGACCTCGATGCTCCAGCAGCAGGCGGGTCCGCAGTCGGTGAACGGGCTGAAGTCCTACTTCGACGCCAACCCCAAGGTGGCCGGCGACATGACGTCGATCGCCCAGCCGCTGACCAGCCTGTCGCTGCAGTGCAAGCTGCCGATCTCCATCCCGCAGGCGCTGGGCATGGTGCAGCAGGCGCAGGGCGCGGCCGGTGGGCTGCCCGCGCTGCCTGCGAACCCCGCGCCGGCGTCGCCGTTGGGCGGGACCACCGGTGGCGCCCCGGCGGCGTCACCGCCCGCGGCGACCAACCCACTGCCCGGTCCGCCACGCGGGAACACCGTCGGCTAGAGCTGGCTGTCCGTCTCCGGATTCCGATCGACCGGGTTTTTATCTGCCGGATTCCGGTCCGGCGGTAACGGCCCCTGCAGCGCCGCCTCGGTCGGGTCGGCCGCGGCGTCGGCGGCGATCGGGACGACGGGCAGCGGACCGGTGATCGGGTCCTCGTCGGAGTCGGTGACGTTCTCGGTGCGGAACACGAAGAAGAACACCACCCAGCCGATCGCCGAGATGAGCAGCCAGCTGATCAGCCGGTAGATCAGCATCGCCGAGATCGCGTTGGGCAGCGACATCCCGCTGGACACCAGGCCGGGCACCAGCACCGCCTCGACGATCAACAGCCCGCCGGGCATCAGCGGGATCGTGCCGACCGCGCGGGCGGCCGCGTAGGCCACTGTCAGCCCGGCCACCGAGGCGTGGTCCCCGGCGGCGTAGGCGGCAAACCCCAGGCAGGCGACGTCGGCGATCCAGTTGAACATCGACCAGCCGAACGCCACGCTGAGGTCGCGCCGGCCCAGGCTCACCGACTCCAGTTGCATCAGCGTCTCGCGCCACTTGTCCAGGCCGGCCTCGGCCGGCCTGCCGCGAATCGAGTTGACCCACGCGAGGACCCGGCTGCCGATGCCGTCGATCAGCTCCGGGCGCGACGCGACGGCCTGGGCCAGCAGCAGCAACGCCACGAACCCGCCGAGGGTGAACAGCAACGAGAACGGGTTGTTCTTCGCGCCCAGCAGGAAGGCGCCGCCCAGGCCGAGCAAAGCCAACCCCACCGCCTGCAGCACGCCCGACATCACCAGCTGCCACGACGCCACCACCGTCGAGGCGCCCCACAGCCGCTGCTGGCGGAACAGGAAGGTCGCCGACAGCACGGGCCCGCCGGGCATGGTGGTGCTCAGCGAATTGGCAGCGTAGAAGGCCGCCTCAGACCGCAACTGCTTGACATGCACGCCCGCCGACCTGAGCAACGTGCGCTGGATCTGGGCAAAGCTGTGCATCGACGCGGCCGCCGCGGCCACCGAGGCGAGCAACCACCACCAGTTCGCCTCGTACAGGCTCATCCAGGCCTTGGCCAGCTGATCCCAGCCCAGCGAAACCTCGACGGCAAGCACGATCGCTACCGCGCCCAGGATCACCCAGCGCGCCCACCAGTACTTCCCCCGCGGGGTCTCGCCCGCGCAAGAAGGCGGGGGCACCTCCCGCGGGGGTGTGGCTTTATGGGCGGGTGCGTCGTGCGGCACGTGATTTAGGGTAACGGTGCAGGTGGCGCCGCGATCGCTGCGCATCGCCTACCGTGTCTCGGACGTTCCGGGGTCGTAACCGGATCGTGCCGACCGCGATGACCCCGGGCGACGCGCCGAGCCCCGCGGACACGGTCGAGACACGTTTGGCGGCACCCCGGTGCGGATAGGCTGGCCGAATGTCAGCAAACCTCGACGATGCCTCGGTCGAACCCCTTGTCCGCAAGACCGCCGCCTGGGCGTGGCGTTTGCTCGTCATCCTGATTGCCCTGCTCGCCCTGTTGTGGGTGGTCCAGAAGCTGGAAATCATCGTCGTTCCGGTGCTGGTGGCGCTGCTGTTGAGCGCGCTGCTGGTGCCGGTGGTGGACTGGCTGGACACACGCGGCATGCCCCGCGGTGGCGCGGTGGCGCTGGTGTTGCTGGGTGGCTTCGCCATCCTGGGCGGCATCCTGGCGTTCGTCATCCTGCAGTTCATCGACGGCCTGCCCGGCCTGACCGAACAGGTGACCCACAGCATCGAGTCGACGCGCCGCTGGCTGATTCACGGGCCCGCGCACCTGCGCAACGAACAGATCGACAGCGCGGGCAACGCCGCCATCGAGGCGCTGCACAACAATCAGGCGAAGCTGACCAGCGGCGCGCTGTCCACCGCTGCCACCGTCACCGAGCTGGTCACGGCGGCGGTGCTGGTGCTGTTCACGCTGATCTTCTTCCTCTACGGCGGCCGCAACATCTGGCAGTACGTCGTGCAGATCATCCCGTCGCACGTGCGTCACCGGGTGCACGAGGCCGGCAACGCCGGGTACGGATCGCTGATCGGATACGTGCGGGCCACCTTCCTGGTGGCGCTGACCGACGCGGCCGGGGTCGGCGCCGGTCTGGCGATCATGGGCATTCCCCTGGCGCTGCCGCTGGCATCGGTCGTGTTCCTCGGGGCGTTCATCCCGCTGGTCGGTGCCCTGGTCTCGGGCCTGGTGGCCGTCGTGGTTGCGCTGCTGGCCAAGGGCATCGTGTACGCGCTGATCACGCTGGGCGTGCTGATCGCGGTCAACCAGATCGAGGCCCATCTGCTGCAACCGCTGGTGATGGGTCGCGCGGTCTCGATTCATCCGCTCGGGGTGGTGCTCGCCATCTCCACCGGCGGCGTGCTGGCCGGCATCGTCGGTGCCCTGCTGGCGGTCCCGACGGTCGCGTTCCTCAACAACGCGATCCACGTGCTGCTGGCACCGGACCCAGAGGCGGAAGCCGAAAAACAGACCGAGGAAGCGGACGAAAAGACCGCGATCCTGCAGGCCGAACCGGACCAGCCCGAGAAAGCATCCGGCTGAGGCCCAAGACTTTTCGCTTGCTCCGGGTGACTGGCTACAGCCGTCCCTCGCGGCGCAGCAGATCCTGCGCGGACAGCCCGCCGCCGGAGCGTCGGCGTTGCCGGGCCGGGTCGCCGTTTTCGTCCTGCTCGTGCGCGTTCACCTGCTCGGTGGCCGCGTTCGGGTCATTCAGGCCCGAGCCCCCCGCCCGCATTTTCGGGAGGGCGGTGGTGGGTTCGGCGGCGTCGCTGTCGTCGGAACGGTTGCCGGGCACCGGAATGGCCCGCGTCTGATCGCCCGACGGTG
>NZ_QMEU01000087.1 GCF_003284975.1 Mycobacterium colombiense
TATGACCAGACCCCTTGCCGCCGTGTCGTTTTCGGGAACGCCGTCGTCGCGCGCCGGCGCGGGCGACGAGCCCGTCATCGAAGCCGTCCGGACCGGGGCTGCGCTGCTGGCGTCCGAGCAGCTCGGGGTCGCCCAGTGGTGCTTCGAGACCACGCTGGAATACGTCCGGCAACGCCGGCAGTTCGGCCGCACGATCGGCTCCTACCAGGCGATCAAGCACCGGTTGGCGGACCTGTGGTTCGAAATCGGCGCGGCGACCGCAGCGGCCCGTTACGCCGCCGACACCTGCGCGCGGGACGGCGCGGACGCGGACGCCGCGGCGGCCATCGCCCAGGCCTATTGCAGCGACGTCGCCGTGCATGCTGCCGAGGAGTGCATTCAGCTGCACGGCGGCATCGGCATGACCTGGGAATATCCCGCACACCTGTATCTCAAGCGGGCCAAGAGCGACCAGTTGGCCTTCGGCACCGCCTACCGTCACCGCGCCCGCCTGGCCGAATTGGTGGACCTGCCGGCGTTCTGACGTTGCCACCCGCGGCGTGGGCGCGCGCCGCGCCTGGGCTCGCGGTGATTCTTACCTGCGGGCCGGCCAACGACCGCAAACGCCCCTCATTGCGCGGCCGGACGGCGCGCCGACGATAGAGTTTTGCGACCACCCGGGTGGAAGTGGGAGCGGTGCGATGCGAGTGTTGCTGTCGGCGTACGACTCGCGCGGAGGCGTCGAGCCGCTTGCCGCGCTCGCGGTGCAGCTGCGGGCGCTCGGCATCGACGCGGGGGTGAGCGCGCCGCCGGACGCGGAATTCGTCGAGCTGCTGGCCCGGGTGGACGTGCCGCTGCTGCCCTTCGGCGAATCGCTGCGGGCGATGAAGACCGGGGCGCTGCCGTCGGAGGAGGACCTCCGCCGGCACCTGGACGCGCTGATCGCCGTGCAGTTCGACACCGTGGCCGCCGCGGCCGAAGGGTGCGATGCGCTGGTGGTGGCCGGTTTCCCGCCGGCGGCGGCCGCCGCCCGATCGGTGGCCGAACGACTGGGCATCCACTACGTCTATGTCACCTACCAGCCCACCATCCTGCCGTCGCCGCACCACCCGCCGCCCGCTTACGCGAACGGGCCCTTCCCCCCGGGCATGGTCGACAACCGGGTGCTGTGGCAACTGGATGGTCGCCACATGCAGGAGTTGTTCGGCGCGACGCTCAACGCTCACCGGGCCGCCATCGGGCTGGCGCCGCTGGACAACCTGCGCGACTACGCGCTGACCGAGTCGCCCTGGCTGGCGACGGATCCGATCCTGGACCCCTGGCGCCAGCCCAGCGACCTCGACGTGGTCCAGACCGGCGCGTGGCTGCTGCCCGACGGACGGCCCCTGCCGGCCGAACTGGTGGCCTTTCTGGACGCGGGCACACCGCCGGTCTATGTCGGCTTCGGCAGCATGCCCATGCGCGCCTCCCACGACGTCGCCCGGGTCGCCATCGACGCGGTTCGCGCGCAGGGCCACCGCGTGCTGGTGTCCCGCGGCTGGGCGGAGCTGACCCCGATCGACGACGGGGCCGATTGCCTTACCGTCGGCGAGGTCAACCACCAGGCGCTGTTCACCCGGGTCGCCGCCGTCGTGCACCACGGCGGGGCGGGCACCACCACGACGGCCGCCCGGGCCGGCGCGCCGCAGGTGGTGGTGCCGCAGGGGGCCGATCAGCCCTACTGGGCGGGCCGGGTGCGCGACCTGGCCATCGGCGCCGCCCACGACGGTCCGGCCCCGACCACCGAGTCGCTGTCGGCCGCGCTCAAGGCGGTGCTGACCGAACGGACCCGCGCGCGGGCGCGCTCCGTGGCGGCGACGATCCGCGCGGACGGGGCGGCCGTGGCCGCGACCGTGCTGCGCTCGGCGCTAACGCGGTAGCGCCGAGGCGAACACCTGCGTCATCGCGTCCCAATGCCGCTCGGCCGCGGCGGCGTCATAGGGCCCGTTGTCCGGGACGGCGAATCCGTGGCCGGCCGAATACCACTCGATCGTGTGCTCGACGCCGGCCGCCGTCAGCGCCTTGTCGAGTTGCTCGGCGTGATCGGCGGTGAACGACGCGTCGTTCTGGGCGCCGCCCACGTACACCGTGGCGGTCATCCGGTCGGCGAGCAGGTGGGGGCTGTCCTCGGTGTCGGTCACCAGGCCGCCGCCGTGGAAGGATGCCGCGGCGGCCACCCGGTCGGGCACCCGCCCGGCCACCATGAGCGACGTCCGGCCGCCCATGCAGTAGCCACACACCCCGAACCGCTCGCCGAGCACCTCGGGGCGGGCGGCCAGGTAGTCGAAGAACGCGGTCGCGTCGGCGGCCATCCGGTCCGGGGTGACGCTGCCGATCATCGAGAACAGGCGCCCGCGTTCCTTCTTGTCGCTGAAGACCGTCGCCATGTCGAACGGCGCCCAGTCGGGGGTTCGGTAGTAGACATCCGGCAGCAGCACGGCGTAACCGAACCCGGCCAGCTTGGCGGCCATCTGCTCGAACGTGTCACGCACGCCGCCGGCGTCGGGATACATGACCACCCCGGGCCAGGGGACTTGCGATTCGGGGCCGTCGGGGGTGAACAGGTGCACCGTGCAGGTGCCATCGGGTGTGGTGACGACGTCGATGATGTTCGGCATGGCACCCGTTCTACTCCGCGGGCCTAGACGTATTCTGACGGCGTGCCGATCCCGACCCCCTACGAGGACCTGCTTCGCCTGGTGCTCGAGCGGGGAACGTCCAAATCCGACCGCACCGGCACCGGAACCCGCAGCCTGTTCGGTCAGCAGTTGCGCTATGACCTCTCGGCCGGCTTCCCGCTGCTCACCACCAAAAAAGTGCACCTGAAATCGGTGATCTACGAGCTGCTGTGGTTTTTGCGGGGCGACTCCAACGTCGGCTGGCTGCACCAGCACGGGGTCACCATCTGGGACGAATGGGCAAGCGACACAGGCGATCTCGGGCCGATATACGGCGTGCAGTGGCGATCGTGGCCGACGCCCTCGGGCGAGCACATCGACCAGATCAGCGCCGCCCTGGAGCTGCTGCGCACCGAGCCCGACTCGCGGCGCAACATCGTCTCGGCCTGGAACGTCGGCGAGATCCCGCAGATGGCGCTGCCACCGTGTCACGCGTTCTTCCAGTTCTACGTGGCCGACGGGCGGCTGAGCTGCCAGCTCTACCAGCGCAGCGCGGACCTGTTCCTCGGTGTGCCGTTCAACATCGCCAGCTACGCGCTGCTGACCCACATGATGGCGGCCCAGGCCGGCCTGGGCGTCGGCGAGTTCGTGTGGACGGGCGGGGACTGCCACATCTACGACAACCATGTCGAACAGGTGCGGCTGCAGCTGAGCCGTGATCCCCGGCCCTACCCGCAACTCGTTCTGGCGCAACGAGACTCGATCTTCGACTACGTCTACGAGGATGTCGTCGTCGAGAATTACGACCCGCACCCGGCGATCAAAGCCCCCGTCGCCGTATGACCGCCGCATGACCGAGGTGGGCCTGGTGTGGGCTCAGTCGAGCTCCGGCGTGATCGGGCGCGGTGGTGACATCCCCTGGAACGTGCCGGAAGATCTCTCGCGGTTCAAAGAGGTGACCATGGGTCACCCGGTGATCATGGGCCGGCGAACGTGGGAGTCGTTACCGGCGAAGGTGCGCCCCCTTCCCGGGCGCCGCAACGTCGTCCTGTCCCGCGACACCGGCTTCGTCGCCGACGGGGCCCATGTGGTCGGATCCCTGGAGGCGGCGCTGGCCAACGGCGATTGCGAGCCGCCGGCCTGGGTCATCGGCGGCGAGCAGATCTACTTGCTGGCGCTGCCGCACGCCACCCGCTGCGAGGTCACCGAGATCGAAATCGATTTGCGCCGCGATGACGACGACGCCCTGGCGCCGACGCTGGACGACACCTGGGTCGGCGAGACGGGTGAGTGGCTGGCCAGCCGCTCGGGGCTGCGGTATCGCTTCCACAGCTACCGGCGGCCCGCCACGCACCCGGGCTGACCTGACATACTCGGACGCGGGGTCGGTCGCACAGGGTCAACCAGGCGTTCGAAGAGAGAAGGGGGAATTGGCAGTGATAACCGAACCCGTAAAGACGTTCTCTCGAAAATTCATGGGCTACGACGCGGCCGCGGTTGACGCCCACATCGAGATGCTGACCACCAAGCAGCAGCTGCTGCTTGACGACGTCGAGAGCCTGCGGGCCCGGCTGCAGGAATCAGCCGATCAGACGGCCGCGCTGCGCAAAGAGGTGGCCGTGCTCACGGATACCTCGCCCTCGCCCCACGCGGTGCAGCAGCGGATGGCGAAAATGCTGAGCCGCGCGGTCGACGAGGTGGCCGAGATGCAGGCCGAGGCGCGCGCTGAAGCGGATGCGCTGATCGCGGCGGCCGAGGCCGAGGCCGAAGCCGCGGAACGAAAGCGCGACGAGGTGCTGGCCGACATGGCCGCGCAGCAAAAAGCCCTGGAAGCCGAGTACGCGGAGACCAAGGAGCGGCTCGACGCCGAACTGGCCGAGATGCGCGCCGAGACCGAATCGGCGATCAAGAAGGCGCGCCGAGAGGCTGAACGCGAGTGCGAGCAGCTGCTCGGCGACGCGAAGAAGGGCGCCGACCATTACCGGGAGAAGGCGCAGCGTGCGGTGGACGAGGCGACGGCGCGGCGCATCAAGATCCTCGAGCAGCTGATGGGCGTTTACCACGACCTCGACGAGGTGCCGAAGGCCCTCGAGGCGGCCTACGCCGAACAAAACGACTCGGGCGACGAGGCCGTGCTGAAACCGCTGGACCGCAAGGTCCGCGCGGGCTGAGTCGCGCTGGCGTGGCCTGCCGGGGTTGTCGCACCCAGGAGGTATTCTCTGCGCCGTGCCAACCCGCAGGCTATCGGCCGACCAAGCCCGCCGGATAGCCGTTGCGGCCCAAGGCTTTACCGAGCCCCGGCCCGGCGGTGAGATCACCCGGGCGCACCTGAAGCGGCTGATATCCAGAACCCAAGTGCTGCAACTGGATTCGGTCTCGGTGGCGGTGCGGGCACATTACGCCCCGGTGTTCAGCCGGCTCGGCCCCTACGACCGCGGCGTGCTCGACCGCGCCGCCTGGGGCCCGCGTTCGGCGCGGCTGCTGGCCGAATACTGGGCCCACGAGGCCGCGCTGATGGCCGTCGAGGACTGGCCGCTGTTGCGCTGGCGGATGCGCCAGTACTCGCACGGTCGCTGGGGCACCCACATCGTCAAGGCCAACCCGCAACTTGCCGACAAGATCGTCGCCGCCGTCGCCGAGCTCGGGCCGAGCACCGCCGGACAGATCGAGGCTCACCTCGAGGCCGGGCCGCGTGGGCCCAAAGGAAGCTGGTGGGGCAACCGCAGCGACACCAAATGGGTGGCCGAGGCCCTGTTCTCCGCCGGGGTGCTCACCACCGCCACCCGGGTGGGCTTCGCCCGCCACTACGACCTGGTGGAGCGGGTGCTGCCGGCCCGCGTGCTGGCCCGCCAGGTCGACGACGACGAGGCGATCCGCGAGCTCGCGCTGCGGGCCGCCACCGCGCTGGGCGTGGGCACCGAGGCCGATATCCGCGACTACTTCCGGCTGTCGGCCGCCCAGGTCAAGCCGGCGATCGCCGCGCTGGTGGCCACCGGTGACCTCGAGCCCGTCGATGTCGACGGCTGGTCGGCGCCGGCCTATCTGCGGGCGGGCCGCGCGGTGCCCCGCACCGACCGCGGCACCGCGCTGCTGTGTCCGTTCGACCCGCTGATCTTCTTCCGTCCGCGCGTCGAGCGCCTGTTCGAATTCCATTACCGCATAGAGATTTACACGCCGGCCGCCAAGCGGCAGTACGGCTATTACGTGTGGCCGCTGCTCATGGACGGGCGACTGGTGGCGCGCGTCGACCTCAAGGCCGACCGCGCCGCCAGCACACTGCGGGTCCTCGGCGCGTTCGGGGAACCGGATGCGCCCAGGGATCGCGTCGCCGCGGCGCTGGCCGGTGAACTGCAGTCCATGGCGACCTGGCTGGGCCTGGGTGGATTCAGTGTCGCCGGGAACGGTGATCTGTCCGATGAGCTGCGCGCGGCGGCCAAGCGGGCCGGCTGATGACGGCGTCGACGTCCAGGGAACTCAGAGCCACGCTGTGGAAGGCGGCCGAGAAGCTGCGTGGCTCTTTGTCGGCCGCCCAGTACAAGGACGTGATCCTGGGACTGGTGTTCCTGAAGCACGCCTCCGCCTCACACTGGAAAGCGTTGGCGGACAACGTAACCTCCGAAAGCATCGGCCGGCTGGCCGATGAGGCGATGGACGCCGTGATGACGGCGACCCCGGCGCTGGCCGGGATGCTGCCCCGGCAGTACGGCAACCTCGACCGGCGTCGCCTCGGTGAGCTGGTGACCGTGCTCGACGGCGCCCGGATCGGTGACCGCGGCGGACGGGCCGGCGACCTGATGGGCGAGGTCTACGAGTACTTCCTGGGCAATTTCGCGCGGGCGGAAGGGCGGCGCGGCGGCGAGTTCTTCACCCCGCCCAGCGTCGTGCGGCTGCTCGTCGAGGTGCTCGAACCGACCGGCGGGCGGGTGTATGACCCGTGCTGCGGCTCGGGCGGGATGTTCGTGCAGACCGAGCACTTCATCGCCGACCGCGACGGTGATCCCGCGAAAGTCATCGTCTACGGCCAGGAAAGCGTCGAGCAGACCTGGCGGATGGCGAAACTGAACCTCGCCGTGCACGACATCGACGACGCGGGACTGGGCGAGCGGTGCGCCGACACGTTCGTCACCGATCTGCACGCCGGCGTGCAGATGGACTACGTGATGGCCAATCCGCCGTTCAACATCAAGGATTGGGCCCGCGACGAGAAGGACCCGCGCTGGCGCTTCGGCGTTCCGCCCGCCACCAACGCGAATTACGCCTGGATTCAACACATCCTGTCCAAGCTGGCGCCCGGCGGCAAGGCCGGGGTGGTGATGGCGAACGGTTCGATGTCGTCGAACGCCATGGGGGAGGGCGACATTCGGGCCCGCATCGTCGAGGCGGACCTGGTGTCGTGTGTGGTCGCATTGCCCGCGCAACTGTTCCGCAGCACCGCGATACCGGTGTGCCTGTGGTTCTTCGCCATGGATAAGGCGCACCGATCCGGGCAGGTGCTGTTCGTCGACGCGCGGGATATGGGCTACCTGGTGGGTCGCGCCGAGCGCGCACTGACCCGCGATGAGATCGTCCGGATCGCCGATGCCTACCACGCGTGGTCCGGCGCGGCGTCGGCGCTCGCCAAAGGCCTTGCTTATGAAGATGTTCCGGGATTCTGCCGGTCCGTGCCGCTGGACGACATCAGGGCGGCCGGCTACCCGCTGACCCCCGGGCGCTATGTGGATGCGCCGACCCTGCCGGATGACGGCGAGCCGGCCGCCGACAAGATCGCGCGATTGACCGGCGAGCTGCTGGCCGCGCTGGACGAATCGGCGCGTGCGGACAAAGCGGTGCGCCGCCAGGTGGAGCGGCTGCGGTGAACACCGTCCTGGGCGACCACCTCGACTTTCGCAGCGGAAGCAGCGCGCCCCGGCGCGCGTCCGGCGGAGGGGTTCCCATCTACGGGGCGAACGGCGCGATCGGTTACGCCGCCGAGCACAACGCCAGCGGGCCCTTGATCGTGCTCGGCCGCGTCGGTTCGTACTGCGGCAGCCTGCGCTACTGCGACAGCGACGTCTGGGTCACCGAAAACGCGCTGGTGTGCCGCGCCAAAGACCCGCGGGAGACCCGGTATTGGTACTACGCCCTGCACACCTGCCGGCTGGCCGACCACCGATCCGGGTCGGGGCAGGCCCTGCTCAACCAGAGGATCCTGAACGACGTGTCGGTGCCGACCGTCGCCGCGGGCGAACGGCGTCGGATCGCGGAGGTGCTGGGCGCGCTCGACGACAAGATCGCCGCCAACGACCGGGTGATCGAGACGGCCGAACGCCTGATGATCGCCCTCGCCAAAGCGGTGCCGGGTCGGGTGCGGCTGTCCAGCCTGGCGAGCCGGTCGACGGTGACCCGCCACCTGAGCGAATTCGACGAGCGCCTCGCCCACTTCAGCCTTCCGGCGTTCGACGACGGCGCGAGACCCCGCCTGGTCGACGCCGCGGCGGTGCGCAGCGCCAAGCTGCTCCTGACGGAGCCCTGTGTGTTGTTCGCCAAGCTGAACCCGAGGATCCCGCGGATCTGGAACGTGCCGCGCCTGCCATCGCACATGGCGGTGGCCAGCACCGAGTTCGTAGTGTTGCGCCCACAGGGGTGTGATTCCTCGGCGCTGTGGTCGGCGCTGCGGCAGCCGGACGTCTCACTGCGGCTGCGGTGGCGGGCCGCGGGAACCTCGGGCAGCCATCAACGGATCCAGCCCGGCGACCTGCTGGAGGTGCCGGTCCCCGACGTGCGCCGGCTGAGCCGGGCGGTGTTGCGGACGATCAGCGATCTGGGTGCGCTGTGTCACGCCCGGCACGCCGAGAGCGCGCGGCTGTCGGCCTTCCGCGACGCGCTGCTGCCGATGCTGGTCGGCGGCAAGGTGCGGGTCTCCTCGCGCCACTCCGTGGCGCGCATCGTCGCCGGGCTAGCTCGATTGCCCGGCTCCTCCTCGCGCCACCCCGTGGCGCGCATCGTCGCCGGGCTAAGGTGAGCGCCGTGGCCGAGATCGCGCCGCTGCGCGTGCAACTGATCGCCAAGACCGACTTCTTGGCGCCGCCGGACGTGCCGTGGGACACCGACGCCGACGGCGGTGCCGCGCTGGTCGAGTTCGCCGGCCGGGCCTGCTACCAGAGCTGGTCGAAGCCCAACACCAAGACCGCGACCAATGCCGGCTACATCAAGCACATCATCGACGTCGGGCACTTTTCGGTGCTCGAGCACGCGAGCGTGTCCTTTTACATCACCGGCATCTCCCGATCGTGCACCCACGAGCTGATCCGGCATCGGCACTTCTCGTATTCGCAGCTGTCGCAGCGTTATGTCCCGGAGAAGGACTCGCACGTCGTCATGCCCCCGGGCCTTCAGGACGACCCGGAACTGCGGCAGATCCTGGCCGCGGCGGCCGACGCCAGCCGTGCCACCTACACCGAGCTGCTGAACAAACTGGAAGCCAAGTTCGCCGATCAACCCAGCGCCGTCTTGCGTCGCAAGCAGGCCCGCCAGGCCGCCCGCGCCGTGCTGCCCAACGCGACCGAGACCCGCATCGTGGTGACCGGCAACTACCGGGCGTGGCGCCACTTCATCGCGATGCGCGCCAGCGAGCACGCCGACGTGGAAATCCGGCGGCTGGCCATCGAATGCCTGCGCCAGCTCTCGGGCGTGGCGCCCGCGGTGTTCGCCGACTTCGAGATCTCCACCCTGGCCGACGGCACGGAGGTCGCGACCAGCCCGCTGGCGACCGAAGCCTGACGGAAAGTCGCGCGGCGGGGCGTCTACGCGGGTGCTAAATACCTTGCTGGGGCCAGGTAACCTGAAGACCGTGAGCACCGCCGGATTCGACGCCCCAGCGCGGTTGGGAACCGTGCTGACCGCGATGGTCACACCGTTTCGCCCCGACGGCTCCCTGGACACCGCCGCGGCCGCTCAGCTGGCCAATCACCTGATCGACGCGGGCTGCGACGGCCTGGTGATCTCCGGCACCACCGGCGAGTCCCCGACCACCACCGACGACGAGAAGCGAGAGCTGCTGCGCGTCGTGCTGGAGGCCGTCGGCGACCGGGCCCGCGTCATCGCCGGCGCCGGCACCTACGACACCGCCCACAGCGTCCGGCTGGCCACGGCCTGCGCGGCTGAGGGCGCCCACGGGCTGCTGGTGGTCACGCCGTACTACTCCAAGCCGCCGCAGAGCGGGTTGATCGCCCACTTCACCACCGTCGCCGACGCGACCGACCTGCCGGTGCTGCTGTACGACATCCCGCCGCGCTCGGTGATACCGATCCAGCCCGACACCATCCGCGCGCTGGCCGCCCACCCGAACATCGTCGGGATCAAGGACGCGAAGGCCGACCTGCACAGCGGGGGACAGATCATCGCCGAGACCGGCCTGGCCTACTACTCCGGCGACGATGCGCTGAACCTGCCGTGGCTGGCCATGGGCGCGACCGGCTTCATCAGCGTGATCTCGCACGTGGCCGCGGGGCAGCTGCGGGAGATGTTGTCCGCCTTCAGCTCCGGGGACATCGCCACCGCCCGCAAGATCAACGCCACCGTTGCACCGCTGTGCGACGCGATGGCCCGGCTGGGCGGGGTGACCATGTCCAAGGCCGGTCTGCGCCTGCAGGGCATCGACGTCGGCGATCCGCGGTTGCCCCAAATGCCCGCGACGCCAGAACAACTCGAGGCGTTGGCCGCCGATATGCGTGCGGCGTCAGTGCTGCGTTGACCCGAGGAGTTTCCGAGAAGTGGATGTAGACCTCGCCCCGCCAGGCCCCTTGGCCACGGGAGGGTTGCGGGTCACCGCTCTCGGCGGCATCAGCGAAATCGGCCGCAACATGACGGTTTTCGAGCACCTGGGCCGGTTGTTGATCATCGACTGTGGGGTGATGTTCCCCACCCACGACGAGCCCGGGGTCGATCTGATCCTGCCCGATCTGCGGCACATCGAAGACCGGCTCGACGACATCGAGGCGCTGGTGCTCACCCACGCCCACGAGGACCACATCGGCGGCATTCCGTTCCTGCTCAAGCTCCGCCCCGACATCCCGGTCGTCGGGTCGAAGTTCACGCTGGCGCTGGTCGCCGCGAAGTGCCGCGAGCACCGCCTCAAGCCGGTGTTCGTCGAGGTGGCCGAGGGCCAGAAGAGCAGTCACGGCGTGTTCGAATGCCAGTACTTCGCCGTCAACCACTCCATCCCCGACGCGCTGGCGATCGCGGTACACACCGGTGCCGGAACGGTTCTGCACACCGGTGACATCAAGCTCGACCAGCTTCCCCTGGACGGCCGCCCCACCGACCTGCCCGGCATGTCCCGGCTCGGTGACGCCGGGGTGGACCTGTTCCTGTGTGATTCGACCAATGCCGAGCACCCCGGCGTCGGCCCGTCGGAAAGCGAAGTCGGCCCGACGCTGCACCGGCTGATCCGCGGCGCCGAAGGCCGCGTCATCGTGGCATGCTTCGCCTCCAACGTCGACCGCGTGCAGCAAATCATCGACGCCGCAGTCGCATTGGGCCGGCGGGTCTCGTTCGTCGGTCGATCCATGGTGCGCAACATGGGAATCGCCCGCGAACTCGGGTTCCTGCGCGTGGCCGATTCGGACGTGATCGACATCGGCGCCGCCGAGATGATGCCGCCCGAGAAGGTGGTGCTGATCACCACCGGCACCCAGGGGGAACCGATGTCGGCGTTGTCGCGGATGTCGCGCGGCGAGCACCGCAGCATCACCCTGACCGCCGGTGACCTGGTGGTGCTGGCGTCGTCGCTGATCCCGGGCAACGAGGAGGCGGTCTACGGCGTCATCGACGAGCTCGCCAAGATCGGTGCCCGCGTCGTCACCAATGCCCAAGCGCGCGTGCATGTTTCGGGGCACGCCTACGCCGGGGAATTGTTGTTCCTGTACAACGGGATTCGGCCGCGCCACGTCATGCCCGTGCACGGGACGTGGCGCATGCTGCGCGCCAACTCCAAACTGGCGGCCCGCACCGGCGTGCCGGAGGAGTCGATCCTGCTGGCCGAGAACGGGGTGAGCGTCGACCTGGTGGCGGGCAAGGCCGCCATCGCCGGCGCGGTGCCGGTGGGCAAGATGTTCGTCGACGGCCTGATCGACGGCGACGTCGGCGACATCACCCTGGGCGAGCGCCTCATCCTGTCCTCGGGCTTCGTGGCGGTGACCGTCATCGTCACCCGCGGCACCGGTCGCCCGGTCGCCCCGCCGCACCTGCAATCGCGCGGATTCTCCGAGGACCCCAAGGCGCTCGAGCCCGCCGTGCGCCGTGTCGAGGCCGAACTGGAAGCGCTTGCGGCCGAGAACATCACCGATCCGGGCCGCATCGCTCAGGGCGTGCGGCGCACCGTCGGCAAGTGGGTGGGCGAGACCTACCGCCGCCAGCCGATGATCGTGCCGACCGTCATCGAGGTCTAGATCTTCTCGGCGCCAGCGCGGCGAAACTTAAATCATTGCGGTGATGACCGGCGTGTCGTCGCAGACGTTTAAGTGTCGCGCAGGGACGCTGCTCTCAGATCTTCTCGGCGTAGGCCGACCACTCCAGTTGCGAGGCCTTGAGTTTGCGGCCGGTGGGCTCGACGTAACGTTGCACGAGCTCCTCGGGACCGGCCTGCTCCACCAGCCGCCAGCCGTATTCGCCGAGGAACGCGGCCACCTCGTCGGGCTGCAGACCGAAATGCCACAGTTGCCGCCGCTGGCGCACGGTGCGGTACAGGGTGCGGGTGCCGTACCGGTTGGTGCCGTCGATGAAATCCCTACGCACATAGGTGAACACCAACCGGCTGCCGGGCGCGGTCGCGCGCAGCCCGTCCAGGGTGCGCCGCACGGTCGCCTCGGTGAGGTACTGGGTGACGCCCTCGCAGATGAAGAACACCCGGTAGTCGGTGCGATAACCGTGCTCGGCCAGCGAGGTGAGCAGGTCGTCATGCTCGAGGTTCAACGCCACCAACCGAACCGACAGCGGCAGCTCGCCGAGCACCCGGCGGACCGTCTTGAACTTGCGCGCGACGTTCACCGGCAGATCGACTTCGAACACCGGGATGCGGACCCGCCGCGTCAGCAGGTAAGCGCGGGTGTCCAGGCCCGCGCCGAGGATGACGACGGCGTTGATGTCGTCGAGCGACTCCTTGAGCTTGTCGGCGATAAAACGCTTGCGGCAGGCCAGGTTTGCCCACAAGCCCGGACCGGTGAACTCCGAGCCGCGGATCAGCGCCCGGCGCACCGGGGCGAACCGGGTGGCACCGACCAGCCACCGCAGCGGGGCGGGCAGAAAGAGCTCGGCGAAGTCGTCGTCGACCAGGCGGCGGCCGGGCGCCTCGTTCTGCTCGACGGCGGCCAGCACCATCGGACCAAATGCCGTCTGCGCAACCAGGTTTCGGGCCATGGCGGCTACTTGTTCAGGAATCCCGCGTCGACGGGCAGGGTCACGCCGGTGATGTAGCGAGCCTGGTCGGACACCAGCCACGCCACCGCGTTGGCAACGTCCTCGACGTCGAGCACCTCCACCGGCATGGCGTTGCCCATGGCTCCCGGCGTGTCGGTCGCGGCGGCCATCTTCGCCAGCCACTCGCGGGTGAACTCGTTGTTGATCATCGGCGTCTCGACCCCGGACGGGTGGATCGAATTGACCCGAATCATCTGTCCCGCAAGCAGGTTGGCGTAGACCCGCATCAACCCGACCACCCCGTGTTTGGCGGCGGCATAGCCGACGGAACCGGCGTCGGGGCCGCTGACCCCCGCCAGCCCCGCGCTCGAACTGATCAGCACGATCGACCCGCCGGTGCCCTGCTTGACCATCGTGGGTATCGCGACCTTGATGGTGTGGTAGACGCCGGTCAGGTTGACGTTGATGACGTCGTGCCACCCGTCGTCACCGGACTGCATGGGGGCGATCCCGGCGTTGGCCACCACGATGTCCAGCCGGCCGAACTCGTCCAGACCCGCCTGCAGTGCCGCCGACAGCGATTCGCGGTCGCGGACGTCACCACGAGAGGCCACGATGCGGGAGCCGGTGTCTTCCACCAGCTTCACGGTGGCCGCCAGGTCTTCCGGCGTGGCCAGCGCGTAGGGGACGCTGGCGATCTGGTCGCACAGGTCGACGGCGATGATGTCCGCGCCATCGGCGGCCAGCCGCACCGCGTGCGCGCGGCCCTGCCCGCGCGCCGCGCCGGTGATGAAGGCGACCTTGCCCTTCAGGGGCCCTTCCGACGACCTGGCCATCAGGGCCGCAACTGTCCTTTGGCCGGATCGCCCGCCGGGACCGGCTGCAGCATCTTGATATCGGGCGCGCCGTCCAGGTGCTCGCCGGCCGCGGTGAACATCTTGGTGACCGCCGGTGCGGTGCTGTGTGCCTTGAGCGCCTCGGCGTCGGCCCACTGCTCGACGAAGACGAAGGTCTCGCCCGATTCGTGCACGGCATACAGCTGGCAGCCCGGCTCCTCGTGCACCTCCACGGCGGCGGTTTTGAGGATGTCGCGAACGGTGTCGACCGACTCGGGTTTGACGGTCAAGGTGGCGACGACGACGACGGGCATTGATGGCCTCCTGGGCGCTCCGGGGTGGGTGACGAGCACGACTTCTCGCAACCGGATGTCACCCTACTCACACGATGTGAGGGCCGATTCGGGCCACGGCGGACAAGCCGGGCCGTAACCAGTGTGGCGGGTGGTGTAGATGATGCCGTTGCGACTACGCTTGCCGGCATGCCCAGTAAGACCGCCGCCCGCTCCGGAAGCCGAACGAGCAGGTCGAAGGCCACATCGCGGCCCAGCGGGTCCCGGGGTGCGCGCCCGGCGGCGCCCCGCAAGAAGGCAGGTAAGCCCGCCAGGCGGCGCAATCAGGCCCCGCTGGTTTCCGCCGGGTTGACCTGCGGTCGCGCCATGCGCGCCATCTGGATGATGGCCGCGCGGGGAACCGGAGGCGCGGCCCGGTCGATCGGGCGGGCCCACGACATCGACCCGGGGCATCGCCGCGATGGCATCGCGCTGCTGCTGCTCGGCTTTTCCGTGGTGGTCGCCGCCAGCTCGTGGTTTCACGCCGCCGGGCCGGTCGGGGCGTGGGTCGACACGGCGCTGCGGACCTTCATCGGCGCGGGTGTGCTCGCGCTGCCGGTCGTCACCGCCGCGGTGGCGGTGACGCTGATGCGCACCGAGCCGAACCCCGACGTGCGGCCCCGGCTGATCCTCGGCGCCAGCCTGATCACCCTGTCGGTGCTCGGGTTGCGCCACCTGTGGTCCGGTTCGCCGGGCGACCCCGAAGCGCGCCGCCGCGCGGCCGGTTTCATCGGCTTCGCCATCGGCGGGCCGCTCTCGGACGGGCTCACCCCGTGGATCGCGGCGCCGCTGCTGTTCATCGGCTTCATGTTCGGCCTGCTGCTGCTGACCGGCACCACGATCCGCGAGGTGCCCGTGGTGATGCGCAACCTGTTCCACACCCGGTTCGTCGAGGAGGACTACGACGACGAGCCGTACGACTACGCCGATGAGTTCGACGACGTTGAGGACGCCGCCGCGGCGGACCGCGACGACTACCGCGACGACTACCGCGACGAGGCGCCTGCCGTCCCCGACGAGGCGCCGCCGCCGGCCTGGTCGCCCGACGACGACGCCCAGGCCGCGCTGCAGGACGACATTCCCACCGTGCCCGAGCCCGCGGTCCAGCCCTCGTCGCGCGGGCGCAAGCGCGGGCGGTCGGCGGACAAGCACGACACCGTCGAGCTGGACCGGGTCGTCGAGGGCCCCTACACGCTGCCCTCGTTGAACCTGCTGGTCGCGGGGGACCCACCGAAGAAGCGCAGCGCCGCCAACAACGTCATGGCCGACGCCATCACCGAGGTGCTGACCCAGTTCAAGGTGGACGCCGCCGTCACCGGCTGCACCCGAGGGCCGACCGTTACCCGCTACGAGGTCGAGCTGGGGCCGGGCGTGAAGGTCGAGAAGATCACCGCGCTGCAGAAGAACATCGCCTATGCGGTGGCCACCGAGAGCGTGCGCATGCTGGCCCCGATCCCGGGCAAGTCCGCCGTCGGCATCGAGGTACCCAACACCGACCGTGAGATGGTCCGGCTGGCCGACGTGCTCACCGCGCCATCGACCCGGCGCGACCACCACCCGCTGGTGATCGGGCTGGGCAAGGACATCGAGGGCGACTTCATCTCGGCCAACCTGGCCAAGATGCCGCACCTGCTGGTCGCCGGCTCCACGGGATCCGGTAAATCCAGCTTCGTCAACTCGATGCTGATCTCGCTGCTGGCCCGGGCCACCCCCGAGGAGGTCAGGATGATCCTGATCGACCCGAAGATGGTGGAACTCACGCCATACGAAGGCATTCCGCACCTGATCACCCCGATCATCACCCAGCCCAAGAAGGCGGCGGCCGCCCTGGCGTGGCTGGTCGAGGAGATGGAGCAGCGCTACCAGGACATGCAGGCCTCCCGGGTGCGGCACATCGACGACTTCAACGAGAAGGTGCGCTCGGGCGCCATCACCGCGCCGCTGGGCAGCCAGCGCGAATACCGCCCGTACCCGTACGTGGTGGCGATCGTCGACGAGCTGGCCGACCTGATGATGACCGCCCCGCGCGACGTCGAGGACGCCATCGTGCGGATCACCCAGAAGGCCCGCGCCGCCGGCATTCATCTGGTGCTGGCCACCCAGCGGCCGTCGGTGGACGTGGTCACCGGTCTGATCAAGACCAACGTGCCGTCGCGGCTGGCGTTCGCCACGTCGTCGCTGACCGACAGCCGCGTCATCCTCGACCAGGCCGGCGCGGAGAAGCTGATCGGCATGGGTGACGGCCTGTTCCTGCCGATGGGCGCGGGCAAGCCGATCCGGCTGCAGGGTGCCTTCATCACCGACGAGGAGATCCACGCCGTCGTCAGCGCCTGCAAGGACCAGGCCGAGCCCGAGTACACCGAGGGCGTCACCGCCGCCAAGCCCACCGGCGAACGCACCGACGTCGACCCCGACATCGGCGACGACATGGACGTGTTCCTGCAGGCCGTCGAGCTGGTGGTGTCCAGCCAGTTCGGTTCGACGTCGATGCTGCAGCGCAAGCTGCGCGTCGGCTTCGCCAAGGCGGGCCGGCTGATGGACCTGATGGAGACCCGCGGGATCGTCGGGCCCTCGGAGGGCTCCAAGGCGCGTGAGGTGCTGATCAAGCCGGACGAATTGGCCGGAACGCTGGCGCTGATCCGCGGCGGCGTCGACGCCGACGGCGGCGACCCGGACGAGTAGCGCCGCTAGAGCACCAGCAGCATCCGGGAGTTGCCGAGGATGTTGGGCTTGACGTAGCTGAGGTCCAGGAATTCGGCGACACCGATGTCATACGAGCGGCACATCTCCTCGAACACCTCGGCGGTCACGGGCGTGCCCTCGATCTCGGTGAACCCGTGCCGGGCGAAGAACTCGGTTTCGAACGTCAACACGAACAGCCGCTTCAGGGCCAGCTCGCGGGCGACCTCGAGCAGCCGGTCGACGATCGCGTGGCCGATGCCGTGGCCGGTCATCGCCGGATCGACGGCGACGGTGCGGATCTCGCCGAGGTCGGACCACATCACGTGCAGGGCGCCGCAACCGACCACCCGGCCCTCGTGCTCGGCCACCCAGAACTCCTGCACGGCCTCGTACAGCGTCACCAAATTCTTCTCGAGCAGGATCTTTCCGGCGTAGGTGTCGACCAGGTGCTTGATGGCCGGAACATCGGATGTTCGCGCGCGCCGAACCAGCGGCCGATAACGCTCTGGACTTCTGCTCACGGCTAACAGTATCGACATCTCGGACGGCTGTGCTGGTCAACCGTTATTCTGTTGCCGTGTCGGGGCAGCCGCAGACGGGTCCGTTAACCGGACCGCCGGGCCGCGCAAACATCGCCAATCTCGCCAATACGCTGACCCTGTTGCGGCTGGTGCTGGTGCCGGTCTTCCTGCTCGCCCTGTTCGCCGGCGACGGCCGCGAAAGCGGCTTCCGCTTAATCGCTTTCATCATCTTCGCGATCGCCTGCATCACCGATCGGCTGGACGGCCTGCTGGCCCGCAACTACGGCATGGCGACCGAATTCGGCGCGTTCGTCGATCCGATCGCCGACAAGACGCTGGTGGGCTCGGCGCTGATCGGGCTCTCGATGCTCGGGGAGCTGCCGTGGTGGGTCACGGTGCTGATCCTGACGCGCGAATTCGGGGTGACCGTGCTGCGGCTGGCCGTGATTCGCCGCGGCGTCATCCCGGCCAGCTGGGGCGGCAAACTCAAGACCGTCGTGCAGGTGCTGGCCATCGGCCTGTTCGTGCTGCCCTGGACGGGAACGCCGGGGCCGTTCCGGGTGGTCGCGGCGGTGGTGATGGGCGCGGCGATCGTGCTGACGGTGATCACCGGCATCGACTACGTCGTGTCGACGGTGCGGGAAGTCCGCCGCACGCCCGGTTGATTCCCGGCCCCGACCGGGAACCAGACCACCGCTCTCGGCGTTCACCTAGTGAGCACCTGCCGCAGCAGTACGTGCCGCGCAGGGCCGACCGGACGAAGGAGGGCGGGATGGCGCCATTGGTGCGCGAGGTCATCGGCGACGTGCTGCGCGAGGCCCGCACGACACAGGGCCGCACGTTGCGCGAGGTCTCCGATTCGGCGCGGGTGAGCCTCGGCTACCTGTCCGAGGTGGAGCGCGGCCGCAAGGAGCCCTCCAGCGAGCTGCTGAACGCGATCTGCGACGCGCTGGACGTGCCGTTGTCATCGGTCCTCATCCACGCCGGTGAGCGGATGGCCAGCGAGGAGCGCACGGCCGTCGGCGCGCCCGCGGACGGGGCGAGCGGCACCAGCATCAAGGTCGTCATCCCACCGGTGGCATCGTTGGCGCTGGCCTGAGCGCCGGGCACCGATCCCGCGTAAGGGGTGGGGCGATCGGCGCCGACCCACTAAATTGAGCGACAGGCGCAGAGCCCCCCAGGCCCCTCCGGGGATCCTCAAGAAGCGAAGGCGGAGCTAACTCATGGCCAATCCGTTCGTCAAGGCGTGGAAGTACCTCACGGCGCTGTTCAACGCCAAGATCGACGAGCACGCCGACCCCAAAGTGCAGATTCAGCAGGCCATCGAGGAAGCGCAACGCACGCATCAGGCGCTGACCCAGCAGGCCGCGCAGGTCATCGGCAACCAGCGGCAGCTGGAGATGCGGCTCAACCGTCAGTTGGCGGACGTGGAGAAGCTGCAGGTCAACGTGCGTCAGGCGTTGACGTTGGCCGACCAGGCCACCGCGGCCGGGGACGCCGCCAAGGCGACCGAGTACAACAACGCCGCCGAGGCGTTCGCCGCCCAGCTGGTGACCGCCGAGCAGAGCGTGGAAGACCTCAAGACGCTGCACGACCAGGCGCTGGGCGCGGCCGCGCAGGCCAAGAAGGCCGTCGAGCAGAACGCCATGGTGCTGCAGCAGAAGATCGCCGAGCGCACCAAGCTGCTCAGCCAGCTCGAGCAGGCCAAGATGCAGGAGCAGGTGAGCGCCTCGCTGCGGTCGATGAGCGATCTCGCCGCCCCGGGCAACGTCCCCAGCCTCGACGAGGTGCGCGACAAGATCGAGCGACGGTACGCCAACGCGATCGGGGCCGCCGAGCTCGCGCAGGGTTCGGTGCAGGGCCGGATGCTCGAGGTCGAGCAGGCCGGGGTGCAGATGGCCGGTCATTCCCGGCTCGAGCAGATTCGCGCCTCGATGCGTGGGGAGGCCCTGCCGACCGGCGGGACGCCGGCCGCGGGGACGACGCCCGCGGCTGCGGAGAGCGCCGG
>NZ_QMEU01000088.1 GCF_003284975.1 Mycobacterium colombiense
ATCGGCACGACCGGGATGGCGTGCAGCCCGGCCAAACCCGTCAGGCCCGCCAAGCCCCCCACCAAGGTGGGGACGACCAACGGAACCACCGCGACGGTCAGCAGCGGCGCGATGAGCGGGATCAGCACGATCATCTGCTCGAGCAGCGTCTTGATCAATGCGATGGTGTCGGTGATGACCGTGCCGATCACCTCGATGGTGGTGAACAGCAGGGCCCACGCGATCGTGGCGGGGTTACCCGAGGCGAACGCCGCCGCAAGGTCGGCGGCGACGAAGCTGAACATCTGCGCCAGATAGCCGAAGTACGAACCGAAATCCATCGGGTAGCCGAGCGCGAACGCGATGTTGAACGGGTTCAGGAAGCTCAGCGGATTGCCGAGCGACGGCAGCCACGGGTCGAACCCGGAAAACAGGGACTGCAGGAACGGGTTGTTCATCAGCTGGTCGATCAACGGCTGGATGTAGGTGTTGTAGAAGTCGACAAACCCGCTCTGCTGCAACCAGTCCAGCCACTGGTTCTGCGTGTCCGGGGGATAGGGCGACTGTTCCGCGGTGGCGGCCAGCGCGGTGGCTCGCATGACCTGTGGCGCCGCTTCGGCTTGCGGCGTGGCGGCCACCGCGGCCGTCGCGACACCCTGGTAGGTGCTCATCACGGTGGCGGCCTGGACCCACATCCGCGCGTAGTCGGATTCGTTCACCGCGATCGGGATGGTGTTGATGCCAAAGAAATTGGTCGCCGTCAAGACCGCGTGGGTGGCGTGGTTGGCGGCCAACTCGGGCAGCGTCGGCATAGCTGCCAGCGCCGCGGTGTAGGCGGCGGCCGCAATGTCGTGTTGGGCGGCCACGGCCGCACTGTCCGCGCTGGACTGCACCAACCACCCCAGATACGGCGCGTGCGCGGCCACGTATGCCGCGGCGCTCGGGCCGTCCCAGCTGCCGGCATGCGCTGCGCCCACCAGCGCGGCCAGCTCGTCCGCCGACTCCGCATATGCCTGGCTCAGCGACGTCCAGGCCGCCGCGGCGGCCAGCAGCGAGCCGGGTCCCGGTCCGCTGCACAGCAGCGCCGAATGCACTTCCGGAGGGGAGGCCATCCAGATCGGGGCGGTCATCGATCGTGGCCCTCGGCCGTGCCGAAACCTCTTGGCGGGGCGGCGAAGTGGATCGAGCCGGGGGGCTCGGCTCCCGGGGCAACAGAACGGGCGCGGCTAGGCGTCGAAGTGGTGGCAGCGGTAACGGCCACCCATGCCGGAACAGACATGGAGGTTGGCAGCTCTCTCGGGGTGCACCGCCCCGGGTCGCAGGACGCAATGACGCAAGTGTCCTGGCTCTCGGATCGCTGCTCGCCTCGCCTTCCGACTTCTCAGCCGTGGCCGTTGAGGGTCGCTCCCCGATGACAGTGGCGGGACCGCGCCGGATTCACACCGGCTTCCTACATCGTCATCACCTTACGGGTGGCATTGTTGCATCCGCGTCGTCCAAAAGCGAGCTAATCGCGCGAGAGCTCCCCGGTGATGACCGCTCAACGCGCGTTCAGGACGCGCAGCCCCAGCGAAAACAGCAGCCGCACCTCGGGATCGGCCAGCGACGTCGACAACGATTTCTCGATCCGGCGCACCCGGTAGCGAACCGTGTTCGGATGCACCCGCAACGCTTGCGCGGCCGCGGCGATGTCGCCGAAGGCGTCCAGGTAGGTCCGCAACGTCTCGGCCAGCACCGGCTCGTCGTCGCGCAGCGCCACGATCCGCGGATCGATCAGGCGCTCGTCGCCGCCGATCAGCGTGACGATCTCGTCGAGCAAGACGGTGGTGCGGGCCTCGGCGAGCGACGTCACCTGACCGAACGAAATCGGGTGCCGCTCAGCGCTGTCCAGCACGCGGTCCACCTCGATGCGGGCCGCGCGCACCCCGGCAAGGCCGGCGACCGGTGCGGCGATGGCCGCCCGCAGTTGCACCCCGAGTTCGGTGCGCATGGCTGCGATGGTGCCACGGACCCACGAGGCGACCGAGCGGTTCTGCGGCTGGGGCAGGAGCACATATGTGCGCGCGCCGTTCGAGCCGACCTGAGCGTCGCGTCGAAAAGCGCTGGCGCTCAGCGCAATGACGTCGGCGATCCGCGCGTGACGGGGTGAACCGTCCGCCGCGTCCCAGCCGATCAGGGCCGCGTCGCCGTCGGCGGCGAGGCCCAGTTCGCGGGCGATCGCGGCCACGTCAACGTGGCCAAGGGTTTCCGCGTCGGCCACGCCAAGCAGTTGCTGCACCCGCCGCGCGTGGGTGGAGGGCCGGGCCGCCAGCCGCGACATGATGCGGGCGGCCAGCACGGCGGCGCCGCGCAACATCTCTTCGGCGTCGTCGGCCAGGGGTTGCGACCCTTGCTGCACCCAGATGGTTCCGGCGAACACCGGCGGTTGCCGCGCATCGGGCGCGGGCTGGTGGATCCCGACGGCCAGTCGGGGACGCAGCCCCAACTCGGGGCGCTCGGCGACGCGGACCACCTCGCCGCCGGACCGCAACGCATCGAAGATGCCCCATTGGCCGATCCACTCGAGATGCTCGGGCGGACCGGCCCTGCCCAGGATGGACAGGCGGCGCAGCTCGTCGGCCTCGTCGTTGGACGCCGAATAGGCCAAGACGTGCGACTGAGCGTTTTCGATGCTGACCATGCCGTGGATGCGGTCGGCGAGCGACTGCGCCAGCCCGAACAGATCGGTGCCCGAGTCGTCCATGGCGCCGGCGCGGTCCCCGTGATGTTCGAGCACATGGTTGACCAGCTGATAGAGCCGCTCCCAGCGGGCCCGCGGGTCGACCGCCACCACGGCCGAACCGGCGGCGACGGCCTTGGCCACCAGGGCATCCGGCGGTCCTTTGGCGAAGATGGCCGCGGGCACGCGGTCGCGCGCCTGCTTGTCCATCCAGCGCAGCGCCTCGTCGTCGGCGACACCCAACAGGAAGAAGACGTCGGCCGAACCCGCCGCGGCTGCCAGCCCCAGCCGCACGTCGTCGCTGTCGATCAGCGCCGCCGAGGCCACCGGCAGGTCCAGGCCCCGGGGAGCGTCGACCAGGCTCACCAGGGTCGCGTCCAGCGCGAGGAGCAGCTGTCCCAGCCCCACACCGGCCATGTTGTCCGATTCTACTAGCGATAGCGGACTGTATTATCCGATCGGCTAAATCTTTGCGGCGTGTACGCGAGGACCCTGGCAGCATGGACGCGATAACTCAGGTCCCGATGCCGGCCAACGAGCCGGTCCACGACTATGCGCCGCACTCCCCGGAACGCGACCGCCTTGTCGCCCAACTGGCGCTGCTGGCCGACCACCCGATCGATCTCCCGCATGTCATCGGCGCTGCCCACCGGATGGGCGACGGTGAACGCATCGATGTGGTGCAGCCGCACCGGCACGCCGCGCAGCTGGGCACCCTGACCAACGCGGCGCACGCCGACGCGACGGCGGCAATCGAGGCCGCGATGGCCGCGAAAAGCACTTGGGCGGCAATGCCGTTCGATGAGCGCGCGGCGGTGTTCCTGCGCGCCGCCGACCTGCTGGCCGGGCCCTGGCGGGAGAAGATCGCCGCCGCCACGATGCTCGGCCAATCCAAGTCGGTCTATCAGGCCGAGATCGATTCGCCGTGCGAGCAGATCGATTTCTGGCGCTTCAATGTGTCGTTCGCCCAACAGATCCTGGCCCAGCAGCCGATCAGCGGGCCGGGCGAGTGGAATCGCAGCGATTACCGCCCGCTGGATGGCTTCGTGTATGCGATCACGCCGTTCAACTTCACCTCGATCGCGGGCAACCTGCCGACCGCGCCGGCGCTGATGGGCAACACCGTGGTGTGGAAGCCCTCGATCGCTCAGACATTGTCGGCCTACCTCACCATGCAACTGCTCGAGGCGGCGGGGTTACCGCCCGGGGTGATCAACCTGCTGACCGGCGACGGGCTGGCCGTCTCCGATGTGGCGCTGGCCGATCCGCGGCTGGCCGGCATCCACTTCACCGGGTCGACGGCCACCTTCCAGCAGCTGTGGCAGCGGGTGGGCGCCAATATCGGTCGCTACCAGAGCTATCCGCGGCTGGTCGGCGAGACCGGTGGCAAGGACTTCGTCGTCGCCCACGCCTCGGCGCGCCCGGATGTGTTGTGCACGGCGTTGATTCGCGGCGCGTTCGACTACCAGGGCCAGAAATGCTCGGCGGCGTCGCGGGCGTTCATCGCGCGGTCGGCGTGGCGCCGCATGGGTGACGACTTCCTGGGCAAGACCGCCGCGCTGCGCTACGGCGATGTCACCGACCTGACCAACTACGGGGGAGCGCTGATCGACCGGCGCGCCTACATCAAGAACGTCGACGCCATCGAGCGGGCCAAGGGCGCGCCGCACGTCACCATCGCCGTCGGCGGCGAATACGACGACCGCGAGGGCTATTTCGTGCGCCCCACGGTGCTGCTGTCCGACGACCCAACCGACGAGTCGTTCGCGACGGAGTACTTCGGCCCGCTGCTGTCGGTGCACGTGTACCCCGACGCCGACTACGAGCGGATCCTCGACGTCGTCGACACCGGGTCGCGGTACGCGCTGACCGGCGCGGTCATCGCCGACGACCGCGCGGCCGTGCTGACCGCCCAGCACCGGCTTCGGTTCGCCGCCGGGAATTTCTACGTCAACGACAAGCCGACCGGCGCGGTCGTCGGGCGCCAGCCGTTCGGGGGATCCCGCGGTTCGGGCACCAACGACAAGGCGGGATCGATGCTGAACATGTTGCGCTGGACGTCGGCACGCACCATCAAGGAGACGTTCATCCCGGCGACCGACCACACCTATCCGCACATGGGCGCCGACTGATGGCCGGGCTGTTCGCCGCCACGCTGCGCCCGGCGATCATGGCCGCCGGCCGCCGCGACGGGTTGCGCCGCGCCGCCGAGCGCTTACCGGTCACCCGCCGCGTGGTGCGACGCTTCGTCCCCGGGGAGACGATCGACTCCGCGCTGAACGGCGTTGCCGCGCTGCGCGGTTCGGGTCGCCTCGTCAGCGTCGACTATCTGGGCGAGGACGTCACCGACGCGGACGGCGCCGACGCCGCCGTGCGGACCTACCTGGATCTGATCGACCGGTTGGGTGGGCTCGACACGGCCGGCAAGGCGGTGCGTCCGCTGGAAGTCTCGGTCAAGCTGTCGGCGCTCGGGCAGTCGCTCGAGCGCGATGGCGAAAAGATCGCCCGCGAGAACGCGTGGTCGATCTGCGACGCCGCCCGGCGCGCGGGCGTCTGGGTGACGGTGGACGCCGAGAACCACACCACCACCGAGTCGACGCTGTCCATCGTGCGCGACCTGCGGGCCGAATTTCCCTGGCTGGGCGTGGTTTTGCAGGCGTACCTGCGGCGCACCCTGGGCGACTGCCGGGAATTCGCGGCCGCCGGTGCCCGGGTCAGGCTGTGCAAGGGCGCCTACGACGAACCCGCCGCGGTGGCCTACCGGAAACCCGCCGAGGTCACCGACTCCTATCTGGCGTGCCTTTCGGAATTGATGGCCGGCGCCGGCTACCCGATGGTGGCTACGCACGACCTGCAGATCATCGGCGCGGTGCCCGGCATCGTGCGTGAAACAGGGCGTCGCAGCGGTGAATTCGAATACCAGATGCTCTATGGCATTCGCGACGACGAGCAACGGCGCCTTGCATCGCGCGGCCAGCAGGTCCGGGTGTACGTCCCGTTCGGTACCCAGTGGTACGGCTACTTCATGCGCCGACTCGCCGAGCGGCCCGCAAATTTGGCCTTTTTCCTGCGAGCTCTGGCGCGGCGAGGCCATCGCGTGTGAATCGTTGGCATCGAGTGTTAACACCGGGCGGCGACACGCCGATGATCACCGCCAAGGATTCACCCTCAAGACCCTGGACGCACACTACGAGGCCGTAGACGCCGCTCAACGCCGGCGCGAGCGGTCGCTGGCGAACCCGCGCACCACATGGGCGCGAACGAATTCGGCTGCCACGTCGGGATTATCCATGTCCAGCGTCGAGGACGGCGTGCTGAACAGGGAGAACAGGATGCGCGCGAACCATTCACCGGCGGCCTCGATGTCGAGGTCCTTGCGCACCTCGCCGGTGAGGCGGGCGGCCGACAGGTAGGGGGCGAAGAACTCGACGCATTCGCGCAGCAGCACCGCGGCGTCCTTGGTCAGCAACAGGCTGATGGCGTCCTCGTCGAAGTACTTTTCCGAAGCGATGACCCGCCGTGCCTGGGTGACGAAAACGGCTGCCGAACACAGCTTGTCCTCCAGCGTGCCGCCGCGGTCCATCGCCTTGGTCATCTCGCGGTAGAACCGCTGCGACGCGTGCTCGGCGCACGCCTCGACGATCGAGGCCTTGTCGGAGAAGTATTCGTAGATCGTGCTGCGAGATACGCCGGCGTGCTTGGCGATGTCGACGATGGTCGCCTTCTGCAATCCCTGCTTGCCGAAGCACGCGAACGCCGACTCCACGATGAGCTCGCGAGTGTCGGCGGTGTGAGGCGCCTGGGTCATCGCGAAGCAGCACTTCGGGGCATCGGCCCGGCATAGCCCGGGCCGAACGCGGCGTGGGCGGTCAGGAGCGTGAGCCTGGGCATGGCGAATCGCCTCACCCGGCCGGTGCGAGGATCAGGCCGCTGGTCGGCACCCCGGTTCCGGACGTGACCAGCACGTGTTCGACGCCCTCGACCTGGTTGTACGCCGTGCCGCGCACCTGGCGCACCCCCTCGGTGATGCCGTTCATGCCGTGGATGTAAGCCTCGCCGAGCAGGCCGCCGTTGGTGTTGATCGGGAATTCTCCGCCCAGCGACAGCCGCTCGACCGTGGCGAAATCCTTGGCCTCGCCGCGCCCGCAGAACCCGAGCTCCTCGAGCTGGGCGAACACGAACGGCGTGAAATGGTCGTAGATGAAGGCGGTCTGGATGTCTTGGGGCTTGAGGCCGGAGTCGCGCCACAGCTGGCGGGCCACCACACCCATCTCCGGCAGGCCGGTGATCTCGTCGCGGTAGTAGCTGGTCATCATCTCGCCGTTGTGGGCCGCGCCCTGGGCCGCCGCGGTGATGATCGCCGGCGGCTGGCGCAGGTCGCGGGCGCGTTCGGCGCTGGTGATCACCAGCGCCACACCGCCGTCACTCTCCTGGCAGCAATCTAGCAGGCGCAGTACGGGTTCGACGATCCAGCGCGAATTCTGGTGGTCTTCCAGGGTGATCGGGCGCTGATAGAACCAGGCGTCGGGGTTGGTCGCCGCGTGCTTGCGGTCGACGACCGCGACCCTGCCGAAGTCGGAGTTGGTGACGCCGTACGTCGACATGTAGCGCTGGGCGTGCATCGCGACCCAGGCCGCGGGGGTGAGTAGCCCGAACGGCGCGTAATGCGCCATGAACAACGGGGTTTCGGCCATGCTACGTCCGCTGCCGCCGAACCGGAAGCCGGAGCGTTCGTTGAAGGCGCGCCAGCACACCACCACGTCGGCGACACCGGTGGCGACCGCCATCGCCGCGTGCACGACGGTGCCGGCGGCCGCGCCGCCGCCGTGGTGCACGCGGGAAAAGAAGCTCAGGTCGCCGATGCCCACGTTGCGGGCGATGTCGATCTCGTCGCTGGAATCCATGGTGAACGTGACCATGCCGTCGACGTCGCCGGGGTCCAGGCCGGCGTCGTCGAGGGCGGCGCTGACCGCCTCGCACGCCAACTGCAGCTCGCTGCGCCCGGATTCCTTGGAGAACTCCGTCTGTCCGATCCCGACGATGGCGCAGCTTCCGGGAAGGCTGCCCGGACCCGTCCGGCTCATGCGGCCACCCAGTCGAGCAGGCTGAGCACTGCGGTGCCGGACACGTGATCGCCCAGGCTGTTGGAACCCTTGAACGTCACCTCGACGAAGTTCTCGGCCGGCGGCGGCCCTTTAGGGCCTTGAGTCTTGCCGGTGACGCTGCCGGTGAACCGCAGCGGATCGTCCGGAAAGCACGGCACCCCCAGGCGAATCGACAGGTTCTTCACCATCGCTTCGGGGCCGGCCCAGTCGGTGAGGAAGCGCACGCAGTAGCCGTTGGTGGTCAGGATGTTCATGAACAGATTGGGTGAGCCTTGTTTCTTCGCGTAGTCGCGGTCGTGATGCACCGGCATGAAGTCCCGGGTGGCGATCGCCCCGGCGACGATCATCGTTGTGGTGATCGGGATTTCGAGCGGCGTGACCTCGTCACCGATTGAGATGTCTCGCCAATGCAGAGTGCGGTTTGCGGTGGTCGTCATGCGGGTCCCTCCGAATAGGTTGCGCCGAGGTGGGCCAGCTGCGCCGAAGCCGGACCGAAGAGGTCGAAAACCATGACCGCGCTTAGCCTCGCGGCCGGAATTGATGCAGCACCAGGCCGTCATCGAATGTCTGGTAGTAGATTTCGACGGGCAGTCCGGGTGTCACCTCGGACGGATCGATGCCGGTCAGGTTGGATACCAGCCGTACCCCTTCCTCGAGTTCCACCAACGCAACAACGTAGGGATAGTCGAAGAACGGGAACTTGGGTTCGTGCGGCATCACGTAGCTGTAGACGCTGCCGCGCCCCGACGACTCGATCGCCTCCCATTCGAGCGAGCGGCAGTGCGGGCACATCGGCCGCGGCGGGTGACGCAGCTGCCCACAACCGCCGCAGCGCTGGATCAGGAGCTTGTTGTCCCGCAACCCGTTCCAGAAGAATTCGGTGTCCGGCGTGATCGCCGGCGCCAGACGGGCCGCCATCAGCTCGCCGGCCTGAATCGCAGCACCCGGAATCGCTGCCGCCCCAGCACCTCACCGTGCTGATCGGTGTAGGTGGTCAGCCAGGTCAGGAAGAATCCGGTCCCCAGCGCCGTCTTCTTCTCGTCGGAGACCGACTCGTAGACCGTCGTCGCACTGATCTCGTCGCCGAGCCGCGGGTAGCGCTCGATCTCGAACTCCGAATTGGTCGCCACCGTGCTGGTGTAACCTGCCTCGTCGAGGAATGCCGTTGGGTTGCTTTTGATCTCGATCGGGGCCCCGCCCCGTTCGCCGATTCCCTCCAGGATCGGCGAGGGCATCGTCCAAGTTTGTAGCATAACCGGCGGCGACACGATGCCGCCGAACCGTGACGAGGTCGCGAACTCCGGGTCGAGGTATACCGGGTTCATGTCGGCCATCGCGTACGCCCAGTGCCGGATCATCGGCTGGTTCACCGGGTCCGGTGCCAGCGAGGGTTTTCCGGTGCCGCCGGTCGGCTGCCCGACGAGGGCCCGCACCTTGGCGCTAACGGTTTCTGAGTCGGTCACGTAGCAAGCCCCTCTCCCAGGACACCTGGATCCGACAGATTGCAACGATCTGTCTCGCGAGTTGTGTGTACTCTGCGCCGTCGCGTGGTGTCAATACAACATCAAAGTGCGTAAAGAGCTCGGGAATTCGGTGATTGACGGCGCCCGCTGGGGCGAGTACACCAAGTGATCAGATGACCGGAGGAAGCACATGGCCGATTCGCCCGCTCTCGTTCAGACCTATCAGCTCTACATCGACGGCGACTGGGTCGACCCGCAGGACGGCCGTTATGACGACATCTCCCCGTCCACCGAGGACGTGATCGCCACGGCGCCCGACGCCAGCGTCGCCCAGGTCGGTGACGCGATCGCCGCCGCGCGCCGCGCCTTCGACAGCGGACCCTGGCGCACCATGAGCGCCGAGCAGCGCGCCGCGTGCCTCAACCAGTTGGGCGAGGCGCTGAGCAAACATGCCGACGACTTCTTCGCGCTGTCTCAGTCGGAGTGGGGCTGCGTTTTCAACGAGCGCATCATGCAGATCGACGGCGCCGCGTTCATGTCACTGCACGCCGCCCAGCTAGCCACCCAACTGACCGACCAAGAGGTCACCGGCATGGGCGCCGGAAGGACGTTATTGCGTCATGAGCCGCTGGGTGTCGTATCGGTGCTGACGCCGTGGAACTTCCCGCACTGTCTCAACGTGATGAAGCTCAATCATGCTCTGGCAGCGGGTAATACCGTCGTGCTCAAGCCCTCGCCGCTGACGCCGTTGGCTGGGCTGGCGCTCGCGCGGATCATCGCCGAACACACCGACATCCCGCCGGGCGTGGTCAACGTCGTCACGCCCTCCGGGGTCGAGGCGGCCAAGCTGCTGACCACCGATCCGCGGATCGACATGGTGAGCTTCACCGGCAGCTCGGTGGTCGGCCGCCAGGTCATGGCCGCCGCCGGGGACACGATGAAGCGGATCCTGCTCGAACTCGGCGGCAAGTCCGCCAGCATCGTCCTCGACGACGCGCAGGTCACCGACGAGGTGCTGCAGCAGCTGCTGTTCGACTGCTGCTCGCTGCACGCCGGACAGGCCTGCATTCTGCACAGCCGGCTGCTGCTGCCCGATTCGCTGCACGACGACGTCGTCGACCGGCTCGCCGCGCTGGCCCGCGAGGTCAAGGTGGGCGATCCCACCGATCCCGACGTGCAGATGGGTCCGCTGATCAGCGCGGCGCAGCGGGACCGGGTCGAGGCGCACGTCGCCGGTGCCCTCGACGAGGGTGCGAAGCTTATAACCGGCGGTGGCCGTCCGCCCGGCTTGGACATCGGCTTCTACTTCGAGCCGACGATTCTGTCCGATGTGGAGCCGAACTCGACTATCGCGCAAGAGGAAGTGTTCGGTCCGGTGTTGACGGTGTTGCGTTACCGCGACGACGACGATGCGGTCGCCATCGCGAACAACTCGCAGTACGGGCTCTCCGGGGCGGTGTGGGGCGGCGACGTCGACCGCGCCGTGGGCGTCGCGCGCCGCATCCGTACCGGACAGATTGCGGTCAACGGCTGCGGTCCGGGCGGCGCGCCGTTCGGTGGCTTCAAGCTCAGCGGGCTCGGGCGAGAGGGCGGGGGAATCGGTGGCTTGCACCAGTACATGGAGCCGATGGCCATCGGCGTTCCCGCGTGACGGGTCCGCCGACGGCACGCCGGGGACCGGCGGGTCGTGACGCCCTGGGCGAAGGGGCGTCGGCCGCCCGCCCCGGTGCTTGACGCCTAACCGGCCTTTTGTAAACCGCTCGTAACATGCCAAGCTGCTCGACATGGTCATCGAGATCGCCCGCCCCAAACTCGAGGGAAACGTCGCCGTCGGCGCAGACCGCCAGATCGGCTTCGCCGAGTTCGGCGACCCGCAGGGGCGCGCGATGTTCTGGCTGCACGGCACCCCGGGTGCCCGCCGGCAGATCCCCGTCGAGGCCCGCGTTTACGCCGAGCAACACAACATCCGGTTGATCGGCCTCGACCGGCCCGGCATCGGGTCGTCGACGCCGCACCGGTATAAGAACATCCGGGCGTTCGCCGAAGACCTGCGGACCATCGCGGACACGCTCGGCGTCGACAAAATGGCCGTCATCGGCCTGTCCGGCGGCGGCCCGTATGCGCTCGCGTCCGCCGCGGTGCTGTCCGATCGGGTCGTTGCCTGCGGCGTGCTCGGCGGCGTCGCGCCGTTCCTCGGCGACGAAGGCATCACCAGCGGCCTGATGAACCTGGGCAAGCGGGTGGCGCCGCTGTTGAAGTTGGGCGGTGACCCGCTGCGGATCGGCGCGAGCCTGCTGGTCCGGTCGATCCGCCCGGTCGCCAACACCGCGCTGTACCTGTACGCCGCGATCTCGCCAGAAGGCGACCGGCGCCTGCTCACCCGGCCGGAGTTCGGCGCCATGTTCCTCGACGACCTGCTCAACGGCAGCCGCAAGCAGCTCGCGGCCCCGTTCAACGACGTCATCCTGTTCACGCAGGACTGGGGATTCCGGCTCGATGAGGTCAAGGTTCCGGTGCGCTGGTGGCACGGCGACAGCGACCACATCGTGCCGTTCAGGCACGGTCAGCACGTGGTGTCGTTGCTGCCCGACTGCGAACTGATCGTGCTGCCCGGCGAAAGCCACCTCGGCGGGCTGGGCCGCGGCGAGGAGATCCTGTCGACCCTGACGAAGATCTGGGACGAGAAGGGCTGACCCTGCCTGCGCCGGGTAGCCTGCTGACGTGCTGCTGGCGTCCCTCGATCCCTCCGCCCTGACCGCCACCGATATCGCCGACGCGGTGCGCATCGACGGCGCGGTGCTCAGCCGCAGCGATCTCGTCGGCGCCGCCACCTCGGTGGCCGAACGGGTCGGCGGCGCTGGCCGCGTCGCCATCCTGGCCGCGCCGACCGCCGCGACGGTGCTTGCGGTCACCGGCTGCCTGATCGCCGGGGTGCCCTTCGTGCCGGTGCCCGCCGACGTCGGCGCTGCCGAACGAAGGCACATGCTCACCGATTCGGCGGTGCAGGCGTGGCTGGGGCCGGCGCCGGACGAAACCGAGGGGCTGCCCCACATCCCGGTGCGCCTGCACGCCCGCTCCTGGCACCGCTACGCCGAACCCTCGCCCGACGCCACCGCGATGATCATCTACACCTCCGGGACCACCGGGCCGCCCAAGGGCGTGGTGCTGAGCCGGCGGGCGATCGCGGCCGACCTCGACGCCCTGGCGCAGGCCTGGCAGTGGACTGCCGACGACGTCCTGGTGCACGGATTGCCGCTGTTTCACGTGCACGGACTGGTGCTGGGGCTGCTCGGGTCGCTGCGGATCGGGAATCGCTTCATCCACACCGGAAAGCCGACACCGCAGGGCTACGCGCAGGCCGGCATCGACCACGGCGGCACGCTGTTCTTCGGGGTGCCCACCGTGTGGTCGCGGGTGGGCGCCGACGAGACGGCCGCCCGGGCGCTGCGTCCGGCGCGGCTATTGGTCTCGGGCAGCGCGCCCCTGCCGGTTCCGGTGTTCGACCGGCTGGCCGGGCTCACCGGTCATCAGCCCATCGAACGCTACGGCGCCTCGGAATCGCTGATCACGCTGTCCACGCGCGCCGACGGCGAGCGGCGCCCGGGCTGGGTGGGGCTGCCGCTGTCCGGTGTGCAGACCCGGGTGGTCGACGACGAGGGCGCGCTGGTGCCGCACGACGGGGAGACCGTCGGCAAGCTGCACGTGCGCGGGCCGATGATGTTCGACGGCTACCTCAACCGGCCGGACGCCACCGCCGAGGCGTTCGACGCAGACGGCTGGTATCGCACCGGCGACGTCGCGGTGATCGACGCCGAGGGGATGCACTGCATCGTCGGGCGCGAATCGGTCGACCTGATCAAGTCCGGCGGCTATCGCATCGGCGCGGGCGAGATCGAGACGGTGCTGCTCGGGCATCCGGGTGTCGCCGAGGCGGCGGTCGTCGGGATGCCCGACGCGGATCTGGGGCAGCGCATCGTCGCGTTCGTCGTCGGGTCGGCCGCCGGCGACGAACTGATCGATTATGTCGCGCAAGAGCTTTCGGTGCACAAACGCCCACGTGAGGTCCGCATCGTGGACGCGCTGCCGCGCAACGCCATGGGCAAGGTCCTCAAAAAGCGGCTGTTGACCGAAGGCTGAGCGGCCGCGCAGCCGGCTGGGCGCGCGGTCCGCCGGACGCGAAGACACGCAGCAAGTTGCCAGCTTCAGCGCCGAGCGTCGTCGCGAAGCGTCACCTACCGTCGTATCCGTGTATCGATGCAACCGGACAATGCGCGGCCACCGTGGGTGAGCCCACCCCGTCCGTGGTCGCCGCCGCCGCGCCTACCACCATGCGCCGGATCGCGGCCGCCTGTCTGGTGGGCTCGGCGATCGAGTTCTACGACTTTCTGATCTACGGCACCGCGGCGGCACTGGTGTTTCCCACGGTGTTCTTCCCGGGCCTGGGCTCGACGGTGGCCACCATCGCCTCGATGGCGACGTTCGCGACGGCGTTCCTGTCTCGCCCGCTGGGCGCGGCCGTCTTCGGATACTTCGGCGACCGGCTGGGCCGGAAGAAGACGTTGGTGGCCACCCTGCTGATCATGGGCGCCTCGACCGTCAGCGTGGGCCTGGTGCCCAGCACGGCGTCGATCGGGATCGCCGCGCCCCTGACCCTCGTCGTCCTGCGGTTGTTCCAGGGGTTCGCCGTCGGCGGTGAATGGGCCGGGTCCGTCCTGCTGAGCGCCGAATACGCGCCCGCCGGCAAGCGCGGCTGGTACGGCATGTTCACCTCGCTCGGCGGTGGGACGGCGGGAATACTGGCCAGCCTGACCTTCCTGGCCGTCAGCCTCACCATGGGCGAGAGCAGCCCCGCCTTCATGCAGTGGGGATGGCGGGTGCCGTTCCTGATCAGCAGCGCGCTGATCGGCATCGCCCTCTATGTGCGGCTCAACATCGACGAAACCCCGCTGTTCGTGGAGGAGAAGGCCCGCAACCTGGTGCCCAAAGCGCCGCTGGCCGAGCTGATTCGGTTGCAGCGGCGTGAGATCGTGCTCGTCGCCGGCAGCTTCCTGGGCGGCATGGGGTTGATCTACCTGGGCAACACCTTCCTGGTCATGTACGCCCACTCGCAGCTGGGCTACTCGCGCAGCTTCATCTGGGGCGTCGGCGCGCTGGCCGGGCTGACGAGTATCGCGTTCGTGTCGTTCGGGGCATGGCTGTCCGATCGAGTCGGGCGCCGCCGGGTGATGCTGTGCGGCTTGGCGGCGTGTCTGCCGTGGTCGTTCGTGGTCATCCCGCTGATGGACACCGGCAATCCCGTCATGTACGCGGTCGCGGTGCTGGGCATGTTCGCCTGCGCGGCGGTGGCCAACGGCCCCACCGGCGCCTTCGTTCCCGAACTGTTCGCCACGCGCTATCGGTACAGCGGCGCGGCCGTGGCGATGAACCTGGCCGGCATCCTCGGCGCCGCCGTGCCGCCGCTGCTGGCGGGCAGCCTGCTGGCCACCTACGGCAGCTGGGCGATCGGGCTCATGATGGCGACCCTCGTCGTGGCCAGTTTCGTGTCGGTCTACCTGCTGCCCGAAACCAAGGGGACCACGCTTCGCGCGCCGACCGTCGAGAAGGTCCCCGTCGACCTGTAGGGCCGCGCGTCAGTTGGCGTGCAAGTCCTCGTTGAGGGCGATGCCCTGGCCGCCGCGGGCCACCACTTCGACCGCCCCGCTCACCGAATTGCGGCGGAACAACAGGTTGTTGCCACCGGACAGCTCCAGGGCCTTCATCGTTTTGCCTTCGGGCGTAACGACTTTGGTGCCCGCGGTGACATACAGGCCCGCCTCGACGACGCAGTCGTCGCCCAATGAGATGCCCAGGCCCGCGTTGGCGCCCAGCAGGCACCGCTTGCCGATCGAAATCACCTCGGTGCCACCGCCGGAGAGCGTGCCCATGATCGAGGCCCCGCCCCCGATGTCGGAACCGTCGCCCACCACCACGCCCGCGGAGATGCGTCCCTCGACCATCGACGCCCCCAGCGTGCCGGCGTTGTAGTTGACGAAACCCTCGTGCATCACCGTGGTGCCCGGCGCCAGGTGGGCGCCGAGGCGTACCCGGTCGGCGTCGGCGATGCGCACCCCGGCCGGCAGCACGTAGTCGACCATCCGCGGGAACTTGTCGACGCCGTAGACCGTCACCGGCCCGTGGCGGCGCAGCCGGGCCCGGACCGCCTCGAATCCCTCGACGGCGCACGGCCCGCGATTAGTCCAGACCACATTGGTCAATACCCCGAAGAAGCCGCCGGCGTTCAGTCCGTGCGGCGCCACCAGCCGGTGCGAGAGCAGATGCAATCGCAGGTAGGCGTCGTAGGCGTCGGCGGCCACGTCGTCCAGCGAGCCGATGACCGTGCGTACGGCAACGGTCTCGGTGCCGCGGTCGTCGTCGCGTCCGATCAGCGCGGTCAGCTCCGGGGGAATGTCGGACAGCGCCAGCCGCGACGTCGCGCTGGTGCCCGAATCGGTCAGTTCCGGTGCGGGAAACCATGTGTCGAGGATCGATCCGTCGGCGGCCAGCGTTGCCAGGCCGATCCCTTCGGCACCTGCTGCTCTTGTCACGGCGGTCAGGTTACTTCGTGGGCCGCGCCCCGATCCGCGCGCCCCGCGGGCCGACCGCAGCGGGAACGGCCTCTGGTGTGCAAAGTCTCACGGGGGCAAGGCAATTGCTAGCCGCCGGTGTCACGCGGGCGTTCGCGGCGGTCAGCCCCGCAGGTCCCAGCAGGTCAGCGGCGTGAATTCCGCCGTTTCGGGTACGTAGCTTCCGGGGGTCCGCGGGTCGTTTCTGGCCTTGTCGCGGGGTTTGTTGTCGCCGGTCCGTAGCGGCCGCCTGATTTGCCGGAGGAGAAAAACATGTCCTTTGTCACCACACGGCCCGAGGCGCTGCTCGCCGCGGCGAGCACCCTCGAAGGGCTCGGCTCGTCGATGGCCGCCCAGGATGCCGCGGCCGCGGCGCCCACCACCAGCATCGCTCCCGCGGCCGCCGACGAGGTGTCCGCGCTGCAGGCCGCCCAATTCTCGGCCTACGGCGCCTGGTACCAGCAGGTCAGCGCCCAGGCCAGGGCGATTCACCAGACGCTGGTCAACAACCTGGACAGCAACGCCGACTCCTATGGAACGACGGAATCCGCCAACCAGGTGACCACCAGCGCCGCGGCGCTACAGCAGTTTGCACCCGCCGCCGCATCCGCCGACCCACCGCCAGGGGACGCCGCCCTCGGCACCGAGATCGAATGGGGTCAAAACGTCGGCGCCGCCGCATCCGACTTCATCACCTTGGGCGAGGGACAATTCGCGCCCGTCCCCGGCGCATCCGGTATCCCGAACCTGACCGGCGACATCGGCGCGGCAACCGCGGCGAGCGCGCCCGCCCCCACCGGCATGGGTGCGGCGCCGGTGCTGGCGAGCGTCGGCCAAGGGCCCTCGATCGGTGCCTTAGCGGTGCCACCCAGTTGGGCGGCAACCGGTGTCCCCGTGGGGAATCCGACCGCGGCGGCGCTGACCGGCGCGGGCTTGCCCAGCGCCGCGCCCCACACCGCGTCGGTGACCACCGTTCCCGGTGGCCTGCCGTCGATGGCCACCACCGGGCGCGGGGGCTACGGCCTGGGCGCCCCCCGTTACGGCGTCAAGCCCACCGTGATGCCCACCCCGACCGTCTAGCACCCACCCCACACCTGAGAACAGGAGTACGGCAATGACTTTCGATTTCGGGGCACTGCCCCCAGAGGTGAATTCCCTGCGCATGTACACCGGCGCGGGCGCCGGGCCGATGATGGCCGCCGCGGCGGCGTTCAGCAGCCTGGCCGACGAACTGAGCACGACCGCCGCGGCCAGTCAGGCGGCGATCGCGAATCTCACCGGCGACGAGTGGATGGGCCCGTCCTCGGTCGCGATGACCACCGCCGCCCAACCGTATGTGCAGTGGATGCACACCACCGCCGGCCAGCTGCAGCAGGCCGCGGCCCAGGCCATGGCATCGGCGGCCGCCTACGAGGCGGCGTTCGCGATGACCGTGCCGCCGCCACTGGTCGCGGCCAACCGGGCGCAGCTGGCGGCCCTGGTCGCGACCAACGTCCTCGGCCAGAACACCGCGGCTATCGCCGCCACCGAGGCGCAGTACGGCGAGATGTGGGCTCAGGACGCCGCCGCGATGTACGGCTACGCGGCGTCGTCCGCCGCGGCGGCCCGGCTGAGCCCGTTGACGTCACCGGCGCCCACCAACAGCCCGGGCGGGTTGGGCGTGCAGACCGCCGCCACGACCGCGCAGACGAGCGGGCTGCGCGGGGTTGTCTCCAACGTGCCCGACGCCGTGCAGTCGTTCGCCGCACCGGCCGCGGCGCCGGCCGCATTGCCCGGCGCGGCGGGGAGCGCGCTGGACAGCGTGCTCGGCGACCCGGTCGTGTCCAACGTCGGCAACGCCGGTTTCGACGTGGTGTCCTGGAACGTGTTCAACACCATCGTGTCCAACATCCTCTACAACCACACCCTCGACGCGGCGGCTTCGGCCAGCCTGGCGGGCGGGGTCGGCGGTAACGCCCTGGTGAGCGCGGCGGCCCCGGTCAGCACCGCGGGCGTGGGCGCTGCACCGGTGCTGGCCAGCATGGGCGCGGCGACCCCGGTCGGCGGATTGTCGACCCCCGCCGCGTGGTCGGCGGCCACACCACGGATCCCGGCCGAGACCGTCGCGAGCACGGGCTGGACCGCACCAGCCGAAGAGGCGCACACGACGTGGGCGTCCGGCATGCCGGCCGTCGCCTCGGCGGGGCGCGGCGGTTACGGGATGGGGCCGCGCTACGGCGTCAAACCCAAGGTGATGCCCACGCGGTTGCTCGTCTAGCGCACGCGGTGTTCGGCGCCGTTCGCCATGAGCGGCGACGGATTATCGTTAGACCGTGCTGGACTTACGCGGAGACCCGATCGCGCTGACTGCGGCGCTGGTCGACATCCCCAGCGAATCGCGGGACGAAACGCGGCTGGCCGACGAGGTCGAGGCCGCGCTGCGAGCCCAGACGTCCGGGTTCGAGATCGTCCGCAACGGCAATGCCGTGCTGGCCCGCACCCACCATCAGCGGCCGTCGCGGGTACTGCTGGCCGGGCACCTCGACACCGTGCCGGTGGCCGCGAACCTGCCCAGCCGCCGGGAGGGCGGCGACCTGTACGGCTGTGGCACGGCGGACATGAAGTCCGGCGACGCGGTCTTCCTCCATCTCGCCGCCACCGTGGCCGACCCGGTGCACGACCTCACCCTGGTGATGTACGACTGCGAGGAAATCGAGGCCGCCGCAAACGGATTGGGCCGCATCGAACATGAGCTGCCGGATTGGCTGTCCGCCGATGTGGCCATCCTGGGCGAGCCCAGCGGCGGCTACATCGAAGCCGGCTGCCAGGGCACCCTGCGCGTGGTGGTCAGCGCCACCGGGACCCGCGCCCATTCGGCGCGATCCTGGTTGGGAGACAATGCGATTCACAAGCTGGGCGCCGTGCTGGAACGGCTGGCCAGATACCAGGCCCGCAGCGTCGAGATCGACGGCTGCGTCTACCGCGAGGGCCTGTCGGCGGTGCGCATCGACGGTGGTGTGGCGGGCAACGTCATCCCCGACGCGGCCGCGGTGACCGTCAATTTCCGTTTCGCCCCGGACCGGTCGCTGCCCGACGCGCTGCAACACGTGCACGACGTGCTCGCCGGGCTGGACGTGCACATCGAACAGACCGACGCGGCGGCCGGCGCGCTGCCCGGGCTGTCCCAACCCGCCGCCAAGGCCTTGGTCGAGGCGGCCGGCGGCAACGTCCGGGCCAAGTACGGCTGGACCGACGTGGCGCGGTTCGCCGCCCTGGGCATACCGGCGGTCAACTTCGGGCCCGGCGATCCCAACCTGGCGCACAAGCGCGACGAGCGGGTCGCGGTCGACAACATCACCGCCGCGGTCGACGTGCTGCGCGGCTACCTGAGCGGCTAGGCGTTCCCGCCCCCGCATCGCTGCGCCTGCG
>NZ_QMEU01000089.1 GCF_003284975.1 Mycobacterium colombiense
GTCGGCGACCCGCGGGGGAGTGGCACTGTCCAGCGCCAGCGACACCAGCCGCAACCGGTCGCTGAGGTGCTCCGAGGGCCGCTGGGACAGCAGCTTGACCAGGTCGGTGCGTCGCTGTCGCGCGTCGTCGGGATCGAGCAGCGCCCGCGTCCGTTCGGCGAACAGCGGGTGGGCGGTGTAGACGACGGGGTCGTCGGAGGAGCCGCCCCGCTCCCGGGTCTCCGCCGCACCCCACGCCACCGCGTCGGCCACCGCGCCGTCACCGGCGAGCTCGGTCAGATTGGTGACCGAGAGCGGCTCGGCGACGGCGAGGTACTCCAGCACCGACCGCGCCGCGGCGGGCAGCTCGGCGAGGAAGGTATCGATCTGCGCCGGGGCGCCCGCCCCGCCCGGCGGCTCGATGTCGAGCCGGGTGAGCAGGTCGTCACCCCACAGCGCCGCGATCGCCTCCGGAGCGGAGTCGGCGCGGGCGGTGACGATGAGCCGTCCGGCACCGTCGCGCGCCAGCTGGTAGACCAGGGTGGCCGACAGCACGTCCAGGTGTTGGGCGTCGTCGACGACGAGCAGCAGGTCGTCACCGCCCAGCGATGCCCGGGCGGCCCGCAGCAGCGCGGCGGGCTTGCCGAGGTCGGTGATCTCCACCAGGTGGCTGAACGCCCCGAACGGGACCCCGCGTTCGGTGTGGGTGCCGGTGACCCAGCGGATGAGCGTGGCGGGATTGCGTTCGGCAAAACGCTCGGCGGCCACCCGGGCGAGGGTGGATTTGCCGACGCCGTCGGGCCCCACCACCACCGCTCCGCGGGCACCGCCGGCCAGGGCCGCATCGAGCCGCTCCGAGGCCGTCGCATGTTGGGGGACGTTCCATCGAATCGGCACCGCCGAATTTTATGGCGTGCGACCCGCGCGGCAGGGCGAAAGCCCCAGATATGACGGGTGTCGGGCGGTTGGTCTACCTTTAGCGGATATGCCCGGCGAACGCGATTCATCAGGCGAGTGGTCGGTGTGTGTGTACTGCGCATCCGGCCCGCGGCACCCCGAATTGCTCGGCGTCGCTACGGAACTCGGCGAGGCGATCGCCGAGCGCGGCTGGACGCTGGTGTGGGGCGGCGGCCGGGTGTCGGCGATGGGTGCGGTCGCGACCGCGGCGCGCGCCCGTGGCGGCCGCACCGTCGGCGTCATCCCCAAGATCCTGATGCGCCGCGAGATCGCCGACGCGGACGCCGACGAGCTGATCGTCAGCGACACCATGCACGAGCGCAAGCAGCTCATGGAAGACCGGGCCGACGCGTTCGTCGTCCTGCCGGGCGGCGTCGGCACCCTCGACGAGTTGCTCGACGCGTGGACGACGGGCTTCCTCGGCCTGCACGGCAAACCCATCGTGCTGCTGGATCCCTTCGGCCACTACGAGGGGCTGTGGACCTGGCTGTGCGGGTTGCTGGACAGCGGTTACGTCTCCCAGGCGGCGATGGACCGGTTGACGCTGGTCGACAAGGTGAGTGCGGCGCTGGAAGCGTGCGCGCCCGCCTGAGGTCGCCGCCCGGTTTGCCACCCCTACTAGGCTGTCCGCCGAGCTTGACTTTGGAAAACGAATCGAGGGGATCACGTGTCCGATCGTGACGGGGGAGCGCGCACGGCGGTCAAACTGACCGACGTCGCATTGCGGGCGCCGGCCGTGCTGGCCGACCTGCCGGTGATCGTGCGCGGCGCGATGACCGGGCTGCTGGCCCAGCCGGGCTCCAAGAAATCGATCGGCACGGTGTTCGCCGACCGGGCCGCCCGCTACGGCGACCGGATCTTCCTGCGCATGGGCGATCAGCAACTGACCTACCGCGACGCCAACGCCGCCGCCAACAGATACGCCGCCGTGCTGGCCGCGCGGGGTGTCGGCCAGGGCGACGTCGTCGCCATCATGCTGCGTAACTCGCCCAACACCGTGTTGGCCATGCTGGCCGCGGTCAAATGCGGCGCGGTCGCCGGCATGCTCAACTACCACCAGCGCGGCGAGGTGCTCGCGCACAGCCTCGGCCTGCTGGACGCCAAGGTGCTCATCGCCGAGGCCGACCTGGTCAGCGCGGTCGCCGAGTGCGGCGGCGCGGGCAGCACCGAGACGTTGACCGTCGAGGACCTGGAGCGGTTCGCGGTGAGCGCCCCGGCCACCAACCCGGCCTCGGCGTCGGCGGTGCATGCCCGGGACACCGCCTTCTACATCTTCACCTCGGGCACAACGGGTTTCCCCAAGGCCAGCGTCATGACGCACCTGCGGTGGCTCAAGGCGCTCGCCGCGTTCGGCGGTATCGGATTGCGGCTGAAGAGCTCCGACACCCTCTACTGCTGCCTGCCGCTCTACCACAACAACGCGCTGACGGTGGCGCTGTCGTCGGTGATCAACTCGGGGGCGACGCTGGCGCTGGGCAAGTCGTTCTCGGCGTCGAAGTTCTGGGACGAAGTGATCGCCAACGAGGCCACGGCGTTCATCTACATCGGCGAGGTGTGCCGGTACCTGCTCAACCAGCCTGCCAAGCCCACCGACCGCGCGCACAAGGTGCGCGTGATCGCCGGAAACGGCCTGCGTCCCGAGATCTGGGACGAGTTCACCAAGCGGTTCGGCATCGCCAGAGTGTGCGAGTTCTACGCCTCCAGCGAGGGCAACGCCGCGTTCATCAACGTCTTCAACGTGCCCCGCTCCACCGGCATCTTCCCCATGCCGCTGGCCTACGTCGAGTACGACCCCGACACCGGCGCCCCGCTGCGCGACGAGAACGGGCGGGTGCGTCGCGTGCCGGCCGGAGAGCCCGGTTTGTTGCTCAGCCCGGTGAACCGGCTGCAGCCCTTCGACGGCTACACCGACCCCGAGTCGAGCGAAAAGAAGTTGGTCCGCAACGCCTTTCGCGAGGGTGATTGCTGGTTCAACACGGGCGACGTGATGAGCCCGCAGGGTCTGGGGCACGCCGCGTTCGTCGACCGGCTCGGCGACACCTTCCGCTGGAAGGGCGAGAACGTGGCCACTACGCAGGTCGAGGCGGCGCTGGCGTCCGACGACTCCGTCGAGGACTGCACGGTCTTCGGTGTCGAGGTGCCGCGCACGGGTGGTCGCGCCGGGATGGCCGCGGTCAAGCTGCGCGGCGGCGCCGAGTTCGACGGGAAGTCGCTGGCCCGTGCCGTCTACGAGCAGCTGCCGGTCTACGCGCTGCCGTTGTTCGTGCGGGTGGTGGAGTCGATCGAGCAGACCACGACGTTCAAGAGCCGCAAGGTCGAGCTGCGCGAGCAGGCCTACGGGCCCGACGTCAAGGACCCGCTCTATGTGCTGGCCGGGCGCGACGAGGGCTACGTGCCGTTCTACGACGAGTACCCCGACGAGGTGGCCGAGGGCAAGCGCCCGTAAGCCGTCGGCGGTCCCCGGGCCGCGCGCGCGGCGGCGACCGGGCACCATGTACGTGTGCAACCGACACCGCCGGCGCCAGCCGGCCGATCGACTCTGTGCGGCCGCCCGGTCGCCGGCGATCGCGCGCTGATCATGGCGATCGTCAACCGCACCCCGGACTCGTTCTATGACCGGGGGGCGACGTTCAGCGACGAGGCCGCCAGGGCGGCGGTGCACCGGGCCGTCGCCGAGGGAGCCGATGTCATCGACGTCGGCGGCGTCAAGGCCGGCCCCGGTCAAGAGGTCGACGCCGACACCGAGATCGCCCGGCTGGTGCCGTTCATCGAGTGGCTGCGCGACGCCTATCCGGACCAGCTGATCAGCGCCGACACCTGGCGCGCCGAGGTGGCCAAGGTGGCCTGTGCGGCCGGTGCGGACCTGATCAACGACACCTGGGGCGGCATCGACCCGGCGCTGCCGGAGGTGGCCGCGGAGTTCGGGGCCGGCCTGGTGTGTTCGCACACCGGCAACGCGCTGCCGCGCACCCGCCCGTTCCGGGTGAACTACGGGACCACCACCCGCGGCGTGGTCGACGACGTCATCGCCCAGGTCACCACCGCGGCCGAGCGGGCGGTGGCGTGCGGCGTGGCCCGCGACCGGGTGCTGATCGATCCGACCCACGATTTCGGCAAGAACACGTTTCACGGGCTGCTGCTGTTGCGCCACGTTGGCGATCTCGTTAATACGGGGTGGCCGGTGCTGATGGCTTTGAGCAACAAGGACTTCGTCGGGGAGACTCTGGGTGTGGAATTGACCGAGCGGCTCGAGGGGACGTTGGCGGCCACCGCGCTCGCCGCCGCGGCCGGTGCGCGGATGTTTCGCGTCCACGAGGTCGCGGCCACCCGCCGGGTGCTGGAAATGGTGGCCTCGATCCAGGGCACGCGCCCCCCGACGCGCACGGTGAGGGGGCTGGCATGACGGCATCGGACCTGTTCGCCGGCGATCTGGCCAACGACAGGGTGCTCGCCGCCCGGCCCGGCGATGTGTGGCTGGCCAACGACAGGCGCAACCGCCCGAGCTGGACCATCGCCGCACTGGAGGCCGCGAAGGCCGGGCGGACCATCTCGGTGGTGCTGCCGGCGCTCGACGAGGAAGAGACCATCGCGTCGGTGATCGAGAGCATCTCGCCGCTGCTCGACGGCCTGGTTGACGAGCTGATCGTGCTGGACTCCGGCTCCACGGACGACACCGAGATCCGGGCCGTCGCCGCGGGCGCGCGCGTCGTCAGCCGCGAGCAGGCCCTGCCCGAGGTGCCGATACGCCCCGGAAAGGGTGAGGCGCTGTGGCGCTCGCTGGCGGCCACCAGCGGCGACATCGTGGTGTTCGTCGACTCCGACCTGATCAACCCGCACCCGATGTTCGTGCCGTGGCTGGTCGGCCCCCTGCTCACCGGCGACGGCGTTCACCTGGTCAAGAGCTTCTACCGCCGGCCGCTGCGGGGCAGCGAACTCAGCGACGTGGGCGATGTCGGCGGCGACGTCAGCGCCACCGGCGGTGGGCGGGTCACCGAGCTGGTGGCCCGGCCGTTGCTGTCGGCGCTGCGGCCCGAGCTGGGTTCCATCCTGCAGCCGCTCGGCGGGGAGTACGCGGCCAGCCGGGAACTGCTGACCTCGGTGCCGTTCGCACCGGGCTACGGCGTGGAGATCGGCCTGCTGGTGGACACCTTCGACCGGTTGGGTCTGGAGGCGATCGCCCAGGTCAATCTGGGGGTGCGGGCGCATCGCAACCGGCCCCTGGCCGAGTTGGGTGTGATGAGCCGCCAGATCATCGCCACCCTGCTCTCGCGCTGCGGTATCCCGGACTCCGGCGTCGGGCTGACCCAGTTCGTCGCCGACGGCCCCGAGGGGCACGGCTACACCCAGCGCACCTCGCCGGTGTCGCTGGCAGACCGGCCCCCGATGCAGGCGATCAGGCCGCGTTAGTCGATGGTGGCGACCCGCGTCGCCCGGCACCCCGTGCTCGCGATCGCCACTCAGGGCCGCGCGGGGTCACGCTGACCGCCGCCGTGTCGGTGGCATAGGGCAGTATCGATCCCGTGGCGTTGGTGTTGCTGTACCTGGTGGTTCTGGTGCTGGTGGCGATCGTCCTGTTCGGTGCGGCCAGCCTGTTGTTCGGTCGCGGCGAGCAGCTGCCGCCACTGCCGCGCGGGACGACGGCCACCGTGCTGCCCGCGTTCGGGGTGACCGGCTCCGACGTCGACGCGGTCAAGTTCACCCAGGTGCTGCGCGGCTACAAGACCAGCGAAGTGGACTGGGTGCTGGACCGGCTCGCGCGGGAGCTCGAGGCGCTGCGCGGCCAGCTGGCCGCCGTGCACGCCGCGCCGGCCGCCGGGCAAGACGCCGAAGACGAATCCCGGGAACCCGACGACGGCGAGGATCGTCAGGACTCAGTGTGAGTGAAGACGAGCTGGTTCGCTGCAGTTGGGCGACCGTGCGGCCGGGACCCGATTTCGAGCTCTACCGCGACTACCACGATCGCGAATGGGGCCAACCGGTGCGCGACGGGATCGCGTTGTTCGAGCGGATGAGCCTGGAGGCCTTTCAAAGCGGCTTGTCCTGGCTGATCATCCTGCGGAAACGGGAGAACTTCCGGCGCGCGTTCGACCGGTTCGACATCTCCAAGGTCGCCGAATACACCGACGCCGACGTACAGCGGCTGCTGGCAGACTCCGGAATCGTACGCAACCGCGCCAAGATTGAGGCGACCATCGCCAACGCGCGTGCCGCCGCCGAACTGGGCACCGCGGCGGACCTGGCGGACCTGCTGTGGTCCTTCGCGCCGTCGCCGCGAAACCGGCCGGCCGACCCGTCCGAAATCCCCTCGGCCACTGACGAATCGAAGGCCATGGCGCGGGAACTCAAGCGGCGCGGGTTCCGCTTCGTCGGCCCGACCACCGCCTATGCGCTGATGCAGGCGACCGGGATGGTCGACGACCATATCCGCGGTTGCTGGGTGCCGGCAACAGCTCGCTGAGCACACAGATGTGGGTCTTTGTACAAGTGGTGACCTGGATAGGGAACAATGGGGGGGTGATAAGGCAGTTCGATGCCGGGCATGGCTTGAAGATCGCTGGCGGGGCTTGCTCGGCGCCGACCAGGTCCGCACGGGCGGGCCAGCTCGAATCTGGAGGGAGTACTCGATGGCGGCGATGAAGCCCCGGACCGGAGACGGTCCTCTGGAAGCAACAAAGGAGGGGCGCGGCATCGTGATGCGGGTACCACTTGAGGGAGGCGGTCGACTGGTCGTCGAACTGACGCCGGACGAAGCCGCTGCCCTCGGTGACGAGCTCAAGGGCGTCACGAGCTCCAGCTAGGGCTTGCCGCCGAACGGATGTCGGCGGGGCTACGCACACACCTTCCGATAGATCTCCAGGGTCTGCTCGGCGACGTGGGCCCAGGAGAACTCCTCGACGCAGCGCTGGCGTCCCGCCTTGCCATAGCGCCGCGCTTTTTCGCGGTCGGCGATCAGCTCGTTGACCGCGTCGGCCAGTCCGGCCTGATAGCCCCGAGCGTCGTCGGGGTCGTAATGCACCAGCGTCCCGGTGATCCCGTCGGCGACCACCTCCGGGATTCCGCCGACGTCGGAGGCCACGACCGCGGTCGAGCAGGCCATTGCCTCCAGATTCACGATCCCCAACGGCTCGTACACCGACGGGCATACGAAAACCGATGCCGCCGACAAAATTTCGCGTAGCTCCCCGATGGGCAGCATCTCGCGGATCCAGAACACCCCGGTGCGGCTGCGGGCCAGGCCGGCCACGGCGTCACGAATCTCCTCGGCGATTTCCGGGGTGTCGGGGGCGCCGGCGCACAACACCACCTGCACCTCCGGGCTGAACCGGTGGGCGGCCGCCACCAGGTGCGCCAATCCCTTCTGTCGCGTGATCCGACCCACGAACACCACGATGGGCCGGGCCGGGTCGACGCCCAGTTCGGCGAGCATCGACCCCGTCTGCACCGGACCGGCCGGGTACCAGACGTCGGTGTCGACGCCGTTGCGGATGACGTGCACGGCGCTGGGATCCAGTGTGGGATAGACGCGCAGCACGTCCTCGCGCATCGCCGTGCTGACCGCGATGACGGCATCCGCGGCCAGCACGGCGGTCTGCTCGACCCAGCTCGAGATCCGGTAGCCGCCACCGAGTTGCTCGGCCTTCCACGGGCGCAGCGGCTCGAGCGAATGCGCCGTCAGGACGTGCGGGACCCCGTACAGCAGCGCGGCCAGATGCCCGGCCATCCCGGTGTACCAGGTGTGCGAATGCACCACGCTGGCTTCCGATGCCGCGTTGGCCATCATCAGATCGGACGACAGAATCGACATCGCCGCGTTGGCACCCTGCAGCCGCGGGTCGGGCTGGTGCACGTAGGCGCCGGGGCGCGGTGCGCCCATGCAATGCACGTCGACCGCGCACAGCCGACGCAGCTGGGCGACGAGTTCGGTGACGTGTACCCCCGCGCCCCCGTACACCTCCGGAGGGTACTCCCGCGTCATCATCGCCACCCGCATACCCGCACGGTAGTTCGCGAACGAGGGCCGCCGCGAGTCGGGTTGGCCACAAAGGCGGGGCGGTCTCGGCGGCGTGCGCGGCCAAATACCTTGACGGACACCGCAGCACTTCGCCAATCGACCGTTCCCCCTGGCAGCCGTTGGCCACGGCCGATAGGTTTGACACCATGAGGGAAGCGCCACACGTGCTGGGCATCGTCCTGGCCGGCGGTGAGGGCAAGCGGCTGTATCCGCTGACCGCGGACCGCGCCAAGCCCGCCGTTCCCTTCGGCGGCGCCTATCGGCTGATCGACTTCGTCCTGTCCAATCTCGTCAACGCCCGGTATCTGCGCATCTGCGTTCTCACCCAGTACAAGTCGCATTCACTGGACCGTCACATTTCGCAGAACTGGCGGCTGTCCGGCCTGGCCGGTGAGTACATCACGCCGGTGCCCGCCCAGCAGCGCCTCGGCCCGCGCTGGTACACCGGCTCGGCCGACGCGATTTACCAGTCACTCAATCTGATCTATGACGAAGACCCCGACTACATAGTCGTTTTCGGCGCTGACCACGTGTACCGGATGGACCCCGAGCAGATGGTCCGGTTCCACATCGACAGCGGCGCCGGCGCGACGGTCGCCGGCATCCGGGTGCCGCGCAGCGAAGCCACCGCGTTCGGCTGCATCGACTCCGACGAGTCGGGCCGCATTCGCAACTTCGTGGAGAAGCCGTTGGATCCGCCGGGAACCCCGGACGACCCCGAGCAGACGTTCGTGTCGATGGGCAACTACATCTTCACCACCAAGGTGCTCATCGACGCGATCCGCGCCGACGCCGACGACGACCACTCCGATCACGACATGGGCGGCGACATCATCCCGCGTCTGGTCGCCGACGGGATGGCCGCCGTCTACGACTTCAACGACAACGAGGTGCCCGGGGCCACCGATCGCGACCGGGCCTACTGGCGCGACGTCGGAACGCTGGACGCCTTCTACGACGCGCACATGGACCTGGTGTCGGTGCACCCGGTGTTCAACCTGTACAACAAGCGCTGGCCGATCCGCGGCGAGTCGGAGAACCTGGCGCCGGCCAAGTTCGTCAACGGCGGTTCGGCGCAGGAGTCGGTGGTGGGTGCGGGCAGCATCATCTCGGCGGCCTCGGTGCGCAACTCGGTGCTGTCGTCCAACGTGGTGGTCGACGACGGTGCGATCGTGGAGGGCAGCGTGATCATGCCCGGCGCCCGGGTCGGCCGCGGCGCAGTGGTGCGCCACGCGATCCTGGACAAGAACGTCGTCGTCGGGCCGGGCGAGATGGTGGGCGTCGACCTGGAAAAGGACCGGGAGCGCTTCGCGATCAGCGCCGGCGGCGTGGTCGCAGTGGGCAAGGGCGTCTGGATTTAGCCCGGTATCTCGGCAATCAACAGGTGGGCGTCGCGCTGCGCACCCCAGTGCAAGGTGATGGGGCCGCCCGGTGAGCCTTGGTAGCGCGCCGGAAACTGACCGGTGAGTGGGTTTCTCGGCGACACGGCATCGGTGAAACATGCTGCACCGGAATGCCTTTGGAAGTCCACGCGGCGGGGTCTGAGGGCGGCTCGGGCGTCAGCGTGCCGGCGTCCCCCAGATACATTGCGCGCCAACGGGTGCGGGCCGGCGGCCATTCGGCTTACTAGCCTAAACGGCCGGCCCCGGGAGTCACCAGAGGTACGGCACCAGCCGGTACCGGACCCGTTCGGCGTATTCGGGGTAGCCGGGCAGTTCGCGGTTCAGCAGCTTTTCTTCGTCGAAGATGCGCAGCGTGAGCACCAGTGTGCCGGGGATGACGAAGAGCAGTCCCCAGTAGGAGCCGAGCGCTAAGGGGATCCCGATCATCATGATCACGTTTCCGACGTACATCGGGTGCCGCACGAATCTGTAGAGGCCGTGGGAGACGACCGTCTGGCCCGTTTCCACGGTGACCGTGGCGGCGGCGTAACTGTTCTGGACGATCACCAGCATGGCGATGCCGAGCCCCGTCGCCACCAGCACGTCGCCGAGCACCGACAGCCAGGGCGGCACCGACGACCAGCCGAACCGATGATCGAGCGCGCTGAACACCATGGTCGCGAACAGGCCCACGAACGAGCCGGTGATGATGAACTTCTGCGCCTTACGGGGCTCGGCCCGCGGGCCCGCGCGCATGCGGCGCTGCAGGGCCGCCGGATGGGTCCGGCCCAGGTAAACGGTGGGGACGATGGTGGCCACCGTGAACACCGCGATGAAAAGCCAGGCCTGCCAATAGTGCAGCGTGCCCGCCGGCAGCAGCAGGATCAAGATCCACGAGAGGATGCCCCCGAGGGAGGTCGCCGTTACCCGGATTCCGGTCTTCATCGCGCTCCTAGCAACGTAGATCGCGGCGCCGAAAAGCCATGGCACCCAGAATTATCAACCCTACGTCGATGGCCAGTAGCCATAACAGTGGTACGACGGTGAAATCTGAGCCGATCCGCGGGATGTGTGCGAAGGGTTCGGCGTCGAGCAACCATTGCGAGAACCCGGCCAGCGACCCGATCAGGTACAGGGCGACGAAGCCGACCAGCACACCCCAGGCCGCCGGCGTCAGGCGCGGCGCGACGCCGAACAGGCAGACCGTCACGGCCGACAACAGCCACACCGCGGGCAGTTGGACGGCCGCGCTGGCGACGACCATCGGCAGCTTGGCGGCGACATCGCCGGCCGCGACGCCGTAGACGACGCCCGCGGTGAGTCCGCTGGCCAGCATCGCCACCGCGGATCCGGCGAGAGCCGTCACCAAATGGCTTGCCAGCCAACGGGTTCGCGAGACCGCACCGGCGAGCACCGTTTCGGCTCGCTGACTCGACTCTTCCTGGTGTAACCGCAATGTCAGCGAAACGGCGAACGCGGCGGCCACCATGCCCATCATGGTGAACGCTACGGCGATGAACGCTTCCTCGAGCGCGCTGGTGCCGCCCATTCGTGCGACGACATCGCGCGCGACGCCGCTGTCACCCAGTTCGTCACCGATGCCGTGCACCACGCTGCCGATCAGCAGGCCATACAGGCACAGGCCCACGGTCCACAACAGCAGCGCGGCGCGGTCCAGCCGCCACGTGAGCCCGAACGCGTCGCCCAGCGCCGGTCCGGCCTCGGCGGGACCCGGTCGCTCCGCGATGAGCCCGGCGCCGACGTCGCGGCCGGCCAGCAGCCGATACGCCAGCAGGGTCAGCGCGGCCGTCGTCGCCAGGTGCAGCAGCAGCACCCACCACCGATCACCGGCATACGGCTTGACCAGTAGCGACCACCCCAGCGGAGACAGCCACGACAGCGTGCCGTCACCGGCGTCGCCGACGGCACGCAGGGTGAACGCCGTACCCAGCACGGCGAACGCGGCGCCGCGGGCGAACCGGGCGCTTGGCGAGAGCTGCGCGGCCACCGCCGCGACGGCGGTGAACACCAGGCCGGAGCAGGCCAGCGCCGCCCCGAAGGCCAGCGACCCGGCGGCCGGGACATCGGTGCTCAACAGCCCGGCCGCACCGATCGCCCCGGTGGCAACCGACGCTCCGAACGACAGCAGCAGCGCCGCGCTCAGGGCGGCGTAGCGGCCGATCGCGGTCGAGTCCACCAGCTCGGTCCGCCCGTTCTCCTCGTCGGCGCGCGTGTGCCGGATCACCGTGAGGATGACCGCCACCGCGATCAGCACGTGGAACATCCCGGCCTTCCAAATGCCCACGGCGCCAAGGCTGGCGTTGTACACCTGGCCGTACAGGGCGCGCTGGGCCGGACTGGCCATGATGGCGGCCGCGAACCCGGCCCGACCCGACGCGGTGGGATAGACCTTCTCGATGCTGCCGACGTACACGGTGGCCAGGGGCACCGATAGCAGCAACACCCACAGCGGCATCGAGATCCGGTCGCGGCGCAGGTAGAGGCGCAGCATCGAGAGCGTTCCGGAGAAGTGTGAACCACCAAGTGGCGCAGGCGATGCCAACGGCCGGTCCAGCGTTGACGTGCTCATGACAGCGAGACCTTTGCCGCATCGCGTCCGTGCCGGCCGTCGCCGCCCGACGTGTCGTAATGGCGCAGGAAAAGCTCCTCGAGGGTCGGCGGCTGGCTGATGAGACTGCGCACCCCGGCGTCGCCGAGCACGCGGATGAGCTCACCGAGGCTTTCGCTGTCGACCTGGGCGCGCAGCGTATTGCCCTCGACGCTGATGTCCTCGACGCCTTTGATCCGCCTGAGATCGCCCGGGTCGCCGGTCATCTCGGCCTTGATCGAGGTGCGGCTCAGGTGCCGCATCGAGCTCAGCGAACCGCTTTCGACGGTCTTGCCGGCCCGGATGATCGTCACTCGTTCGCACAACGCTTCGGTTTCGGCCAGGATGTGGCTGGATAACAACACCGTCGTGCCCCGGTCGCGGGCCTGGGCCACGCATTGCTGAAACACATTCTCCATCAACGGGTCCAGGCCGCTGCTCGGCTCGTCGAGGAGCAGCAGCCTGGCATGGGACGAGAAGGCCGAAATCAGCGAGACCTTCTGGCGATTGCCCTTGGAGTAGGTGCGTGCCTTCTTGTGCGGGTCGAGGTCGAAGCGCTCGATCAACTCGGCGCGGCGCTTCTTGTCGATGCCACCCCGCATGCGGGCCAGCAGGTCGATGGTCTCACCGCCGGTCAGCGACGGCCACAACGTCACATCGCCTGGCACGTAAGCGATGTGGCGATGCAGGGCGACGGCCTGCGTCCACGGGTCGCCGCCGAGTAGCCGCACACTGCCGCCGTCGGCTTTCACCAGACCCAACAGGATGCGGATGGTCGTGGACTTCCCGGCGCCGTTGGGCCCGAGGAACCCGTGGACCTCTCCCTCCCGCACCGTGAGGTCTAGGCCGTCCAGCGCCCGAACCGCACCAAAATTCTTTGTCAGACCACGGATCTCGATGGGTGCGAATCCGTCGGCGTTTTCAGTCGGCATCAGATCCTCCTTGATCTTCGGCGGCCAGGAATGCGTCGTACATGGTCCGGTCGGTCAGCAGGCCCTCGGTGTAGACCTCGAGCGCCGGCAAAATCATGTCGCGCGAGTAGTCGCGCAGCACTGCCCGCAAATCTGTTGGTGTGTCATGCATTTGGATGTAGAGGAGGAAGCCGCCGCCGCCGGTGATGGCCAAATACCTGGCCCGCCCCTTGGGGTCTCGGCTGGGTTTGATCGTCCCGGCGCGCACGCCCTCTGCCATGTATTCTTCGGCATTGTCAATCATCTTGCGCCACAACATGTTCGCCAGGTCGCCGCCGGTCTGCATGCTGCGCACCAGATAAGCCATCAGCGGCGCGTACTCCTCGATCTCGGCCATCTGGGCGAACCATGTGGCGGGGTCGTTGGATTGCAACGCCTCGGACTTGTTGCCGCGGATCGTCTCGGCGATGTAGTCCTCGCAGGCCTTGCGTAGGCCCTCCTTGGAACCGAAGTGGTGAATGACCAGCGCGGCGCTGACGCCGGCCGCTTCGGCGATGGCGCGAAGGCCGACGCCGAACCCGTGCTCGCCGAATTGCTCGATGGCCGCATCTCTGATCCGGGCGGCGGCCGTCAGGTCGGCTGAACGCATGTTCAGTAGGCTAAACGCACGTTCAGCCCGCGGTCAAGGAGGGCGCGCGTCAAAAATCCATAAAGATGCGGACGGTCCCGGAAACCCGAGCTCAAGGCGCCGGTGACGCCTGGTGAAAAACGGTGGGCCGGGGCGACTCAGTCGCGAACGGCGGCCAGGATGCCGTCGCCGAGGGGCACCAGCGCCGGGGTGAGCCGCTCGTCCTCGGCGATCAGGCGCGCCGCCTCGCGCACCGCGACCACCTCGGCGTCGCGGGCGGCCGGATCGCCGGCCCGTCCGCCCAGCGCGGCGCGGTGCACCACGATCACCCCACCGGGCCGCAGCAACCGCACGCCCTCGACAACGTAGTCCGGCTGATCGATCGGGTCGGCATCGATGAACACCAGGTCATAGGAGGCGTCGGCGAGCCGGGTGAGGACCTCCTGGGCGCGGCCGCCGATCAGCCGGGTGCGCGACGGACCGATGCCGGCTTCGGTGAACGCCTGCTTGGCCAGCCGCAGATATTCGGGTTCGATGTCGATGGTCGTCAGCACACCGTCGTCGCTCATGCCGGACAGCAACCACAGGCCGCTGACGCCCGCGCCGGTGCCCACCTCGGCGACGGCCTTGCCGCCACTGAGCTTGGTCAGCAGGCTCAGCAGCGCACCGACCGCCGGCGTCACCGCGCCCGCGCCGATGTCCACGGCCCGCTCGCGGGCGGCCGCCAACAGCGCATCTTCCGATATCGAGGCTTCGGCGTGCGCGAAGAGCGCATCGGCCCGACTGGGCGCCGTCTGGCCGGGGGCTTCTGCGTCGGTGCCGTCCATGCCCGCAGCGTATTCCACTTCGCCGCGCGGTCCGGCAGGCGCGCCTGATTCCCATCGGGGTGACACGCCCAACGGTCCCGATGCGTTTAAGGTCACTGCGCGAGGGATATCTCCTGCACAGCGCAGGTAACGATACGGTTTCTCAGGTTCAGCTCAGACTGTTCATATACCGCACATACTCCGGTACGCGACGGTAGGCCCTATGGATCGCGGAGGGCGTTGGACCGGGAATACCGACTGGGAACTACCTGTTGCCGCCAGTGACGAAGTGTCGCTGCTTGGCACGCCCGATTCGGAGGATTCGATCATCACCACGCTTTTCAGCCCGTCCAGCATGTCGCACGCGCAGGGGCTCCCCACCGACGAGTGGGTGGAGGCGTCCGACGCGCCGCACGGCACCGCGGTGTTCGACGCGACCGGGGACAAGGCGGCCATGCCGTCGTGGGACGAGTTGGTGCGCCAGCACGCCGACCGCGTGTACCGGCTGGCTTACCGGCTTTCGGGCAACCAGCACGACGCCGAGGACCTCACCCAGGAGACCTTCATCCGGGTCTTCCGGTCGGTGCAGAACTACCAGCCCGGGACGTTCGAGGGCTGGCTGCACCGCATCACCACCAACCTCTTCCTCGACATGGTGCGCCGGCGGTCGCGCATCCGGATGGAGGCGTTGCCCGAGGATTACGAGCGGGTGCCCGCCGACGAGCCCAACCCCGAGCAGATCTACCACGACTCCCGGCTGGGCCCGGACCTGCAGGCCGCGCTCGATTCACTGCCGCCGGAATTCCGCGCCGCCGTCGTGCTGTGCGACATCGAGGGCCTGTCCTACGAGGAGATCGGCGCCACCTTGGGCGTCAAACTGGGCACCGTGCGCAGCCGCATCCACCGCGGGCGCCAGGCGCTGCGGGACTACCTGGCCGCGCACCCCGACCACGATGCGGCGCGCGCCAAGTCGGCGTAACCACCGATCGCACGCCTAACGTTCGGGCAGCTATTCAGCCGCTTTGCGGCCTTACCCTCGGTATCGCGCGGTCTGTCGCGCTACATTCGATATAAGGCGGCAATAAGAAATGAGTGGCAAGGAGTTGGTGATGCCCGATCGTGGACATGTGTTCCGCCGCGCGTTCTCCTGGCTCCCCGCTCAGTTCGCCTCCCAGAGTGACGCGCCCATCGGCGCCCCCCGCCAGTTCGGCTCCACCGAGCACCTGTCCGTCGAAGCGATCGCGGCGTTCGTCGACGGCGAGCTGCGGATGAACGCGCATCTGCGCGCCGCGCATCATCTGTCGCTGTGCGCCCAGTGCGCGGCCGAGGTCGAGGACCAGAGCCGGGCCCGCGCGGCGTTGCGCGATTCGCGCCCCATCCGCATCCCCAGCACCCTGCTCGGCATGCTGGCCGACATTCCCTACGAGTCATTCGAGGAATCCTCCATGGCCTCCGACCGGTTCGCCGATCGGGACGCCCGGGAGCGGCGTAAGCGCCGGTAGCGATCGGCGCCCCGCGCCTCCGACGCGTCCCGCGCGCGCGTTCGTGTCGACCGACGGCGGGCCATGGATACTAGGGTGGACACGGACAACGCCGGTGCCGCGTGTTTCGCTCGGCGAACGCCCGTCTCGAGCGCTCAAGCAGAGGATCCAAAAGGGACAACGTGACCTCCGACCAAGGCTACGACCAAGCAAAAGACAGCGGCAACCGCTTAGCGCCGCGCCCCATTTCGCGTCCGCCGGTCGACCCCGCGTCGCGCCGGGAGTTCGGTCGTCCCGAGGGGCTGCGCGGGTCGTTCGTGGCCGAACGGGTTCGTCCGCAGAAGTACCGCGACCAGGCCGAATTCCGGCCGGCCGACCGACCGGCCGACCCCGTATTGCAAGAGGCGTTCCACCGGCCGGACGGCAGCCCCGATTCGCTGCAGCGCCACCCGGTGGACGCCAATGCGCTGGCCGCCGAGAAAGACGGTGTGGGCCCCGATGAGCTCGACGACCCCTGGCGGGACCCGGGTGCCGCGGCCGCATTGGGCACGCCGGCGGTCCCGCCGTCGCGTTCCGGTACCGCCCTGGGGTACGGCGGCAAACTGGGCGTGCGCGACGTGTTGTTCGGCGGCAAGGTGTCCTACCTCGCGTTGCTGGTCCTGCTGCTGATCGCGTTGGTCATCGGTGTGCTCGGCGGTGTGATCGGCCGCAAGACGGCCGAGGTCGCCGAGGCCTTCACCACCTCGAAGGTCACGCTGTCCACCAGCGGCAACGGCGAAGGCCCGGCCGGCCGGTTCGCCAAGGTTGCGGCCGCGACGGCGGGCGCCGTGGTGACCATCGAATCCAAGAGCGACCAGGAAGGCATGCAGGGCTCCGGCGTCGTCATCGACGGCCGCGGCTACATCGTCACCAACAACCACGTCATCTCCGAGGCGGCGAACAACCCCAGCCAGTTCAAGACGACCGTGGTGTTCAACGACGGCAAAGAGGTGCCGGCGAACCTGGTGGGCCGCGACCCCAAGACCGACCTGGCCGTGCTGAAGGTCGACAACGTCGACAATCTGTCGGTGGCGCGCCTCGGTGATTCCGACAAGGTGCGGGTGGGTGACGAGGTGCTGGCCGCGGGTGCGCCGCTGGGGCTGCGCAGCACCGTCACGCACGGCATCATCAGCGCGCTGCACCGGCCGGTGCCGCTGTCGGGCGAGGGCTCGGACACCGACACCGTGATCGACGCGCTGCAGACCGACGCGTCGATCAACCACGGGAACTCCGGCGGCCCGCTGATCGACATGGACTCCCAGGTGATCGGCATCGACACCGCCGGTAAGTCGTTGTCCGACAGCGCAAGCGGGCTGGGCTTCGCCATCCCGATCAACGAGGCCAAGCAGGTCGCCCAGACGCTGATCAAGGACGGCAAGATCGTCCACCCGACGCTGGGGGTCAGCACCCGGTCGGTGAGCAACGCGATCGCCTCCGGCGCTCAGGTGGCCAACGTCAAGGCCGGCAGCCCCGCTCAGAAGGGCGGCGTCCTGGAGAACGACGTCGTCGTCAAGGTCGGCGATCGCAAGGTCGCCGACGCCGACGAGTTCGTCGTCGCGGTGCGGCAGTTGACCATCGGCCAGGACTCGCCGATCGAGGTGGTCCGCGACGGCCGCCACGTCACGCTGACCGTCAAGCCAGACCCTGACCAAAGCTGATGTTCGGCAGCCTGAGCTGGGAGCACATGCTCGTCCTCGTCGTGGTCGGGCTGGTGGTCCTCGGGCCCGAGCGGCTGCCGGGTGCCATCCGGTGGACGTCCAACGCCTTGCGTCAGGCGCGTGACTACCTCAGCGGGGTGACCAGTCAGCTGCGTGAGGACCTCGGCCCCGAGTTCGACGATCTGCGCGTTCCGCTGAGCGAGCTGCAGAAGCTGCGGGGCATGACTCCGCGCGCAGCGCTGACCAAGCATCTGCTGGACGGCGACGACTCGTTTTTGACCGGAGCCTTCGACACACCGGCGAACGGCGCCGCGCCGCAGGCCCCGCATCCGGCCCCCGCCGCGAACGGCCAGGCACTGGCGGCCGAACAACAGTCCGGCGGTCACACGCCGTTCGATACCGACGCGACCTGAACTGTCAGCGCCGGGTCGGATCGAGCCCGAGCGATACGCCGGCAAGCCCACGCTTGCGCGATGACAAGCTGTCGGCCACCCCGCGCAGCGCCTTGCCGACCGGCGAATCGGGCGCGCTCAATACCAGCGGCGTGCCGGAGTCGCCCGCGGCCACCAGCTCGGGATCCAGCGGGATCTGGCCCAGTAGTGGCACGTCGGCGCCCACCGCGCGGGTCAGCCGCTCGGCCACCTGGTGGCCGCCGCCCTCGCCGAACACCTGCAGCGTGGAGCCGTCGGGCAGGGTGAGGCCGGACATGTTCTCCACCACGCCGACGACGCGCTGACGGGTCTGCAGCGCGATGCTGCCGGCCCGCTCGGCGACCTCGGCCGCGGCCAGCTGCGGCGTCGTCACCACCAGGATCTCGGCGTTGGGGATCAGCTGCGCCACCGAGATGGCGATGTCGCCGGTGCCCGGCGGCAGGTCGAGCAGCAGCACGTCCAGGTCGCCCCAGTAGACGTCGGCCAGGAACTGCTGCAGCGCCCGGTGCAGCATCGGCCCGCGCCACACCACCGGGGTATTGCCCTCGGTGAACTGGGCGATGGAGATGACCCGTACCTCGTGGGCGATGGGCGGCAGGATCATCGACTCGACCTGGGTGGGCCGGTCGGTGGTGCCCATCATCCGGGGGATCGAATGGCCGTGGATGTCGGCGTCCAGCACACCGACCGACAGGCCGCGGGCCGCCATCGCCGCCGCCAGGTTCACCGTGACGGTGGACTTGCCGACGCCGCCCTTTCCGGACGCGACGGCGTAGACCCGGGTGAGCGAATTCGGTTGTGCGAACGGGATAACGGGCTCGCGGGCATCGCCACGCAGCTGCTTGCGCAACTCGGTGCGCTGCTCGTCGTTCATCACGTCCAAGGTGACCTTGACCGCGCCGGTGCCCGGGACGTCGGCGACCGCCTGGCTGACGCGGTCGCTGATTTCGGTCTTCTTCGGGCAGCTGGCGGTGGTCAGGTAGATCCCGACGTGCACCGTCCCGTCGGGCTCGGTGTCGACGCTCTTGACCATCCCGAGTTCGGTGATCGGACGCCGCAGTTCGGGGTCGATCACCTTGCCCAGGGCGGTGCGGATAGCCGCGGTCAGGTCGGCTGCTGAATCGGAAGGGTCATGGCTGGACATCACCGCCGAGTGTATGCGTCTGCGACGCGGTCAATTGGCGGCGACCCGGCGGGCGGTCCG
>NZ_QMEU01000008.1 GCF_003284975.1 Mycobacterium colombiense
CCAACTGCGCCCGCGCCGCATACAACGCCGCGGTATACCCAGCAGGACCCGAACCAATGATGATCACGTCATGCACAGTGTCGGCGGTCATGAAAACCTTTCAAGCATCGTCTCTGGATCTGTGTAAACGCCAGCGTAAGCACGGCTGTTCCCGGGTGTGTCGCACCACCCATGGCACCACACTAGGGCCGGGGGACCTGGGTGTTGGCCAGTAGCCCGGTATCGGCCGCGCTGCAGTTCGGGGAGACCGCAAACACCGCCAGGACGTGGGGGCTGTCGCCGGGGATCACCAGAACGATGCCCGGGCGGGCGTTGATCTGGATTGGTCGCGCACCCAGGACCTGCGTGGATGCCGGATAGCCGAGGCCGGTGAGGCAAGAGGCGCGCCGCGCCGGGTCGCCGAGGGCGCCGTAATCGGGGCTGCGGTCGAGCAGGCCGAGGATGTCGCTTTGCGAAAGCGGGATCTCCATCGGCGGGGTCGACAGCGTGATGTGCTGAACGTCGCCAGGGGTGTCCGGTGCGGGGTCGGGTGCGTGTAGGAGCGCGATGGTGCCGAAACCGATCGCGGCGAGCACCGCGCACACGCCGGTGACCGCGGCGATGGTGCGGCCCGGGCGGATGCGTGGGCGGGCGGTGTGAGCGGGGGACGCGGCCGATTCCCCGGACCCGGGCCCCGCCGAGCGCAGCGCCGCGGAAACCCGGCCGACCACCTCAGGGGGAGGGTCCGGCGCCGAATCGGGATCGGCCCCGACGGCGGCGACGTCGCGGCGGACCTGGTTCAGGGCATCCAGCACGCCGGCGGCGTGCGGATCGGCGCGGATTTGCCGGCGGACGCGGGCGGCGGACGCGTCGTCAAGAATTCCGGCTTGCAGGTCGGCGAGGAGTTCGACGGTCAGCGGTGGGTCCGATCCCGCATTGCGATGATCCGCCCCGCCGTCGTCCGCCACATCCATCGGACCCAGTGTCCGTCATGCTCGCAGCGATGGCCACGCGTGGCCCGCCGCGGCGGTCGCCGGTCGGCTAGTTCAGCCCTGGCCGGTGGCGGTGTCCGGCAGAGCGTGTGCGCCGGCGTTGAGGTAGCCCAGCAGTTCGGCGAGCCGCACCCGTCCGCGCGCACAGCGGCTCTTGACCGTGCCTTCGGCGACGCCGAGCAGCCGGGCGGTGTCGGCGACCGAATAACCCTGCATGTCGACGGCCACCACCGCGGCCCGCTGCTCGACGGGAAGCCGCATCAGCGCGCGCTGCACGGCCATCGTGGTCTCGACCTGAGCCGTGCGATCGGCCACCGGATAGATGTCTTCGAGCGGGACGGTCGGATGCGCTTTGGTGCGGCGCAGCCGATCCAGACACGCGTTGACGACGATGCGGTGCAGCCAGCTGCCGACGGCGGCGTCGTGCCGGAACGCGCCGGCGCCGCGGTGTGCCGAGAGCATGGCGTCCTGCAGCGCGTCCTCCGCGTCTTCCGGGGTGCGAGTCGTCAGCCGGGCGAGCCGGTGCAGGTGCCGCTGATGACGCCCGAACAACTCGCCGAAGGCGTAGCGGTCGCCGGCCACATGGGCTGCCAGCAGCTCGGCGTCACTGCGCTCACGCTTGGCGTTTCTTCCGAAGCCCACGGCCGGACAGTAACCAATTGCGTATGGCCCGGCACTTCACTCGGAAGGGCCGATGTGAGTGGCCCGACAAGCACCGCGGACTAGGACGCGGCCTGGACCGTGATCTCCGAAAAACCGGCCTGGCTCTTGCCGCTGGTCGATCCCAGCGTCGAGATCCATACCAGCACATTCGATGTCGGCGAGCCGGCCCGGACCGGGATCACGTTGTGGCCGGGCTTGAGCGTGAAGGCCGGGGCCAACACGGTCGTGTCGTTGAGGCTGGACGGCGACGACGAGGGCGCCGCGCGGATCTCGACCTTGGTCCCGTTGCTGGGCGTGTCGATGGTCACCTGGCCGACCACGGTGGCGCTGGGCAGCTGCAGGATCAGCCCTTCGCCCTGCTTGAAGCTGGGGAACGGAACGGCGTCGGTGTAGACCTCGGTCGCCCAGGCCGTCGAGGGATCGCCGTCGATGGCCTGCCCGGCCGTCCCGGCGTTGTCGGCGTCACCGTCGGGGGAGAAGACCGTCGCTTTGGTCGGTTTGACGACGCTGCCCGCGGCGGCGGGCGGGGCGCTCGGCGACGCCGACGCTGACGACGACGACGGGCCGTTGAGGCCCAGCTCATCCTTATTGAGGCCGCCACCGACATTGCCGAAGATCTTGCTCACGATCGACGCCAGCACCAGTAGGGCCACCACGATGACGGCGAGGCCGGCGCCGACCCCGATGAGCACGTTGCGCCGGCGCCGCGCGAGGGTCGCCTGCTCCTGGCCGGGTGAGATCAGGGCCGCCGACGGGGAGGGCGAATCGTCGATCGGTCCGAGCACCTCCGTGCGGTCGGCGACCGCGGTGGCCTGCTGGAGCAGGTTCAAAAGCGTTGAGGCGCTACGTATTCCGCCGTCCTCTTGGACCGCTCGGACGGCAACGGCCGAGATCTGGAAGGGGATGTCGCGGTCGACGGACATGGGCTCGACGGGGTTGCCGGCCGAGTCGCGTTCGGCCGCCGCGAGTCCGCTGCGCACCCCGCTTTCCAGCAGCGGCCACCGATTGACCAGCAGGGCGTAGAGCGCTGCGCCGATGCCGCGGATGTCGTCCTGCGGGTTGGCGTCGGGCATGGTCGCGGGGTAGGCCAGCACGACGTCGCCTTCGATGCTGACCCGCACCCGGCTGGGGTGATCGATCGACAGTGCGACACCGGCGCGGTGCGCCGCGTCGGCGGCGGCGGCCAGCGACTGCATGGCGCGGACGGCGCCCACCGGCGAGGGCGCGGTGTCGGCCACCTCCTGCAGCGAACCGCCCCGAATCCACTCGGAGACCACCAGGCCGCCCGAGCCGGTGTGCACCACGTCGAGGACCCGGGCGATGCCGGGTTTGTCGATGCGGCTGAGCCGCAGGGTGCGCGACAAAATCTCCTGGAGCACCTCGTCGGGCAGGGCGCCGTCCGGGTCGACGAACGTCAGCGCCACCTGCCGATCCAGGGCGGTGTCCAGCGCCTGCCAGAACTGCAACGGCGGGGCGCCGCCGTGGAACACCAGCAGCCGATACCGCCCGCCGGCGATCCGGGCGCCGGGGACCAGGTGCACGTCGTCTCCCGCGGGGTCCGCCGAACGCTCGCGTGGCGGTTCGAACGCGCGCCGGGCGTCGCTGCGGATGTCGCCGTTGGCTTGTTCGGACGGGCGCGGGGCGGACCGCGACGGCTCCGCGGCGGGGATGTCGGGCTGGAAGTCGTCGGCGAGTGGCCGCGGCGTGCCTGAACCCGCACCAGATCCAGCGCTGGGGGCTGCGCTTTCCATCGGGCGGTCGGTCACCTCCGGTCCTTTCGCTTGCCGGGCTCGGTTTGCCCGCTCCGGAGGCCTGCGCCGGATCGGCTCCTGGACCGCATTTACCCCAGGCGGGGACGAATTCCTCTGCTCAGGGTACGTGACCGGGAGCCGGTGAGACGATCGATCCTTCGCACTGGGATTGCGCGGGCGTGGTCCGCGGCCGGTGATGCGGTACCGCAGGGCGTCCAGCGCTGCCCGCGCCTCGGGGACCTGCGCGCGCAGCATGACCGCGGCGATGATCGGCAGCATGATGAGACCCAGCACGAACAGGCGAAGCAGGGAACCGGCACCGCCGAGGGCGGTGAGCTGATCCAACCCGAGCAGCCGGTCGACCACGTGGGCGATCAATCCGGCCAGCATGGACGCGGTGAGCGTCACCAGGATCGTGCGGACTTCACCGACACCGATCAGGTGGCCCCCGGCGGGTAGCAGGGCGCGGCGCAGCAGCACGTAGCCGATGACCGCGCCGGCCAGAAAGCCGAGGCCGTTGGCTAGTCCCAGAAAACCGGCCACCAGCTTGGGGTCGTCGGTGAGGTGCGGCGCCAGCACCGAGCCCAGGATCTTGACGGCCGTGATGACGAGGATGATGACGATCGGCGTCCACGGCTGTTCGCGGGCGTAGAACACCCGCAACTGCAGGAGCACCAGCCCGTAGGGGATCAGCGTGAAGGCCGACAGGGTGATCGCGGCACCCAGGTAGCCGGCGTCGACGTCCCCGAAGTGGCCGTAGGCGAACAGGGCGCTGCCCATCGCGGGACCGCCGACGGTCATGAACGCCACGATCGGGATCAGCGTGATCAGCGTCAGCCGGGTGGCCAGGGACAGGTCGCCGAGCACGGCCTCGGTGTCGTCGGCGGCGGCGTTGCGGCTCAGCCGCGGCATCACCACGGTCAGGACCGTCACGCCGATCATGCCGAACGGCAGCATCAGCACCAGCCAGGTGTAGTTGTAGATCGCAGGGCCCGACGCCGCCGCGGTACTGGCGATCTGGTTGCCCACGACCAGGCCGAGCTGGCTGATCAGCACGTAGAGCACCATTGCGGCGGCCATGGTGCCGAAGCGCTTGAGGCGCTGGTCGATTCCCCACAGCGGGCGCAGGTCGACGCGCTGGCGGCGCAGGGCCACCAGCAGCAGCCCGGTTTGGGCGAACACGCCCAGGGTGGTGCCCACGGCGAGCACCAGCAGCTTGGCGTTGCCCATGCGGACGGGATCGACGGACAGCTCACCGGGAACCAGCACATAGATCGCCAGGGTGAGCAGCGCGACGACGTTGTTCACGACCGGTGCCCACGCCGTGGGCCCGAAGACGTTGCGAGTGTTCAGGATCGCCATGAACACCGAGGTCAGGCCGTAAGCGAGGACCTGGGGCAGCAGCAGGTACGCGAACGCGATGGTCAGCGGCTCGTTGACCTGCGGCGCGCGGCCCAGCATCAGCCGCACCAGCAGCGGGGCGGCCACCACCGACAGTGCGGTGGCGACGATCAACAGCGCCGTCGTCAGCGTGACCAGGCGCCGCACGAAGGCCGCGCCGCCGTCGGGGTCACTCTGCTCGGCGCGCGCCAGCACCGGCACGAAGATCGCGGTGAAAGTCGCCTCCAGCACGAGCGCGGCCATCAGGTTGGGCAGCTGATTGGCCACCGAGAATGCGCTGGACAACGCGGCCCCGAGGATCGCGGCCAGCAGTACCACGCGGGCGAAGCCGGTGAGCCGGCTGATCAGCGTGGCGAACGCCATCGCCCACGACCGCGAGACCAGCGCCGAGTCAGACAGCTCGGGGCGGCGCCGGTCAATCTCGGCGGCGACGGGCGGCAGCGGGCCGGTCGGCGGTGAGCCCGGCGCCCGGGAAGGCCGGGCCGGCTCGGGCAGGCGGTGGTGGTGCTGGGCCTGCCGGTAGGCGGGCGTCATACTCGGTGCTCTTCTTCGACGTGCTCCTGATCCACTCCGTGGTCGGGGTCGTCGCGCGCCTCGCCTGCGGTGGCGTGCCGGCTGTCGGGTGGGTCGGGGCGGTCCAGGTCGGCGCGGTCGGGCTGGCCACGGAAGCGGTGCCACAGCCGCCGGCCGGCCAGCAGAACCAGCACGGCCGCCGCGGACAGCGTGATGGCGAACAGGACCTTGCCGTAGGCGTTGGAATGCACCGACAACCGCACCGGCTCGCCCAGCCGCAGACCGTCCGGGGTCCGCAGGGTCGCGTCGACGGCGACGCGTTGGGTGAAGTTCACTTCGACAGGAATGCGCAGCGGGAGGTAACCGGGGGGCAGTTCGATCTGACCGATGTCGGTTACGTTCATGCCCGGCGGCGCGTCGACGTGCAGGCGCACCCGGATTGGCACGGCCAGGCCGTTGTGCAGCGCCAGCGGCAGGGGGCTGTGCTCGGTGGCCAGCGTGTAGGAGCCGCCGGGGTTGACGATCGTCACCGCGCCGAACAGGTCGTTGATCGTTTTTCCGACCACCGCCAGGCGTTGCTGCGCCAACCCGTTGCGGGTGTCGGGCGGTTCGGACTGGCTCAGCGCGCGCAACATGTCCTCGCGCAGCGGCGCGGTGTACTGGACGCCGGTCAGCCCGGTGCGGTCGTCGGTCATCAACGATGACGTCAGTCCCCACAACCGGCCGACTTGGCTGGCGATGCCGGCGGTGACGTCGTCGCTGAACTGGCCGCGGGGAGAGTTGTCGGTGCCGGCCTGTTGCGTGGATTGGTCGCGCGCCTGGGCCGCCTGGTTCGCCTCGGCGATCACCGCCGGCAGCGGCCGCGGTACCGCCAGGCCGGACCGAATGGTGGTGGTCAGGGCGGTCAAAATGACCTGGGCGTCGTCGGCCTGCAGGTTCCACGTCGTCGGCGGCACCAGGATCTGGGTGCGCGGGTCGTCACGCCGCAGCGCGTGCCAGAAGATCGAGCCCAAGGCGTCCTGGCGGCGTGCGGTCACCGAATCGTGGCCGAGCCGGACGGTGAGTGACGAGTCCAGGTATGTCGGCGCCTCGGGGGAGGTGCCGGCGCCGGCCAAGGCGGCGCCGACGGCGGGGTCGAACGGCGCGACCGCGACCTGCGGGGTCAACCGCTCCGGGGCGTTGTCGACGCCCGTCGCGGCGGAGTCCTGCGCCTCGGTGGCCGACAGGTCGGCGGCGGCGATCGCGACGGTGTTGTCGTTGCTGCTGAGAAGCTTGACCGCGCGGTCGGTCAGGGGGCCATCGGGCACCAGCGTGGCGCCGCGGGTGGAGACGACGTCCAGGATTTTGTCGATGACGCCGTTGGCGCTCGTGGTGGCGATGGCGTTGAGGCCGGGATCGTTGACGCGCTGCACGGCGTCCAGATCGGCCTGCGCGTAGGGGAGCGGCGCCACGCAGGTCCGGTGCGCCAGCGCGCGCAGGCGGTTCAGCCATTCGGTCGCGGTGGCCTGCCCGGCACCGGGATGGGTCGGGGTGCCGGGCAGCTGACTGGGTCCGTCGGGGGAGTTGGAAACGACGTAGCCGGCGGTCATCGCGTTGACGGTGACCAGCAGGTCCGGGTCGATCGCCAGGCACAACGCGCGGCCAACAGCGCCGTCGGGGTCGACGTCGTGACTGGTGGCGACTTCGGCGGAGGCCAGCAGGATGTCGAGCCGGCCGCCGCTGGCCAACGAGGTGGCCAGGTCGTCGTCGACCAACCGCACCGGGATGGTTCCCCCGGGCACGCCGGGGGCCAGCCTGGGCCGGTCGGCCAGCGGCCACAGCATGGTCATCGCGACGGGCTTGGAGGTGTCGGGCGCGACGGCCGAGCCGATGTCGTCGGCGCGATCGGGCGGCACCCCGACCACGGGAAGCAGGAAGCGCGCGTTGTCCAGCCGCGCGGGTGCGCCGTAGTCGGGTGTGCCGTTGACGTTGACCAGGACCGGGTAGATGCCGGGCTTTTCGACGCCCAGCGACGGCTTGCTCAGCGCCCGCAGCGGGGCCGACAGGGTGAAGCCGACTTCTTGCCCGCGCTGCAGTTCGGGCGCCACGGTGAGGAAGTCGGCGGCGGCCTGGTAGCCGTCGGTGTCGCCGTCCAGGGTGGTGCGCAGGCCCGCGGAGGCGGTGACGGCGCCGGCGTGCTCGAGCCGGACCATGACGTCGCGGACCGGTCGGTCGCCGATGTTGGTCACCATGCCGCTGACGGTCACGACGGGTGGACTGGTCGTGGTGACCACGTCCGGGGTGACTTGATCGATGCGGACGCGGACGAACGGCGTCACCCCGGGCTCGCCCGCCGCCGCGCGCGGCATCACCGGGCCGGTGAGCGCCGCGAGTCCGGCCACGATGGCGAGCACGGCAGCGACGCGCGCCAGGCCGGCCCAACGCAGATGTAGAGCGGTCACGGCCCCGGTCCGTGGCCGTTCTTCCGGCCGGCGGCCGGATGGTCCGCATGCCGGGTCCGCGAATGTGTCTGCGGGCGGCGCCGCGGCGCGCTGGGCGGCAGCGGTGGAAGCGAGGCCGGGCCGTCGCTTTGCAGCTTGTCGATCAGCTCGTCGGCCACCTTGGCCAGGCGGCGTTCGTCGGCGTAGGCCAGCCGGGACGGCAGTTCACCCATGGGCACCCAGGCGACCTCGGCGACTTCGAGATCCTCGTCGGACAGCTCGCCGCCGGAGAAGCGCATTAAGTAGTGGTGCACAGTCTTGTGCACGCGGCGGCCGTCGGTGACGAACCAGTAGTCGATGCGGCCCAGCGCGGCCAGCACGCTGCCCCGGATGCCGGTCTCTTCGGCGACCTCTCTGATTGCGGTCTGCTCGGCGGTCTCACCGAGTTCGATGTGCCCCTTGGGCAGCGACCAAAGCATTCGTCCGCGCCGGTCGATGCGCCCGATCAGCGCGGCGACCTGTGACTCCCGGGGGCCGTCGAGACCGTCGATGACCAACCCCCCGGCGGAGGTTTCGTGGACAGTGCGCAGCTGGTCCGGTTCGCGGCGGGATGCTCGGGAGCGGCGCGACTTGGTGGCCGTCGAGTCGCCGGTCGCTTGACCGGTGGTTTGATTCTCGGACGAATTCGCGGCACCACGGCCCCGGCGCCGTCCCCGGCGCCGACGTGGTTTGCCTTGTTCGCCGTCCGACACCCAAGCGATAGTAGCTGGCACGGCATGTTCTCCCGGAGATACTCGCCGCGCGGTGAGCGCGCGAGCTCACGGCGAAAGCCGTCTCGTCAGAGCGGTCCTATCGCGTGCGCGATCGCCCATAGCGCACCGAAGACAAGCAGTGAAAGTGGTCCGGACAGGCTGCCGACGAGCATTCCGCGGCCGATCTGGCCCATCGTTCCTGAGGCCTGAGCGACCAGAGCTGCGACCGCCATGTAGATCAGGACGACGGGAAGTACAAAAACGATCGAGTACGGCATGAAGAGCCAAGTGCTGAACTCGACGACGAAAACGTGTAGCACCGCTACCCCGAAAGTGACCGGGCCATAGCGCGATTTCGACGCCGGAATCATCGATTCGTCGGCCATCACAAGACCTTTCAGCGCAATACCAAGTACGCGTAAACAATCGCACCGATTAGCACGGCCGCCGCAGATCCCGCAACGCTAAGTCCAAGACCACGGTTGCGCGGTGACGGCGACCGCATCAGTATCGCTGCGAGCGCAAGAGCCACCAGTGCGGTGATAACGGCGGCGACGAGCATCCAACTGCGTTCGGTGTGTCCGTGTGCGGTGGCGAAGGGCCCCTTGCCTAACGCCCACATCGTAGCGAGTAACGACCCGAGGACGATCTGCACGACAACGGGCGCGGACAACGTCGCCGTACGCCACGCGCTTGCGTCTAAGTCCCGAACTCGGAGCAATGACGGCATCTGAGTTGCTTTCCGTTAATTGTGGTCATGCTGGGACCCCAATGCCGGTGGGCAAGGGAGGGACGGAAGGAATGTCGGTAACCAAGCCAAAGTCGGTTGGAGGCAAAGGAGCCGGCACATCGTATTTCGTGCTCCACCCACCTGTATCGAACGGAGCGAATGCCTTGCCCCCGAGGGGGCCCACGTCGTGATGACCAGGCAAGTTGATAGCCGGTCCCCACGATCGGCCGGATTGAGCGGGGTCAATCAATACTGTGCGGGTGCCGCCGGTTGGCAGGTCCTGGTACACCTCCAGGGAGGGGTAGTCAGTGCGCGTTCCGTTAACTTGCACACCTCCTGCTCCGGGCGTGAAAACGAGGTCGCCGTTGACCGTTACCGTATGGCCCGCAAATGGTCCGGAGGGATCCCCAGTGATTTGGGGGGCGAAAGGGTTGCCCGCGTCGTATTTGATCCGAACCGATCCATCGGGAAGTTGCGTCACGCTGCCTTTTGGTATGCCGACCTTCACTTGGCCCGGTCCACCGGCAGAGGTCTCTTCAACTGAGGGATTCTGTCGCAAAACGACGATTCCGTTCTCGTAGTCGATGTACGTAGTGACCTTGGTGTCTTCAGGATCGAAGTTTGGATTTGGGCCGCGGTTGTTTCCAAGATCTCGCTTCCACGGCGGAAAGCTGGTCACGTCACGCTGCTCAATCCACTGGGAGACGCGGACCACTCCCTGCCCGGGCACTGGGCGAATCTTCACCACCCGTACCTCCGACTTAGCGCCGTTGAACTTGGGGTCGTACGTCTGTGCATCAAGAGCTGCCGCAGTCTCCCAGTCGGCCGCTGAGGTCGGATCCCGGCCAAAGACCTGCTTAAACGCCTCGATTTGGTTGTGGCGCCGTTGGTCTTGCGAGGGTGATTCTGGAATATCGCCGTCGAATGCCTGGATTGACGGGTCGTACCCATCCTGTTTACGCAGATTGGCCATTGAACCATGCAGCTGCCGAGAATATTGATCACGGATTCGCGTCAGATTGTTAGCCGATGCCTTGGTGTCGTCGATCGCATGCTTCTCGAGTCCGTCGATGTAGTGGTCCAGGAGATGCCTCTCCGAAGCCGTTAGCTGTGGATTTTTCTCCAGCTCTACGGCCTCCCCGATTTGGTCGTCGAGGCCTTGAAGCGCGCCTTCGAGCGACGAAATCTCGCCCTTTCCTGATCGTTGGGCTTCGGCCAGTGCGGCCGCGACGTTCTCTAGATCGGTTCCGATTTTGGGCAACTGCGCTGCTTGTAACCCGAGTAAGGCCGTGGCCCGTCGAACCTCGGCCGAGTCGTTGATCGGATTCTCGCCATTTTCGTGCGTCCATGCCTTTGCGAAGCGACTCCGTGCCAGCTGGAATGCGGCTTCCGCTTCTCCCGTGGATCGCCCGGCGTTGTGAAACGCTGTTGCAAGGTTCGAGATCTGAGCCGGCCGTCCGCTCTGCAATGTGGCATTGATCTTCCACGGGTCCCCGCCCGCGAACATGATCAGTGCGGCCTTGCTTATGTATCGGAGATGCACCGAACCGTCCCGCCGTTCACCCTTCTTGTCACACGTAACGCTAGTGACGGTCACCGCCGGGTCAATTCACCTTGATCTCGTGCGAGGCTCCTCACACGGGCTTTTCGTCCCCGGCCGACTAGGCTGATCGAACGTGCCAGACGCCGCCCAGGATGCCGACCTGCTGACCGCTGCCGCGGTCGCCCTCAACCGGCATGCGCCCATGCTGGCCGAGCTTGGCTCCGCATTCGACGCCGCGGGCCACGAGCTTTATCTCGTCGGTGGCTCGGTGCGGGATGCCTTGCTGGGCAGGCTGAGCCCCGACCTGGATTTCACCACCGACGCCCGTCCCGAGCAGGTGCAGCAGATCCTGCGCCGGTGGGCCGACAACCTGTGGGACACCGGGATCGAATTCGGCACCGTCGGCGTCGGCAAGGGCAACCATCGTTTGGAGATCACCACCTTTCGCGCCGACACCTACGACCAGGTGTCCCGGAATCCCGAGGTGCGCTTCGGCGATCGCCTCGAGGACGATCTGGTGCGCCGCGACTTCACGGCCAACGCGATGGCCGTCCGCATCACGCCGGACGGGCCCGGTGAATTCCTAGATCCGCTGGGCGGTTTGGCGGCGCTGCGCGATCGGGTGCTTGATACCCCCGCCGCGCCGGAGGTGTCGTTCGGCGACGACCCGTTGCGGATGCTGCGCGCTGCGCGGTTCGTCTCGCAACTCGGCTTCGGCGTTGCGCCGCGGGTCCGCGAGGCGATCGAACAGATGGCCCCGCAGTTGTCTCGGATCAGCGCCGAACGGGTCTCCGCCGAGCTGGACAAGCTGGTGCTCGGCGAGGACCCGACGGCCGGCGTCGATCTGCTGGTGCAAACCGGCATGGGTGAGGTGGTGCTGCCCGAGGTGGGCGGCATGCAGATGGCCATCGACGAACACCACCAACACAAGGACGTCTACCAACACTCGCTGACGGTGCTGCGTCAGGCGATCGCCCTGGAAGACGACGGCCCGGACCTGGTGCTGCGGTGGGCGGCGCTGCTGCACGACATCGGCAAGCCGGCCACGCGGCGCCACGAGCCCAACGGCGGCGTGAGCTTTCATCATCACGAGGTCGTCGGCGCCAAGATGGTGCGAAAACGCTTGCGGGCGTTGAAGTATTCCAAGCAGATGGTCGAGGACATCTCGCAGCTGGTGTATCTGCATCTGCGCTTCCACGGCTACGGCGACGGCAAGTGGACGGATTCCGCGGTGCGCCGCTACGTCACCGACGCCGGTCCGCTGCTGCCGCGGTTGCACAAACTGGTGCGAGCCGACTGCACGACGCGCAACAAGCGTCGGGCCGCGCGGTTGCAGGCCAGCTATGACCGGCTCGAGACGCGGATCGCCGAACTGGCCGCCCAGGAGGATCTGGCGCGGGTGCGTCCCGATTTGGACGGCAACCAGATCATGGAACTGCTCGGCATCCCGGCCGGCCCTCAGGTCGGCGAGGCCTGGCGGTTTCTGAAGGAGCTCCGACTCGAGCGCGGACCGTTGGACAACGAGGAAGCGACCGCAGAGTTGTTGGCGTGGTGGAAGTCTCGGGGGAACGAGTAGCGGCAGCCACGCGTCAGAAAACGCATGGACTACTGTCTCGCTGGCGACAACGGCGCCGCCTTCTGGCACGGGCAACCCGACCTCGACCTGGATCATGACGGTCACTTCGAATCGATCGGTCTCGATTTCGACCACGACGGATTACGCGACGACGCACTCGCTGATCTCGACGGCGACGGCATCGTCGATCACGCGGTGTTGGATCTCGACAACGACGGCACCCCGGAGGCCTACTTCACCGACGACGGCTCCGGGACATGGGCGGTGGCCATGGACCGTGGGGGCCAGCTGCGCTGGTTCGGCCTCGACGGCGTCGAACACACCGGCGGTCCGCTGGTCGATTTCGACGGTCATGGTCGCGCCGACGCTCGCCTCATCGACACCGATGGTGACGGGCTGGCCGACCGGGTGCTGCGCTCGGACGACAGCGGCGTGACCGGTTACGTCGACACCGACGGCGACGGCAAATGGAATGTGCGGCTGACCGATTCGGACGGCGACGGTCTGGCCGACGGCGCGAACTCGCTCTAAGGGTGGTGCTGCCTTAGCGACGGCGATGTTACTGCGCCACTTGAGCATTCCGTTCCTCGTCGCCGAAGCCGGCGGTGACCCCTGGTCGACCAACGCCAGCATGCAAGCCGGTCGCCCCGCGCAGATCTCATACCTGGCGCGGGCTTTTCGCGACGCCGGAGTGAGCACAGCGGAGGCGGCGGCCGCCTTCGAGGCTGCCCGGTGTCGGTTCGAGGCGGCATGGGATCACCGGAACGCGGATCATTCGATCAACGATGCCGCCGAGGTGCAGCGGGTGACCCGCACGCTGGATCTGCAGGCCGGGCAATTGCCGCGCATCGCGGTCGATTTGGAGAACATCGCCGCGGCGCTGGCCGAAGCCCAGCGGGCCTGCACGCGATACCTGGGTGCGCTGGAATACGACCTCGAAGACATCGACGACGAGATGTGTGATGCGTTGGCGGACGGCGATACCTGTGGTGCCGACGATCTACGCACCGACGCCGTCAGCGAGGTTGCGGCGATCGTATTGCAGCTGCGCCAAATTCGCGACGCCTATTCGAACATGCTGACGGCCGCGCTAGGGGCCTTGCGGGCGGACGGGGCCGAACCGGCGGAAATTCAAGGCGTCGACGAGCTAGCCATTCCGCCGCCGGACAGCAGCCCGGAATGCGTCAAGCGGTGGTGGGATGCGCTGAGCGCGAATCAACGGCAGCTGGTGGTTGATCAAGACCCACACGAATTGGGCAACCTCAATGGGATTCCGGCGGACGTGCGCGATTCGGTGAACCAGGCCGCGATGAAAGAAGATCTGCGCAGGGTCGAAGACGTCGCCCGCCAGCGCGGGCTGGATCCAAAGACACTGCGCGACAGCGCGTTGCACAACGGGGACTCCGAGGTGTTCACCAACCCCGGTGCCTACGGGCTGTGCGTCAGCGACATCACCCGCTACCAAAACGCGGTCAAGACCAATGAGTTCCTCGAGCGCGACAAGAGCTCCGACGCCCCCCGCGGGCTGCCGATCATGCTGTGGGCGTATGACCCGCTGGCGTTCAGCGGCAAGGGCAGGGCCGCGATCGCGATCGGCAACCCGGACAAATCCCGCAACACGGCCGTCGTTGTCCCCGGCACCAACAGCAGCGTGCGGGGAGGGTGGATGTCGGACGGCACCGATGACGCCATCAACCTCTACGAACAGGCTGCCCGAGCCGACCCGCAGCGGTCCACCGCGGTGCTGGCCTGGATGGGTTATGACGCACCCGAATTCGGCCAGCCCCATTGGCAACAGGCCATCACCGACCCCGCCGAATTGGAACAGGTCGGCACACCGTGGAGGGCGAGGCAAGCGGGTGCGCTGCTGGCCGCCGATGTCAACGGCCTCGCGGCGACACATGACGGATCGACTCCAGCACACGTCACCGTCCTCGGACACTCCTACGGCTCCACGACCGTGGCCGACGCGTTCGCAAACAGCGGCATGCGCGCCAACGACGCCGTGCTAACCGGTTGCCCGGGGACAGATTTGGCGCGCGGTGCTGCGGACTTTCATCTCGGCGGAGGCAGGCTGTATGTCGGGGCAGCGTCGACCGATGCGATCAGCTGGATCGGTGAGACGGGCAGCGGTCTTCCGAACGGACTCAACGAGACCCTCGGCGGGCCGGTGGGACCGTTGGCCGGGCTCGGCGGTGACCCGGCGCATGCGGGTTTCGGGGCGGTGCGGTTTCGTGCCGAAGTCGCCGGCTCACACAGCGTTATGCCGTGGTTCACCGACCACTCGCATTACTACGACGTGGGCAGCGAAGCGCTGCACAACATGACCGCGATCGTCACCGGGCACGGTGATCGTTTGGCCGGGGAAGGCATGCTGGCTCCCGAGCGGGGCCCGGCGCGGATCGCCGTTCCTCTCCAGGTGCACACCCGGTTGGGGACGGTGTCGTTACCGCATATCGGCATCCAGCTACCGCTCACCGTCGACCCGGAATGGGATCGGCCGGCGCGCTCGATCACCAATGGGCATGCGTTCTAGCCGGGGTTGATCGCGGTGAATTGACCACTCGCGGATCGGCATTTAGCCTGGTCACAGGTGTTATGTCCCGGAAGGAGTGCCGATGTTCGTCGATACGGATCTGTTGCACTCGGGAGGCAACCAATCACACCGCGCCGGTGGGCACGCCCAAGACGGCGCGGATCAATTGGCGGGCGGGACCGTCGAAGCAGGAATGTTCGGTGACTTCGCCGCGGCCGACGCTTTTCATAGTGCAGTCTCGGCCGCACACGGCCAGCACGTGAAAAGTTTGCAGGGCCATAGTGAGACGCTCACGGGTGTCGGCACGAAGGCGCACCACGCGGCCAACGGGTTCACCAACATGGACAAGGCCAACGCCGCGGACATGAAGACGCTCCGGCCGAGTTCTGGTCCCTCAACGCTGAACGTCTGAGGAACGGGCGCGACGGAGGAGCCGCATGCTGGTCCGCCGGTAGGGCAGTTGGCACCGGGTTACTCCGCGCCGCAGACGTCACGTTCACGGATGTGGCCGGCGATAGCTGTGGCCGCGATTGTTCTGGCTTTGGTCTCGACGGTCGTGGCGGTGGTTGCGCTGGTGGCGGCGACGTCGCGGTCATCGGGTTCGAGCGCAACAACTACGTCGGCCGCCCCTACCTATAGCGCCGCCGAAGTGTCTGCGGCGCACCAGAAGTTGTGCGATGCATACAAGCGATACCAACGGCGACAACCCGGCCTTCGCAGGCATCGCCACCGTGAACGCGGCTGTAACCCTACTAGAGGCAGTAGATACTTCTCCTGAGCTCGCATCCGGCGATCGGGCAACTGCGCTCGCCTTGGCTGGTGCTTACAGTCGCGCCCAGGCAACGGCTAGCTTGGTGCAGACACGCGATGATTCTGCCTGGCGCGCAGTGTCCGACGAAGTCAACGCAAAAGACGCTGCGATGAAAAAAGTTTGCGGTCTCGGGTGACTTCCCATCCACACCGCCGCGATAATTGCTCGCTACTGGGTTAGCTGGTCAACTATTGGACCAAGTTTTTGACAAGGTCCCGGATGCGCTTGGAACTAGGAGGAGGCAGCATGGCGGGGGATTTGCCTCCGGCTTTGGGGGAGGGGCCGGCCACCGGCCCGCCGCCAGGCTCAACACAATGGGCGCCAGCGTTTCCCATTCAGCCGCCAACGCGTCCACGGATGTGGCCGGCGATGGCGTTGGCCGCGATTGGCGTGCTGCTTGGCGCCGCTGCTCTGGTTGTCGCGTTGACCCAGCCGTCAACGAATAAATCAGTGTCCTCCTCGACTACGTCGATGACACCTTTGTTCACCGCTGACCAGACCGCGGCTGCGCACCAACAGGTATGCGAGGCATACAAACTCGCCGCACGTGCGATCCAGATTGACACGAATGGAACGAGTCCGGAGCGGGCAAACATCGCCACTGTGAATTGGGCGGTGATGCTTGAACAAGCGCGCCGCAGCCCTCGCGCTTGCCGTGGGCTATAGCAATGCTGTCGCGCTGTCTAGTACTGCTGGGGCCGACGATCCGGTGTGGCGAGCAGCGATCAATGACGTCATCACCAAAGACGCTCCAATGAGGAAGGTGTGCGGCGGCGGATGAGGTTCCGCTTACAGTGGCGCGGTGATTGCTAATGGATAGGTTAGCTGTGCCATTCTTGGGGCACGCGGGCCGAGAGGTCTTCGGCGGCCGCCGCTAACAGATTTGAGGAGGACGCATGGCAGCGGATTTGCCACCAGCTCCTGGTGAGGGGCCGAGGATCAGCCCGGCCGGCCCCACGCAGTGGGCTCCTGTATTTCCGACGCAGCCACACGCACGCTCGCGGATATGGCCCGCAGTGCTCTTGGCCGGAGCAGCCATGCTCGTGGCGGTCGTTGCGCTGTGTGTAGCACTGACAAGACCGACCGCTACCAAGCCAACCACGACAACCACGACAACCACGACAAAGACCTACAGTGCTTCCGAGACGTCGGCCGCCCAGCGGCGACTCTGCGATACGTACAAGCTGGCAGCAAGATCCGTTGAGACTGACACGAATGGCACCGACAAAGCGATCGCTCGTATTGCACTCACTAATGCCGCAGGCATGTTGGACGATGCCACCGCTGATCCGGCTATCGATGCAAAGCTCCGCGACGCCGTGCGTTCGCTAGCCGCGGCCTACCGCACGTCTAACGCGCTCAGCAGTGTTGCCAGCGATGCTGAGTACCGGGCGGCCCTCGACGACATCGTGGCTAAAGATGCCCCCGTCAGAAGTGCGTGTGGCAGTTAGTTACCGCCCCTCAAGGCCCTAAGCTGGCGCAGACGACCTGGATGGATTAATTCCATTGGCGTGAGGTTTCGCGCTTAGCGATCAGAGTCGAAAGGTTAGGACGCCATGACGCGGCCATGCAGCGAGTGAATTGCTGCAATCCCCTGCGCTGCTCCACCATTGAAGGCTTAGGCACAGGAATTCGCAGTACTACATACAGCGCTGCTGACTGCGGGAGGACATGTGGTGGGAGACCTGCCTTCGGGCCATCGTGAGGGGCAAGCTGCCCAACCTGGCGCTGGAAGTTGGCCGCCACCGCATTTCCCACAGCCATTGTCGCGTCCACGCCCATGGCTGGCGATCGCGCTAATTGCGACCGCCGCAGTGGCTGTTGCTGCGTTAGTCGTGCCACTGATGCGGCCGAGTGCTTCGCATTCGTCAGCGACCACAACTGCGGCCCGCACCGATACGCCGGCGGAGACCGACGCTGCGCAACAGCGGCTTTGCGACACCTACAAGTTGGCAGCCCGAGCTGCGCAAGTCGATACAAATGGCAGCGATAAAGCGTTCGCGCGGATTGCGCTTACGAATTCCGCCTTACTGCTTGTCAACGTCTCTAATGACCCAGCGTTGGACGAGCAGCATCGTAGTGCGGCGCAGGCCCTAGCTACGGCACACCTGACAGACACGGCGAAAAGCAGCGACGGGGTAGCCACCGAGTCCGAATTTCAAGAGGCGGTCGCCGACGTGAACGCTAAGGATGCTGCAATGAAGAAGGTATACGGTGGCGGTTGACCTTCCCCCTGGCACCTGGACTGCCGCACTGATCGGGCCGTGGTGGCCAGCGCCGTCAACGGGCCTACGGGCCGGCGCGCAACACTGGAACCAAGAGTGCGCGGAGCAGCAGTTATTTGCACAGAACTTGCGCACTCAGTGGACAGCCTTTGCTGCGAATAATAAGGGCCATACAGCGGACGATCTTATTACCAGGTTCCAGCAAGGGGAAAAGCTTCATCTGGATCTTGCCGAAAAGTACCAAACAAAGGCATCGGCTTTTAATTCTGGCGCCGATGCCATCGACTATCTACGAAGCCGCTTGTCGGAGATAGCGAACACAGGCAATAAAGAGATCGATGACATCCTCGCATCGAAGAAGCCGCTTCCGGAAAAATTAGCGGAAGTACAGGCTGTCCAGGCGCGCTGCAACGCCGATGCCGCAAATGCCAGCCGCGACGCGCTCGATAAGATGATGGCTGCCACGCAGAAGATTCTCGATGCGGAGGGCAATGGTGGAAACGCCCGTAGTTGGGCGCAGGCAAACGGGTTCGATGTTGGCGATGCCAAGCCGCCGAGTCCGATTAGCGAGCATGACTTGAATTCCGTCGTTGGCGGCGGCGCTAAAGGCAGTGGCGGGGGTGTGTCGGGCGGCGGCGGTCCAGCTCCCGCGCATGGGGTCGTCGGCGGCGGCGGTGGCGGTGGCTCGGGCGGCGGTGGTACCGGCGGCGGAGGGCCTGCTCCGGCGCATTCAGTTGTCGGGGCCGGTGGTGGTTCCAGTGGCGGACCGGCACCGAGCGCACCACCAGTAGCGCCGACGGCTCCATCGGTGTCTGGCGGTGGCGGAACAGTATCGCCAGGGATGCCTGGTGTACATGGCGGCGGAATGCCAGTGTCTCCGCTCGGTTTAGGCCAAGGCGGCCAGCCCGGATTGGCCCAGGCCTTCACGTCCGGTTTGGCGACCGGTCAAGCGACGGGGCCTGGCGGGCAAGCGTTTACGGCGGGGCCGCTACAAGCGATGGAGGCTGGCGGACCTCAAACCCCCCAGGCCACACCGGCAGTGACGCCGACGGCACCGAGCGCGGGAGCTTTCATACCGACGGGTACTCCGGTCGACGCACCTCCCGCGGCGGCGCCCGCGCCGGTGGCTACCGGGGGAGGCGGTTCGGTTGCGCCTGTGATGACCGGCGCATCGTGGTCGTCGCCCGCACCGGCCCTCGGTGGCGGATCTTCTATCCCCTCGGGATCGCTGCCCGCCTACGGCTCCGACCTGCGCCCGCCGGTAGTGGCGCCCCCATCCGTACCGTCTACCCCCGCCGGTCCCGTGTCGGGTGCACCGGTAGCTTCTTCGCCCACGTCCTCCCCATCCGCTGGTGGGCCCCTGGTCTCCCCGGTGGAGCGAACGGCGTCCGGGGCGGCGGCCGCGGGTCAGGCGGGTGCGGGTTCGTCGACCATGGCTGGCGCGTCGGCCGCCTCTGCAGCTACGGGCGCGACCGCCGGCGCCGTGTCCGCGAGGACCGCCGAACAACAGAGGCTGCAGCGGCTCGTCGATGCTGTGGCCCGTCAGGAGCCGCGACTGTCGTGGGCAGCTGGGCTCCGCGACGACGGCACCACGACCCTCCTTGTCACCGACCTCGCCGCCGGGTGGATCCCTCCGCACGTGCGGTTGCCGGCGCATGTCACCCTGCTTGAGCCGTCGGCGCGACGGCATGACGCCAACGTGGTGGATCTGCTGGGCGCTATTACGGTCGCAGCCGCCCATCACGCCAATACGTACGTCGCCGAACCGGGTCCCGACGAGCCTGCGCTCAGCGGTGATCGGCCCGCACGCTCGGCCGCCCCCGAACTCGAGGAGCTCGGGCCAACTCTGGTCGATGCCGTGCGGCGCCGCGACGGCCTGCCGCGGATCGCGCAGGCGGTGGCGGCACCGGCGGTGCGAAAAACGGGCGTCCTCGAGAGCGAAACCGAGATGTTGCGCGAATGTACCGCTGAAATCCAGCATGCGGTGTTGAACGCATATCCCAATCACGACCAAGCCACAGTGGGGGATTGGATGCTTTTGGCGGCTATCCAGGCCCTGATCGATGGGCACGAGTACCTCGCGAATTATCACCTGGCCTGGTTTGATGCGATCAGTCACCGAGGCGGCTCCTAGTTGCCCGCACTTGGTAGGTGAATAGCAATACCGGCGGTTTGTGCCAAGATCGTTGTACTAGCGCTCGTTGCATCAAGCGTTAAGGCTCTGCGACTGGGATGGAGGTGAGATCGTGGGCGGCGGCATCCAAGCGAATATCCCGACTTACGTCGGTTTGAATAACATGCCACAGGCGCCGCTTCCGACGGCGAATCCCCCGCACCCCCCCGATCATTCGCCCGCGGGCGGTGGGGGTGGTGGTGCACTGACCGCTGCAGGAGGCGCTGGCGTCCCGAAAGATGCGGCGGATGTCGAGGCAGCCGATGCTGACCGGCGCGCCCACGCAGCCGACGCCGCGGCCAAATTCCCGGCCAATGAAGCCAACAGCCAGCAGGACATGCAGATGATCCAGCAGATGCTGCAGAGCGTGACCGGTGCGGTCGGCGGCGCGATCGGTGGCGTGATGGGACCGCTGACGCAGCTGCCGCAGCAGGCGATGCAGGCGGGTCAGAGCGCCCTGCAGCCGCTGATGAGCGCAGTGCAGGGCGCCCACGGTGCCGGGCTCGTTAACGACGCGCACCTGGTCGACAGCGTCGGCAGCGGTGGCGGCGGCGCAGGACTTGGCGGCGGTTCCGGCGGCGGTGGCGCCGGCCTCGGCGGTGGCGGCACCACCCCGGCAAGCTCGTTGGGCCCGCCGCCGGTGCCGACGTCGTCCCCGCCGACGACGCCCGCGGCCGCCAAAGTGCCGATGATGCCGCCGACCGGTGGCATGCCCGCAATGCCCGGCCAATCCGGCATGACCGGCATGCCGATGATGCCCCTGGGCGCGATGGGCGCCGGCGGCGAAGGCGGCAAGAAGGACAACCCGGTCGAAAAGCGGATCACCGCCCCGGGCGTGCCCAACGGGCAGCCGATCAAGGGCCGCTTGACCGTGCCGCCGAGCGCCCCGGGCAACAAGTCCGGCGAGGCCAAGCCGACCGTCGTCACCAACCGGCCCAACCGGCCCAACCGCCGGATCGTCATCATGCCGTCCGACGACGAGCCGAAGGAATAGCCGACCAAAACACCCAGCCCACCGAAAGGTGAGTGGTCGGGTAATTCGCGCGGCAGTAGGGTCGCTACGTAATCGCGGCCGGCCAAGCCCAATGCGCGGGTCATATGGGATTGCCCGTTATTGACAGCAGAACTGTCGATACGTGCATGCTATTGGTACGTCTGCAGCGACCGCGGAAAACGCGGCCAGAAGGGTGTGGGAGTACTAACGCGAAGTGTCCGGCACGGATGCCGCGCCCACAGGGCGCACAGGTGGGTTAGGGCGGGGACGTCGGTGACCGATCCCCTGAAAATGCAAGCGGTCACGGCGTTGTCTCGCGCCCACAATCTCTACGGGGGAGCCACGCGGGACGAGGGGATCGGCGACGCACCGGCGCAGACGCAGGCCTACGGCGAGGCGATGAAGCAGCACAGTGGCCTGCCCGCCGCGGCGGCCGCACGGTCGGGCGCCGCGACGACGCAGTTGGCCCGGCTGGCCCACGCCGATCGGGCGCTGGGGCAGATCATCGCCGCGGCGCAGTCCGATCACGCGCACGGCCGCGCGGCGACGAGGGCCAACCTGGACGCCGCCCTGACCGATACGACGCCGGCGGCCGATACACCGATGGGGCGCCGCGAGGCCGTCGCCCGGATGGCGGCCCGGTTGCGGACCCAACACTGGCACGTCGCCGGATCGCGCCGCCGGGCGAGGCTGCTCGCGCGCCGGCTGCGACGCCTGCACTACTTGCAAGGGCGGTCGATGCACAGCAACCAGGGCAGCGGACGCGCGGCGGTATTGGCGGCTATCCGTAAAGCATTGGACATCAAGGGTATTCACGATCCGGCGGCCAGGGCTCGCTGGGAACGCGGCATGGACCTGGTGGCCCGTCGCGAGTCCAACTACGACGCGAAAGCGGTCAACGGCTGGGATTCCAACGCGGCACGAGGCACGCCGAGCAAGGGTGCCTGGCAGTTCATCGCGCCGACGTTCGCGGCCTATCACCAGCCGGGCACCTCGCGCGACATCCACAACCTGGTGGCGCAGGCGTGCGCGTTCATCAACTATGCGATGCGCCGCTACGGCGTCGCCGCCGACGCGTCGAATCTGGCCGATCGGATTCAGCAGGCCGATCCTCACCGAGCGCCCAAGGGGTACTGAGCATGCCGCTGAGTTTGTCTAACCGCGACCAGAACTCCGGGCACCTGTTCTACAACCGTCGCCTGCGCGCGGCCACCACCCGCTTCTCCGTGCGGATGAAGCACGACGACCGCAAGCAGACCGCCGCGCTGGTGCTGTCGATCCTGCTGGTGGCCATCGCCTCGGGCTGGATGCTGCTGCTCAATGTCCTGAAACCCACTGGCATCGTGGGGGATTCGGCGATCATCGGCGACCGCGACTCCGGGGCGCTGTACGCCAGGATCGACGGCAGGCTATACCCCGTGCTCAATTTGACCTCCGCGCGCCTGGCGACGGGCACCGCAAACCAGCCGACGTGGGTGAAACCCGCTGAGATAGCGAAGTATCCGACCGGTCCGCTGGTCGGCATCCCCGGAGCGCCGGCCGCGATGCCGGTCCATCGAGGCGCGACGTCGGCGTGGGCGGTCTGCGACACGGCCGGCCGCCCGCGCAGTCCCGAACGCCCGGTGGTGACCTCGATCGCGGGCACACTCGACGGTTTCGACCGCGCCACACCGCTGAGCGAGGACGCCGGGGTGCTGGTCACGTTCGAGGGCAACACCTTCGTGATTTGGGGAGGCAAACGCTCCCAGATCGATCCATCCAACAGGGCGATCACGCTGAGCCTCGGTCTCGACCCGGGAGTGACGCTGCCGGTGGAGATTTCGCGGGCCCTCTACGACGCCCTGCCCGCGACGGAACCGCTCGGCGTCCCTGCGGTGCCCCTGGCGGGCACCCCGTCGACGTGGGTGTCGGGCTCCCAGGTCGGCGCGGTGTTGCAGGCCCAAACCGCCAGCGGCGGCAAGCAGTTCTACGTCCTGTTGCCCGACGGCGTCCAAAAGATCACCAGCTTCGTCGCCGACCTGTTGCGCAGCGCCAACTCCTACGGCTCGACGGCACCTCGCGTGGTCGCTCCCGACGTGTTGGTCAACATCCCCGAGGTGAACTCGTTGGCGGTGGACTACTACCCGACCAAGCGCCTGAATTTCATTGACACGGCGGCAGATCCGACCACCTGCGTCGGCTGGGAGAAGGGCTCGACCGACCCGCAGGCACGTGTCGTGGTCTACAACGGACGCGGACTTCCCACGCCCTCGTACCTCGACAACCGCATCGTGCACCTGGTACGCGATGACCGCGACCCGGCATCGGTGGTTGCCAACCAGGTGCTGGTGCTGCCGGGCGCGGCGAACTTCGTGACATCGACCAGCGGCGTGGTCACCTCCGATTCTCGCGAGTCGCTGTTCTGGGTGTCCGACAACGGGGTGCGGTTCGGTATCACCAACGACGACACGACGTTACGCGCGTTGGGCCTTGACCCGGGGTCGGCGGTGCAGGCGCCCTGGCCGCTGCTGCGGACCTTCGCGGCCGGCCCCGCATTGTCAAGGGAGGCAGCGCTGGTGGCGCGGGACACCGTGCCGGCGCTCGGCAAGGTGGCTGTGGTGACGACATCGGCGAAGCCGGGAGGCTAGAGAATGTCCAAGAAAGCGTTCCCCATCAACCGCGTCAAGGTCGAGCCGCCGAAACCGGTACGGGTGGCGCCCAGCGCGCCGATCGCGCTACCGGAGCGCGAGCCGCGCAACATCTGGGTGATGATCGGGGTGCCGGCGCTGATCGTGGCGCTCATCGGCACCATCGTCATGCTCTACGTCTCCGGCGTGCGCAGCCTGACCACGGGCTTCTTCCCGCTGATGGGCATTGGCGCGTTCAGCATGCTGGCGTTCTCCGGTCGCTTCGGCCGCGCCCGCAAAATCACCTGGGGCGAAATGGAAAAGGGCCGTCGCCGCTATCTGCGCGACCTCGACGGCAACCGCGACGAGATTCAGACCGCGGTGTGCGCACAGCGCGAATGGCAGAACTTCGTGCATTCCGATCCTCGTGGGTTGGGCGCCATCATCGGCGGCCCGCGGATGTGGGAGCGCGGCCGCGGCGACGCCGACTTCCTCGAGGTGCGGCTCGGCACCGGCGTGCAGCACGCGCCGGACTCGGTGCTCTCGGTGACCTGGCCCGACATCGCCTCCGATGAGGAGCTCGAACCCGTGACCGGGCAGGCGCTGCGCGATTTCATCTTGGAGCAGCGCAAGATTCGCGACATCGCCAAGGTGGTCAACCTGCGATCGGCGCCCGGCTTCAGCTTCGTCGGGGAGGACCTGGACCGGCTGCGCTCGCTGATGCGCGCGGTGCTGTGCTCCCTGGCCGTGTTCCACAATCCGCGCGACGTCAAGCTGATGGTGGTGACCCGCAATCCCGAGGTGTGGTCGTGGATCGTGTGGCTGCCGCACAACCTGCACGACGAACTGTTCGACGCGTGCGGGTTCCGGCGCCTGGTCTTCGCCACGCCCGAGGAACTCGAAGAATCCCTGGCCGCCGAACTGCACATGAAGGGCAAGCGCGGCGCGTGGGCACCGCTGGCCGCGGCCAGCCCGACGGCGATGGGCTCGACGCTGGAAAGCGGCGCCGACACGGTGGATCTCGGACCGCACCTGGTGATCGTCGACGACAACACCGGCAGCCCAGACGCGTGGGAGAGCGTGGTCGGACAGGTCGGTAAGGCGGGAATCACCCTGCTGCGCATCGCGTCCCGGGTCGGCACCGGCGTGGGCTTCGGCGACGACCAGGTGTTCGACCTCAGTGAACGCCACAGCTCACCCAACGGCTCGGTCAACGGCAAAATCGCGTTGCACCGCAACGGCTCTGACGCCGACGGCGAGGACAACCGTCAGGCCCCGCTACTACGGGTGCGCGGCAAATTCTTCGCCCACGCGGATCAGCTCTCGGTGCACCGCGCCTACCGCTACGCGCGGGCGATGGCGCGCTGGTCGCCGACCAGCCGCAGCGAGATCAACGACTCGGTCAGCGGTGCAACCGAATTGCTGCGGGCCCTGGGCATCAGCGACCCGCGGGACTTGGACGTCGACCGGTTGTGGGCGGAGCGTCGCGGCCGCGGCGACGAGCGCTGGTGCGAGGTTCCCGTCGGGGCCAAACCCAACGGCGAGCTGCAGAACATCATCATCCGCGCCAAGGACTTCGGCGGCTTCGGCTTCCACTCCGTGGTCATCGGGACCAGTGGCTCGGGTAAGTCGGAGTTCTTCCTGTCGTTGGTCTACGGCATCGCGCTGACCCACTCGCCGGAAACGTTCAACGTCATCTTCGTCGACATGAAGTTCGAGTCGGCGGCCCAGGACATCCTCGGCATCCCGCACGTGGTGGCCGCGCTGTCGAACCTCGGCAAGGACGAACGGCACTTGGCCGAGCGGATGCGCCGCGTCATCGACGGCGAGATCAAACAGCGCTATGAGTTGTTCACCTCGGTGGGTGCGCGCGATGCCAACGACTACGAAGAGATCCGGCTCGCCGGCCGCGACCTGCCGCCGGTGCCGGTGCTGCTGGTCATCGTTGACGAATACCTGGAACTGTTCGCCAACCACGAGAAGTGGATCAACCTCATCATTCACATCGGCCAGGAGGGCCGCGGCGCCAACGTCTTCTTCATGCTGGGTGGGCAGCGCCTGGACCTGTCGTCGTTGCAGAAGGTCAAGTCCAACATCGCCTTTCGCATCGCGCTGCGCGCCGAGTCCGGTGACGACAGCCGCGAGGTGATCGGCAGCGACGCCGCCTACCACCTGCCGTCGAAGGAGAACGGCTTCGGTCTGCTGAAGGTGGGGCCGCGCGACCTCGAGCCGTTCCGCTGCTTCTACCTCTCCGCGCCGTTCGTGGTGCCCAAGACCAAGGAGGTCGCCACCACCGTCGACATGACGCTGACCAAGCCGCGGCTGTACAACTGGCAGTACCAGCCGCTGGACGCCTCCGATGCCACGGCGTTGGAGGCGGCCGCCGCCGTCGACGCCGAGCCCGACGAATTCCTCTACTACGACGACGGTTTCAAGCGCAAGAAGATCGTCGACGTGCTGCGCGAGTCGTTGCATGAGGTGCCGCACCGCTCGCCGCGCCGGCCGTGGCTGGAGCCGCTGGAGGAGCCCGAGACCATTGATGCCCTGGTCGCCGGATACCGGGGCAAGCCGTGGCACGTCGACTACGGGCACAACGCCGGCCTGATGTTCCCGGTGGGCGTCATGGACATCCCCGAAGAGTCCAAGCAGGTGGTGCATGCGGTGGATGCGTTGCGCAGCAACGTGATCGTGGTGGGCGCCAAGCAGCGCGGCAAGACCACCACCCTGATGACGCTGATGTGCTCGGCGGCGACGATGTACACCCCCTCGCGCGTGACGTTCTTCTGCATCGGCGGGGCGACGCTCGCCCAGGCGGCCTCGCTGCCCCACGTCACCGACATCGTGTCGCCGAAGGACGCCGAGGGCATCGAGCGGATTTTGAGCAGCATGGACGCCTTGATCGATGCCCGAGAGGATTCGTTCCGGCGCCTCAAGATCGACCTCGACGGTTTCCGCGAACGCCGTTTCGCGCCGGGCAGCGACGGCCTGGGTGGCACCGACGCCAACGACCCGTTCGGCGATGTGTTCGTGGTGGTCGACGACTACGACGACCTGTACTCCAAAGACACCGTGCTGGGCGATCGCATCATCTCGCTGAGCAGCCGCGGCCCCGAATACGGGGTGCACGTGATGTGCAGCGCCGGCGGCTGGATTCACGGGCAGCGCCAAAGCCTGCTGCAAAACGCCACGGCGCGAATCCAATTACGGCTGGCCGACCCCAGCGAAAGCCAGATGGGGCATTCGTCGCTGGAGTCGCGGGACGCGGCCCGGCGGACACTGAACCGGCCAGGCTTCGGCCTGACCGACAGCCTGCACGAACTACGGGTCGGTGTGCCGGCGCTGACCGACCCGGCCACCGGCGCGGTCGTCAGCATCGTCGACGTCGGGGCCCGCATCGCCGAGGTCGCCGGGGTCACCAAGCATGCCACCCTGCAGCGACTGCCGCAGCGGGTGGCGCTGAAGGCGATCCTGGATTACGAGGCGGCGCGCCCCAGCGGCGACGACCTCTCGATCGCCTTCGCCATTGGCGAGCGCCACGAACTGGGGCCGGTTCCGATCAAGCTGCGCGAGAGTCCCGGACTGATGATCCTGGGGCGGCAAGGGTGCGGAAAGACGTTGTCGCTGGTCGCCATTGGCGAGGCGATCATGAGCCGCTTCAGCCCCGAGGAAGCGCAGCTGACGCTGATCGACCCGAAGACCGCGCCGCACGGCCTGCGCGATCTGCACGGCCCTGGCTACGTGCGCGCGTACGCCTATGATCAGGACGAGATCGACGAGGTGATCACCGCCTTGGCGCAGCAGGTCCTGCTGCCGCGGCTGCCCCCGAAAGGCCTGAGCCAGGAGGAGTTACGCGAGCTCAAGCCGTGGGAGGGCCCGCGGCACTTCGTGCTCATCGACGACATCGGAGACCTGCGCCCGGATCAGAGCTACCCGCCCAAACCACCGGTGGGAGCGGCGCTGTGGAAGCTGATGGAACGCGCCCGGCAGATCGGGTTGCATGTCTTCACCACCCGAAACAGCGCGAACTGGGCGACGCTGCAAATGGATCCGTGGATGCGTTTCCAGAACTCGGCGAAAGTCGCTCAGCTGTACATGGACAACGACCCGCAGAACCGGATCAACCGGAACGTCCGCGCCCAGAACCTGCCGCCGGGGCGTGGCCTGCTGGTGAGCGTCGACGGCGACGTTGAAGGCGTGCTGGTCGGCCTGCCGTCCTCGGTCATACCGCCGCAGCAGTAACCCGTTGTCGCTCGGGCGTTTTCACGCTCGGCGCGACGGCGTGGCGGGGAAGCGGGCTCGGCCACCAGAACCACCGGCCCAACAGGGCGACGATGGACGGCACGATGAATGCTCGCACCAGCAGAGTGTCCAGCAACAGTCCGACCGCGACGGTCGTGCCGATCTGGGCAACGCTGAGCACGCTGCTCGTCAACAACGCCAGCATGGTCAACCCGAACACGATGCCGGCGACGGTGACCACCCCGCCGGTGCCGCCGAAGGCCCGGATGATGCCGGTCTTGAGGCCCGCCGCCGCTTCCTGTTTGATGCGCAGCGCGAGCAACAGGTTGTAATCGGCGCCGACGGCGATCAGCGCGATGAACGCGAAAGGCGCCACGGCCCAGTGCAGGTCCTGATGCAGCAGGTGCTGCCAGATCAGTACGCTGGCGCCGACGGCCGAGGCATAGGAGGTGACGACGGTCCCGACGACGACCACGCCCGCCACCGGGCTGCGCAGCATGGCCGTGACGATCAAGAAGATGAGCACCAGTGCGGCGCCCGCCAGCAGCGTCGCGTCGCTGGCGACGAAGCGCTGCAGATCGGCCGTCACCGGGCCCACGCCGGCCAGGTCGACCTCGGTCGGGGTCAGTGTCCCCTCCTTGGTGGCCTCCTTGATGGCGGCGCGCACCTGATCGGCCCGCTTGGCGCCATCGGCCCCCCATTCGGAACCGTCGCCATAGACCAACAGGTACGCGGCGCGACCGTTTTCGGAGATGAGGTGGCGCAGCGCGGTGGTGTACCGAGCGTCGGTCAACGCGCGCTGCGGCATGTAGAAGTCCCCCGCGGCGCTGCCCTGGAATTGCGTGGCGATCTCGTTCAGGTAGTCGGTCAGCTGATGCATCTGCGGCCCGAGCGTGTCGGACAGCGTCAGTAAGTCGTGCGTGGCCGAACGGGCCTGTCCCAACGCGTCTTTCATCGAGGTCACGCTCTGGGGCAGCGTGGCCATCGCGGTGGCGGCGGTGGTCGAGCCGCTGGTCAGCTTCGCGGCGCCGGAACCCAGCCGCGTGGCCGTCTGCACCAGGCTGTCGACGGGCTGTAGCACCCGGTCCACCGTCGAGCAGATCGGGTTGGCCGCGCAGTCGGGGGTATGCCCGACGAAGTCCCGCAACGGGTCGAGGTAGCCCGACACCGTCGTGACGTTGCGTTGCAGCCCGTCCATGCCGGCCCGCATGTCTTCGGCGGCGCCGGACATGTCCGCCAATCCGGCACTGCCGCCTCGCAATCCGTTGCCCAGCCCGTCGACGGCCCGCTGGGTCTGTGCCAGCGCACCGTCCAGTTCGGAGACCCGCCGGAGGCGCTGCGTCAGCGTATCCATCGTGTCCCCGAACTGGCGGCCGAGCACACCGGCCTGATAGCTCAGCGTCGCCTGTTCGGGAACCTTGCCGTCCGGGCGGCTGGCGGACTGTACCGCACGCACCCCCGGCACGGCCATGATGTGACGCGTGATTCGCTCGATGGCGATCAGGCCGGCGGGGTTGCGCAGGTCGTGGTCGGCCTGGATGGCGACGACGTCGGGCAACAGCGAGTTCGCCGCGAAATGCCTTCCCGCGCTGGCATAGCCGCGATTGGAGTCGGTGGACGACGGCGTCGCGGCGGGCTCGTTGAAGCCGACCCGCATGCCGGCCAACGGCAGCGCGACGAGCAGGCACAACCCCAGCGCGGCGACCAGGATCGGGCCCGGCCAGCGCGCTACTGACGTCCCGACCCGGCGCCACCGCCGCGCGGTGGTGGACGGCCGCGGTTCGAGATACCCGCGACGTATCGCCAGGCTCATCAGCGCGGGCGTCAACGTCAACGCCGCGACCATGGTCGCCAGAATGCCGATGGAGCAGGGCAGCCCGGCGCTGCGGAACGAACCGACCTTCGCGAACACCAGGCACGCCAGCGCCACCGACACCGTCAACGCCGATCCGATCACGACGGGCGCGATGGAACGGTAGGCCTGCGTCAAGGCTTGGGCAGGGGCGACGCCGTTGCGGCGGCCTTCGTGATAGCGGCCGACCAGGAAGATCGCGTAGTCGGTACCGGCACCGAGGGTCATCGCGGCCATGAGTGCTACCGAAAATAGCGACACCTCAACCACATTGGACTGGCCGAGGGCGGCGACGGCGGCGCGCGCCAAAGCCAGGGCGAGTCCCACCGAGATCAGCGGGATAGCCGCAGCGACCGGCGAGCGGTAGACCACCAGCAACAGCAGCAGGATGAGACCGATGGTGGCGGCGGTGATGCCGAGCATCTGGCGGTCGATCGCGGAGAACTCGTCGACGATGGTGGCGCCGGGGCCGGTGACATGGACCTCCAGTCCCGACGGCGGCGCGAGTTTGTCGATGGTGCCGCGCACGGCGTCCACCGAATCGCGCGCCTGCGCGGTGCCGAGCATCCCGGCGAGCCGCACCATGACGCTGACCGCCTTGCCGTCCGAACTCTGTGCGCCGGCGGCCGTGGCGGGCTGCGACCACAGGTCGGTCACCGCATACACGTGGCGCTGGTCCGAACCCAGCGCGGCCGTCAACGCGTCGTAGAACTGGCGATCCTGTTGCGTCAGACGCTGATTGCGTTCCAGCACAACGTAAACGAAGTTGTTGCTGGGCGTCTGGTTGAACAACTGGGCGGCCCGGGCGGCCGCCTCGGCGCTGGGCGCGCCGGGCGGCATGAAGGACCGGGCATGGGTGTCGACGACGCGCTCCAGTTGCGGAACCGCGAGATTGGCCGCCGCGGCCGCCAGGATCCAGAGGCCGATGATGACGACCGCGTAGCGTGACGTCAGTCGCGCAAGGCTTCCCATTCGGTCATGCAACGGTCTGCCGATCGCTGGTGGGCCCGCCAAACAGGCCCACGGCCACATGCTCGCCGCGCGTCAGGGAGCGCACCCGCAGCGATCGGCGGGTGCCGATCTTGACCAGCGCATGCAATCCCGGCTCGGCGGCTTCGAGATCGGCGAGCACCTGCTCGGCCGACGCGCCCTCGTGGGCCGCCTGATCCAGCTTGGCCACCAGCATGGTGATCCAACGCTGGCCGAGTGAGAGCAGCAGGCCTTCCTCGTCGCCGAACAGCTCGGACACCTCGGATGACTTGTCGATCAACGCAAGTGCCGCCTCGGGGTCCGTCTCGGCGGCTTTGATCACCTGGGCCATGAAGGCCATGCGGTCGTGCAGCAGTGTCCATGTCATGACTCGACGTTAGGAATTCGGCCGCCCACCGCGCGTCGTGCCGAAGTGCAGTCTTTGTCTCCTACCACGGGCGGAGGTGGGTGCCGCCCGCAGCAGGATGTCACGAAGCACGGGGCTCTTCTAGGATTGGACGATGTTGCGCGCCGCAGCGGATCACCTGCGGGAACTGCTTCGCCGACGAAGCGAGCTGATTCCCGTCGGTATCACCTGGGCGGCGTTGATCTCGGTCGATGTCGCCTTGGTGCTCGGCGGCGTGATCGGGACGCTGCAGCGGCCCGTCTCCGACCTGCCTGTGGCGCTCACCGCGTTCGCCCTGGCGTTGTCGCCGTCGTTCGCGTTCTTGATCTTCAACATGAAGATGACCCCGGGGCCGTTGTGGGCCACCTGGTTGGCTTCTTCCGCGCTGACTTTGTTCGGTACGTCGGCGCCGATTCACGCCGATTTCGGCCCGGCGTTGCTGGTCCTGATGGTCCTGGTCGTCGCGACGCTGGCGTCGGTGCTAGCCGGCCTGTTGGCTGCTGCGTCGGCGGCGGCGCTGCTGCTCGCCGACTCCGCGCTGCACCGCCTCGACACGGTGGTGTTGTACCTCGGCTTCATCGCGGTGGGGTGGCTGCTCGGCTACCTGATGCGCACCCAGCGGTTGCTGCTGGCCGAACAGATTGCGGCGCAGGGCATGCTGGCCGAGCACGCCGCCGCCGACGAGCGGCGGCGCATCGCCCGCGAAGTGCACGACGTGATCGCCCATTCGCTGAGCATCACCCTGCTGCACGTGACCGGCGCGCGCCGCGCGCTGCAACAGGATCGCGACGTCGACGACGCGGTCGAGGCTTTGGAACAAGCCGAGCGACTCGGCCGCCAGGCGATGGCCGACATCCGTCGTACCGTCGGGCTGCTCGACAACTGGCCGACCAAGGCCGCGCAAACCGTGCCCGAACCCGGGATCGGTGACATCGCGCTACTCGTCGAGGGTTTCCAGCGGGCCGGTCTGGCCGTCGCGCTGTGTGTCGAAGGGCCCACCGATCACGTCTCGGCCGCGGTCGGCCTTGCGCTGTATCGCATCACCCAGGAATCGCTGGCCAACATCGCCAAGCATGCGCCCGAGTCGAAAGCCGGTGTTGTGCTAGATATCTCACCCGCGTCGGCGAGGCTCGCCGTCACCAACCTGCTACCCGCCGCGGTGACGGCCACCCGATCACCCGAAGGGCGCGGTTTGCGCGGCATGCGCCAGCGCGTCGAGCTGCTCGGCGGGGCCATCGACGTCGGCCCCACCCGTGACGGATGGTCGGTGTGCGCCGAAATACCGCTGCAGGAAGGCGATACGGCCTGGCGGCCAGGGTGGTGCAGGGCGTGATCGACACCGTCCCCGAGGTCGCTGTGCTGCTCGTCGATGACCAGGACCTGGTGCGGTCGGGCCTGCGCCGGATCCTGCGCCGCAAGGACGGTTTCGTCATCGTGGCCGAGTGCGCCGACGGAGACGAGGTGCCCGCCGCGGTGGCCGAGCATCGGCCCGACGTCGTCGTGATGGACCTGCGGATGCGCCGCGTCGACGGCATCGAGGCGACGCGCAGGCTGGGTGGCAGGCCGCCGGTGCTGGCGCTGACCACCTTCAACGAGGACGAGCTGTTATCGGGGGCGCTGCGCGCCGGTGCGGCCGGCTTCGTGCTCAAGGACTCGTCGGCCGAGGAGTTGATCCGCGCGGTGCGGGCCGTCGCCAGGGGCGACAGCTATCTAGACCCCGCGGTGACCTCGCGGGTGTTGACCACCTACCGCAAGGCCGCTCCCGGGCCGCGCGGCACGGCGATCGGTGAGCTGACCACCCGCGAACTCGACGTGCTGACGTTGATCGGACAGGGCCTGTCCAACACGGAGATCGCGAATCAACTGTGCATCTCGGGCGTCACGGTCAAGAGCCACATCGGCCGGATATTCGGGAAGCTCGATCTGCGCGACCGTGCCGCAGCGATCGTCTACGCCTACGACAACGGCATCGTCGCTCCGCGCTGAAGACCTACAGTGGCGCCGATTGTTCGGCCAGGTTCAGCATGACGTAGGCCATACACATGAGGAAGTTGATCACCACCATGATCAGGCCGGCGAGCATCAGCGACCGGGTACCGCGTTGCTTGAGTCTCTTGTAGCGCGCGGCACGCAATTCGCGGTCGAGCCGGATCGCGATCAGCGCGAAGTTCACGTTCATCAGCTCGTGCGCGGCCAGCGGCGCGCCCTCCAGCATTTGGCGCAACCGCTCCGGTGCCGTTCGAACGCCCACCCGCTCGAAACTCTGGCTCAGACGTAGCGCCCGCCGCCGGCGGAGCGATTCATATGGCAGCCGAAGCCGCCGCGCAAGTTGCCCTCGATCGTCCCCCCAGGGGTAAGACGGGGTCATCACAAGCGGGATTGTAAATCGCCCGGCGCCACTTTCGCGCTGCGAACACGGATTATGTTGCGACAGATCACTTCGCCGCACCGCCGCTCATTTGCTGAGAGGCCGGTAGGTCGAGATAGCGCTCCAGGTTGCGATGCATGTTGATCACGCGGCGCTCCTCGCTGGACAACATCAAGTGGGTGAAGCCGGGCTGGTGCATTCCGCGCTGCAAGCCGGGCAGCACCGCGATGTCTTGCGTGAGCACCACCCCGGGCTCGGCCGACTCGGCGGCCATGCGGACATCCGTCGGCTTGGTGTGCGGCGCGCCCGGCGGCATTCGGGTCATCAAGAACATGACCAGCTCACCCTTGTCGGGGGACGGGTCGACGGCGGGGCGCGCGCACATGACGGTCAGGTGGTCGGCGTTGGCGAGAAGCGTCATGTTAGGAAACACGTTGTACTGATGCAATCGGGTCATTCGATCGGTGTCAGCCCAGTTGAGATCCACGCCGCGGGTTGCGGCGAACGCCCGCGTTCGGTTTGCGATCAGGTCGGCAACCGTCTGCCCGGGCCGGCGTTCGTCGGCGGGGAAGGGGGTGCCTTCGGCCGCGCCCATGAGCGCGCCCTGCGTATAGACGTAGGCGTCCCAGACCTCTTCGTCGCTCAGCGCGCCGTCAAACCGTGGGCTCTGCACACCGTAGGGCTGGTCCGATTTCCCGGTGTGACCCCAAATCCGTTGCGGTGCATGGATATCGTCGACGCAGCGCAGCAGTTCGGGATGCAGGGTCTGGATGTGGTAGGTCTCGCTGTATCCGTCGGCGATGGTTTTCCAGTTGGCGTCGACCTCGACGGTGAGGGTGGCATAGCAGTGGAAATCCTCCAGGTGGCACCAGGCGATGTCGTCGGGCACCGCCTCGAGGTACTCGATCAGGGACACCGCGCCCGGGTCGAGGGTGACGAAGACGAGCCCCGCCCAGGTGTCGACGCGCGCCGGTAGCAGCGGGAAGTCGGACATGCGCAGCGCGCCGAAGCCCTTGCGGTTGGGCACCCGTTTGAGCGCGCCGGCCAGGTCCCACGTCCAGCCGTGATAGCCGCATTTGAGTTCGTGCAGGCCCGAACCCGATCCGGTGCACAGCGAATTGCCGCGGTGCCGGCAGACGTTCTGGAACGCGCGAAGCACCCCGTCGTCGTCACGGACGATGAGCACCCCATAGGGGCCGCAGCGGTATTCGAAATAATCACCGGGCGCCGCGACGTGGTCGAGCATGCAGGCCAGCTGCCACACCCTCGGCCACATCCGCTGCGACTCGAGCGCGGCGAAGGCGGAGGAGTAGTAGCGCTCGGCGGGCACCAGCGTCGGGCACTCCGGCGGGGTGCCGATGGCGTCCTCGCCGCGGGTCCGGGCCGGATTGCCGGCCGCCGTCGCCATCGCGGGAGCTCTTAACGCGCTCCGCGGATTAGGCGGCCGGGTCGCGCCCCGGTGTCGACGTCGTTGCGGCGGGTCACCGTTCCGCTGACGATGGTTGCGGCATAACCGCTGGCTCCCTGCAGGATTCGGTTGCCGCCGGCGGGCAGGTCGAACGCCATCGCGGCCGGATGCAGTGTCAGCGCGTCCATGTCGATGACGTTGATGTCGGCCTTCTTGCCCGGTTCGATGGTGCCGCGGTCGGTGAGGCCGAACAGGTGCGCGGTGTCGCGGGCTTGCTTGCGGATCACGTACTCCAGCGACAGCTTCTCGCCGCGGTGCCGGTCCCGCGCCCAGTGCGTGAGCAGGAACGTGGGATAGGAAGCGTCACAGATCATTCCGCAGTGGGCGCCGCCGTCGGAAAGCCCGAGAACGCCGGCGGGGTGCAGCATCATCTCGCGGATCGCGTCGTGGTTGCCGTCGGCGTAGTTGAACAGCGGCAGCATCAGCATGTTGGTCGCGTTCGACTCCAGCATGAGGTCGTACAGGGTGGACAACGGGTCCTCGCCGCGGGCCTCGGCGATGGCCGCGACGGTGCGGTCCGGGGTGGGCTCGTAGTCCGGCGGATTGCCCAGTGCATACAGCCGTCCCAGCGAGTGCTGCACCAGGGCGAACATGCCGTCGAACAACAATGTGGGGTCGGGGGGCAGGTCCTCCTCGGCCAGGATCGCCGCCTTCACGGCGGGGTCGGCCAGCCGCTGCGCGAGCTCGTCGCGGCTGCATTCGGCCTTCAACCGGCGATAGGTGGGCCGGTGGCTGAACCCGTGATGGCCTTGGAAGCCGATCATCATGCCGAAGGGGCGCGACGCGATCTGCGGGTAGAGCCGGGCGCCCGCGGCGTGCGCGTCCGCGGACAGGTCCAGCATCTCCCGCCACAGCTTCGGGTCGGCGTCCACCTGGATCAACGCGAAGGACACCGGCCGGTCGATCTCGCCGCTCAGTCGCCGCATCCAGTCCAATTCCTTTTTCGGGCCGATGATGTCCTCGCCCGCGGCGCCCTGCGGGGCCAGCTCGAACACCGCCTGACCGCCGGCCGCCATCGCGCGGCCGAGACCGAACAGCTCTTCCTCGGCGGCGAACGTGCCCGGCACCGGCTCACCGTCCATCGCGCGGTGGCCCATCGTGCGCGACGTGGAGAAGCCGAGCGCCCCGGCCTCGATCGCCTCGCGGACCAGCCGGCCCATCGCCTCGATGTCCTCGGGGGTGGCCGGTTCGTTGCGCGCGCCCCGCTCGCCCATGGCGTAGGCGCGGACGGCGCCGTGCGCGATCTGGCTGCCGACGTCGACCGCGAACTTCTGCTTGTCGACCGCGTCGAGATACTCCGGGTAGGTCTCCCATCCCCAGGTGATGCCCTCGGTCAGCGCGGTCCCGGGGATGTCCTCGACGCCCTCCATCAGCTCGATCAGCCACTGTTCGGTGCCGGGCCGCACGGGCGCGAACCCGACGCCGCAGTTGCCGGTAACGATCGTGGTCACGCCGTGGCCGCTGGAGGGCTCCAGCAGGCTGTCCCAGCTGACCTGGCCGTCGTAGTGGGTGTGGATGTCGACGAACCCGGGTGCCACCACGCGCCCTGTCGCATCGATGGTTTCGGCCGACTCCCCGCTCAGCGTGGGGCCGTCGACGGAGCGGCGAACGACGTCGACGATCTTGCCGTCCTTGATGCCGATGTCCGCGGGAAAGCGTTGCGCGCCCGTGCCGTCGACGACCGTGCCACCGATGATCTTCAGGTCGAACATGAGACTTCCCTTCGCCGGGTCGCGGGCTGTCCTTGGCGGGCTGAGCGCGAGGCACGCTAGGATTTCGCTACGGTAGGTAGCGTAACTCTTGGCGAGACGAAGGCAATAGCCTCGGCCGAATTGGTCCGCCGTTAGAGCGAGCCCTTCAGGGCGTAGACGGTTTCCAGATCATCGAGTGCGGCGACGCCGCGCCGCAGGCCTTCCATCGCGATGTCTTCGAGCTGCATGCCCCCCATCCCGGTGGTGATCAGCGGGGCGACGTATGCGTACAACGCGGCCTGGCGGAACCGCAGCCACAGTTCGTCGCGGTCCAGCTCGGGTCCGCCGGCGGCGATCAGCGCCCGCCGGTAGTCGTCGAGGAGGTCGCGCTGGTTGGCCTGGCGGTCCTCCGGCGTCAGGCTGGTGATCAGGGTGTAGGCCAGTTCGCGTGACGGGTGCCCACGGCGCACCGCCTGCCAGTCCAGCAGCCCGGCCTTGCCGCCGTGGAAGTACATGTTGCCCGGGTGGGCATCGCCGTGCATGACGGTATGGGGGGGAGTGTCGATGAGCGCGGCGACGGCGCGGTAGTTGTCGGCGATGAACTTGCCGTTTTCCACCGGGATCGTGGTCCGCTCGGCCAGCCGCTTGATGGAGGTGTGCATGAGCGACCCGGTCAACAGCGAGGTGACGTCGCCCGACGGGGTGTACAGCCAGCCCATCGGGCCGCGCCCGTCGCGCGGCAGGCGCCCCCAGAAGGTGGCGTGCAGTTCGGCAAGCAGCTCGACGATCAGGCTGGCCTGGTCGGCCGACAGTGGATGCAGCGTGTCGGGGAACTCGCACGACTCGGCCGGCAGGTCCTCGAGGACCAGCAGGTATCGGCCGGTCCACGGGTCGAATGCCGCGCCGTGGCAGTAGGGGACGCCGATGACCTGCGGCGCGAGCTCCCGGTAGAAGCGCACCTCGGTGTGTCCCAAGCGTCCGAGTTCGCCCATCAGCCGGGTGGCGGCGTCCTGCGCCGCGACCTTGACGAACACCGAGTCGGGAACGTCCCTGCCGGTCAGTACCAGCCGGCCTCGCGAGGAGGTGCCGGCGTCGCGGCTCAGCACGCGGATGGATCGAACGGTGGTCCCCATGACCCGGGACAGGGTGGCGGGGTCGATGTCCTCGACCGTCCGTGGCAGGCCGAATCGGCCCCCGACCGCCGCGTCGGTGGCCACCCGCCCCGCACCGCGGCCCAGGTGAGCAGCCAAGCCGAGGATGGAAAACGCGTGTCCCACAGGAGCTTTCATGTCCATCCATCCTGATTTGCGAGCCGGCCGCGGTGCTGCGCGCTTAACACCAGCGGCGTCGGACAAAATCGATCGAACGTCTGGACATCAGACAATATACGATTATTGTCTGATCTGTGGCACCAAGGCCCTCACCACGAACTGCTCGACGAATTCTCGTTTGTCCGCGGCGGGCCGAAACCGCCACGAGGGCGCCAGTAGAAACAGCGTCGCGGTGTGCAACCACTGGACAATCGACCGGAAATCGACGTCGGGGTAAAGCAGCCCCGCCGCTTTCCACCGGTCCAGCAGCGGCCCGTAATGCCGCAGCAGCAACTCCACGATCGGTTCGGAACCCTTCTCGAGCGCCGAGGCCACCGCGGTGCTCTCGGCGGCGAACAACGCTTCGTTCAGCGCGTTGCCGTCCACCGATTCCACCCGCGCCAACACCATCTCCGGCACCGACCGAATCGGGTCGTCCGGGGCGGGCAGCGAGCGCACCAACTCGGCGAGCGCGCTGTCCACACGCGACAGCATCAGCCCCAGCAGGACATCTTCGCGGCCCGGGAAATACCGATACACCGTCGACCGCGAGACGCCGGCCTCGTCGGCCACCTCGCCCATCCGGAACTGGGTGTTGCCGCGCCGGACGATGCAGCGGCCCGCGGCATCCAGGATTCGTCGACGGGCCTCCTCGTCATCGAGAATCGCGCGGTCGTCGCCCCAGCGCCGGCTCGGTTCCATGGCGGCGATGTTACGGGATGCGTTGTGCTGCTTTGTTATCTGACGCGAGCAGAATCCGGTCCAGCCCGAGCCGGTAACGAATCCTCCTGCAGCACAACGTGTCAGCCAGCCAGAAAGGTCATCGATGGGGTACTCCGCGGCGGACGAGTTCTTCACCCACCAGCTTCCGACGACGTTCGACCAGGTGCACGACACCGATCCGACGTGGTCGGATCGGTGTTACTTCTTCGCCGCGTCGCCGGACGGCACCATGCTGTTGGCCAGCGGCTACGGCAACAATCCGAACACCGCCAGCGGGTTGGGTTACGTCAAGGTCAGCCTCGCCGACGGCCGGCACTGGGACCTGTTGTCCGGGCGACCGGTCTCGGGCGATGACCGCGCCGAGCTGCGCGCCGGGCCGATGCGCTGGACCTGCGTCGAGCCGCTGAAGAAGTGGCGATTGGACATCGAGCCCAACAACTCCGGAATCGAATGGGAACTCTACTACGAACCCACTGCCCCGATGTGGGAGTTGTTGCCCATGAAAGTGCATGGCAATAGTGGCGAACTGCTCGCAGACATGTACCACATGAAAGAACCCGGCCGGTGGAGCGGTTGGGTGCAGATCGACGGGGAACGCATCAGCGTCGACGGTTTCCACGGCGGACGTGACCGCACCTTCGGGGTGCGGATCTCCGACAAGATCGACTTCTGGCTGTGGCTCGACGCCGGCTTCGGCGACCATGCCATCGAAGCGTGGATCATCGAATCCTCCGATGGGACGGTCAATTACGTTGACGGCGGCATCACGCATGCCGACGGGACCTTGTCGAAGCGATTCGTCAAGATCTTCCACGACGTCGAATTCGACGGCGACCGCAAACGGCCCATCCGCGCGGTGCTCGTCTTCACCGACGAGGACGGCGAGGCCCATCGGGTGATCGCCGAGGCGCCGCACCTCGAGGTCAACGCCTATTACGGGCTGCCGATGGCGCACTGCCGGTACGAGGACCTGGGCGGCGGCGCATACTTCATCCATTTCACCTGGGACAGCAGCGATCCCGCGCAGCTGACCGAAACGGAGGGCAAGTCGATGGCCCTGGACCAGCTGATGCGGTTCGAACGGGGCGGCGAGACCGGTTGGGGCATCTTCGAATTGCTGCTGGGTGGCCAGGGTTATCGTCGCTACCCCAACTGGACGGCGATGGACATGTCCGCGTTCACCCAGGACAAAACCCCGGTCGATCGGCTGCCCGCGGATGACGCGGGGGTGCGCCAATGACGCTGGACGAGGAGTTGCAACGGCGGCTCGGTGGCTGGCTGCGCACGCAGCTGCTGGACGCCGACGACGTTCGTCTCGAGGGCGTCGACCGGGTGAGCTTCGGGCACTCGGCCGAGATGATGACGCTGCGCGTCGTCACCCGCGCCGGTGGTCGCGACGACCACCGGGATGTCGTGTTGCGGCTGCGGCCGCGGCCACCGGCGCTGCTGGAGCCCTACGACCTGGCGCGCCAGTTCCGGATTTTGCGGGCCCTGGCCGATACCCCGGTCCGGGTTCCCCGGGCGCTGTGGCTCGAGCCCACCGGCGACGTCCTCGGTCGGCCGTTCTTCGTCATGGAACGGGTCGGCGGCGACGTCTACGAAATGGAGCCGCCGCCCGACGCCGACCGCGCCGTGGTGCGAATGTGTCAGAGCCTGGTCGAACAGCTGGCCGCCATCCACACGGTCGACCTGAGCCGGATCGGGCTGGACACCCTCGACGACGGCTCCGACCATCTGGACCGCGAGCTCGCGCACTGGGCCGCGGAGATGAACCGGGTCAAGCGCGGCCGCCTGCCCGCCCTGGAGCGGCTGCACGAGGCCCTGCTCGCCGCCAAGCCCGCGCCGTACCCGAAGGTCACACTGGTGCACGGGGACGCCAAACCGGGCAATTTCGCCTTCTCCGGTGGCGAGGTCAGCGCGGTCTTCGATTGGGAGATGACGACCGTCGGTGATCCGCTGACCGACATCGGGTGGCTCGAAATGCTGTGGATGCAGCCGGTCGGGATCACCAGCCACCCCGGGGCCCTTTCCATCGATGAGCTGCTCGCGCACTACGAGTCGGCCAGCGGCATCACGGTCACCAACCGGCCCTGGTATCGGGCGTTCAACGCGTTCAAGATGGCCGTCATCTGCCTCATCGGCGCGATGCTCGTGGAGGACGGGCACAGTGCGGACCAGAAACTCGTGCTGGCCGCTTACGGCACCTCGTTGCTGACCAGCGCCGGGCTCACCGAGCTAGGAATCGGCGAACCCCTCGACGACGGTCCGGTGCTACCGCGGGAAGAGCGCGTCCAGCAGGTGCTGGCACAGGCGGGCTGATCAGGCGTTGACGTCGTTCCACGTCAACGTGACGCGGGTGCCCTGCGGCGTGGGCTCGATGACCACGTCGTCGGCGAGCACCTCCATCAGCGGGATGCCGCGGCCGCGCCGCTGCTGCTGGCGCTGCACCGGTACCTTCTGTCGCCAACGGCCGCGGTCGTCGACGGTCACCGCGAGGGTGTCGGCATTCACGTCGTAGGCTGCCCGCACGTCGAGCGTGCCGCGCTCGGCGGCGTCGACGTAGGCGAATTCCGCGGCGTTGGCGATCGCCTCGTTCACCGCCAGCAGCAGATCGCTGAACCGGTCGTCGTCAAAGGAGAAGTACCGCTCGACCCACACCGCGAATTCGGCGCGGGCGCGGGCCGCGCTGCGCGCGTCGGCGGCCACACGCGTCCGTACGAAGCGGGATCGGTCATCGATGTTGGACACATTCTGCGGCTGGTCAGCGCGTCCCGTCATTCCCCGTTGCATTGTCACCCTGTCGACGTTCACTCACCAGCGATGCCGCTCAGCGCTCCGTCCAGGCTGCTGTAGAGCGAGAGCACGCTGTCGATACCCATGAGTTTGATCGGCCTGCTGGTGGCCGAGCCGTTGGCGACCACCGCGAATTGCGTCGGGGGCTCGAGCTCGGCCTGCGCGGTCACCAGGACGGTCATCCCGGCCGACGCCAGAAAACCGACTTTGGACAGGTCGACGATCAGAGCCGTGGGCTTGGTCGCCAGCGCGGTCTGGATGGCATCGGCCAGCAGCGGCGAGCTGAGCATGTCGACTTCACCGGAGACGGTGAGCACGACCGCCTGATCCACCTGGTGTTTGCCCACTTCAAAAGCGGTCGGATCGACTAAGTCGCCGGTTTGTTCACCCATGGTCTATCACTCACATTCGTTCCCTTACGGGACACTGCTAGCTTTCCGAACAGCCACTGCCATATCCGGGGGCTGCTTATTCAACCCCGCGGGAACTCGCTCGCCTACGGAGGAGACGCACCCCGTCGATCTGCACTGGTAGATGCAGATACAGCTACAAGTGTTTAGTCAATGGTAGGACACGCGGCGTGCCACCCTCAAAACGCTGAACGATTTCGGGCGCCGCGACGTAGTCCGGATGTGCGTGACGGCCAGCCTAGAAGTTGCGCGGGCCAACGGCCCGTGCGTGAATTGCTTCCACCTGCTTCGCCCTCGGCCCGCGCGGCGTGGCCTGCAGAAATGGGAAGGACGGTCCGCCGTGGAACCCGGTGATCGCGCCGGCGAGCAACCCAGCGGCGAGCGGCCCGACGATCCCGGAGAAGACCCGCCCACCGCGTCGAATTCCGGGGCGCTGAACCGGCGGCGCGCGCTGCTCGGCATGGGCGCGGTAGCCGGCGCCGCCGCGGTCGACGTCGGTGGCTTCGCCTATGCCGGTGCCTGGCTACGGCCCGGCACGCTGACCCCGCCCCGATTCACCGATCGCTTCGAGCACGTCTACGGCCGCCACGCCGGGTTCCGGCGAAACCATGCCAAGGGCCTCAGCGCCACCGGCACGTTCGTCAGCACCGGGGCGGCAGCGGGGATCTGCCGGGCCGCGGTGTTCGCGCCCGGAAGCGTTCCCCTGATCGGCCGGTTTTCCCTGTCCGGTGGGTTGCCCGACCAAGCCGACAAGCTCGACACCGTCCGCGGGCTGGGGCTGCTGTTCGACGGGCCCGCCGAGCGGCAGTGGCGCACCGCGATGATCAACCTCCCGGTCTTCCCGGACAGCACCCCGCAGGGCTTTTACGACCGGTTGCTGGCGTCCAAGCCGCTGCCCGGCACGGGCAAGCCCGACCCGCAGCAGATGGCCGCGTTCCTGCAACGCCATCCCGAGACCGCCGCGGCCATACGGATCATCAAGCAGGCGCCGCCGAGCACGGGATTCGCCGATAGCACCTTCCACGCGCTGAACGCCTTCCGGTTCACCAACGGTGCGGGCGCGACGGTGCCGGTGCGCTGGTCGGCGATTCCCCAGCAAGGCGCCGACGTTGCGGCCCCGCCCGCCGGGCCGTCGGCCAAGGATTACCTGTTCGACGCCCTGATCCGGACGCTGGCGCGCACCCCGCTGACCTGGCGGCTGGTGCTCACCGTCGGCGAGCCGGGCGACCCGACCAACGACGCCACCAAACCGTGGCCGCCGGGACGGCGCACCATCGACGCCGGCACCATCACCATCTCCGCGGTCCAGACGGAGGACGCCGGTAACGCGCGCGACATCAACTTCGACCCGCTGGTGCTGCCAGACGGCATCACCGCCTCCGACGACCCGCTGCTCGCGGCGCGCTCGGCGGTGTACGCCCGTTCATTCGGTCGCCGCGCCGGGGAGCCCAAAACGCCCAGCGCGGTCGGCGTCGAAGCGGTCCTGCAATGACTGAGGCGACCGTCGCGCCGCGGTTCACCCTGCTCTCGCGCGTCCTGCACTGGCTGATGGCCCCGATGGTGATCGCGCAGCTGCTCATCGGCGTGACCATGGTCGCCGCGCTGGGCTTGTACCCTCGACTGCTGGCCATCCACCGGCCGCTGGGCCTGCTGATCCTGACCTTCGCCCTGGTCCGGCTGGTGAACCGGCTCAGGCACCGGCCGCCGCCCTTTTTGGCCACCATGAGCACGACCGAACGCCGCGTCGCGACGGGATCGGAATACCTGCTCTACGCCCTGCTGCTCGTGCAGCCCCTGACCGGATGGGCCATGCTGTCGTCGGCGCGCTTCCCGATCACCCTGATCGGGCCCGTCGCGCTGCCCGGCATCGCACCGCACAACGTCGACGTCTTCGCGGTCCTGCGCGAGTGCCACGGCGCCTTCGCGCTACTGCTCTTCCTCGCGTTTACCGCCCACATGACGGCGGTACTCTTCCACACGCTCGTCTTGCGCGACCGGCTCCTCGACCGCATGGCGCTGTGGCGCAGCAAGCCGCCACCCCGCAGCCAGACCGAGGCGCAGACCGACGTCGCACTCTGACGACCTGCCTGCTCGGGCCCAAAGTGGCCGAATATGATCGGCACGATTCGGACTTGAGCGCGCGGTCACCGGCCGTGGGCGCCGTGCCCGTGAGGGCCATGAGGAACTGGGAGAGTTCAATGTCGAACCAGCAGCAAGCGGAGCGGATGACGTCGGGCAAGGGATTCATCGCGGCTCTCGACCAGAGCGGCGGGTCGACGCCCAAGGCGCTGCGCCTCTACGGCATCCAGGACGACGCGTACTCCTCCGAGAAGGAGATGTTCGACCTCATTCACCAGATGCGCTCGCGGATCATCACGTCCCCGGCGTTCACCGGTGACCGGGTGCTGGCCGCGATCCTGTTCGAGCAGACCATGGACCGCGAGATCGCGGGCAAGCCGTCGACCACCTACCTGTGGGAGACCAAGGGCGTGGTGCCGATCCTCAAGATCGACAAGGGCCTGGCGGACGCGTCCGACGACGTCCAGCTGATGAAGCCGATCCCGGGTCTCGACGAACTGCTGGACCGGGCCGCCGGCCTGGGCGTCTTCGGGACCAAGGAGCGGTCGGTAATCGGCGGCGCCAACCCCAAGGGCATCGCGGCGGTGGTCGCCCAGCAGTTCGAGTTGGGCCACCAGGTGCTCTCGCACGGTCTGGTGCCCATCATCGAGCCCGAGGTCACCATCTCGATCTCGGACAAGGCCGAAGCCGAGGGCATCCTGCGCGACGAGATCACCAAGCAGCTCGACTCCGTGCCGGAGGGTCAGCGCGTGATGCTCAAGCTGAGCCTGCCCACCGAGGTCAACTTCTACCGTCCCCTGATCGAGCACCCGAAGGTGATGCGGGTGGTGGCCCTGTCCGGCGGTTACTCCCGCGAGGAGGCCAACGACCTGCTGGCCAAGAACACCGGGCTGATCGCCAGCTTCAGCCGCGCGCTGACCGAGGGCCTGACCGCCGACCAATCCGACGAGCAGTTCAACGCCACCCTGGACAAGGCGATCCAGTCCATCTACGACGCTTCGGTGGCCGGCTGAACTAGTAGCGGTGCCGGGCCATGCGCGGGGGCCCGGAGTCGCCGTCGTCGGAGACCAGTGCGGGCACCATCTCGCTGGTCACCAGGCCCTCGTGCCGGGTCACTTCGTCGATGACGGCGAAGGATTCGGCGATGTTGGCCGGGGTGTCGATGACCACGGTGACGACGGGAACGCGGCGGGTCAACGAGAACAATGCGTCGCCATGGGGCGGGTGGTCGCCGTGGAACCCCCAGACGCCGCGCAGCACGGTCGCGCCGTCGACGGTCTTGGCTTGGCGCAGCCGCTGGACGATCGCGCGGTGTATCGGCACACCCTCGTGGTGCGCCGACTCCGAGGTGTAAATCGTCAGCTGCTGGAACAGCGGCAGGCCGCGCTCGTCGACCCCGGGCAGGGCGTGCGGTCGCTCCAGAAACCGGCCGTCGCGCTTGCACACCCGGACCCGTTCGACGGTAAACAGCGGCCTGCGCAGCAGTTCGCCGAGCTCTGGTAGCACCCGACCGATGCGCTCGCCGGAGCCGACGACCACGATCATCATCGGCACATCGGCGTTGCGGCCAAAGAAGTTCGCGCGCCGGCGTTCTCCGTGTGCGACGCCGTCGACCCCGAGCAACACCGTGGCGCCGGCCAGGCCGCGCCGGTGCATCAAGTCGCACAGCGCGATGTAGGCGGGTGAGCCGTCGACGCGCTGCTTGCGCCCGACGTAGATCGTCAACTTGACGGCGTCGCGCAGGTTTTCGGGCAGCCCCCCGATGTCGTCGTGCAGCAGCCGAGCACGTTCCAGGGTCACCAGGCCTCGCTGCTTGACGCTCAGCACCGGGTCGAGCAGCGCCTCGATCTTCGCTCGCGTGTCGACCGCGATGATCGCCACGGGCGGGTCCTCGGACAACGTCAGCGACTCGTCCGTGCGCAGATAGTGACCGGTGCCGAACCCGCCGATGCCGCGCAGCAGGACGCCGCAGGCGATTCGGTGCCGCGCGTACAGGCCGAGCAGCACATCGGAGACGAAGCTGTCCCCGGTCCGCCTGCGCTCGGCCAAGTAGGTGGTGAGCTTCAGGCAATCGTCGTCCATCGCCGCTCCCGTCGCCCTTGCGCCGAGCCTACCGTTCGCAGACGTCAAGCGCCGCAGCGGTGTTCGGTGTGATCTACCTCAGCGCAGGTGCTCGGTCGGCACGCCGTAGCGGTCAAGGTAGGCGCCCACTCGCTCACGCACTTCGACGGCGTCCAGCCCGGTGTCCGCCCAGGTGTATCGGCTGCGCCCGCCGTCCGAGGGGCGGGAGGCGAGGAAGTCGCGCATCTTCTGCTCGGCATCGGGGCGCAACCGCTCGTAGATGTCCTCGATCGTGGTCCAGGGGTCGTTCATGAAGTCGGCGAACTGCACGTCGATCACCCGGTCCGCGGGCACGGCGCCGCTGTCCCGCAAGGCCATCTCGCGCTCCAGGCCGACGATGATCTCCTCGTAGGACTGGGCCGCGCACTCGGTGATGCTGGATTGGTCGCTGCACATCCGGCGCAGATGATGGGTGTGCGCGGCGATCGACGATATAACGTTGAGTGGGTCGCGGTGGGTCTGCGCGATCAACGCGTCCGGGTATTCGGCCAGCAGCGCGTCCAGCTGCCACAGGTGGGCGGGCGACTTCAACAGCCACTGATCGGGCACACCGGATTGCAAGTGCTGCAGGAAGATTCGGTGGAAACGATAGGCGCCGGCGTGCGAGAAGATCATGCTGACGAACTCGGCCGCGGTGTCGGTCGGCTGAACCGCGACGGTCAGCTGCCGGTGAGCGCCTCCACGATGAGCCGAGTGGTCCGTTCGGCGCGGCGGCGCGAGTAGGGCTGCGCGCCGGAAAGGATCGGGTACACCACCCCGCCGACGATCGCATCCGCCGCCGATTCGGCGGTGGTCTCGTCGATGCCGTGGGCCAGGAGCCGGGCCCGCACGCTGTCGTGTAGCGGCGCACTGAATCCGGCGCGCAGCTTGACGGCGGTGTCCTCATGTTCCATGCAGGCCACCGTCAGCGTGCGCAGCATGGCCGAACCGCGCGGGGTCGTCAGGCTGGCGAACAACTTGCCCACCCAGCCCACCAGGTCGGCGGCCAGGTTGCCGCTGTGGTTGACCGACGCGAGCAGCTTGTCGGCGTCTTCGAGCATCACGTCGGCGACCAGCGCGGGGCGAGTGGGCCACCATCGATAGATGGTTTGCTTGCCAACGCCGGCGCGCGCGGCGACCGCCTCGATGGTCAGCCCGTCGAAGCCGCGCTCGAGCAGCAGTTCTCGCGTGGCGGTGACGATCGCCGTGCGCGACTTCTCGCTGCGTCTGCGAGGCGAGCCCGCCGCCGTGTTCACCGCGTCGAGATCGGTTGGCATCTGGTGGTCCTCGCTTCTGCGAACTGAGATCGAACGCCCCTCGCGGGGATCGGGTGCGCTTTACATATCCCGATCCGCCCCGGTAGTCTGCCACAAGACGAGACGGTCCGTCTTGTAACGAAAGGATAGCAGTCGGTGCGGCCAATGCCAGTTATCTCTCGGCCGTCCTCGTGAGTCTGGGACTGAGTCCGGAGCAGCAAGAGCTCAGCGACGCCGTCGGACAATTCGCCGCCCGGCATGCCCCCATCGCCACCACGCGCGACAGCTTCGGCGACCTCGCGGCCGGACGCGTCCCCGAATGGTGGGATGCCCTGGTTGGCAACGGGTTCCACGCCGTGCATCTGCCCGAAGACCTCGGCGGCCAAGGCGGGGAACTGATCGACGCCGCATGCGTGTTGGAATCGGCGGGCATCGCGCTGCTCCCCGGCCCGCTACTGCCGACGGTCAGCGCCGGAGCCGCCGCACTGCTCGCCGATCCGACGCCGGGCGCCCGGTCGTTTCTTCGGGACCTGGCAGCCGGCGCCACCGCGGCGATCGTGCTGCCCGGGGACGGCTTCTCGGCGCGCCTCGACGGCGGCAACTGGCTGATCAGCGGCGCTTCACGAGTCACGCTGGGAGTGTGCGCGGCGCGAACGATCCTGCTCGGGGCCCATACCGATGACGGCGACGTAGTCTGGGCGCTGGTGGACACCGAAACCCCCACGGCCACAGTCGAACCCGTAACCGGCACCGACCTCGTCGCGGACGCCGGCATCCTGCGGCTCGACGACCACCGCGTCACCGACACCGAGGTGCTTACCGGCCTCGACACCGAGCGTGCCCGCTGTGTGGTCGTGGGGCTCGTCGCCAGCACGACCGCCGGCATCGTTGCGTGGTGCCTGCAGACCGTCACCGCGCACCTGCGCATCCGCGAGCAGTTCGGCAAGGTGATCGGGACGTTTCAGGCGTTGCAGCACAACGCGGCGATGCTGTTGGTGAGCAGCGAGTTGGCCACCGCGGCGGCCTGGGACGCGGTCCGCGCCGTCGGCGAATCACTTGACCAGCATCGGATCGCCGCGGCCGGCGCGGCCGTGATCGCGATCTCGCCCGCGCCGGACCTGGTGCTCGACGCGTTGACGATGCTCGGCGCCATCGGTTTCACCTGGGAACACGACGTGCACCTGTACTGGCGGCGAGCCATCAGCCTGGCGGGATCGATCGGCCCGGCGAATCGCTGGGCGCGACGGCTGGGGGAGCTGACGTGCACCCAGACGCGCGACACGTCGGTCGATCTCGGCGATGCGGAGGCCGAATTCCGTTCCTGGGTGGCCGGAACACTGGATGCGGCCCTGCAGTTGAGCAACGACAAACCCGCACCGCACGGCGACTACGCCGACCAGGCCTCGGGACCACAGCGCACGTTGCTCGCCGACGCCGGTCTGATCGTGCCGCACTGGCCGGCACCGTGGGGCGTGGATGCGGGCCCGCTGAAGCAGCTCATCATCGACGAGGAGTTCGCCAAGCGGCCCGGGCTGGTTCGGCCGTCGCTGAACATCGCCGAGTGGATCCTGCCGTCGGTGCTGGCCGCCGCACCAAAAGAGTTGCAGGAGAGGCTGATTCCGCCGACCCAGCGCGGCGACATGCATTGGTGCCAACTGTTCAGCGAGCCGGGGGCTGGTTCGGACCTCGCGTCGCTGGCCACCCGGGCCACCAAGGTCGACGGCGGCTGGCGGATCAACGGCCACAAGATCTGGACGTCGCTGGCCCAATACGCCGACCTGGGTGCTCTACTCGCACGCACCGACCCCGAAGCCAGCAAGCACCGCGGCATCGGCTACTTCATCCTCGATATGCGTTCCCCCGGGGTCGAGATCCAGCCGATCAAGACGGCGACCGGGCAGGCGCACTTCAACGAGGTGTTCCTCAACGACGTCTTTGTCCCCGACGAGATGCTGCTGGGTGGACCCACCGACGGCTGGAGCCTCGCGATCGCCACGATGGCCGAAGAGCGCACGGCCATCAGCGGATACGTCAAGTTCGACCGGGCCGTCGCCCTGCGCCGGCTGGCCGCGCAACCCGGACCCGATCGGGACGACGCGTTGCGCGAACTCGGCGAGCTTGACGCCTACACCAACGCGATCAAGGCGCTCGGGGTGCGGGAAACAATTCGGCTGCTCGACGGCCAGTCGTCCGGCCCGGCGTCCAGCATCGCCAAGGTCGCGATGAATGTGCTGCTGCGCCGCACCTTCCAGGCCACGCTGCAGCTGACCGGGCAGGTCGCGATGGTCGACGACCCCGACGCCGCGGTCGTGGAACCCTACTTGCACCTGCCGGCCGAGCTGATCGGCGGTGGAACGAGGGAGATCCAGCTGAACATCATCGCGCAGATGATCCTCGGACTACCCCGAAAGTAAGGCACAGCATGGGATTACGCGGAGAAGCCGCGATCGTCGGATATGTCGAGCTGCCGCCCGAGCGGCTCAACAAGGCCTCGCCCGCGCCGTTCGTCCTCGAGCAGTGGGCGGAGCTGGGCGCCGCCGCGCTCGAGGATGCCGGCCTGCCGGGAGATGTTGTCAACGGCATCGTCGCGTCGCACCTGGCTGAGTCGGAGATCTTCGTCCCCTCCACGATCGCCGAATACCTCGGCGTGGGAGCGAGATTCGCCGAACACGTCGATCTGGGCGGGGCCAGCGCCGCGGCCATGGTGTGGCGCGCGGCCGCGGCCGTCGAGCTGGGGATCTGCGACGCGGTGCTGTGCGCGTTGCCCGCCCGCTACATCACGCCGTCCTCCAAGAAGAAGCCGCGGCCCATGGTCGACGCCATGTTCTTCGGCTCGTCGAGCAACCAATACGGCTCGCCACAAGCCGAATTCGAGATCCCCTACGGCAACCTCGGCCAGAACGGACCGTACGGCCAGGTGGCCCAGCGCTACGCCGCGGTCTACGGCTACGACGAGCGTGCGATGGCCAAGATCGTCGTCGATCAGCGGGTCAACGCCAATCACACCGACGGCGCGATCTGGAAGGACAAGCCGTTAACCGTCGACGACGTGCTCGCCAGCCCGGTCATCGCCGACCCACTGCACATGCTCGAGATCGTCATGCCCTGCGTCGGGGGCGCCGCGGTGGTCGTCGCCGGCGCCGACGTCGCCAGGCGGTCGCGCAATCGCCCGGTGTGGATCAAGGGATTCGGCGAACACGTGCCGTTCAAGACCCCGACGTACGCCGAGGATCTGCTCCGCACCCCGATCGCCGCCGCGGCCGACACCGCGTTCGCCATGACGGAGTTGAGCCGCGAACAGATGGACATGGTGTCGATCTATGACTGCTACACCATCACCGTGCTGCTCTCTTTGGAAGATGCGGGCTTCTGCGAGAAGGGCAAGGGCATGGAATTCGTCGCCAACCACGACCTGACCTTCCGCGGCGATTTCCCGCTCAACACCGCGGGCGGGCAATTGGGTTTCGGCCAAGCGGGTTTGGCCGGCGGAATGCACCACGTCTGCGACGCCACCCGCCAGATCATGGGCCGCGCGGGCGCCGCGCAGATCGCCGACTGCAACCGGGCGTTCGTGTCCGGCAACGGGGGCATCCTGTCCGAGCAGACGACGCTGATCCTGCAAGGGGACTGAGGAGATGAATTTCGAACGGCCCATGCCCGTCAAAACGCCCACCAGCGCGCCGTTTTGGGATGCGCTCAGTGAGCATCGCATCGTCATTCAGTATTCGCCGTCGCTACAGGCCTATGTGTTCTACCCGAGGGTGCGCGCGCCGCGCACCCTGGCCGACGACCTGCAATGGCGCGAGATTTCCGGGATGGGGACGCTGTACTCCTACACCGTCGCGCACCGGCCGGTCAGCCCGCATTTCGCCGACGCCGTACCCCAGTTGCTCGCCATTGTCGAATGGGACGAGGGCCCAAGGTTTTCCACCGAGATGGTCAATGTCGACCCGGCTCGCCTCAGGGTCGGAATGCGGGTGAAGCCGGTGTACTGCGACTACCCGGAGCACGACGTCACGCTGCTGCGTTACGAGCCCGCCGACTGAGTCAGGTCGACGACCGCACCACAAGGTGGGCGATGTCGGTCAGCTCGGGTGACGGTGGGGCGGCGTGGCCCAGCCGCTCGAATACGGCGGCAAGGGCGGCGTCGGCGACCGCGCAGGGATCGAATTGCACGGTGGTCAGCGGCGGAGTGCTCACCATGCCCATCGGGCTGGCGTCGACGCCCATCACGGCGAGGTCCCCGGGACAGCGCAGCCGTGCTTGGTGAATCCCGTAGAGGACGAGGCAGGCGATCTCGTCGCTCTGGGCGCATACGGCGGTCACCCCCTCGCCCACCCAGGCGCTGACCACGTCGGCGGCGTTGTCCAGGGTGACCTCGTCGGTGCGCACCGGCGGCAGGTCGCGCAACTGCGCCGCCCGTGACACACCCTCGAACCAGTAGTCACCCAGCGGGCGCCACCGGGCAATCCCGGTGTAGGCGAACGCGATTCGACGATGACCACGCTCGACCAGGTGCTCGACGCGCATCTCGCCCACCGACAGGTGCGGGTTCTTGAGCGCGGGCAATGTCCCGATCTCGATATGAGGGATACCCGCCTTCGTCACCGCTTGACGGGCGGCCGCACTCAGCGGGAACAGGCTGGTGATCGCGACCGGGTCGAGATTTTCGATCGCGTCGACCACATGCTGGTCGTCGTCGGTCTCGAAGATCTGCACCTGAAGAAAACCCTCGCGGGCCAGTGCGGTGGTCATGTGACTGCCGGCCTGCATCGGCATCTCACCTACGGCCACGTGCGGGACCACGTAGAGCACCACACCGCTTTTGCCGCGCGCGAGGTTGCGCGCGGCGAGATTGGGCCGGTACCCCAGCAGTTTGGCCGCGCGGTACACCGCATCGCGGGTTTCCGGGGAGATGCGGCGGCCCTGCGCGTTGTTCAGCACATAACTGACCGTGGCGGTCGACACGCTTGCCAGCCGGGCCACGTCGGCGGTGGTCGGACGCGCAGCCTTGTTGTTGCTCAACTTCCGTCACCTTCCCGGCCGGTCATCCCCCATCGTGTCACGCGGCGGCACGGCGCATCGCGCGATGGCGCGCGGGGAGTGCCCGCGCAGCGATATCGTGCGGACTAATAGTCTTTATTCGGTGACCGAGCGGCAATGATCCGCCCGCGATGAATCGTTCCGCCGCTTGCCGACCAGCGGTTGGCGCAGACGCGATTCAGGCAGAAGTCGCGACGACGAGCAGGTAGCACTGTGGTTGACACTGAGACTCACACCATTGTCTACTAGTCGCTGATGATCCGATCGAGGAGCGCGGCATGAACAAGGACGATCTGATCCTGATCAGCGTGGACGATCACATCGCCGAGCCCGCCGACATGTTCGACGCTCACGTTCCCGCCGCCTACAAGGACCGAGCCCCGCGAGTGGTTCTCGAGCCCGACGGCATCCAGCAGTGGTACTACGGCGAGATCCGCGGACGCAACATGGGGCTGAACGCCGTCGCGGGAAAACCGCGCGAGATGTACAACATCGACGCCTCGCGCTACGACGAGATGCGACCGGGCTGCTTCAATGTCGACGAACGGGTGCGGGACATGAACGCCGGTGGTCAGCTGGCGGGGCTGAACTTCCCCAACTTCACCGGCTTTTCCGGCCAGGTCCTCAACCAGGGCCCCGACCGCGACACGAACCTGGTGATGATCAAGGCCTACAACGACTGGCACGTCGACGAATGGTGCGGGGCCTACCCGGGCCGGTTCATCCCGTGCGGCATCCTGCCATTGTTCGACGTGACCGAGGCCGCCAAGGAAGTCAAGCGCCTCGCCGGCAAGGGCTGCCACGCGGTCACCTTCTCGGAGAACCCAGAAGCCTTGCAAATGCCCAGCATTCATACCAAATATTGGTATCCGTTGTTCGAGGCCGTCTGCGAACACGACACGGTGCTGTGCACCCATGTGGGGTCCGCGTCGCGCTCTCCCCAGGTGTCGACGGATGCCCCACCCAGCGTGCAGATGACGGCCTCGTCGATGATGAGCATGTTCACCTTCACCGAGCTCATCTGGGCGCAGTTCTGGGCCGACTTCCCGCAACTGAAGTTCTCGCTGACCGAGGGCGACGTCGGCTGGATACCGTACTTCCTCTGGCGGGCCGAACACGTCTACAACCGTCACTCGGGGTGGACGCTGGCGACATTCCCACCCGGGTACGGCGGACCCACCGATGTGTTCAAGCGGCACTTCTACACCTGCTTCATCAGCGACAAGGTGGGCGTGCAGAACATGAACTGGTTCAACGAGGACATGCTGTGCTGGGAGTCCGACTTCCCGCATTCGGACAGCAACTGGCCCTTCGCCCCGGAGGACATCATCGCCACCATGGCCCACCTCGATGACACGGTGATCGATAAGATCACCCACGAAAACGCCATGGCCGCATACTCATTCGATCCGTTCCGGTACGTCCCGAAAGACCATGCCCGGGCCGGCTACTTGCGCGCCCAGGCCACCGACGTCGATGTGGTCACCCACGTCGGCCGCCAAGCCAGCCAGCGTGACCGTGACGCGTGGACGCGGATGACCCAGTTCGCGCTGCAGGCGCAGGCCTCGGCGCAGGCGCCGGTCACGGTCGAGGCGTCCGGAATCGCTGGGCGCGCGACCACCCTGGGCAACTGAGCGTGGGGGCCGAGGCGCCGTTCGCGGGCTGGCGCGTGCTGGAGCTGTGTAACGGCCTGCCGGCGTCCTACTGCGGCAAGATGTTCGCCGATGCCGGCGCCGAGGTGGTGAAAATCGAGTCACCGCAAGGCGATGCGCTGCGTCGGTGGTCGGCCGGCGGAGCGCCCGGCGCGTTGTTCGACTATCTGGCCGCGGGCAAGAAGTCGGTGGTCGATCACGGCCAGCCCGAGATCACCTCGCTGCTGGCCGGCGCCGACCTGGTCATCACCGACCTCACCGGCGGGCGGACGCTCGACGACATCACCGCCCACACCGCCGCGGCGGCCGTGGTAGTGGCGGTGACACCGTTCGGCACCACCGGCCCCTACGTCGAAAACCAGCTGGCCGCCAACGAATTCATCCTGCAGGCGCTATGCGGATCGATCGCCGGTCGCGGCTGGCCCGACGACGAGCCGGTGCAGGCGGGCGGCCGGCTCGGCGAATGGCTGGCGGGAACGTTCGCCGCGGCCGCGGCCGCGGCAACGACCCGGCATGCGGCCCGAAGCGGACGCGGACACATCATCGATGTCTCGACGTACGAGGCCATGGCGATCGCCATGGGGGGTTTGTCCGCGATGGCGGCCAGCGTGCTGGGCGCCGATTCGCTGCTGTACGAACGGAGTTTGGAGCTGCCGTCGATCGTCCCGACGGCCGACGGCATGGTCGGCTTCTGCACCATCACCGCGCAGCAGTTCCAGGACTTCCTGGTGATGATCGAGCGCGCCGATCTGGTCGACGACGCCGAACTGGCATCATTCGCCGGCCGGGTCGAGCGCCGCGACGAGTTCCTGGGCATGGTCACCGGATGGACCGCGCGTCGAACCACCCAGGAGATCATCGATCTCGCGGTGGCGTTCCGGATTCCGGTCGCCCCCATAGCGACACCTGACACGCTCCCCGAGATCGACCACTTCTGCGAACGCGGCGTGTTCGTCGAATCGCCGACCGGGGTGCTGGCGCCCCGCGTGCCGTACCGCAGCGACGCGATGGCGACCCGTGGGCCCGCAGAACCGCCGCGACTCGGCGCCGACAACGGGCGGGTCCAGTGGCCGGTGCGGCCCCAACCGCCCCGCAGCGCCGACCCGGACGCGCTGCCGCTGTCTGAGATCCGGGTCACCGACTTCACCGCGTTCTGGGCGGGCCCGGTCGCCACCCAGCTGCTCGGCGCCCTGGGGGCGGACGTGATCAAGGTCGAGGGTGTGCGCCGGCCCGACGGCATGAGGTTCTCGGCCGGGCGCCCACCGGACTGGGACCACTGGTGGGAGTGGGGCCCGGTCTTCCTGTGCAGCAACAACAACAAGCGGGGCGTCAGCCTCGAACTCGGCACCGAGGCCGGGCGAGAGCTGGCGCTCGGGCTCATCGCCGCGAGCGATTTGGTCGTCGAGAATTTCTCACCCCGGGTGATGGCGAACTTCGGCCTGGAATGGGATGCGGTGCGCGCCGCGAATCCGCGGGCGATCCTGGTCCGCATGCCTGCGTTCGGGCTCGACGGTCCGTGGCGCGATCGCGTCGGCTTTGCGCAGACGATGGAGCAGGCCACCGGCATGGCATGGGTGACCGGGCACGCCGACGGCCCGCCGGTGATCCCGCGGGGTGTGTGCGATCCGATCGCCGGGTTGCACGCCGCCTTCGCCGCCGTCGCGGGGCTGGTGATCCGTGACCGCCGGGGCGCCGGAATGCAGGTGGAAGCGACCATGGTCGAGGCCGCGCTCAACGTGGCAGCCGAAATGCTGGTCGAATACTCCCGCAATGGAATCGCGCTGTGCCGCAACGGTAACCGAGGCCCGGGCGCCAGCCCCCAGGGCGTCTACCGGTGTCGTGGTGACGATGACTGGGTCGCGCTGGCCGCCCTCGACGGCGCCGCCCGAGCGTCGTTGGCCGGCCTCCTCGGCCAGCCCGGGCTTCAGGATGCTGACTGGGCCGAGCGTGTCGACGACATCGACAAATTGATCTCCGCCTGGGCCGCGGGACATTCGGTCCCCGAGGCGGTTACCGCGCTGCGGGCGGCCGGTGTGGCCGCCGCGCCGGTCACACCCGCCGCGGCGCTGCTGACCGATCCGCAGCTGCAGGCCCGCGGCTTCTGGGAGACGGTCGACCATCCCGTCGCCGGATCTTTCCTCTGCACCGGAATGCCTTTCGCGTTCCTCGGCATGCCGCGGCGCTGGATCCGGCGGCTGCCGCCGCTCTACGGCCAGCACACCGGCGAGGTACTGACCGGCCTGCTGGGGTTAAGTGAGCACGATCTGGACGCATTGCGCCGGTCGGGAACCATCAGCGCCCGGCCGGCGGGTCTATGACATGGCGGTCAGCCTGTGCGTGCCGCCCCGCGCCGGAGAACTGTGTGCACCGGTGCGCTTCCTGGTGCGCCAGGATTCCGTAGTGATGGAACTGACCGCGCGCCACCGCATCACCAGCGTCGAATGGGACGACGGCGAACGCGCGGTCGCGATGGTCGTCGAAATCACCGATCCGCAGACGGCCCGGCCGGTGGACGTGCGCATCGATGTCGTGGAGCCGGGCGCAGTGCCCGTCAACTCACGGGCCACGACGATCGGCACCATCACACGCGGTGGCCGTGAATACGACGTCATGGGAACGTATTTGGGAGTTGTCGCGGATGAGAACTAGCCCGACCACGCGCACCGCGGCGATCGTCGGAGTGCACAACACCCGGCAGGGGAGACGGCTGGACGGCGAAACCTCACGCGGACTGGCGATCAAGGCGATCCTCGGCGCGCTCGACGATGCCGGCCTGACCCTCGACGACGTCGACGGCATCAGCGCCAGCCCGGACTCGACCTCGTTGATCTACGACCTGCGCATCGGGCCGGCCTGGCAGGGCCTGGCCTTCGGGGTCGGCATGATCACCGAGGCGGTCACCGCGATCGAGCACGGCATGGCCGAGGTGGTGGTGTTGGTCGCCGCCCAGGCCGGCGAATACCGGGACCATGAGGCCACGGCGCCCTGGACCCGGCCGGAGAACGAATTCGTCGCCCCCTGGGGCATGTTCACCACCGCCGAGTTCGCGCTCATCGCGCGGCGCCACATGCATGCCTATGGCACCACGCGCGAACAACTTTCGATGGTGGCGGCGACCATCCGCAACAACGGCTCGCGCAATCCCGAAGCCGTGTACTACGACCGCGGGCCGTTCAGCCCGGAGGACATCACCGCGTCGCGCCCCATCGCCGACCCGTTCCATCTGCTGGACTGCGCCACCACCTCCGAAGGCGGGTGCGCGCTCGTCGTGGCCAACATCGACGCCATCGACGTCAAGGGCCAACCCATCTACGTCTTGGGCAGCGGCGCGGACTTTCACGGCCCGTCCTACCAGCACCCCCCGGCGTACGACCTCGCCGGCCGGCGCGGAGACCATGTCAACGGTGTGGTGGGCCGGCGCGCGGCCGAGTGCGCCTTCACACACGCCGGCTTGCGCCGCGACGACGTCGACGTGCTGGAACTCTACGACCCGTTCTCCTTCGAAATCATCCGGCAGCTCGAGGCTTTCGGCTTCTGCGGCGACGGTGAGGGCGGTCCGTTTGTGGCCGAGGGCCACATCGCCATCGACGGCAGCCACCCGATCACCACCGACGGCGGCACCATGTCGTTCAGCCATGCCGGCGCCAATCCGCAGATGATGCAGCGGGCGATCCGCGCGGTGCAGCAACTACGCGGGCAGGCCGGCGCCCTTCAGGTCCCCGATGCGCACGTCGCGCTGTGCAGCAACGGGGGAGCGGGGGCCCTGTTCACCACCGTGCTGATTCTGGGAGACCAACCACGATGACTTCCGATCACTTGCGGCCCCAAGCCGGGCCCGTCCCGCACGCGAGCAGCCACGTCAGCCGCCCGTTCTGGGAGGGATGTCGCTCCCGCGAGCTGCGCTACCAGCGTTGCGCGGCTTGCGGATTGGCGAACTTCCCGCCGACCGAGCACTGCCGCCAATGCCTTTCGCAGGACATCGCCTGGCGGCGGGGCAGCGGCCGCGGCGAGATCTACAGCTGGACGGTCGTATACCGGCCAGTGACACCGGAATTCGAACCGCCCTACGCGCCGGCGATCATCACCCTGGACGAGGGCTATCAGATGCTGACCAACGTCGTCGGCGTGCCACCGGAAAATCTGGCCGTCGGCATGCGGGTGCGCGTGCAGTTCCACGCCACCGGGCCCGACGTGACGCTCCCGTACTTCGCCGCAGCGGAAACCGGCAGTTCGTGAGCCCGAGAACCAGCAACGGCCTGCCGGTCACGGCGTACCTGGTGTTGGGGGTGCTGGCCGCCAACGACGAGCAACTCACCGCCGGCGAGATCAAGATGCGTGCCGAACTGTCGGTCGGGCACTTCTATTGGTCGCCGTCGGTCAGTCACGTGCGCCGCGAACTGACCCGGCTGCTGCAGCGGGGCATGGTCAGCGAGATCGGCGCGCAATCCGGCAAGCGCGCCATCACCCTGTACGAGACCACCGATGCCGGCCGCGACGCGCTGCGCCGCTGGGTGCAGCACTTCCCGGGCCCCGACCGCGTGGTCATCAAGCATCCCGTCATCCTCAAAACGTGGCTCGCGCGCGGCCAGGATCCCGAACACGTCGTCGACACCTTGGACCGCCATCTGGACGCCACCCGCGCCCGGTTGGACGAGGCGCTGTGGTCGCGGCAGCGGTCGGCCGAACTCGGCATCACCGAGGACCCCGAGCAGCGGTACTCCTTCGCGGTGTTGGATTACGCCATCCGCGGGCTCTACGCCGAGATCTCCAACATCACCCAGCTGCGCGACGAGATCGCCGCCGGCACAACCCGGGACCCGGTCAAACGGGTGCGACGGTCGAAGGGTCAGATCCGGCGCCGGATACCGAGGAACCCGGCTTAGTCGATGGTGGCGACCCGCCGCGCCCGGCTCCGCCGAGCTTGCGATCGACACTAGTCGATGGTGGCGACCCGCCGCGCCCGGCTTCGCCGCCCTTGCGATCGCCACTGAGGGTGTAGGCCGTGCCCCGGGGTTGGCGCTCCCACAGCACTTCGCCGGCGTCGACGGTCGTTCCCTGAGCGATCAACTGGCGCTTGAGCACCTTGTGCGTGGCGGTGCTGGGCAGGTCGACCGCGATCCGGACGTAGCGCGGACGGGCCTTGGGGGACAGGTCGGGCTGGGCGTCCAGGAACGCTTCGAACTCCGCGGCGGTCAGGGTGTGACCGTCGTTGAGGACAATCGCGGCCATCACCTGATCGCCGACGTGGCCGTCGGCCACGGCATAGACCGCGACCCGGCTGACCGCGTTGTGGCGCAACAGGATCCGTTCGATCGGCGCCGCCGCCAGATTTTCGCCATCCACCCGCATCCAGTCGGCGGTGCGCCCGGCCAGGTAGATCCAGCCGTCGGCGTCCCGGTAGGCCAGGTCCCCGGACCAGTACATGCCGTGGCGCATGCGTTCGGCGTTCGCGTCCGGGTCGTTGTAATAGCCGGTGAAGAAACCCGAACCCGCCGTGTTGACCAACTCGCCCACGGCTTCGTCGGCGTTGACCAGCGCCCCAGCGGCGTCGAACCGGGCGATCGCACATTCGGTGACGGTGTCGCTGTTGTAGACCGCCACCCCGGGGGCGCCGCGGCCGATCGAGCCCTTCGGGGTTCCGGGTTCGCGGATGATGATGACGGCGTTCTCGGTGGACCCGAAGCCGTCCTCGACCTGCACACCGAACCGGCGGCCGAATTCCTCGATGTCCTTGTCGTTGGCCTCGTTGCCGAACGCCACCCGCAGGGGATTGTCCGCGTCGTCCTCGCGTTCGGCGGTGGCCAGGATGTAGGCCAGCGGCTTCCCGACGTAGTTCATGTAGGTGGCGCCGTAGCGGCGGACGTCCTCGAGAAAACTGCTCGCCGAGAATTTCGCGGGCACGATCGCCGCACCCGAGCACACCGCGGGTGCCCAGCCCGCGACGACCGCGTTGGAGTGAAACAGGGGCATCGACACGTAGCAGGTGTCTTGGTCGGTGAGGGTGAAGCGGTCGGCCAGGCTGAGACCGGCGATGGTGGCCATGAAGTGGGATACCTGGACGGCCTTGGGATTTCCGCTCGTGCCCGAGGTGAAGATCATCATGAAGGCGTCCATCGCGGTGACTTGCCGATGTGGCGTCAGTTCGCCTGCGGCGCCGACGAATTCGGCCCATTGCGCTGTCGAGGTGTCGAGGATCTGCGTGCCGGCGAGGTCCAGGCCGTCGAGCAGCGGCCGATGTTCGGCATCGGTCACCACGAACTGACAGTCCGAACGACGGACATCGGCGGCCAGCGCCTCACCGCGCCGCGTGTTGTTCAGGCCGCACAGCACGTAGCCGCCGAGCCCGGCCGCCGCCATCTGGCTCAGCATCTCGGGCGTGTTCCCCAGCAGGGCACCGACGTGCACGGGCCGTTGCGGATCGGCGGCGGCCAGCAGCGCGGCGGCCCGCGCCGCGGCGCCCTCCAGATACTGACGCCAAGTCCATTGCAGGTCATGGTATTTCACCGCGACTGACGGATCGGACAGGCGCTTGTTCAGCAGCGCTTGAATCGTGTCGTCAGCCATCGGCCGGATCCACCTTCACTTAGCCCATCCTGCGAGACGAGACGGTCCGTCTTATAGTAGCGGTTGGCTCGGCCGAGAGGTAAGTGGCCTGCCGCCTCGCGCCACGCATGTGTGAAGTTTTCACACTTATTTCGCTCACGATTCCGCTTCGGGGCCCGCGTGTATGGCGGATCCGTTCGTCTCGGACGGTCATCATTGGCCCCATGCTGTTTGAGCTGCACCGGTCGCTGTTGCTGTTACGGAATCGAGCGCGTGAACTTCGCCGCGAAATCTCACAGTCGCGATCGTCGCACCTGTCCGGCCGGCGGCACGGCCGCAGAGGACCATCGAAGGGCGGCGGCCAAAGTTGATGCGCGGCGGCGCTATCCGCCCACCATCATCAGACCGCCGTCCACGGCCAGCAGCTGTCCGGTGATGAAACCCGCGCCCGGGCCGGCCAGGAAGACCAACATCGGACCGACGTCGCGGGCGGGTTCGCCCAGCGTGCCCCCAAGCGGGATCATCATCTTCATCTGCTGGTCGATCAGGGCCGCGGCGTCCGGACCGAGGAATTCGCGGAGCCGGTCGGCGCCGGGCGTCTGGACCGCGGGGGCAAGCGCGTTGACGGTGATGTTGTCAGCGGCCCAGGCTTTGGCGGCCGACCGGGTCCATGCCTGCACCGCGCCCTTGGTCGCGGCATAAACGGCCGAGATTGGGCTGCCCATCACGGCTTCCGATGATCCGAAGTTGATGATCCGGCCCCCCTTGGGGTCCTGGTCCTTCATGACCGCGTAGGCGGCCTGGTTGGTGAGGATGGTCGCCTTGATGTTGGTGTCCAACAGAAACGAGATGTCGTCGGCGCCGATGTAACCGGGGATGCCCGCCTGCCACAGCCCGGCGGCGTTCACCAGGACGTCGAGCCCGCCGAGGCGTTGCGCCACGTCGCGGACCATCGCCGAGACGGCCTCGGCCTCGCGGACGTCGCACTGTAACCACTCGGCCGCCAGGCCGTCCGGCGGCGGGGTCTGGTGGTAGGTCGCTGCCACCTTCGCTCCCGCCGCGGTGAGCACCTCCACGGCCGCCGCGCCGATACCGCTGGCGCCCCCGGTGACCAGGATCCGCCGGCCGAGCAGGGGAGACGTCGCGTCTGACATGGCCAAGACGCTACCGCGAGCGTCTAAGCGCCGGCCGGTTACGTGCGCACCGCAATCGATGACAGCAGATCGGCGAGCCGATCGGGCTGGTCGACCATGGAGAACGTCCGTGCCGCCGCGATGACTTCGAGGCGGGCGTTGGGAATGGTCGCGGCCAGCCGCGCCCCGTCTTCCTGCTCGAAGAACACGTCGTCGGCCGACCACGCGATGAGCGTCGGCTTGTCGAAGTCGTACAGCCGGGCCGCCACCGTCGTCGTCACCTCGGTGCGCATCGAAAGGGTGAACTGGCGCAGGTCTTCCGCGACCGCGGGGAGCGACAGCGCCGGCCTGACCCAGGCCTCGGTGAGCTCGTCGATGTTGCGGTGCGCCAGGCCGTCGAACGCGCGCTTGCGCACGGCCGGCACCCGCATGGCCTGGGTCACGGTCCGGAAGGAGGGCTTGGTCTTCGCCGCGAGAATGATCGGCTTGAGGATCGGCGGCGGAAAGTGTTCGAACGCATCGCAACTCGTAAGCACCAACGCACCCAGCCGTTCGCGATGGTGCACGGCCACCAGCTGGGTGACGACGCCGCCGGTGTCGTTGCCCACCAGCACCACGTCCTGCAGATCCAGCGCGGCGAGCACCTCGGCGACCATGCCGGCGACACCGGTGATCGTCCGGTCGGCGCCGCGGCGCAGCGGCTCGGGATGCGCACCTAACGGCCAGGTCGGGGCGATGCACCGCAGACCGCGGGCCGCCAGGCGCTTACTGACCTCGCGCCACAGTTGCCCACCCATCATGTAGCCGTGCACGAAGACGACAGGCCTGCCGTTTTCGGGTCCGGTTGCTTCGTAATGGATCGTTCCGGCACTAATGTCGATCGTCGACATAGCAAACTCCTACCTTGGGGATACACTTACAAACAGGCTGTCTGTTCGTAAGTTACCAACAGACTGTATGGAAAGCAAGAGACGGACCCAGGAAGAGCGCTCCGCGGCGACCCGCGACGCGCTGATCGCGGCTGCCCGCAAGCTGTGGGGGCTGCGGGGTTACGCCGAAGTGGGGACGCCGGAGATCGCGACCGCCGCGGGGGTCACGCGGGGCGCGATGTACCACCAATTCGCCGACAAGGCAGCGCTTTTCCGCGACGTCGTCGAGGTCGTCGAGCAGGACGTGATGGCGCGGATGGCCGTGGCGGTGGCCGAATCCGGGGCCGCCACGCCGGCCGACGCGGTGCGAGCCGCGGTCGACGCGTGGCTCGACGTGTCCGGCGATCCCGAGGTGCGCCAGCTGATCCTGCTGGATGCGCCGAGCGTGCTCGGCTGGGCCGAATTCCGTGATGTCGCCCAGCGCTACAGCCTGGGCATGACCGAGCAGATGCTCACCGAGGCGATTCGGGCCGGCCAGCTGGCCGAGCAGCCGGTGCGGCCGTTGGCGCACGTGCTGATCGGGGCACTCGACGAGGCGGCCATGGTCATCGCGACGGCCGACGACCCGAAACGGACCCGCCGAGAGACCGGCCAGGTGCTGCACCGGCTCATCGACGCGATGTTCGACGTGCGCTGACGGCCGTCGGCGGTTCGCTGAGCTGCTGAATATCAGGCTGCTGAGGCGTCGATGGTGGGACGATATTCACGTGACGGACGGCTGGGGCATGCCGGCGGAGAGCGTGAGTACCCATAGCGAGCTCGACGCATCGATCGACGAGCTGGTCGATCGCGCCGTGTCCGCAATCAATCGTGGTGACCCGACGACGGCGACGGCCTTGGCCGGTCAGGTACTTGCCATCGACCAGGCGAATGCCGACGCCGAGGACTTGCTGTCGGCCGCGCCCGGTGTGGGAGGCGAGATCCGGCGGCTCACCATTCTGTTCGCCGACGTGGTCGATTCAACCGTGTTGTCGACCCGCGTGGAGCCGGAGATTTATCGCCTGGTGGTGGGAGGCTACCGGGATATCGTTTCTCGCACGGTTGACGGGTACGAGGGTCACATCGGCTCCACCAAGGGCGACGGATTGCTGGCGGTGTTCGGTCACCCGACTGCGCATGAGAACGACGTCAAACGGGCGGTGCACGCAGGACTGGACATCGCCCGCGGGGTAGCAAGGCTCAGCGAGCAGACCCACCGCCGGTTCGGATTCGACATCGCGGTGCGCGTAGGGGTGCACCGCGGGCTGGTGTACCTGGACACCGCACAGGACGATGTGTACGGGTTGGCGGCGAACTTGGCTGCCCGCCTGTCGGGACTCGCGGCGCCGAATTCGGTGGTGGTTTCCGATCCGGTTGCGGCATTGGTGCGCAACGACTTCGAGCTCGAAGAGCAGCCCGCCGCCCCGGTCAAGGGCGTGGCCGGATTGATCGCTCACCACCGCGTCGACAGCGAACGTGCTGACCGACCGGCGCGCGTCCACGGACCTCTGGTGGGCCGCCATCGCGAGCTGACCCAGCTGCACACACACTGGCGGCGCGCACAAGCGGGCGCGCTCAAAACCCCCGGGCTGTTCTTCTGCGGCGAACCGGGCGTCGGCAAGAGCCGGCTCGTAGCCGAAGCCACGGACCTGGTGAGGCAGTCGGGCGCGGAAGTTCTAGAGCTGGCCGGGTCGCCCTTCCACCCCCACGTGGGCTTGCACCCGGTTCGCGTTCTGCTGGAGCGACGGTGCGGCATAACTCGCGAAATCGATCCGACGGAGCGGCTGCGTCTGCTGCGAGCCGAAATAGTTGCGCGCGAGCTCGATCCGAATACCGCCCTGCCCGCGCTCGCACCGGTGTTGGGAATCGGACCCGAACACGGCTATGAACCTCTCGAAGCCGAGGGCCGCAGGTTGGAGCAGTCGATCGCCGCGACGGTGCGCGACTACCTCACGGCCTGCCTGAGCGATGCGCCGGCGCTGCTCGTCGCCGAGGACCTGCAGTGGTTCGATCCCCCGACGCTGGATGTGGTCGGGGCGATGCTGAACGCCGGCAGTGGACAGCTACTCGTCGTGCTAACCAGTCGTGACGAGAAGTCGCTACCGAACGATTGGCGGCTAGAGCAATTCGACTTGTCGCCGTTGACGGACGAAGAGGCCGACGTGCTCATCGGCGCACTGGACCCGACAGCAAGCGCCGAAGAGCGCGCAGAGGTACGACGCCGTTGCGACGGGGTGCCCTTCTACATCGAGCAGGTCCTGGCGGGGTTGCACATGGCGCCGTCGGACGGCACACAGGTGCCCGACGCGCTGTATGAACCGCTTTTCGCACAGCTGCGCGCGGGCAACAATGTGGTGCCGGTGGTGGAGGCCGCCGCGGTCATCGGCCGCAACATCGATCGATCGCTGTTGATCGCGGTGGTGGACCTCGACGAGCAAGAGGTCGACGAAGTCATCGACCGTCTCATGGATGCGGGCGTGTTCGAACGCACCGGAAACGCCGGCTGCCGTTTCCGCCATGAGCTGCTTCGCGAGGTCGCCGACGAACTCGCTCCGCCGAGCGTGCGGCGCACGCTGCATGCGAAGGTCGCCGACGCCTTGATCAACACCATGACCGGTGACCCCGACTGGCCATTGGTTGCCTCGCATTACGAGCGGGGCGCCCGCCACGCCGATGCCGCGTCGGCCTACCAACGGGCGACGGCCGCAGCACGTCGCCGCGGCGCCCTCGCCGAAGCCCGCACCTACCTGACCCACGCCCTCACCCAAGTTGAGCAATGCCCGCCCGGCCCGGACCGCGACCACCGCGAGATCGCCCCGCGGCTGGAACGCGGCTACCTCACTGCCACCGCCGAAGGGGCCCAAAGCCCGGTTGCCGCTGCGGATTTCGAGCGCTGCCTACAGCTTGCGGGCACAAATCTGCGCGACGATGAACTGTTTGCGACGCTGCCCGCCGTAGGCGCCTACTACCTTTGGCGTTCGGACCTGCGCCGGGCCGATTCGCTGTTACGGGCCGCACAGGCGGCCACCGCGGATGGCCGAGAATGGTTCCGGCCGGCTCTCGCCGGCTCGGCGGGAATCGTGGCGTGGCTACGCGGTGAATTCGACAGCGCTAGGGCATATTTCGAACAGGCGACGGGTTTAGTTGAGGAATACGAACAGCGGATCCAGGCCATTTGGTTCGTCCCGCATGACCCGGTGGCCCTGGCACACGAACACCTGGCCTGGCACCTCTTGGTGCAAGGCGATCTCACCGGCGCCGAGGTGCAGCTCAAGCGCGCCGTCGACCGCGCGAGCCAGCTCGGTTATCCACAAAGGCCCTATAACCATCTCTACGCCATCGACATGGACATCTGGGTCTGCGCCGAGACCGCTCAGTACGATCGCGCTCGCGAACTGGTCCACGAAATAGCCGACACCGCAGACCGATACGGGCTCGACTATCTGTATTGGCAGCTGCTCGGCGAGACCGAAAAAGCGATGGTCGACGGGCGGGCCGCTATCGCTGCGCGCAATCGCGATCCCGCCTCGCTGGGTCCACACATTGAGGCCATGACGCAGGTGATCGAGGTCTGGCAAGCGCTCGGGGCCAGCACGTATAGGCCCTTCTATTGGTGCATTCTGGGACGGCTGTTGATTGCCGGCGAGCAGGTGGACCAGGCCCGTGCCCGTCTCGACACCGCGCTCCAATTCGCAGCCGACACCGGCGTGCGTTTTTACGACGCCGAACTGCTGCGGGCCCGGGCGCAGACCCACGCGGGGTCGAATGCGCGCGCCGATGACCTCGCCGCCGCCCGCGAGGTCGCCCGCCGCCAAGGTGCGCGGCTCTTTGAAATCCGCGCGAGCCTCGACGATTTCGAGCTGCGCGGCGAGCCGGCGCGAAGGCAGCTTATTGATGCCATCGGGAAGATCCCAAAAGACAGTCGGCTTCCCGAGCTTGCACGGGCGCGTGCGGTCCTTCGATAGTTCTGTGCCAGCGACAGTTTCGTCAGTCTGCGCGAACCGCGGCTACGCCCGCGATGACGCCCTGGATCAGGCGGTCCAAGCGCTCGGCATCGTCGACGGCCGGCTGGCCCGCGACGAAGGTCAACATGATGCCGTTGATGAACGCCAGGGTGGCGGTTGCCTGGTCATCGACCAGGTCCGGATCCGGCGCGCTGTCGGCGGTATGCCATTGGGTGACGACACTGCGCGCCAACGCGTAGAGCCGGTCGGCGGATTCGTTGAGCGCAGCGGCCAGTTCCGGGTCGCGGCCGGCCAGCAGCGCGAGTTCATAGCGGGCCTTGGCGCGCGTCAGCCAGGGTTCGCTGTTCACGTACATGACGATGCGGGCCAGGCCAGCGGTGCCGGCGAACTGGGTCGCGTGATTCTCGGCGAGCTCGGCCATCATCGAGAAGTCGGCGATGTCGAGCTCGGCCAGCCGTGTCGCCATGGCGTGCACCAATGCCTTGCGGGTCCGAAAATAGAACGACGTGGTGCCGGCCGGCACTGCGGCGTGGTCGTCGACCTTGGGATGACTGACGCCGTGCACACCGTTGGCGCCCAGCAGCTCGATCGCGGCGTCGGCGAGCTGGCGGCGCCGCTCCGGCGCGTTGTGCTTTCTACGTGCAGCGATACGCCCCAGTTTATCCGGCGGAGGCGGCGGCGGCCCGGATCGCGCGAATCCGTTAGAACTGACCGCAGTTCGGCGTGGTGGGCTCGCCGTTGAAGCGCGCGGCGATCCATTGCATGGCCGGTTCGCCGTCGACCAGCATCGGCAGCGCGTGGTTGATGACGAGCTTGTTGAGGAAGGGTGGCTCTTCGTTGGTGCGGAATTCGACGTCGGCGTCCTGGGCGCACCAGTCGCGGCCCAGCTGGTTGGCCGCGGTCCAGGGCACCAGCGGGTCATAGCGATTGCTGTCGATCATGACCGGCGCGTTGGGTTTGAAGCGCCCGAGCCGTTGAGCCTCGAACAGGCTGTTGAACGGCTCCTCGTTCACCAGCTGGTTGATGTCCTCGGTGAAATAGGGCTGAATGTGGCGAAACATGAAGTCCAGCAGGGTTTGTCCGACGCATTGCCGCGATACCGATTCCAGCATTGCCAACCCGCGGGGCGTCATCTTGGAGCGGATGATGTCGGCGAACTCCGGATAGGCCGCCATGACGCTGTTGAGGGCATACCCGACGACACCGACGAGCGCGCTGCCGTCGGCGTAGGGCAACAGTTCCTTGAGGTTGGCCGGAGGTGCGCCGGCGTAGGTGCCCACGATGTGGAGGTCCGGGGCGTATTGGGAGGCGAGCTCGGCGGCCGATGCGGTCGCGCCACCGCCTTGCGAGTAGCCCCAAAACGCTACCGGCCCATGCGGATCCAACGACGTCGCGGGCAGCCGCATGGCCGCGCGGGCCGCATCGAGCACGGCCTGACCCTCGGCCACCCGGCCCACATAGGTGTGCATGGACGGGGTGCCCAGACCCTGATAGTCGGTCATCACGATGGCGAAGCCACGCGCGACCATCGTCGCGACAAACAGCTCCTCGTAGTTGAACATGATGTCCCAGCCACCCGAGTAGTGGATGCCCTGGTTGAACATTCGTGACGGGGCGCACTGATTGCCCTGGCCCTGGGTGCCGGGCGCGTAGCTGATCAACGGCCGCGGTCCGCGCCCGGGCCAGTCGTTGTAGGGCTCGAAGTAGGTGCCCGTGACCGCGATGGGATTGCCGCGGGTATCGGTGCTGCGGTACATGATCCGGGTGCCGGTGGCCATGATCGCGCCCAGTTGTCCGGAGGGTTCCAGCACAAGCCGCGACGGCTCGGTACGGATCAGATCGCCGGGCTGGCCGGGCGGTAGCGGGTCAGGCGGGGTGTAGAAGTCCGCGTACTGCGGTTCGTCACCGCCGTCGGCCCGCGCATTTCCCACTCCCACGAGTGCGCACGCAATTACCAGCAGTGCTGCGAAAACTCCCCCGGCCCGATGCATTACGGAACGGTAACAATCACCGGGCCGCCAGCGGAAGGGCAATCTCTAAAATTTTAGAGATCAAATTCTCCGGCGCATGTTTTTGGCCGAAGAATTGCCAGGTGGTGCGGTGGCGCCCGGCGCATGAAGCCGGAATCCGTTGACTAGCAGTCGCTACGGCGTCTTGAGGAAGACGTCGTTGAGCGTGACGGTGCGCAGGTTCCGGTCGCGGATGATGTCGACGAGTTGCGGGTAGACGTGCGTGACCGGCAGATGATTGAGGTGCCCGATCACGATGGCCTGCGGCGTGAAGTACTGATCGGCCATCTGGACGATGTACTCCTCGGTGATCAGCGTCGAGTCCGACAGCGAGCCCGACCACAGCGTCGGGACGTGGTAACCGAGGTCGGCGGCCACCGCATCGACGGCGGCGTTGCGCTTGGCGTATGGCGGCCGCCAGTACGGCTTGGCGCCGATGCCGTACGTCTTCTTCAGGAACGCGTCGTTGCGGGAAAGCTGTTCTGCCACTTGCTCTTTGGTCAGTGTGGTCATGTCAGGGTGTGACCAGGTGTGGTTGCCGAGCTGGATCTGACCGCTGTCGACCAGCGGCCGAAGCAGCTCCAGGTTGTCGGTCCACGAGTCGTAGATCCCGTTCACGAAATAAGTCAGCCGTATGCCGGTGTCCTTGGCGAACTGCGTGTAGGCGCGCACCACGTCGCTGTTGACGCCGTCGTCGACGGTCAGCGCCAGCAGGTCACCCTCGCCCGGGAGCTTCATCAGGGCGCCGCCGCCGGGCAGCGGGATGCGGGCGCTGGGCGGCGGGGGCGGTAATAGGGCCCGCGGGGCGGTCGGTCCGGAGGTCGGCACGTCGGCCGCCGGCGTCTGGGCAAAGGTGCGTGGCTGCGGATCGACGATCAGCCGGGCGGCGCCGACGCCCGCGACGACAGACGCGGCGAGCGATCCCAGGAACTGGCGGCGGTTCATGGCTGACAAGCGACGGCGTCGATCAAATGATCACGAGGCGATGAAAATGGCGAATTCGGCCCGAGGATTTGCACCCGGATTGTGGCGCGCTGCGCACCAAGCGGGTCCACGCGGGAACCGCCGTTGATGCAAAACATCGAGGCCACAGCAGCGAACCGTACCATTCGCCGTGCCGAGAAGTCGGCTCCGTTACGGGAGGGTCAGCTGTGAATTTCGCCGACCCTGGCTAATTCACGGTCCGGGCCGGCGGGTGAATCAGTGCGGTTCCCCGGCGGCCCGTTGCGGCAATTGCACCGGTTCGGTGCTCGGTGTGCCCAGCGTCGAGGCCAGCCAGGGCAGTGCCGTGGCAAACGCCTGGGCGGCGAACGGCCAGTCGTGCTTGCCCGGTTGGGTGACCACCGCGCAGGCGATGCCGTGGGCGGTGCCGACGGCGCACAGCGAGTTCGCCGCGGCGTCCTGGCCTTCGGGGTTGGCGGCGGGATCGCTGCTGGAGGCGGTGAGCGTGGGATTGGCTTCCTGCGCGACCGTGCGCGCCTCCGTCGACGAGGGCACGTCGAACCATCCCGACAGGCCTTCGTAGTGGCCGTGCTTCGTCATGACGGTGACCGGGTCGAAGGCGGCCCACGCCTCGTGATTGCCGCCGAAGAGGCGGGCGACGGTTTGATCTGTGGAGCCACCGTTGGGCCCGCGGTCACCCGCGATGTCCACGAACGCGCTGAACAACTCGGGGTGCATGACGGCCAGGTCCACCGCGCAGGTACCGCCCATCGACCATCCGGCGACGCCCCAGTTGGCGCGGTCGGTGCTGACGCCGAAGTTCGACACCATGAAGGGCTCAATGTCCTTGGTCAGATGATCGGCGGCGTTGCCGCGGGGGCCGTTGACGCACTCGGTGTCGTTGTCGAAGGAACCGGTGGGGTCGACGAACACCAGCACCGGGGAAAAGCCGTGGTGGGCGGCCGCGAAGTTGTCGATGGCGGTGAACGCGCCGCCCGGGCCCAGCCAGTCTGCCGGGGTGTTGAAGGCGGAGCTGATCATCATGACCGCCGGCAGCCGCGGCGGCGGATTGCTGTTGAACCAGGCCGGTGGCAGGTAGACGAGCTCTCGGCGGTGGGTGAAGTGCGAACCAGAGGGGCCCTTGTCGTCGATGTCCACCGGCACCACCACGCCCTTGGTCGGCCTGGTTCCGGCGATCTGCATCTCGGTCACCCGCAACCGGTCGATCTGGTCGGGCAGCGGCACCGACGTCAGCTGGTTCCACGCGGCGAGCGCGGTCGGAAAGTAACCGACCCAGCCATTCAGCGCCATGCCGGCACACAGGACGCACAGCGGTATCGACACCATCGCCACCCCGCGACGCCACCAGCGGACGCCCCGCCACCCCACCAGGAAGACGGCGGCGGCCAGGCCGCTCATCGCGATCCAGAGCCACAGCGTCGTCGGCGCCGGGTCGCCGGCCACCCCGAGCGAGGTGATGTACCACCGCGCCAGCAGGGTCACCGCGACGGCCGCGATCAGCGCGACCGGCAGCACCCGCTTGAGCCAGCTCCCGGCACGCCATTGGATCGCCACGAGCAGCACGAGCAGCGCCAGCCCCTGCACGGCCGGCGGAAACCAGCCATGCAGCAGGGACAGTTGTCCGAAGAACTGCTCCAACGGTCGTGACCTTCGCTAGATCGATCGCTGTGCGGGGGTGCGGTGAATATCCGAGGGCCGGTTCGGGGTCATCGAAGACGGCGGCCGGACCAACTATCCCATACGATCGCGGTCCGTCAGCCGACCGTTTGAGCGTGTGGGCCGAGCAAGGTCCGCTCGACTCCCTGCCGCGCTCATGCGTCGTCGACGACGCTGGTGAACGAGCGCAGCCGCAGGCTGTTGCCGACGACGAGAAGGCTGGAGGCGGCCATCGCGGCGCCGGCGAACATCGGGTTGAGCATGCCAAGCGCAGCCAGCGGGATGGCGGCGAGGTTGTACCCGAACGCCCACAGCAGGTTCGTCTTGATCGTGGCCAGCGTCCGCCGGGACAGCCGGATCGCGTCCACAGCGGCCCGCAGGTCACCGCGGACGACCGTGAGATCGGCGGCTTGGATCGCGACGTCGGTACCGGTGCCCATCGCCAGGCCCAGATCGGCGGCGGCCAGCGCCGCGGCGTCGTTGACGCCGTCACCGACCATGGCGACCACCTTGCCCTCCGATTGCAGGCGTTGCACCGCGGTGACCTTGTCGACGGGCGTCGCGTCGGCGATGACCTGCGCGATCCCGAGCTCGTCGGCGATGCCGGCGGCGACGCCCGCGTTGTCGCCGGTCAGCAGCACCGGCGTAAGGCCAAGTCGGGTGAACTGCCGGACCGCCTCGGCGCTGGACGGTTTGATCGTGTCGGCGACCACCACGATGCCGCGGGCCAGGCCGTCCCAGCCGACTACCACGGCGGTCTTGCCATCCGCCTGGGCGCGGGCCTTGGCCGCCGACAGCGCGGCGTCGAGGTGCATCCCGCGTCCGCTCAGCAAGCGTTCGCGGCCGACGACGACGGCACGCCCGTCGACCGTGCCCTGTACGCCGTCGCCGTCGATCCCGGTGAAGTCGGTGGGAACGGGCAGCGCGCCGAGTTGGGCCGCGGCGCACCGGGCGATGGCCCGTGCGACGGGATGCTCGGAGGCGTCTTCCAGGGCCCCGGCGTAACGCAACAGCGTGCTGCGGTCGGTCTGCGGGCCGGGGATGACGTCGACCAGGGTCATCTTGCCGGTGGTGACGGTGCCGGTCTTGTCGAGCACGATCGTGTCGACGCTGCGGGTGGCCTCGAGCACTTCGGGCCCGTTGATGAGCACGCCGAGCTGAGCGGCGCGTCCGGCGCCGACCAGCAGGGCGGTCGGGGTGGCCAACCCCAGCGCGCACGGGCAGGCGATGATGAGCACCGCGACGGCCGCCGTCAGGGCGGTGGTGATCGAGAAGCCCGCCGCTAGCCAGCCGGCCAGCGTCGCCACCGCGAGGCCGATGACCACGGGAACGAACACCCCCGAGACGCGGTCGGCGAGGCGCTGCGCCCGGGCCTTGCCGGATTGCGCCCGCTCGACGAGCCTGGCCATCTGCGCGAGCTGGGTGTCGTCACCGACCCCGGTGGCGCGCACCACGAGCCGGCCGCCGACGTTGACGGTGGCGCCGGTGACCGCGTCGCCCGCACCGACCTCGACCGGGACGGATTCGCCGGTCAGCATGGCGACGTCGACGGCCGAGGAACCCGCGACGACGATCCCGTCGGTGGCGATCCGTTCCCCGGGACGCACGACGAACTCGTCGCCGATCGTGAGGTGCTCGATCGGGATGCGGGTCTCGGCACCGTCGCGTAGTACCGCGACGTCCTTGGCGCCCAGTGTCAGCAGCTCGCGCAGCGCGGAGCCGGCCGCCCGCTTGGACCGCTTCTCGAAATACCGGCCGGCGAGCACGAACAACGTCACACCCGCGGCGACCTCGAAGTAGACGTGGCACGGGGCGCCGTCGCGCCCGACGGTCAGCTCGAAGTCGTGCTGCATGCCCGGTTGGTCGGCGGCCCCGACAATCAGGGCGTAGATCGACCACAGAAATGCCGCCAGGGTGCCGAGCGAAACAAGTGTGTCCATGGTGGCGACGCCGTGCTTGAGGTTGGTCCAGGCGGCCGCGTGGAAGGGCCGGCCGCACCACACGACGACCGGTGTGGTCAGGGCCAGCGAAACCCAGTGCCAGTGCGGGAAATCCCACGCGGGCACCATGGCCATGGCGATGACGGGCCCGGCCAGCACGATCGCGGTGACCAGCCGCCGGCGCAGCGAGGCCAGCTCCCGGTCATCGGGTGTCGAGCCCTGCGGCAGTGCGGCGGCGTACCCGGCCCTTTCGATCTCGCCGATGAGAATCCGCGGGTCGTAACCGGCGGGGGCCGTGACGGCGGCCTTCTCGGTGGCGTAGTTGACGGTCGCCGCGACGCCGTCGAGCTTGTTGAGCTTCTTCTCGATCCGGGCCGCGCACGAGGCGCAAGTCATCCCGGTGATCTCCAGCTCGATGCGGGACGGGGCGGTTGAGGCGGCGCGATTGATCTGGCGTGGGGGCGTGCTCATGCGACCAGGACGGCCGCATAGCCGGCCTCGTCGACCGCGCCAAGGACGGCATCCGCGTCGATGGGCTGTGCGCTGGTGACGACGAGCCGGCCCGTGGTGGCGCTGACCGCCACGTCCTCGACGCCGGGAATCTGGGCCACCTCGCTCTGGACGGCGGCCTCGCAGTGCCCACAGCTCATCCCGCTCACCCGATATTCGCTGGTGGGCATGCCGCTCCTTCTTCGCTTCCCCGGCAGGTCTTGACCCCTCCATTCTGCCTGCTCGGCCCGGCGGCTATTGGCGCAGGTGGAAGCCGGCGACGGGATTAGGCTGCCGGGTAGCGGAAGGAGACATCATGACCGTCACTGTCGTCGACCGGGGTCCCCGCCAGGTGAGCCGCAGGGTCGACGTTGCCGCCCCGGCGGCGGAGCTGTACGCCTTGGTCGCCGATCCCCGCCGGCACCACGAACTGGACGGATCGGGCACGGTCCGCGACAACATCACCGTGCCACCGCAACTCGTTGCGGGCTCGAAGTTTTCGACGCACATGAAGATGTTCGGCATTCCCTACCGCATCACCAGCACGATTACCGCGTTGATGCCGAACGAACTGGTCGAATGGCGCCATCCGCTGGGTCACCGGTGGCGGTGGGAGTTCGACGCGGTGTCGCCGACCCAGACCACGGTCACCGAGACCTTCGACTACCGCGACGCCGGTGCGCTCAAGAACAAGCTGAAGTACTACGAGCGGATGGGTTTCGCCAAGGCGAACGCCTCGGGCATCGAAGCGACGCTGAGCAAACTGCGTGACCGCTACGCCGGGTGATCAGCCGGCCGCCGGATCGGCTGTGTCCCAGGGCATCACACCCGACACCCAGTGGCTGAGTTCCTTGGCCTGGTCGTTACGGTGCAGATGCCGCGGCGGCGTCGCAAAGGTGGAGTATGGCCGGCAGCGAATGACCACCCGATCCTCGCGTTCACACATCTCCCGGATGTGCGGCCGCGCCTCGTCGCCCAGTGGTTGGCCCGACATCCGACCGCCGACCGCCATCATCACGTCGACCGCCAGATCCCGGTCCCGGTCGAGGGTCGCGTCGGCATAGACCTGCAAATAGGCGAAGGGCCACCGCTCGTCGAGCACGCACAGGCTGACCTTGCCGTCACGTTCGACGATGCGGGCCTTGCCACGACCGGCCATGGTGGAGACGAGCAATTCGTCGGTATCGGTCGGGATGTAGTACACGATCGACATGCCCGGGCCGTCGTTGCGGCGACGGTAGCCGAAGACGCAGGTGCGATGCGTGCGCACGAACTCGCGTCGCTCTGAGGGCAGCATGTCACGGTCGGTGGGAGCGGTAAAGGGTTTCACCGCCAGGGGAAGGAGCATCGCGAATGTCCTTGCTGTCAAGGGGCTTGAATCATGGACCTAATTATGGATACAGTGTCTCCGTAATAGGTCGGGCTGTCAAGCGTCAGGAGAGCCACCTTGCGTGACGCGGACGACACCGACCGGCCGCGCCGCTCTCGGGGGCGCCCGGCTCTACCGATGGAGCGCATCCTGGGCGCGGCCGTCGAGCTCGTCGACGAGCAGGGTCCTGAGGCGTTGTCGATGCGGTCGCTGTCGCAGCGCCTGGAATCGGGCACCGCCACGTTGTACCGCCACTTCTCCAACCGGTCCGAATTGGTGTCACTGGTGATCGACGAAATTCTTGGCGAGGTCGACCTCGACGCGGACGAGCTCGCCGCGATGCCGTGGCAGCAGGCGTGTGTCACGTTCGCGCAGCACATGTTTGACGCGCTGAGCCGGCATGGCAATGTCGCGCCCCTTCTGGTCGAGTACACCCCGATGGGGCCGAACGCGTTGGCCAATCGCGAGCGGTGCCTGGCCGTTCTTCTCGGCAACGGTTTTTCACCGGCGGTCGCCGCCCACGCGTACGCGACGCTGGCGCGCTATGTGCTGGGCTTCGCAATACAACTGGCGGGCGCGGCGTCCGACGGTGCACAGGACGCCGAACTCTCAGCGGCGTTTCACCGGCTCGATCCGTCCCGCTTTCCCGCGACGGTGACCGTCGCCGACGACCTGCCCGTCCCGTTGGCCGACGAGTTTGCGTTCGGGTTGCGGCTCATCGTCGCCGGCCTCGAGCGGTTGCCGGAGTGAACGCAACCGTGCCCTGAACCGTGTGTTGGGGGAACGCCCACGCATTGAGCCGAAAGGACCTCGCCCGATGATCGACCAAACCCTCGCACCGGCCGCGGCGCCGGCACTGACCCGGTGGGGCCAACTCGTCAGCCACTACGGACTGGTGCTTGTTTTGGTGTGGATCGGTTTCGGCAAGTACGTGAAGATGGAGGCCCGGGTGCTGATTCAGCACAGCCCGCTGATGAGCTGGGTCTATGACGTATTCAGCGTCACCTTCGTCGCGTATGCCCTCGGAACGATGGAAATCGTTGCCGGACTGCTCATTGCGGTGCGCCCGCTATGGCCGCGGATTTCGGCGGCCGGCAGCGCCCTGGCGGTGGTGCTGTTCTTGGGCACGTTGAGTTTTCTCTTCACCACGCCGGGTGTGGTCATGACGTACGCCCACGGCGTTCCGGTGCTCTCGGCGCTGCCCGGCCAGTTTCTGCTCAAGGATCTGGTCTTGATCGGGGTGGCGCTGTGGACGCTGGGCGACTCACTGGCGGCGGCAATCGCCGCGGGCAAGGAGCGCGGCCGTCAGTAGCCTCTTGGCCTGCCCTGCGTGGCGGCATTCCGGAAGACCCCAGACATGGTGTCGCGCAACGCCTTAAGGCCACGGCCCGTCGGCAGGCTCCCGCGGTGAGCCCTTGATATGGCGAAGCGATAAATTATAGGGTCGAGGGCACGGAGAGGAACCCAGGCCGTGACCGAGACCGTTCGCCAGGCGCTTGACGTCGACGCGCTGCGGCGCAAGTACGCCGAAGAGCGCGCGCGCCGGTTACGCGCGGATGGCATCGCGCAGTACGTCGAGATGGCCGGCCCGTTCGCCCGATTTGCCGAAGACCCCTGGGTGAACGACGACTACGTCCGCGAACCGCTCGCCGACGAGGTGGACGTCGCCATCATCGGCGCGGGATTCGGCGGGTTGTTGACCGGTGCACGGCTACGCCAGCTGGGCGTCGAAAGCGTGCGGCTCATCGACAGGGCGGCCGACGTGGGCGGCACCTGGTACTGGAACCGCTATCCCGGAATCGCTTGCGACGTCGAGTCGTACGTGTACATGCCGCTGCTCGAGGAGCTCGGCTACACGCCGACCGAAAAATACGCCAAGGGCCCCGAGATCTTCGCCCACTGCCGCCGCATCGCCGAACACTACGACCTTTACCGCGACGCCTGCCTGCGTACCGATGTGCGGGAAATCCGTTGGGACGCGGCACGATCGCGCTGGATCATCCGCACCGACCGCGGCGACGAGATGCGGGCCAGGTTCGTCTCCATGGCCAACGGATATCAGGCCAAGCCGAAGTTGCCGGGCATCGAAGGACTGGGCGCCTTCGGCGGTCATGCGTTCCACACCAGTCGGTGGGACTACGCCTACACCGGGGACCAACTGCAGCATCTGGCCGGCAAGCGCGTCGGCATCATCGGAACCGGTGCCACCGCGATCCAGTGCATACCGCACCTCGGCGCGGCCGCCGGCCGGCTCTACGTCTTTCAGCGCACCCCGTCCTCGGTCGACGTCCGCGCCAATCGCGCCACCGATCCTCAGTGGGCCAACGCATTACGGCCCGGCTGGCAGCGCGAGCGGATACAGAACTTTCAAATCCTGACCGCCGGAGGACAAGCCGACCAGGACATGGTCGCCGATGCCTGGACGAGCATCACCCGCAAGCTGCCCGTGATGCGTCAGGACGGGGAGGGCCTCACCGATCCCGAACAACGCGGCCGTGACATCGAGTTGGCCGACTTCGCCAAGATGGACGAGATCCGCGCGCGCGTCGATGCGATCGTCAGCGATCCCGCGACCGCCGAAGCGCTCAAACCGTGGTACGGCTACTTCTGCAAAAGGCCCTGCTTTCACGACGAGTATCTGCAGACCTTCAACCGGGACAACGTCACCCTGGTGGACACCCGGGGTCGCGGCGTGCAGCGCATCACCGATACCGGCGTGGTGGTCGACGGCGTCGCCTACGAACTCGACTGTCTCATCTTCGCAACGGGTTTCGAGGTCGGCACCGACTATTGCCGCCGCACCGGGTTCGAGCTGATCGGACGTGACGGTGTGACACTGACCGGACACTGGGGCGACGGCGTGCGCACCTTCCAGGGCCTGTGCACGACCGGCTTCCCGAACTGCTTCATTGAAAGCATCGCCCAGGCCGGTCTGACGGTGAACTTCCCGTACCTGCTCGACGTGCAGGCCGGCCACGTCGCGTGGATCATTGCCACCGCGCTCACCGAGGGGATCACCGAAATCGAGGCCGCGCCCACCGCCGAGGCCGCCTGGGTCGACACCGTGGTGTCCCGGTCGGTCGCCAGCGCCGAACGGGCCAGGGTGTGCACGCCCGGCTATTACAACCGGGAGGGCAAGGCCGACACCAAGACTCGGCAGGGCAGCTTCTTCTTCGGCGGACCCACCGAGTACGCCGACATCCTGCAGCGGTGGCGCGCCGACGGCGACCTAAACGGCATGCTAACCCGCCGCGCGGGGTGCCGGCCGTGACGAGTCGAAAAGCCGGCTTCCTCTACGCCATTGGGCGATTGCGCGCGGCGACCCGGCGCCGCCGCGGACCGAAGGTGGCGATCATCGGCGCGGGCTTCGGCGGGCTGGGCGCTGCCGTCGCGCTGCGCCGCGCGGGCATCGACGACCTGGTGATCGTCGAGGCGGCCGACGGAGTCGGCGGCACCTGGCGACGCAACACCTATCCCGGGGCCGCCTGCGACATCCAAAGCCACCTCTACTCGTTCTCCTTCGCCCCCAACGCGTCTTGGAGCCGCACCTACGCGCGCCAGCCCGAGATACTGGCCTACCTCGAATCGGTGGCCGACGATTTCGACCTGCGCCGCCAGCTCATGCTCGACACCACGGTGCGCTCCCTGCACTGGAACCCGCACACCGGCGGGTGGGATTGCCGGCTGGAACGCGGCGGGCGCTCGGCCACACTGACCGCCGACGTCGTCGTGTGCGCGATCGGTTTGTTCGGTTCTGCCAATCGCCCCGACATCGACGGCCTGGGCGACTTCACCGGCCCGGTGCTGCACACCGCGCAGTGGGATCACGACCTCGATCTGGCCGGCCGCCGCGTCGCGGTGATCGGCACCGGCGCCAGCGGGGTGCAGGTCGTCCCCGAACTGGCCAAGACCGCCGGGCGCCTCACAGTCTTCCAGCGCACCCCACCCTGGATGGTGCCCAAGGACGATCGTCCGTACACCGCAACCGAATTGGCCCGCTTCCGGCGCAGCCCGCTCGCGCTGCGCCGCACCCGGTGGCAGATCTGGAAGTTCCAGCACGACAACACCGCGACCTTCGCCGAGGACCCCGTGGTGACCTCGCGCGCCCAGATCGCGACGTCGTTTCTCGAGCGCACCGTCGATGACGAACCGCTGCGCCGGGCGCTGACTCCCGACTATCCGTTCCGGTGTAAACGGGTATTGCTGGGCGACGATTATTACCGGGCGTTGCAGCGCGACAATGTCGAGCTGGTCACCGATCCCATCGCCCGCGTCGGCGCGGCGTCGGTGACCACGGCGACGGGTGCGGAGGTTGACATCGACGTCATTGTCCTGGCGACCGGCTTCGAGACCTCCCGCTACCTTTGCGGCATCGACGTCGTCGGCGCCGGCGGCCGCCGGCTGCACGAACACTGGGGCGACGACCCATCCGCCTACCTGGGGGTCGCGGTCAGCGGATTCCCGAACTTCTTCATGCTCTACGGCCCCAACACCAACCAGGGCGGCAACTCCATCGTCTACATCCTCGAGGCCGGGGCGCGGCTGGTCGCCAGCGCGGTGAGCCGCCTGGCGCGCCGCGGCGGATATCTCGACGTACGCCCAGAGGCCGAAAGGCGGTACAACGACGCACTTTCCGCGGACCTGGAGCGCACCATCTGGACGCGGTGCGACAGCTACTTCCGGTCGCCGACCGGGCGCATCGTCACCCAATGGCCGTACACCGAACTGGACTACGCCCGCCGGACATGGCGGCTGCGGCCAGGGGAGTGGATCCATGGCCGGGTCGGCAACGATGCCGGTGTATCCAGGGTCGGGGTCGGCGCGCAGGGCTGACCGCCCGGACGCATTTCGGCGCCGCGTAATGACCCAACCACGGTGGGCGTATTTATCTTCAGGCTGATTCTCAAGGCTGCCGCCCAGTGGCCCGATAGTTAACATTCTTAAAAAAGTTCGGTGCCACACGCGGCTGTTTGGCACATCATCATGGTCGGTGGTGGAAGGTGTGGTTGACGTGGTGAAACTGCTGCCACCCGATACGGCCCGCCGGCCGCTGCGGCTTCCCTGGCTGAGCCTCCTGGGGGTTCTCGCGATCGTCGTCGCCACGACCGCGATCGTGCTGAAGAACCTTCCGGCGGGTGGTTCGAACGAGATCTTCAACGTGTCCTACGACCCGACGCGCGAATTGTATGCGGCGCTGGACAAACGGTTCGTCGCGGACTACCACGCGCACAACGGAACAACGCTGAGCATAAAGGAGTCTCACGGCGGCTCGGGGCGTCAGCTTCGCAGCGTGCTTGATGGCAGTCAAAGAGCCAGCGTGGTGTCCCTGGCGTTGATCAGCGACATCGACACGCTCAGCAAGCGGGGCCTGATCGCCGGCAACTGGCAACAGCGGCTACCGAACGCCTCGGTGCCCTACACGTCGACCATCGTCTTCGTCGTCCGCAAGGGCAATCCCAAGGGGATCCACGACTGGCCCGACCTGATCGATCCCGATGTGGCCGTGGTGTCCCCGAATCCGCGGACGTCCGGCAACGGTCAACTGAGCGTGTTGGCGGCCTGGGGTGCGGTCACCACCCGCGGTGGCAGCCCTGCGCAGGCGACCGCGTACGTGAAGTCGCTACTGCAACACGTTGCCGTTTCCGATGCCGGTGCCCGCAGCGCCGGAGACAGCTTCGCGCTGGCCAAGATCGGCGATGTCCAGCTGACGTGGGAGAACGAGGCGCTGCGCGAGGTCGCGGCGAACAAGGACGAGCTCGAGCTCGTCTACCCGCCGGTCAGCATCCTCGCTCAGCCCGCGGTGGCCTGGGTCGACGCGAACGTGACCGATCCCGCGACGGCGGCCCACGCGAAGGCGTACCTCGACTACCTGTTCACCGACGCGGCTCAGGAACTGGTGGCGCAATACGGGTACCGGCCCTTCAAGCCGGCGATCCTGGCCAAGCATGCCGACCGGCTGCGCCCGCTGACCCTGTTCCCGATCAGCGCCATCGCCAAGGACTGGAGCGACGCGCGGGAACAGTTCTTCGGCACCAACGGAATCCTGGACACGATCTCGGCGCCCGCCGCGGCGTCGGGTGCTTAGCGAAAGACGTCGACATCGTGGGTGTGCGTGTGAATTACGACCTGGTGAAGGGTCGGCATGATGTGATCGCCGGGCTGACCGTCGCCGCCATATCGTTTCCCCAGGCGATGGCCTACGCCCTGATCGCCGGGGTGGACCCGAGATTCGGCGTGTACTCGGCGATCGTCGTGACCATCGTCGCCTCGATCTTCGGGTCGTCCTCGCATCTGATCAACGGGCCGACGAGCGCCATCTCGCTGCTGGTGTTCACGGCGCTGGCCTTCATCGACTCCGAGAACTCCAAGGAGCTCTTCGAGGCGCTTTTCCTGCTGGCCGTGCTGGTGGGTGCGTTTCAGATCGTGATCAGCCTGTTCAAGCTCGGCAACCTCACCCGCTACATTTCCGAGTCGGTCATCATCGGCTTCATGGCGGCCGCGGCGTTCCTGCTCGCCATCGGACAGCTGGGCAACGCGCTGGGAGTGCGCGACAAGGGCAACGGTCACATGCAGGTCTTGCGCCGCGTCTGGCTCACCCTCACCCACGGCGATCACATCAATTACCGCGCACTGACTTTGAGCGCGGCGGCGGTGGTGCTGGCCGTCGTCCTGCGTAAGCTGGTGCAACGCTACGGTTTGCCGCAGGTCGACATGCTCGCGGTGCTCGTCATCACCGCGCTCATCGCCTACCTCGCCGAGTGGTCGACGCCGGGCGCGGGCGGCCACACCGCGGTGTCGGTGGCCGCCAAGATCCCGCGCAGCCTGCCCGGGCCGCACGTCCCCGAGGTCCACCCGGAGTGGCTGCCGCATCTATCGACCGGCGCGCTGGCCATCGCCTTCGTCGGCATCATCGAGGCGCTGTCGATCGCCAAAGCCATTGCCTACCAGACACAACAGAAGATCGACTACAACCGCCAGATCATGGCCGAAGGCCTGGCCAACCTGACCGGCGGCTTCTTCCAAAGCCTGCCCGGTTCGGGTTCATTGTCGAGGTCGGCGATCAACTTCCAGTCCGGCGCTGCGACGAGATTCTCCGGAATCGTCTCGGCCGCAACGGTTGCCGCGGCGCTGCTGCTGTTCGCCCCGCTGCTGCGCTACGTTCCGCAGCCGGCGCTGGCCGGGCTGCTGTTGGTGACTGCGGCCCGCCTGGTCGATTTCAAGCGCCTGATCTACACGCTCAGGGCGTCCCGCTATGACGCCGGGCTGGTGATCGTCACGGCCTTCACCGGTATCGCCGTCGACCTCGACAAGTCGGTGCTGCTCGGGGTGATCCTGTCGATCCTGCTGTTCGTGCCGCGGGCGGCCAAGCTCAAGTCCAAGGAACTCGTCGTCACGCCCGAACGCGTTGTCCGCGAGCGCATTCCGGGTGACTCGCCGGATCCCTCGATCGTCATCTACGACCTCGAAGGCGAGTTGTTCTTCGGAGCGGCACCCGAACTCGACCGCTACCTGTCGGCGATCAATCAGCGAATCACCGACGGCGGCATCGCGTTCGTGGTCCTGCGGCTCAAGCGGGTGCGCCACCCGGACGTGGTCTGCATCGAGCGCATCGAGCACTTCCTGCGTGAGGTGACCGAGCGCGGCGTCACGGTCCTACTGGCCGGGGTGCGCGACGATACGCTCGGCGTCTTGAACAACGTGGGGTTCAAGAGCTGGTTCCCGGCCGAGCAGGTCTTCCCCGAAGAAGACGAGGAATTCTCGGCCACCCTCAAGGCGGTGCGCTACGCCCACAACAGGTTGGCGGAACTGAAGGTCAAGGAGCCCTTCACCAGCGCGCCCGAACTCGCCCCGCACACTGAGTTGTACTACCTGGTCTAGCCGCCGGCGGCCACCCGGGCCCGTTCGGTCATCGAGGCGATGACCCCGCCGTCGTTGAGGATGTCGGTGCCGGTGAGGTATCCGGCCTTGTCGCTGGCGCAAAAGGCGAGGAGCTCGCCCATCTCCTCCGGCTTGCCCCACCGCGGGACCGCGGCGTTGGCGACCATCGCGCCGGCGCCGGCCTGCTCCTCGAGCCGGCCCATCTCGGTGTCGATCGAACCCGGCGACACGGAGACGATGCGCAGTCCGCGGGCGTTGAAGCGCTCCGCCTGCGCCTGGCTGTACCACTTCACGAAGCTCTTGCTGATGGCGTATGCCAGACCCGATCGCGCGTCTTCGGGGGCGATCTCGCATGCCGCGAGCATGGCGGCCATGAAGGCGTCCAGGTCATCCAGCGCCCGCGGAAACTGTTCTGCCGGAACGATTTCCGCGGGCAACACGTGCGCCGCCATCGATGCCACGTTGACGATCGCGGCGCCCTCGTCGGCGACCGAGAAGAACTCCTCGTTCACGTTGACGGTGCCGACGGCGTTGGTTCGCATGACGTAGTCGGCGGCACCCATGCTGGGGCTCACCCCTGCGGTATGGATGACGGAGACCACCGCACCCAGACCCCCGGCGGTCTTGAGCAGATCTGCGACCGCCTGCCGGTCGGTGACATCGCAATTGACCACCGTGGGGGTGATCCCGATGTCCTGCAGCGCCGCGGCCGCGGCCGCCAGCCGGTCCTGCCTGATGTCACACAGCACCGGGGTGTGGTCGCGGCCGACGACTTTCGCCGTGGCCTGCCCCATGCCACCCGCGCCGCCTGTGATCACCGACACTCGATTCATACCCGGACCGTATATGCCGGGCGATCGCCAACTCGGGACCGGGGTGGCTCGTGGGTGACGGGGGCTAGTGCGGGCGGACGGAACCGTCGGCTTCGAGGTGGGGGTGACCGCCGTGCCGGATGGCCGTGCCGACGAACGGCGCTGTGAGCGTGCCGGCCACGTGGCGGCGATTGATGATCAGCGCCGCGATAGCCACCACGGCGTAGACACCGCAGAGCAGTAGCCGCCCCTGCGTCGAGAAGATCGGGAACTGGACGACGAACAGGCCGAGCAGTGTGCACGCGGCGGCCCGGTTGAACCGCAGCGCGAGGATCAGCGCCACGCCCATCATCGTCTGGGTGGCGGTCAGCAGCACCTCCTCCACCTGGCGGGGGTCGAGTTGCAGGGAGAACCCGCCGCCGCCCAGCAGATGGGCGATCGGCAACGACCCGATCAGCAGGGTCCACTGGTTGACCTTGGAGGAGATCAGCGTGGCGATGGCCGCCGTGCCCTTGCCGCGGGTGGCGAAGATGATCGCGATGATGAATTCCGGCGCTTCGGAGGCCAGCGGCGCCAGCCACTGCACCAGCAGGAAGCGGTTGATGCCGAGTTCGGCGCCGGCGGCAACAAGGTTGTCTGCAAAGGGCTTGGCGCACAGCAGGATCACCCCACCGGACACCAGGAAGAGGCCGATCACGGCGGCGCGTCGACGACCGTCGGGCAGCTCCCCCAGAGCGGCCGCGGTGCCGATAAGATCGGGCTCTTCGACGCTGCCGTGGCTGATTTTGTACAGGTAGAACCCGAACCAGGCCAGCAACGCCAGCCCCAACCCGAGATGGATCTGGCCGCTCGCCGGGATGACGAAAGCGATCACGCCGGCGATCAACAGGAAGCCGAGTTCGACGCGGTTTGCTGGCTCGAGCGTCAACCCGGTGGGCTTGTCCGAACCGGACTTGCGGGCGACGAGGATGCTGACCAGCACCACGACCGGCCAACCCAGACCCATCAACAATCTGTTGGACCCGGTCATGTTGGCCGCGGCGTACTGGGTGTAATCCGTGTTGTGGCCGGACACGAAGGCGTAGTAGAGGTCGACGGCGTATTCGGGCAGCACCGCGATCAAGGCGAGCAGCGCCGTCGCGAGCCCACCGGAGACGTCGATCTGGGCCGCCTCGGCCGCCCACGCCAGCAAGAAGCTGGCCGCCACCACCGCGGCTCCGAAGATCAGCAGGGCCAGCACGGCGCCGGTGTGCAAGCCGGCCACGCGGACGACCACCGCCGGGGCGACGAACGCGCCGGTGATCAGTCCGGAACGGGTCAGGGTGCGGCGCCGCCGGCTGGCCGTCGGCGCGACGGTGGCGGCGGGCCTGTCTGTGGCGAGCATCGTCATCCTTCGCACTGGCGATCGGGTGGCTTACGTCGACGCGGTGGCCGTGGTGAACCGGTTACCCAACGTACCCGCGGCGGGCGCGGTCAGCAACGCAGTGGGTCCACGAAAGTGGCGCCGCACCCGAGCCTATATTTGCTGTACAGGGAAGTGCGCCTGCAAAAGTTAGGCTGCCCTGATTTCGAACTTTGGCAAACCTCGCGTGCGCCGGCGCGCCGCGCAGCGAACAGCCGAGCTGCTCATTGGGCGTCCGGACCCATGGCGGCGGCGGCCGCCTGCGCGAAGAGCTCGACGGCCTGATTGCGGCTCAGCGACGCGAGCAGCTGCGCGGCGGCACGCATGGTGTCGCCCACCATCAGGGTCGGGCCGTTGCCGAGGTTCTCGAACGCCTCGGCGATGACGTCGGACACGGCCGCCGCGTCCGAGGGCACCTCGTCGGGGGAGCCGATCTGACCGCGGCTGTATTCGAGCGCGCGCAAGGCCGGGGTGTTGGTCTTGCCCAGGATGAGGCCCAGGACGTCGACGCCCTTGTCGTGCAGCTCGGCCCACAGCGCCTCGGCGAAGACCATGTCGAAGGCCTTGGAGGCGCCGTAGGCGACCATGTTGGGTCCACCGGCCAGCCCCGCACCGGATCCGAAGATGACGATGCCGCCGCTGCCTCGCGCCACCATCGCGGGCGCGAAATGGTGACACAGCTGCATGGGCACCATGCAGTTGCGTTGCACCATCGATTCGGCGGCTTCGATCGAATTGGCAAGGAAGGGCTGGAAATTCGGGTCCGCGCCCGCGCAATACACGAGCATCCCGATCTCCAGGCCAGCGGTTGCCACCGCGACCGCCGCCGCCGCCCCGGGCCGCGCCAGATCGATTGCGACGGTGCGGGTTTGCGCCGATGTCTTGGCTTCGATCTCGGCCGCGACCCGGTCGAGAACGGCTTGCCGGCGGGCCAGCAGCACCACGTTGACACCGCGCTCGGCGAGCCCTTCGGCGAACGCCGCGCCCACGCCGTCGGACGCGCCGGCCACCAGCGCCCACGGCCCGTATTTCGTCGCGAATGTCATCTAGCCGCCCCCGACCGTGGTGATGCGAACCTGGGTGTAGCGACGGCGGGCGATGCGCCATCCCGCCGGCGTGCGCACGATGTCGTCGTCGTAGAAACCGATCGCGTTGACGCCAGAGCTGTTGTCGCCGGCCATGATCAGGCCGTCGATATAGGTGCGCGCGGTGGCGGTGTCGCCGTGCAGCGTGATGGCCTGGTTGGTCAGGCGGTGCAGCGTATGCCCCGCCAGCGCGTGCACCTGCTCCATGAAGTCGGCCACGGCATCCACGCCGGTGCTCAAGGTGCGTAAGAGCAACTCACCCGGTCCGGGCTCGGGATCCGGTGTCTCCCGGACCTGTAACCGGCCGTCGCGCAACACCACAGCGTGCAATGCGTTAACTTTCTCGAATAATCGATATAGAATCTCGAATGTTCGTACAACTTTAAGAACGCCGTCGCAAAGGAGTCAAGCGATTCGCGGGTCGACGTCAGCGCCGACCGCCCGGGTGCTCGATGTCGTCGAGCTGCTGGCGCGGTCGGCGGGCGCGCGGCTGCGCTTCTCCGACGTGGTCCGCGAACTCGATCTCACCCAGGCGACCGCGCACGCGATCCTGAAGACGTTGTGCGACCGCGGTTGGGCCAGTCGCGACCCGATCACGAAAACCTTCGCCCTCGGCCCGGCGCTGGCCGTGGTGGCGGCGCGCACGGACACGGCCCGGCCGCTCGCGCATGCGGCGCGGTCCGCGGCGCTGCGACTCTCCCGCGAGGTCGGCTACGCCTGTTCGGTGGTCGAGAAGTTCGGTGACTCCTTGGTGGTCACCGCCTTTGAGGGCGAACCCGCCACTCAGCCGTCGGGGATACCGGGGGATCGGATTCCCTATGCGCCGCCGTTCGGCGTCGCGATGGCGGCCTGGGACACCGAGGAGGAGCAGCGCGCGTGGATCCGGCGTGGCGCGGGCGGCAATCCCGACCGCACCCAGCGCCTCCAACAGGTGTTGGCGCACACTCGCGAACGGGGTTTCGACGTCGACTGGACGACGCCGGCGCTCGCGCAGGCGGTGCAGGTGGTCGGCACCCTGGACAGCAGCGAGATGCCGACTCCGGTGCGCCACATCATGGACCAGCTGCTGGTCGAGTTCACCACCATCGGGTTTCTTTCCGACGACAACCCGGGCCGCCGCAAGCAACCCGTGGTGACGATCGCCGCACCGGTCTTCGACGAGCGGGGCCGCGTCGCCCTCATGGTGGCCGTACACCCGCTGTGCGCGTTGAGCGCGCGACAGATTCGGGACATCGGGAAACATCTGACCGACCAGACGACCGAGCTCAGCGGATCGCCACCGCGGGCGGGCGCGATCGAAGGGGCAGGTGGGGCGACTTAAGCTCGACACATGGAACTGCGGCAGCTGCGCTATTTCGTCGCGGTCGCAGAGGAATTGCACTTCGGTCGCGCCGCCCAGCGCCTGCACATTTCGGGACCGGCGTTGTCGCAGCAGATCATCGCGTTGGAGCGCGAAGTGGGCACCGATTTGTTGGTGCGGGACCGGCGCAGCGTCCGGCTGAGCGAGGCCGGCCGTACGTTTCTCCCGGACGCGCGCAGGATTCTGGCGCTGGCCGACGACGCCAAGCACCGGCTGCAGCGGACCGCCGCGCAAAGCTCCCCGGTGCGGCTCGGGTACGTCAGCTGGTTGCCCGACGACATCGACGCCCTGGTGGGGTCCGCGGTGGCCTTGCGGCTGGACGAGTGGGTGTTGCCGTCACACGTGCAGGCGGACCGGGTGGCCGAGGGCACCCTCGACATCGCGTTGGCCTGGATCACCGACGCGCAGGCCAAGCAGCGGGCATTGACTCCGCACCTGCTTCGCGCCGAGCCGCTGAGCGCGGTCGTTCCAGGGACCACCTCATCGGAACCGATTGGCGCACAGCATGTCAGCGTCCTCGTCGACGACGACGTGTCGGCATGGTCATCGTGGAATCGGTTCGCCGAAGCCTTCGCCGCCGACACCGGCGCACGCGTCGTAGGAATCAACGACGGCGGCATCACCGGCGACGCGTTCTACGCGCACGTCCGCAAGATCGCGGGCGCCGTGCTGGCGTCACCCAAGCGCCACACCGCGGCGCTCCCGCCCCGGTTGAGCCGGCGCCCCGTCGCCGACCCGATACCGCTGTGGACGTGGTCGTTGCTGCATCGCCAGGACGATGACCGGCCCAGTGTGCGCGGTGCCGTGACGTCGCTGCTGGCGGCTGCGCGCGGTCGTGACTGGCTGACCCCGCCCACCGGCCGGTGGTGGACTCCGGCCGACGATCCCCACCGGGGCGTCCTGGAAACCGGCGCCGGCGTGCGGTGAGAACTTTCGTCAACCACTCATAAGAGATGGATCGTGGACGCCGCCTCGGCGCGGGGCTTCACTTAAGGGTGTAGAGCGAAGGGGCGAAAAGTGGTGGCACATAACTACGTTGTGGACGAGCTGGCGGATTTCGTCGTCGGTGCCCGGCCGGGGGACCTGACCGGGCGGCCGCGGGCGCTGATGAAACGCAACCTGCTCGACAGCATCGCGTGCGCCGTCGGTGCCCTGGACGGCGAGCTGATCCCCACGATCCGCGACCACGCCGCCCAGTTCGGTGGCGCCCCCACGGCCACCCTGGTCGGCGGCGGACGCGCCTCGGTGGACCAGGCCGCGTTCTTCAACGCGGTGCTGGTGCGCTACCCCGATCTGCTCGACACCTATCTCACGGTGGGTGGGCTCTGCCATCCCGCCGATAATGTCGGTGCACTGCTGGCCGTGGCCGAGCACACCGGCGCCGGCGGAGCCGACTTCCTGCTCGCGCTGGCGGTCGCATACGAGATCCAATGCCGTTTCAGCGCACAGGTTCCCGTGATGGCCCGCGGACTCAACCACGCGCTGCAGCTGGCGATGTCGGTCGCGGCGGGTAGCGCGAAGCTGTTGGGGCTGAGCGCCGAGCAGACCGCCAACGCCATCGCCGCCGCGGCGGCCGACAACGTGTCACTGGCGACGGTGCACTCCGAGCCGGTTTCGAATTGGAAGGGCATCTCGCCGGCCATCACCGGGATGCGCGCCGTGTACACGACGATGCTGGCCGCGCGTGGCATCACCGGACCCAAGTCGCTCTTCGAGGGCCCACACGGGTTGGTGCAACTCTTCGATCAGCCAATCGATCTGCACACCGCCGACCGGAGTCTCAGCTGTGTGGGGCAGACCTACCTGAAGCAATACTGCTCGCTCATCCACGGCCAGGTCGTCATCGACGCGATTCTCGCCGTGCGCAGTGAGCACGGTCTGCGCGGCGCGGATGTCGCGCGGGTGGTCCTCGAGGTCTTTCAGGGCGCCTACGACTTCGCCGGCGGAGGAGCCTACGGCGACAAGGACCACCCGACCACCAAGGAGCAGGCCGATTACAACCTCAAATACCTGACCGCGGTCGCCCTGCTCGACGGCGGCGTCGGCCCCGAACAGCTTGAGAACAACCGCGTTTCGCGAAGCGACGTCACCGACCTGTTGTCCAGGGTGCAGGTCGTTCCGGCGGCCGACCTGACCGCGGACTATCCGCAACGCACGGCGGCGCGGGTACACGTGATCACGCACGACGGTCGCCAATTCAGCCGCGAGCAGTCGGATTACGAGGGATCGCCCACCCGTCCAATGTCCTGGGACCGCGTGGTGGACAAGTTCGGCTGGCTCGCCGAACCGTTCTGCGACGAGCCGCTGCGCGACGAGATCGTCGCGGCGGTGGCCCGGCTCGACGATCTCGAGGTCACCGAACTCACCGGGTTGCTGGGGTCGGTGCCTCCCACGCCGCGGCGCGCGCGCAGTAGGCCGCGTTTCTGACACCCTCCTGACATGCGGTGCGCGCGCCCCCTTGCGTGGCCGACCGCGCGCCATGAATGATCCGGCCATGGGTAAAGAACACGGCCGCAACCGCTGGGAGCTGGTCACCTGCGCGGTTGCCGGTCACGTCACCTACGCGCCCGACGAGAAGTCCCTCGCCGACCGGCTGAGCGGCAGTACCGGGCTGGGTGAGGTGTGGCGCTGCCTGCGGTGCGGCGAATTCACCGTCGGCGAGCCACACGGGCACGGTCGCGCCGAAGACGCACCGATGATCATGCGCGGCAAGGCTTTACGACAGGCCATCATCATCCGCATCCTGGCGGTCGAACGCCTGCTGCGGGCGGTGGTGATCGCGCTGGCGGCCTACGCGGTGTGGAAGTTCCGCGGAGCGCGCGGTGCCATCCAGGCCACCCTCGATCGCGACCTGCCCATCTTTCGCACCGCCGGCTTCAAGGTCGACCAGATGACCATCGTGCACGAACTGGAAAAGGCGCTGGCGGCCAAGCCGTCCACCCTGGCGCTGCTGACCCTGATGCTGGCCGGTTATGCGCTGCTCGAGGTCGTCGAAGGGGTGGGCCTGTGGCTGCTGAAACGCTGGGGCGAATACTTCGCGGTGATAGCCACCTCGGTGTTCTTGCCCCTCGAGATCCACGACCTGGCCAAGGGCATCACCATGACCCGGCTGGTGACCTTCACCATCAATGTCGCCGCGGTGATCTACCTACTGATCTCGAAGCGGCTGTTCGGGTTGCGCGGCGGGCGGAAGGCATACGACGAGGAACGACGCGGGGAGCAGCTGCTCGACGTCGAACGGGCCGCGGCCGGAACCTGAGCGAGGCCCGACGGTTACGCCGGTGGCTGCTTGGGGTGGATGAAAACGCCCTCGGCCTCGACGGTGACGCCCTGATCGTCGGCCAGCTGGCCGACGGCGAAAATCTTGACCCCGTCGACGCGATCGACGCGAGCCTCCGCGCGCAGTGGCCTGCCCAGCGCGGTGGGCCGGCGATAGCGCAGGGTCAGCGTGCCGGTGTAGGCGGGCCTGTTGGGCTGGTGGGCCGTCGCCCCGAGCACGTGGTCGAGCACCAGGGCGCAGACGCCGCCGTGCACGGTACCCGGTGGGCCTTCGTAGGCGGCGCCGAGCACGAATTCCGACCACACCAGTCCGTCGGGATCGTGATGGATGACCAGCGGTGGGGCCACCGGGTTTCGCAGACCCACCACGGCGTTGCCCCATGCGATGGTCTGGCCGTCGGGGGTTCGGTGCACACCAAACGGCCCGGGTAGCAGCGCATCGCTCAATTCGTCTGTCGCACTGTCGATCCTGGCGATGGCAGCCGCCACCGCCGCGGGCCCGGCTTCGGTGCGGATGCTGATGTCGAGGAGTCGGCGGACCGATTCGGCCAGCGGCGCGTAAACCGACTCGAGCTGGCTGAAATCGATGCAGGGCGTGGGGTCATGCATCCTGGCAACTTAACAGTGCGTCCGCTGGGTGGGCCGTGGCCCGCCGGTGTGCCCGGGTCACCGGGCATACTGCGCTGGGAACGGAGGAGTCAATGGGGACCTACGCGATAACCGGGTCGGCTTCCGGGATGGGCCGCGAGACGGCGCAGCGCCTTCGAGACAACGGGCACACCGTCATCGGCGTCGACATCAAGGATGCCGATGTCGTGGCCGACCTGTCGACGCCCGACGGGCGCACGGCGGCCGCCGAATGCGTCCTGGCGTCCTCGGGCAACAGGCTGGACGGCGCCGTGCTGGCGGCCGGGTTGGGTCCGGGCCGCGGCCGGGATCGCGTCCGCCAGATCGCTGCGGTCAATTACTTCGGGGTGGTCGACCTACTCGTCGCCTGGCGTGCGGCGCTGGCCGCCACCGACCGCGCGAAGGTTGTTGTGGTGGCCAGCAATTCGGCGACGACGATGCCCGCGGTGCCGCGTCGGGCCGTCAAAGCGTTGCTGGCACATGATGCCGATAAGGCGTGGCGGGCGGTGCGGCTACTGGGCCCAGCGGCGCCGACCATGATGTATGGCGCCTCGAAGATCGCGGTCAGCCGCTGGGTGCGGCGACACGCGACCTCACCGGAGTGGGCCGGGTCGGGCGTGCGGCTGAATGGCCTGTCGCCGGGCGCGATCATGACACCTCTTCTGCAGGAACAACTCTCGGATCCGAGGCAGGCCAAGGCCGTCCGGTCGTTTCCGGTGCCGGTGGGCGGCTTCGGTGACGCAGGGCACATGGCCGAGTGGATGTGCTTCATGCTGTCCGATGCAGCCGATTTCCTGTGCGGCAGTGTAGTATTCGTGGACGGCGGTACCGACGCGTATTTCCGCCCCGACGACTGGCCCAAGGCTGTGCCGGCGCACCGATTGCTCGGGTATTTGCGCCGGTTCAAGGGTTTTCATTAGGGGAACTGTTGCGTGTCTTTCCTCGCGCCCCGCGTGTGCCGTAGACCACAGAACGGCTTTTCGTGGCGTTTACCGCGGCGCGGCGCCCCCGTAAAACGGCTGCGGTGCAATTGAATGAGACGGCGCACAGGCCGAAAGAACAAAGGAACAGACGGTGGCCACACTTCCAGCCTGGGTCAGCCAGGCTCCCGCGACTTTCGACGTGGTCGCGCCCCTGAAACGCGCCTCCGGCGCCTGGCAGGCCATGCTCAAAACCACCCGACGGCCAGCCGCCGTGGGCCCACGGTTGATGTCCCGGGGCGTCGAACGCTGTTGACGGCCCGGTCAGGCAGACTGGGTCGACAGTGGATGACTACGCGAAGCACCAGGATTACTGGAACCACAACAGCGCCTATCACCCGTGGCTGGTTGGCATCGCCTCGCGGCAGCGCGGCGACGTTTTGGACGTCGGATGCGGCGACGGGCTGCTGGCTCAGCGATTAGCCGCGGTGTCGCGCAGCGTCGTCGGGATCGATGCGGATCCGACATCGGTGAGGCGCGCCGCGCAGCGATTGCAGCCGATCGCGAACGCCTCGGCGCAACTGCGGCGTTTCGAAGAGTTCGAGCCGGGCGAGGCTTCCTTCGACCTGATCACGTTCGTCGCCAGCCTGCATCACCTGCCGCTGGGCGACACCTTGCAGAAGGCGCGTCAAATGCTGCGGCCCGCTGGGCAATTGGCGGTGGTGGGACTGTCCGCCAACAAGAGCGTTGCCGACTGGCTGTGGGCCGGTCTCAGCACGCCGGTGGCGCGCGTCGGCTCATTGCTGCACCGGGAAACCCGAGACATCGGCGTCGCCGTCGCCGACCCCGACGAGGGCCTCGGCGAGATCCGGCGGGCAGTCACCGATGCGCTACCCGGAGCCCGCATCCGGCGCGGCGTTTACTACCGCTACCGACTGCTCTGGCGCAACGCCTGATTGCAGCGCGCGTTCGCGTTCGCGCCGGCGCGCCCGGGAGGCCCGCAGATTGACAGCGTTGCCGCACGTCTTGACGTCATGCCAGACCCCGCTGTTGTTTTTCGAGCGGTCGTAGAACGTCGAGCCGCACCGGTGGTTGTGGCAGCGCTTGATCCGCCGCCAGGTGCCGGCTTGCTGGCTCAGCAGGATCTCGCCCCACAGCGCCGATGCCAGCCAACGCCAACCGCCGCCATGGGGATCCAGGCGCACCTCACCGGCATCGGACATCGCGAAAGACGCGGCGACACCGTCGGCGCCAGGAGATCGCGGTTGTTCGCCGGCGACGAGTTGCTCGATGGTGGCCCGCAGCGCGCGAAGTTTGGCCAGGTCTGCTTCACCCATCTCGGGTGGCGACAGGTGCACGCCGCGCGCGGACGACCACGCTCGCACGGCGGCCGTTGCCCAGTCGGCGGCGAGGTGCGGGTCGGCCAGCAGGTCCGGCCCGTAGCCGTCGACGGCCCGCGTGTTGAGGAAGTCCTGGACCAGGCCCAGGCCGCCGGGAGCGCCCGCGCAACCGTATCGCTGTGACGCAACCCACGGAGAAGACATAAGCAAAGAATACTTGACTATGTCGTACCGAGCAATTAGCTTGACACAATCAAAGTGTTTTTGCCTAAGTCAAAGGAGCAGGATCATGGTCAACGTCAAGGGGTCGACGGTAGTGGTCACCGGCGGGCAGCGCGGGTTGGGCAAGGCCATCGTGGCCGAGTTACTGGACCGGGGCGCGGCGAAGGTCTACGCCACGGCCCGGGTGCCGCAGCCCAGCCAGGACCCCCGGGTGGTCAGCGTCGAATTGGACGTCACCAAGCCGGATTCGGTTGCCGCGCTGGCCGCGAGCGCGGCTGACGCCGACATCGTCATCAACAACGCCGGAGTCCTCGGCGCCAGGACGCTGCTCGACAGCGACATCGACGAGGTGCGAGCGGTCTTCGAGACGAACTACTTCGGCGCGCTGCGGGTGGCCAAGGCGTTCGCCCCGATCCTGGCCGGCAACGGCGGCGGTGCGCTGGTCGACATCGCCTCGATCCTGTCCTGGATGCCCGGCTCCGGCGGGTACGGCGACTCCAAGGCCGCACTGTGGTCGACGACGAACTCGCTGCGCATCGAACTCGAGAAGCAGGGCACCCTGGTCGTCGCCGCGCACCTCAGCTTCACCGACACCGAGATGGCCGCCGGCTTCGAAGCACGCAAGAACGACCCGCGCCAGGTGGCCCGGGCGATCGTCGACGGCATCGAGCGCGACGACGCGGAGGTGCTGGCCGACGACGACACCCGCTACGTCAAATCGGCACTGTCCGGACCCGTCGAGGCGCTGCCCCGGATGGGGTGAACTGCGGGCACGAAGGTCTGTCCGAAGGCAGATTCCCGTGGTGTGACGGTCGGGCAAGCGGGCCCTCGCGGTGGCTCCGCTTCGTTCGGAGCCCAAAAACTGGGCTCTCTGCACTTCGGACAGACCGCCGGGTTGTCCCGGCACCGCTTACCGTCGCATCCGGCCGTCGCATTCGGCGACGGCCAGAGGTCCCCAAACGCCGCGGCCCAAGGTCACCGGCGCGCCGACCGGCCGCACGTGTTTGGATAGCGATATGTCCGATACCGAACGCATCGTGAGCGCCACCCGCGTGATGTCGGCCAATGCGGCGCGCATTTTCGAACTGATCGCCGATCCGTCCCGCCAGCCGAGCTGGGACGGCAACGGCAATCTGGCGTCGTCTGCCTCCGGTCGTGTGCATCGAGTGGGTGACGTGTTCAAGACGAGGCTGACCAACGGCGCGGTGCGCGAAAACCACGTCACCGAGTTCGTCGAGGGCAGTGTAATAGCTTGGCGCCCAGCAGAACCCGGCAAGCAGCCACCGGGGCACCTGTGGCGCTGGGAGCTGAGCCCGGTCAATGCCGAACTCACCACGGTGACGCACACCTACGACTGGACGGCGCTGACCGACGCGACCCGCCTCGAGCGCGCCCGCGCGACGACGGCGGAGATGTTGCGCGAATCCATGGACCGACTCGCCGTGCTGGCCCAGTCGCCGGACTAGGTCCGCGCGCCGCCATCGAAAACTCTCGGCGCGTCAGCCCAACTTGGCGCGCACCCACTGGAACGTCCCGAGGGTCTTCACCCGCACACTGGCAAAGCCGTTGTTCTCCAACGCATCCCCGATCTCGTCGTCGTCGAACGCGTGCGCCCCGACGTTGGGCAGCATCCGCCAATACCGGGCCAGGCGCCCGGCGGTGGGCACCATGACGGCCAGCCTGCCACCGGGGCGCAGCACGCGCGCGATCTCGGCGAGCGCGTCGGCCGGATTCGGAACCAACTGCAGCACGGCGGTCGACACCGCCACGTCAATGGTGCTGTCGCGCAACGGAAGTCGCTGTGCGTCGGCCTTGAGGAAGCCGACCTGCGGCCCGGCCTCGTTGCGGACCGCGCGGGCCAGCATGGGCTCGGAGATGTCGACGCCGAGGGCCAGCCCCTGCGGACCGGCGGCACGGGCCAGCGAGGCGGTGACGTTGCCCGGCCCCGATCCGACGTCCAGCGCGATACCGCCCTGCGGGACGTCCAACCATTGCAGCGGCAGTTGCCATGCGCTGATCCAGCGCCGAGAAAGCGCTTGGGCGTTGTCGTAGAGCAGCGACCCGATCGGTGAGGCCCACGCCGCCTGGATGGGGCCGGTGTTCCGTTCGACGGCGCCGCCGGCGGCCGCGCCGGGGCTGAGCAGGTCGAGATAGCCCCGGCTCACGTCGGGATCGGCCGGCGGATCGATGAGCAGGTCCAGCGCACGCCGCAGGGCGGGCGGCAGCGAGATGTGCACGTCGGTCATGCGTACTCCTTCGGTCAAATACCAAGCCGGACGCCAGAAATCGAACGCAAAGCCGGGATGCTGCTCCGGTGAGTCCCCGTCCGCAGCCTACGCCCGGGGCCCCGGCGCTTCGACCGCCGCGATTTGTGGGCCGGTTACCGCCGGACGACGGCGTGCTCGCGGACCAGGGCATACAGCCGCCAGTACCCGGGCACGCCCTTGAGCGCGGTCTCGCCGCGGTCGCCGAACCGGTGCCGCGAGCCGGCCACGATGTCGCGCAGCGTGGACGACACCAGCACTTCGCTGGGTGCCGCGAGCGCGGCCACCCGCGCACCGATGTGGACGGCCATGCCCGCGACGTCCGCGCCGCGCACCTCGACCTCGCCGGCGTGAATGCCGACCCGCACCTCGATGCCCAGCACACGAACGGCGTCCACGATGGCGTCGGCGCAGGCGATCGCCGCGCTGGGGCTGGTGAACGTGGCGACGAATCCGTCACCGGCCGTGTTGACTTCGCGACCGCCGAAGCGCTGCAGTTCGTGGCGCACGATCCTGTCGTGGTTGTCCAGCAGGTCGCGCCAGCGGTGGTCGCCGAGAGCGGCGGCGCGCTCGGTGGAGCCGACGATGTCGGTGAACATGATGGTGGTGAGCAGCCGCTCGGCGTCGGAACCGCCGCGGACTCCGGTGATGAACTCTTCGATCTCGTCCAGCATCGGGCCGGTGTCGCCGACCCAGTAAAGGGAATCCTGTCCGGGCAGTTCGACGAGACGCGAGCCGGCGATGCGCTCGGCGAGGTAGTGCGCATGCTCGACGGGGCTAAAGGCGGGGTTGTCGCGGTGGACGATCAGCGTCGGCACGGCGACGCGCGGCAGCCTGTCGCGGACATCGCCCTCCCGGACCTTGTTGATGAACGCACGGGCCATGCTGGGTGAGGCGGCCCGGTTGCCGGCCATGTCCCACCACGAGCGGAACGCGTCGTCGTGCGCGACGCTGGGGGCGATGATGCCGAGCATGTCGAAGCCCTGCTCGACGGCGTCCGGCTCCATTCCAACCGACGTGAATCGCTCGGCGGCGTCGAGTTCGGCGCCGATGGGGTAGTCCGGGCCCCGCAGCGTGCGCGCCGCGCCGTTGGCTATGACGAGGCTGTTCACCCGATCGGAGTGGTCGGCCGCGAGAACCAGACCGGCCAGCGAGGTGAAACCCGGAGCGAAGATCGTGGCTTTCTCGCAACCGACCGCATTCATCACGGCGAGCGCATCCTGCGCCCACGACTCCGGACCGAGCATGTCCAGCGAGGGAACCCGGGAGGACAGGCCGATGCCGCGCTGATCGAAGCGGATCACCCGGCAGAACGACGCGAGCCGGCGATGAAAGCGGTACATCGAGGGCTCGAGGTCGACGCAGTCGATCGGGATCAGCGGGCCCGGCAGCATGAGCAGGTCCATCGGGCCATCGCCGAAGACCTGATAGGCGATGTCGATCTCGCCGCAACTGGCGTACCGAGTCCGCGGCGCCGCAGAACTCCCAGCCACGGTTCAAGGCTAGTTCAGGCCGCCGACAATTCGAGGCCCATTACCGGGACCGCTCGCCGCCGATGATCGGCACCAGATAGCGCGCGGCGTAGTCGCGAACCGCCGCCGGATCCGACGTGTCGAGCCGGTCGGTGGGGAAGACGATGATGCCCAAGGCGACGCGAAGCAGGATGTCGGCGATGTTGTCCAGGTCGGCCTCGGCCAGCTCGGCGCCGCAACGCCGCAGGGTGTGGGCGATCCCGTCGGCGAACTGGCGAATCGGAAAGGCCTGCGACCGGGAGAACATGCCGAACAGTTCGGGTTCGCTCTCGGCGATCCGCGAGTACAGCGCGGAGTCCTGTACCAGGCGTACCCCGAGCGCGAAGGCCTCGACGACCGCCTGTTGCGGGTCACAGCCGGTGGTGGCCTGGTCCAGCGTGCTGAAGAACCGGCCGGCTTCGCGCCGCACCACGTGGGCGAACAGGTTCTCCTTCGTCGGGAAGCGACGGTAGATGGTGCTGCGGCTGACCCCGGCGCGGGCGGCGACATCGTCGATATTGGCCCGACGCACGCCGTAGGTCTCGAACACGCTGCGCGCGGTGTCCAAGATGGTGCGGTCGAGATCGGTGAGCGCCTCGGCGGTGGCAAAGCCCGGATCGGACTGCATGATTGGCGGCATCGTATCAACTCCTCGGCATGGTTCACGGCCGACTTTTCCGGCGCCAAGACCTGCCTGGGATGTGCGACGGCGACGCGCGCTTGCTAGTGTACGAGGCGTTTTGAAACAAAGATACGTCTTTGTGTCACTGATTCACACCCCGGTTGCCGTCGCGCGGCGCGGGTACGGCGAGGAGGTGGGCATGACCGCCCAAAACGACGAACTGGCCGCGGCAAGTGCGGGGGCGCGTTTCGATACGGGCGTCCGCGAGGCGATGCCGATGCCCGTCGACGACGAGATCGCCGACGCCGCCCCGCGGTTGGGGCCGGACTCATTGATCTGGAAGTTCTACGGCGACGTCCGCACCCAGCTGTTCGGGTTCCAGCGCACCGCCGGCGTGGAGAATTGCATCGAGCAGCTCGCCCAGGGCGTGCTGGACCACTCCGTCATCTTCAGCGACACGCTCGGCCGGGCCAAGCGGACCGCCCCGCCCCTGATGAACACCGTCTACTCCGACGAACCGCACGAGTGGGGCCGCAAGGTGCGGGACTTTCACAAGACGATCAAGGGCACGGTCAGCGACGGCTCGCGCTATCACGCGCTGAATCCTGAGCTGTTCTACTGGGCGCACGCCAGCTTCGTCGACCAGATCATCTACAACACCGACATGTTCATTCGGAGGCTGAGCCACGCCGAGAAGGAACAGATCTTCAACGAGGGCAAACTCTGGTACAGCCTCTATGGCGTCAGCGACCGTGGCCAACCGCAGACCTACGACGACTTCCTGGCCTACTGGGACGAGATGCTCGACCGGTTCGTCCCCCACAAGACGGTGCTGTACGGGACCGGTTACATCCGCAAGGGCATCCCGGGCCCGCGCCGGATCCCCAAGCCGGTGTGGAAAGCCCTCTCGGCTCCGCTGAATGCCTACACCCGGCTGGTCGTGGTCGGAACGCTTCCGCCGCAGATGCGCGAGGTGTGCCAACTGCGGTGGGATGCCAAGAAGGAGAAGCGCTTTCAGCGCGTCGCCGCGGCCATCCGCGCGCTCAACCCGCTGTTGAACCGACTTCCCGTCCGGGTGCTCTACACGAGCTGGGCGGCCGACGCGTGGGACCGCGCGGGCGTCGACCCGCGCCGGCTGCACAACCGCCCGGCCGCGTAACCCGGTCTGGTGGCGCGGCATCGTCGCGGCGATATCGGTGACACCGCCCCTGCGGATGAGGCAAGGTGGTTAGCCGGCTGCGCATTGGGGCATTCCGCTACGTCGGCTCAGTGGGCCGGTCGATCGAGCCGTTGGCAAGGGCGACCCGAAGGAGAACCGCGATGCAGATGACGGGCAATACCGTTCTGGTCACCGGCGGTGGCAGCGGAATCGGCCGAGGTCTGGCCGAATCCTTCCACCGGTTGGGCAACCAGGTGATCATCGCCGCCCGCCGCAGCGACCGGTTGCGAGCCGTCGCCGAGGCCAACCCGGGCATCCAGACGCTGTCGCTCGATCAGGGGGACGCCGCCGATATCCGCCGGTTCGCCACCCAGCTGACCGACCACTATCCGGACCTCAACGTGCTGGTCAACAATGCCGGCATTCAACGGGTCGAGGACCTCACCACCGGCAACGTCGGCCTGGCCGAGCAGTCGGTGGCCATCAACCTGCTGGGCCCCCTCCGGCTGACCTCGGCCCTGCTGCCCGCGCTGCTGCGCAAGCCGCACGCCACCATTCTCAACGTCACTTCCGGCCTGGCCTTCATGCCCAGCGCGCTCACCCCGAGCTACTGCGCCTCCAAGGCGGCGCTGCACTCCTACACCGAATCGCTGCGCTTCCAGTTGCGCGGCACTTCGGTGCAGGTGATCGAGGTCATCCCGCCGCACGTGCAGACCGCGCTGCAGGGCGAGCGGGGATTCGATCCTCGGGCGATGCCGCTGGAGGACTACATCACCGAGACCATCACCCTGTTGCAGACGCAGCCGCAGGCCAAGGAGATCGTGGTGGAGCGCGCCAAGATGTTCCGGTTCGCCGAGCGCGACGGCACGTACGACGACATCTATCCCCGCTTCAACGAGACGATTACCGCCATGTTCGGCGGCTAGGCGGGGCGGTTCCGCTGAACACCGCGTGCACGCAGATGAAAATCCTTGTGAAATAAGCGGATAAGACGATACGGCCGCGGCCGCGGGCGCCCGTCGTCCTTGGCGGCACGGTCCTGATGCGAGAGTATCGAGGGCATGGCCGCAGTCGATTTCTCGTTGTTGGACGTCCCGCGGGCGGCACCCGTGGCAGACGCCGAGGCCTACCTGCGGGCGGCGATGGCCTGGCACTTCGGCGAGGGCACCGGTTCACCTTTCTGGCTGCGGGCCGCCCGCACGTTGAACTTCAACCCGCTGACCGACGTCAACACCTTCGCCGACCTACAACTGTTCCCCAACCTGGTCAACGAATTACGCAGTGTCCCAGTGGAAGACCTCATTCCGCGCGGTTACGGGCCCCGGCCACCGGTGCCCCTGGTCTTCGAATCAGGGGGCACCACCGGCGTCCCGAAACGCACTGTGCAGCTGCCGGATTGGGTCGCACAGGTAGTCGAATGGCAAACCGAGGACTTCGCCGCGGGCGGCTTCCGGCGGGGCCACGGCTTTCTGTGTGTGATGCCGAGCGGTCCGCACGGCGTCGGCTACTTCTCCCGGCTGGTGTCGCAGCGGCTCGGCTCCGTCGTCCACGCAATCGATATCGATCCCCGCTGGGTGAAAAAGCTCGCCGCGCGCGGGGCGGCAACTGAGGTGGCGGCCTACGTCGACCACGTTGTCGAGCAGGCGGTCTTCGTGTTGCAGACACAGTCCGTGGCCAACCTGCACACCACCCCGCCGCTGCTGGAGGCGATCGCCCGCAACGATCGGGTGGTCGACCTGGTCAACGACAAGATCCGCTACCTGCTGCTCAGCGGGTCGCACGTGGACGCCGACACCCTCGACCTGCTGCGCGACATCTTTCCCGCGACGACCATCGCCATGGCGTTCGGCAGCACCATGGTGCTGTCGCAGGCGGTCACCCGGACCGGCGACAACGACTGCTTCGTCTTCGATCCGCGCACCCCGTATGTGGTGTTCTGGGTGGTCGATCCCGACACCGGGGAGCGGGTGCCCCACGGGCGTCCGGGTCAGGTGGTGATGCACCACATCAGCAAGGGCATGTTCATACCGAACAACCTGGAGCGCGACCTGGCGATCAGGATGCCCGGACCGGCGGGCGATCTCAGCGATTCGGTCAGCGAGGTGCGGCCGGTGTCCACCTTCGAGGGTGAGGCCGTCATCGAGGGCGTGTACTGAGCGTGGCCGGTGACAGTGGCTGTGCGGCAACCGGTTTGGTGGCACTCGACGCCCTCGGTGCGGATGGCGACTACCGGACCCGCAAACGCGAGTTGGTCACCACCACCGCCGGTGCCGCGGTCGCGGAGCTGAGCCTGGTTCCGCCGCTGTACGTTTCGCGGACGCTGGGCGCGCAGCGCAGGGCCGCACCGCTGCCCGTTGCCCGGCGGGAGGCCGCGCTCTCTCGGGCCGCCGGCATCTTCGCCGACGGTGTCATCGCGGGGCTGGATTTCGAGACCTATGTGGCGTTGGCCGCCCGGATTTCGGGC
>NZ_QMEU01000090.1 GCF_003284975.1 Mycobacterium colombiense
GCGCATAGTCCAAGCCGGGCGCGGCGGGCCGCCGCCATCGAGCTGCGCTCAGGCGCGCACCGCCGCCACCGCTTTGACGAGCAGGTCGCGCGCGCGCTGGGTGTCGACGGGGGCGACGGGCTGATCCGGAATCACCAGGGGGTTGGCGATGACGATCACCTGGTAGTCGCCGAATGCGGCCGAATAGTCGTACAGCTCACCGGTGCGGGGACCGCCCGGCGTCAGCGCCTGCATGACGCGATGCACACCCAGCGTGCGGGTGCGCTCGATCTGCGGCGCCTCGACCACCTGAACGCCGCCGCGCAGCTGCGGGCCGGCGAAGGTCACCTTCGCGCAGCCCTTCCCGGGATCGTTGAGGGGCAACGCTTTTGAGGTCTCCAGCGCGATCACCACGAACCGGTTGCCGCGGCCCTCGGCGGTGACCGCGGACATGTTGCCCTGCAGATCGGCCGGCATGTCCGGCCCCGCCGCCACTTTCGCGCAGTTCGCGGGGTCGAACGTCAACCCGTCGGGCAGTTTGCGGCCGGCCAGCAGCTTGGGGTCGATTCCCCGTTCGCTGATGTCGCTGACCTTGTAGTCGGGTCCGAAGCTGGACTTCACGTCGACGACCTTGTTGATGTCGACCTTCGCCGGGTGGGTGGGCGATGAGCAGCCGGCCAAAACGCAGACGGCCGCGACCGCGAGCACCATCTTGGACATCGTGGCCAATCTACCCAAGCGGACAACTCAGCTGCGCAACGTGGACACCGTTTTGGTGAGCAGATCCGCGGCGAATTGCGGCGGCAGCACAGGAAGCGCCGAGCCGGGATCGGTGGCCAGCGTGGTGAACGCGTAGTAGCTGCCCAGGTAGGCGGTGAAAGTGTAGATGCGAGAATCTATTTCGGTGCCGGACTCGACCGATGACTTAACGTCGGCCACCATGCCGACGGTTTGGACGCCTTCGACGTGCGGCGCGTCGGTGAGGTGGACATGCACGACGGTGTTCCCGGCGGTCTCCGACCACTGGGCGCACGCCGCGACCAGCTCGTCGGGGAAATCGACCGGTCCCGGCAAAGCCACCACCACCGCGTTGACGATGCCGCCACTGCCTGAGCCCGACACGCCCTGCGCCGATTGGTCGCGCCCGTTTCCGGGGTCGGCCAGCGTCCCGCACCTGGCCGGCTTGGCCTGCAGATCGTCCCCGAGGGTCCAGATCACCCTCGGGGAGGCCGCGCTGGGGATTCCGGTGGTCACTTCGTAACCGGGCGGCAGGTCGCGAACGACCCGTTTGATGTTGGCTGGATTGACGGCCGCGGTGGTGCTCGGCGGCGATTTCGCCGCAACGGGCGGCGGTTTGGGCGCGGGTGGGTGAGCGCACCCGGCGACGGCCAACGCGAGCGCTGTGGTCACCGCCGGGCCAATCCCGAACGGCCGCATGAGGAGTTGATAGCACAGCAGAACGCCATACCGGCTGCCCCACGCCAGCGCCGGGTCCGGTAGGAATTACCAAACGTGCTAGCGCATGCGCCAGCGGATTTGGAAGTCACCTCATGGTCCGGAGACAGGCGCGCGGTCAAAGCACTCCGTCGTTTAGCCGACGGCCTCGATCACCTGGCGGGCGACGCGCTTGATCTGCTCGGCCTCGTCACGCCGGAACGGCAGGTGACGCGGATGGGGCACGTCGATCACGGTGGTGATGACGCCGATGTCCTCACGTTGCCAGACGGCGCCATAGCGATCCATGATCGCACGCATCGGCCCGTTGTCGGAAAGCATTCGCGCCGAGAACCTTTCGATGCCGTCCACGTCGGCGGCGATGGCCAGCGCGCTGATCAAATAGGTGCCGATGCCGCGGCCCTGGTAGGCGTCGGCGACGGTGAAGGCGATCTCGGCGACCGTCGGGTCGTTGGCGTCGCGGACGAAGCGCGCGTCGGCCACCGGGTCACTGCCGTCCGTGACCACCCACACGAAGTGATCGACGTAGTCGACCTCCGACAGGTAGTGCATCAAAGCCGGGGTCGGCAGACGCGGGGTCATGAAGCGCCGATACAGCGTGTCGCTCGAGAAGTAGATGTGGCCGTGCACGGTGCGTTCGCTGTCACCGGGCAGCACCGGGCGCAGCAGGAGCAGCGTGCCGTCCCGAACGCGGATCGGGATCGGCGTGATGAACGCGGCGAGACGCTGGCGCACGGTGCGCAGCAGCCGCGGCGTGATGCCGGGGATGTGCGCCAAGCTGGCGAAGGCTCGGGTGTCACCGATCCAACCGGTCAGCGGTTCGGCGGTGGTCACCGTCGCGGTGCGGGGGATGTCGCGCAGCAGGGCGATCTCGCCGACGATCATGCCCGGGGACGCGTGCTCGACGATCACGACACCGTCGTCGCCGACGTGCTTGATCTCGGCGGTACCCGAGGAGATCAGCAGAAAGGAGACGGCCTGCTCACCCTGGCGCATCAGCACCTGGCCGGGCGCGGCGCGCAGGGGCTGCAGGCGGCCCGCCAGCGGGGCGAGGTCTTCGGCCGGACATCCCTGGAAGATGTCCATCGTCGCCAGCTCGTCCACCCGGGCGCCGGTCAGTCCGGCCACCGCTACGGACCGCCGCCCGCAGCACCGCGACACCACTGGGTGCGTCGCGGTGATGCCATGACCTGCCCGCCTGCTTGCCGTCGTCTACCGCGCCGGCCCGAGGAACCCGGCTGCGGTCGGATGTTGCCCAGGTTATGAGCCGGTGGCGGCCGCGGCAAGGATGCGCGGTGTTCACGAACCGACCTAAAGCGCCGCCCGGGCGCTCAAGACCAGTTGCACCGCGGCGGCCAGGTCGTCGACCACGAAGTCGGCATCGACGGTCGGGTGGCCACCCGGGCGCAGCAGAATGGTCGCCGTCCCCGCCGTCCGGCCCGCCACCATGTCGGTGTCGCCGTCGCCGATCATGACCGACTCGGCCAGCTCGAAACCGTGCTCTTGCGCCGCGCGCACCAACATCCCGGCGAGGGGCTTGCGGCACTCACAGCTGTTCGCCGCGTGCGGACAGTGGTAGACGGCATCAAGCCGGGCGCCGTCGTTCGCCAGCAGTCGGTGCAGCCGCTGCTGGATGATCGTGAAACACCCTGGCTCGGCGGGCGTTTCCGAGAGCCAGCGCTGGTTGGTCACCAGCACCGTCCGCAGACCGGCGGCGTTGAGGGCGGCCACCGCCTTGGCCGCACCCGGCAGCAGCACCAACTCGTCCGGCGATCGGACGTACTCGCCGTCGGCGGCCTTGACGTTGATGGTGCCGTCCCGGTCCAGAAAGACGGTGCGCACGTTGCGCAGATCGGGTGCGGCCATCGTCGACGTCAGGAGGGCCTGGGAAACAATGCCGCCTCGACCATTTCGCAGATGGAGTGGCCCAGATGCAGGCACGCTTCCTGAATTCGCCCGGTGTCGTGGCTGGGCACCCGGATGCAGACTTCAGCGACGTCGGCAACCTTACCGCCGTGCGCGCCGGTGAGCGTGACGGTCGTCATCCCCGCCTGGCCGGCGACCTCGAGCGCACGAACGACGTTGGGCGAGTTGCCCGATGTCGTCAGCCCGACCACCACGTCGCCGGGGCGCCCGGCGGCGAGGACCTGGCGGGCGAACACCTCGTCGTAGGAGTAGTCGTTGCCGATCGCCGTCATGGCCGCCGTGGAGTCGGGAAGGCTGATCGCCGCCAGCCCGGGACGGTCAAAAGCGAAGCGGCCCATCAGTTCGGCCGCCAAATGTCCGGCGTCTTGCGCAGAACCGCCGTTGCCGAAGAAGATCACCTTCCCGCCGGCGCGCAGCGAGGCGATGATCACCCGCGCCACCTCGACGGTCCGTGCGGCGAAGTCGCCCTGCTGCATTTGTTGCTTGACCGCGATGGTCTCGGCCAGTCGCCGCTGGACCAGCTCGACGCTCGGTGACACGACGTCCGGCCCGGTCATGCCGACCATGTTGTCAATCCCTTGCTCTCAAAGGCGAATTCGGTGACGGTGGCCCCGGCGCCCTCGAGGGCCTCGATGAGACGGTGTTTCTTGGCGAAGTCGCAGAACAGCAGGATGTATCCCCCGCCGCCGGCGCCGGTGAGCTTGCCGCCCAGCGCCCCGTTCTTGAGCGCGAGATCGTAGAGGTCGTCGATGCGCTCGTTGGTGATGTAGGGCGACATCCGTTTCTTGTGGGTCCACGCCTCGCCGAGCAACGCACCGAAATCGTTGAGCTTGCCGGTCAGCAACGCCGCCTTCATCGCCACCGCCAGTTCCTTCTGGGCCCGAAGGCCGGCCAGGGTGTCATCGGAACCCGTTGTGGCGCGCCGGGTTTGGTCCTCGATTACCCGCGCGGAGTCACGGGTGATGCCGGTGTAGCACAGCAGCAGGCTCAGTTCGAGCTCGAAGGCGGTCTCGTCCCGAATCCGCAGGGGATTGACGATCACGCGGTCGGTGAACTCGATGAAGTTGAATCCGCCGAACGTCGCGGCGTACATGTCCTGCATGCCGCCCGCGATGCCCAGGTCTTCCCGCTCGATGGCACACGCCAGTTGGGCGGTCTCGTATTCGCCCATCGGGACCCGGTAATGCTCGGCCAGTAGGCCGGTCAGGGCGACCATCATCGTCGACGACGACCCCAGCCCGGAGCCGGGCGGTGCGCTGGAACGCAGCACCAGGTCGTAGCCGTCCGTGCCGTCGCGGCCGAATCTGCGCACCGCGGCCTTGATCAGATCGAGGCTGCCGTCGTAGAGGATTTCGCTGTCGAGCGTCATCTCGTGGGTGGTCTTGAAGTCCACCGATTCGATGCTGACCCGGCGGTCGGTGCGGGGCACCAGCGATCCCTGGGCGTAGCGGTCGATGGTCGCCGAAAGGACGCAGCCGCCTTCGGTCGTCGGGAATGGCGGCACGTCGGTGCCGCCTCCGGCGAACGAGATCCGCAGCGGCGCTCGTGCGCGGATTCGGGGACGTGTCATGGGGATTGGCTCGCCAAGTGCTAATCCCATCATCTGGGGTCAGTGAAGCGTGGCCAGCCTAACAGGCTGACCAGCACGGTCGCCGTGTTTTCAGGCGATCCTTTGACTCGGCTTCAGCACGAAATCCACCACGATACTGGCCATGTCGTCGATCGCGTGGCGGGCGATGACTTCATAGCCGTGGGTGCTCAGCGTCGGCAGGCACAGCAGGCCGGCGCGCGCGGTCAGCCCGTAGGCCTTAGCATGCGAGGCGTCGGATTCGAAGGCGCCCAGCGCGGCAGGCTGAGGCGACAGATCCAGATCTGTTGCGACCTTCATCAGCCGGTCGGCGACTTCTTTATCGTAGATGCACAACGCGTCCATGTAGCCGATGATCGGACCGCCGGTGACGCTGGTGTTGTATTCGCGTTCGGTGGGGCCGACCTCGAGGGCCAAGGTGAGGTCGCCGGGCAGGTGAGCGCTGGCGTAGGTGCCGCCGACGCCACCGATCTCTTCGTTGGTGGTGAACACGATGTAGACGTCGTCGGCGGGCCGTTGCCCGCGCTCACGCAGCAGCCGCGCGGCCCGCAACAGCGCGGTCACCGCGGCGCGGTCGTCGAGGAAGTAGGCGCCGACGTAGTCTCCCATCTCGACCAGATCCCTCTTGCTGCGGTCCACGCACACCCGGGTGCCGGCGTGCACTCCGGCGTTGGCCAATTCGGCTGAGCTGCGGCCGGTGAAGACGTACACGTGCTGCCAGTCCAGCGCTCGGTCACCCTGATCGGGTTTGGTCTCCCAGATCCGCGGGCTCTCAATGGTGGTGTGCTCGGAGCCGAGAGTCAGTACGGCGGTGAGGGTTTCGTTGTCACCGAGCACGGCGACCGGGCCCAGCCCGAAGTTGCCCGGGTACATCGTGCCCAGCTGCGACAGATGCAGTGTGCCATCGAGTTCTACGCGCTTGACGATCATGGATATTTCGTCCATGTGCGCCATCACCCGCGTTGCGGTGCCGGGTTCAGACGTCGTCCGGTGCCGGTGGTCGTGCGCGCCGGCATCGGTGGCTGAGGGGTCGGCGGCGATATATCCGATCAAGTTTCCGGCGTCGTCGGTCCACATGTCGTCGACGACCGGTTGCAACTCGCGGGCGCAGACGGCGCGGACCGCGTCCTCCTGGCCGGGCGGCCCGTAGGTCCCGACGAGTTCTTGCAGTAGGTCGTCGGTGGAATCGTGCGCCATGAGGTCCTCTCCGTCACTGGGTTCAGCAGACCAGTACCCGCGTTGGTCTGCCGCTACCCAACTGCCGAACGCGGCTACCTCCCTAGCCCAGCGCCACGCCCAGCTCCTGGGCGAACACCCTGATCATGTGTTGTACGGCGATTTCGTTGCGCCCGATGATCATGTGGTCGTGCTGGCCGTGCCGGACGCCCTCGCCGCACTGGGGCAGCATCGCGAAGTCCTCGTCGCGCACGGCCGCATGGACGCCTTCGAAGACCGCGTCGTACGCGGCCCTCATCTCGTCGTTGGTGGCCGGGATGCGGCCCATCCAACTGTGGCGGACCGTGCAGCGGGTCGGCTCACCCGCGGGCAACATGTCGATGATCTCCACGCCCACCGGGCTGTTGGCCAGGATCAGGTTCGGATACACCCAGTAGATCACCCCCATGTTCGCCACGGGGTCCAGCGACGCCGTGGGATCGGCGTCGACGTTGGTGATCCAGGTGAACGGAAAACCGATCCGGTGATGCTTGCCGAACTCGTCGTAGACCATCGTGTTGGCCAGGGTGTGCTGCCCGATGAGGCTCTCGCCGTGCACGTACGGGAAGTGGTAGCCCTCGGCGAACGCTTCCAGAGCGCCCTTCCATGACACGTCGGAGGCGAATTCGCGCTGGGTGTGGTAGCCGTAGGCCGCGTAGTTCCACAGCGCCAGTTCGGCGCCGAACTCGCCCAGGTGCGCGTCGAGGTCGATGGTCGCGTCGGCGGTCAGCACCGCCCAGATGAAGCCGTGTCGCTCCTCGGAGGGCAGCTCCACCAAGCCGTAGTCCTTGGGGTCCATCGAGTCGAAGCCGGCCTTGCCCGGGACGGTGAACAATTCGCCGGTATTGCGGTAGGTCCAGGCGTGATACGGGCAGACGAACCGCGAGGCGTTGCCCGAGCCGCAGGCCGGCATCGCGCCGCGGTGCCGGCAGTAGTTGAGCAAGACGTGGCTGGCGCCGGTGCGGTCGCGGGTGACCAGCAGCGAATCCCCCAGCACCGAGCGCACCACGTAGTCGTTTTTGTTCGGCACCTGCGCCGACGGGACGATGGCCAGCGGCACCCGACGCAAGATCTGCGATTCCTCAATCTCGGTGATCTTGGGGTCGCGGTAGTAGTGCAGCGGCACCCGCAATTCCCGCTCGGCCAGGTCGGTGGTCTTGTCCAGGGCATGACGCAGGCCGCGTCGCGTCAGCGTCTCGTCGGTGCCGCGCACCGGTCGGTCGATCGTCGTCACCCTGGCCTCCTCCTGCCCAATACTTCGGACCATACAATCACTACCATTTGTATTGTCAAGGCGGTGGCTCTATGTGTGCGACGATCACCCAATGCGCCGGCATGGCTGGTCGGGCGACATCCCGGCGGACGACGACGAGGCCGCCGCGCGCATCCTGACGGCGACGCGCGCCGCCATCGACGCGCGCGGGACCGTGAGCGTTTCCGAGGTCGCGGCGACGCTCGGCGTGACGCGGCAGACGATCTACCGGTACTTCCCCACCCATGAGGCACTGCTGGGTGCCACGGCCCTCGCCTCCGTCGACGGGTTCCTAAATCGCCTTGCGGCGCATCTGGGTTCGCTCACCGATCCCACCGAAGCGGTGGTCGAGGGCATCGCCTACACGTTCGAGCAACTCGCGCATGACAAGTACCTGAGTTTGGTATTCCAGCCCGGCAAGGCGAGCGCGTTCACCGCGGGGGTCACCTCGGACCAGGCCATCTCGTTCGGCCGGACGATCCTGCGACGATTCGATGTCGATTGGGCCGCAGCGGGATTCGCCGACCGCAGGCTCGACGAACTGGTCGAGGTCATGCTGCGGATGCTGCAGTCATTGATCGTGGATCCCGGCCGGCCGGCACGCACCGGACCGGAGCTCCGACGGTTCCTGGCGGACTGGATCGCGCCGTCGGTGCGCGCGCATGCCACCCGTTGACCGCTAGTTACCGGCCCGTGAATCGCGATTCGCGTTTGGCGGCGAAGGCGGCCCACCCTTCTTTTGCGACAGCGGAGCGAACCACCTCGAACGCTGAACCGACGGGAAGCCCGCTTGACGGTGCGGTCCGGCAGGAAAATGAGGGGGTGGGGGTGGCCCCTGTCGTGTTTACTCGCCGCCTTAAACAACCCAGCGCCCACTCTTGCTCTGGAGAACTTTGCGTCCGTAGTCCGTCGCAGTAGCTCCGACAGCCCTCGTCATCTATCAACGCGCCCAACCGCATTAACTCCGACGGTCACGCTCCGCCAGAACGGTAGGCGATTACAAACACCCATGTTGACTCGTTCGCATCGAGTAGGTCAGGGGTTCGATTCCCCTTAGCTCCACAACGTTTGGCCAGGTCACGGCTTGAGTGCTGTTAGCCGGCATCGGCGGCCGGAACGTGCCGCCGGTAGCAGTCTCGGCACACCAGAAATGTGAGGGGTTGCAGCGGCTAGCCGACGCAGCGACGAGGCTCATCTTCCCCCGAGTGGTCGCCGGAACCATTGCCTTAGCCGAGTTCTTCGAGCAGTTTGACTATTGCCTTCTGGGCATCTTTGGTGGTTAGCGGAGGCGTGGCGAACATTTCGGCGAGCATCATCGCTACCGGTGTTGTCCACAGCAGCATGCCTAAAGCGATGGCATGTTCACGGTCGGCCACGGTGTTCAGACGGGCGACCAACGCCGCCAGGGCCGTACCGAGACGTTGCATCTGTTGTCCACCAAGACTGCCGCGCAGGTCCTTGGCCGCAATGAGAATCTCCAAGCCTGCCATGGCCTTTGGGTTGGCGAATGCGTCCCACGTTGCCCGCACCAAGTGTTCGGTGTCCATTACCCGGTCAGGATCGGCCAGCACCTCAAGTGAGGCGACGAGGCGGTCAACGGCATCTTCTATGACCGCTGTCAGCAGACCGTCGCGATCCCCGAAGTGATGCTGAATGACGCCCCAACTCACGCCGGCGCGTTCAATGATGTGCCGAGCACTAGCCGCGGAGAAGCCTTCTTCGCGAACGCAGCGAACCGTCTCGTCGATCAGCAGTTCTCGGGTCCGGTCTCCGCGCTGTTGTCGACCAGCGACCGGGCGACGCGGAGCGGTGCGTCTGCTCGTTGTCACAGCCGCAATCCGCCCTGCTCACCGGGTTGCTTCATCAAAAATTAGCTTAAGGCACTCGTCGAAGTTCCCGGGTCGTCAGCACAGCGGGCGCTCGCCCTCGCGTTTACCGCTTAGCGACCCTTGCTACAAAAACATGGCGCATGCCATGCTTTTGGCATGCAGCTAACCGTTCCCGCTGAAAGCCAACTCCGTGACTGAGACGATCAGTGCCGACGACCGGCAGGTTTCCTCGGCGAAGCCCGGACTCTCGTCACTGCAGAAGTCGCTGTTCGGCGTTCTTGCGTTCTTCTTCGTCATCCACGTTGTGTTCTGGTACCTCGAATTTCATGCCGGGGTTTCGCACCTCGTCGCGTCGACCACGCTGGTCGCCTTCGTCGTGGGCTGTTTTGTGACCGCACTCGCGCTGCCGTGGCTACCGCTTCCCGGCCAACGTGACCGCACCAAGGCGGAACGGCTCAGTGCAATGGTCATCGTCTGGGTCTTTATTGCCCTGATCCCACGCTTCATCTGGGAACTACCGTGGCTTTTGTTCTTCGACCAAATCAAGACAGGCGTCCAGCACGGCGCGCTCTGGACGTACATGTGGGCGCCCATCCTGCTCGGCGGCGACGCCCGCTACCTCAATGGCGACCCGCTCATCGTCGTCCTTGAGTGGATCGCCTTCTTCATCGGACTCTTCGAGGCGTATGCGATGGTCCAGTTCTTCCGCAACGGCAAGCGGTTCACCAACACCCAACTCTCTTTCATCATGGGCGGGATGATCGTGGAGGTGACGCTGCCAGCGGTCTACTTCGGGGTAGAAATAGCCAACAACCTGCAAAGCATGACCAGCCCAGTCGAGATGTGGATCAAGTTCGTAGTCCTGAACCTGTTGTGGTGCACCATGCCATTCGTCGCCTATTTCTGGGGGGTTCGTAGGCTGGCCCACCAAAACCTCGCGGTGAAGTTCTAACCGTCGTCACCGCTTCGGCCGTTGACTCGGGCCGGTCAACCGCAAAAACCGATTTGATATCGAATACTTCACGTCACTTCTATTCACAAAGTCGGCAAATTTAACATCACGCGATGCAGGAATTGTCGGGAAATGTGCGCCTCCCGCGATCACGCACGATGCCCCGGCGCGACGTATTCCGTTACGCCCTCGCTATGTCTGTGCTGCCAGGGTTATATGCGGCATCGGCAAATGTCACCGTTCCTGCGACGGCGGCCGCCACTCCCAGATTGATCGACTTCGCCATGCGCCAAGTCCCAGCGGAGCAGATTCGAGCCGCCGGCTACTCCGGGGTCATCAACTACGTGTCGCTCTCGCGTCCCGGCTCGTCGATGGGCGCCAAGCCGATCACCCGCCATTACGCCGAGCAGCTGACCGCTGCTGGGCTGATGATCGTCAGCAATTACCAGTACGGCAAGCCGGGCGGGACGGCGCCATCGGACTTCAGGCGCGGGTTCGAGGGCGGCGTCTCCGACGCGCGCACCGCCTGGGCGCTGCATTCCGCGGCTGGCGGAGGTCAGAGTGCCCCGATTTTCTTCAGCATCGACGAGGACATAAACCACGACACCTGGAACAATCTGGCGCTCAAATGGTTTCGCGGAATCAATTCGGTACTGGGAGTGCAGCGCACCGGAGTCTACGGCGGTAGCGATGTCTGCAAATGGGCCGCCGACGACGGCGTCATCGGAAACTCACGGACCCCGGGCCACAGGTGGGCGTGGCAAACGCGGTCCTGGTCCCACGGGCGCATCGAGCCCACCGCGGTTCTCTACCAACGCGTGGTGAGTACGGCTTCGAATCCTGGCCCGGTAGTCGGGGGACTCGAAGTGGACGTCAACGACGTCCTTGCCGAGGATTGCGGTCAGTGGAACCTGCATCCCTGAGCCCGGTGCCATGGGGCCGCAACCCTGACGAGACCTTTCGGACCTTTGTGGGTGCTCACGCCCCAGCCCTTCATTCGTTTCCTGCCCTTCGTCGGTTGCCAGCGACTATCCGCCGCAACAGCGACGGCCGAAGAAATTCCATAGGTTGCCCGACGAGATGCATCTGTCTGAATATCGCTTCGGTGATTACTACGTCGGTGGCCGCCGCCGCATAAAGCTTGGCCATGGCGCGACTCGTCAACTTCTTTGGCTTCGACTGCCAACCATCCGACGGGACGATGGTGAAGTCGAAGAACCGATTCGCCCACCACATCTGCGACAACCTCTTGGCGGAGGCGCGAAAGAATCGAAGACTTAACTGATCACTGCCATCGGCCAAGCACCTTTGGAGCACCGCCGCTTGCAACGCCGCCGATGTCATACCTTGGCCGTACACGGGATTGAAGCCGCATACGGCATCGCCCATAACGAGTAAGCCCCGTGGAAACCGGGAGAGCTTGTCGTAACGCCGCCAAACGCTAACGGGATACCGCTGAGTGGACACCTCACCGATGGGCTCTCCAATGCGCAACGCCGCAGCGACGCGGTCCGGCAGGAACTTGCAAAGTGAGTCAAGCAACCCAGGCAGGTCGTTTGGTGTCTTCCGGCCGGCAAAACCGATCACCGTGGCGATCGCCGTCTCGTTTTCGTAGGCCAGCAACCCAGCCCCCTCCGGCCTGTCGAGGGTGGGAATATCCAACACCGCTCGCTCGGCAAGCGCCCCAGGTTGCAGGCGGAACAGCTGGCTTGAGTAGGTCAGGCCAATCGTGTACCTGCATTCAGGCGGCCGTTGATAACCGTTTGCCTCCAAGAACGCCGGTATACGGGCGGAGCGACCGGTAGCGTCGATGAGCAGGTCAGCCGTCAGCGCGAGTTCCTGGCCGGTCCGGTGCTCGACCACGCGCGCGCCCATGACCCGGCCATTAGAGTCGATCAGCGTCTCCGCCACGTCATGGCCATCTATGACCGTGACATTGGTAATCGTCCGGACCCGCCGTCGAATGACCCCTTCCAGCAGCGGCCGGCTGGCTAAAAACACGACCATGCCCTCTGACCGTGTGAACCGCCCCGATTGGCAAAAGACGACGTCACCGGCGCCTAGATGGAACAGGGCAGGGTCGTCGGGACTGTCAAGGATTATGGCGCCCGCCGCTTCGAGCTCATCCAAGAGACCCGGAAAAAACTCGACGATGTGTTGCGCTCCCCTGCTGAGCATTTGATGCAGGTGGTGACCTTGCGAAGCCCCTCGCCGCTGAAATGTGCCGTCGGGCAACTTGTCACGCTCGACCACGGTGACGGTGTCATAGAAATCTGAGAGCACCCTGGCCGCAAACAGGCCAGCGATACCCGCACCGCAGACCAATGCGTTTTCACCGCGCATTTAGCTGGTCCCCTCCCGCAAGAGTCCCTTACTAACGCCACACTCTCAGTGCACTCCACCGCTGTCTACCAACGGGCGAATCACATCTCCTTGAGACATCGCGCTGCTGACGTCACTGAGCGTCTTTATTAATCAGGCGGTAGACGGTGGCTCATCCGGCGTTCGCAACTCCGCTGACTTTGGTCATGCTCACCAATCCAGCGGGCCTTGCCGATAAGCTCATCGACGCCAGCACCGACTGATCGATGACCAAAATGACGCTGTTCTGCAAGGCCCAACAGCCCGGCCGAACACCACTCGGCGCAGTCCAGTAACCCAACAGCTCAGTCCACAGTTTCGAAAATAATCCATCGCAGAATTCGCGGGACGGTGCTCCCAATCCATGCGTAGCAGTCGGCGGTGAAGCGTGTGCATTGCCTATACCTAAAAATTGAGATTTATGGCTGACCACTGCGGGATGGCTGTTAAAGTGCGGTTCGGGCTGCCGTGAGGGCAACCGGATAACGATCACTCGTTGCCAGTTGTATTGCCGCCTGAGCTGAGAAGAGATCCCCGTGGATCAGGGTGGGAAGCCTAAAGAGGAATCCGTTCTAGTCGGCCATTCCGCCGGATCGGAAGAGCGGATTTGTCACATCGTGTCGGCGTTACGGTCTGCGGTGCCACGTGCAGCACGACCGTTCGGTGCGGGACGTGGTGGTGAGGCTGGCTACAAGTCGGCTGATGGGTTCTTCGCTGTTGTCGATGCCGATTCGTTTTTCGTCGCGTTGGCACTTTGTGGCGTCAATCCCGGCTTGGCGCACACGGTGTAACCGCCATGGCACGACCGATCCAGACCAACGCCCCGCGGACCCCGCCGTACAAGCTGGCCGGCGTGGCGACCCTGGTCGTCGGCGCGCTGGCTCTGGCCCTGGTCTACGGGCAGTTCCGGGGCAACTTCACCCCCAAGGCCGAGTTGACGATGTTGGCGTCGCGGGCGGGTTTGGTGATGGATCCGGGTTCGAAGGTGACGTATAACGGGGTGGAGATCGGCCGGGTGGGCTCGATCTCGGAGACGGTGCGTGATGGCAATCCCGCGGCGAAGTTCACGTTGCAGGTTTATCCGCGGTATTTGAAGCTGATTCCGTCGAATGTGCATGCCGATATCAAGGCGACGACGGTGTTCGGTGGCAAGTATGTGTCGTTGACGACACCGAAAAACCCGTCGCCGCAGCATATTTCGTCACGAACGGTGATCGACGCGCGCTCGGTGACCACCGAGATCAACACGCTGTTTCAGACCATCACCTCGATCGCGGAGAAGGTGGATCCGGTCAAGCTGAATCTGACGCTGAGCGCCGCGGCGCAGTCGCTGTCGGGGCTGGGCGAGAAGTTCGGCCAGTCGGTGGTCAACGCCAACATCTTGCTCGATGATGTGAATCCGCGGATGCCTCAGGCGCGCAAGGACATTCAAGGTTTGGCGGCGCTGGGTGACACCTACGCGAACGCGGCGCCGGACCTGTTCGACTTCTTGAACAACGCGGTGATCACCTCGCGCACCATCAACGCCCAGCAAAAGGATCTGGATCAGGCGTTGTTGTCGGCGGCCGGGTTCGGCAACACCGGTGCCGAGCTGTTCAACAAGGGCGGGCCGTATCTGGCGCGCGGCGCCGAAGACCTGGTGCCGACCGCGCAGCTGCTCGACACCTACAGCCCCGAGATCTTCTGCAGCATACGGAATTCTCACGACGTCGAGCCGAAGTTTGCCGCATTCGAGGGGGCCAACGGTTACTCGCTCACCGGCAACGGCAAGGTGCTGTCCGGGTTGGGGTTGGTCGCCAACCCCCTGTCGCTGGTCGCGGTCGCCGCGCTCACGATGGGGCTCGGCGGCGTCGCCGGCCTGGTCGGTGGCGCGCCGAACCCCTACGTCTGGCCGGAGAACCTGCCGCGGGTGAACGCGCGCGGCGGGCCCGGCGGGGCGCCGGGCTGCTGGCAGACCATCACCCGTCATCTATGGCCGGCACCGGCATTGGTGATGGACACCGGCAACAGCATCGTGCCGTACAACCACCTGGACACCGGATCGCCGTATGCGATCGAGTACGTCTGGGGACGCCAGGTCGGCGACAACACGATCAACCCATGAGCGCGGCGACCGGACGCCCGCAGCGTTTAGCGATCTAGCCCATTCCAGCCGCGGCCGCCAAGCTCTCGGTGAGTCGGATCGCCGCGGGCGCTGCATCGCAGTCCCGGTAGCCGCGCATCGGCGAGGCCGCAGCCGATTTCGTCAGACTGCCTCGGCCTCGACGTCTGCCGCGGACTGGCTGATCCTGGGATGCAGATGTCGCAACAGCTCCTCACCGGAGAACGGCATGCGGTCGGCCCCCTCCAGGAAATCAGACTGTATTGCTGAAACTTCGTAGACCAATCGGTTGTCCTTCGCTGCCTTCGGCTCGCGCAGTGACTTACGCTTCTTCAGACGCATCAGTTCGGGATGCATTTTCTTGCGCTGTGAGGCAGGGACCAGCGCACCACGGTTGAACCTCATGCCGAGACTGTCCGCGACCTCGCGGACCTGACCCGTCGTTAACCGGTAGCGCCAAGCGATTTGCGAAATCGTGTACCAACCCCGTGGCATCCGCCAGACCCAGGCCGCGACGGTAATCACCGTCAAGGCAATCGCCAAGGTAGCCTCAGGGTGGAACAGCTTCCCGGAAAACAGGGTCGACACGATCCCGACTACCAGCATGACGACGAGAGCCGAGACGAAGAAAATGTGAGTCGGGCTCACGCCGCCTCCCTGCGTTCCATCGAGTGTGTCCAACGGTCTCAGAACCGATTGACGGTGAAACCGCGACACGCCGGACGTCACCAGCTCGAAACCACCTCTTGCCAGTACGGGACGGTCGTTGCGCCGATTGCTCCGCCTGCCGCGGCGACGCCGGATGTGTACGCGCACTTGTTCTGCGGGGAGCTGGACGAGGTCGCCGGCGTCTCGACGCCGCAACGGACGGCTTCGAAAGCCCGGGGCTCAGCTACCGCTGACCTGGTCGAACGTTGTGGAGCTAAGGGGAATCGAACCCCTGACCTACTCGATGCGAACGAGTCGCGCTACCAACTGCGCCATAGCCCCTGATCGCTAAGCAGGCTACCAGTCGCGGCACCAACTACCGAACTGCCAGCACTACTCGCCGACGGCGCGCGGCAAGTCCCTGGGCCAACCGAAGGTCCGCATGGCCATCGCGTAGTCGAGGTGCTCGAACACGGGGTCCTCGTCGTCGATCTCGAGAACCACCGCGCCCGGGCGCCGCAACCGCGACGGGACCACGTCATAGTCGCGGTCGTAGGCATTCTCCACGCCGAGCCGCGCCCGCGCCATCCGCTTCATCCGGCGGTGGCGCACCCTCTCCTCGATGCGCGTCTGGCGCCGCAGGTAACCGAGGTACAGCAGGGTGATCGCGGTGGCGGTGCCGCACACCCACCACGCGCTCGGCGAGACCTTGAAGGCCGCGGTGGCCGAGCCGACCAGTACGACCGCCATCACCATCAGGACCTTCTTGCGGAAGGCGTACTTGCGGGCGCTGACGGCCGTGGCGGTCTTGTTGTCGAACCGGCGCCGCCGCGAGGCGTTGCGCGGCATCGGCGCCGGCGCCTCGGATTCGTCGGGCTCGTCGCCCTCGGCGGCGGGCTCCAGGCCGGACGAGTCCTCGACGTACTCGTAGCCGTCCTCGTCGGCATCGTCGGTTTTGGCGACGGCCTCGGTGTCGACCTCGCCGTCTTGGACGGGCTCGATGTCGGCGGTTTCGGCCTCGGCGGTTTCGGCCTCGGCGGCGGACGCGTTGGCCCCTGCCGGAAGGACGTGGGAATCCTCGACGACATCGACGTCGAGATAGTCGGGCTCGGTCGACTCGGCGACGGCCATTCTCATCACCACCGGGCGCCGGCGGCTCAGCTCGTCGGTCTCGGGGTCGTCGTCGGATTCGTGGTCATCGTCGTCGAGGTCGCGCTCGTCGTCGAGGTCGGTGTCGACCGAGTCTTCCGGCGGCGTCCAGTTGGGATCGCTGCGGTGTCCGGCGGCCGGGCCGCTGCGCTTGACCAGCCGGGAGTTGCCCCCGCCGTTGAGCACCCGGGTCGCCAGGGCCACGTCGCTGGTGCGCCGCACCGCGTCGCGTTTGCTGACGAGCATCGGCACCAAGACGAACAGCCATAGCACCACGAGCGATATCCACAACAATGACTGCGGGATGCTTGGCATGATGACCTGCTCTCTTCGGTGTCCATCCCCCGCGAAGCCACTGGTGGCCAACGCGGCCCGGTCGTACGACCAGCACAATTACACACCTGTAATTTGTCTCTCACAAGCACCATGAGTCACTCGTGTCGCGCTAGTCCCAGAATTGCAACGATTCGGACTCCCGGCGAGCCGCCACGGATCACTGAAGCGGACGACGGAAGCCGGCTGTTCTAGCGAGAGCCGGTCACACCCAGCCGGCGTTCCCGGCGCGGACCAGCGTCGAGACCACCGAACCGCTGACCTCTTCGACGGTGATGGCCATCAGCAGGTGATCGCGCCACGCCCTGTCGACCTCCAGGTAGCGCTGCAACAGGCCCTCCTGGCGGAACCCCACTTTCGCCAGCACGGCCCGGCTGGCGGCGTTTTCCGGACGCACGGTGGCCTCCACCCGGTGCAGCATGACCGGGCCGAAGCAGTGGTCGAGGCCCAGCGCCAGCGCCGCGGTGGCCACGCCGCCGCCGGTGGCCGACCGCGGCACCCAGTAGCCGATCCACGCCGACCGCAACGCGCCGTGGGTGACGTTGCCGATGGTCAGCTGGCCGCAGAACCGGCCGTCGAGTTCGATGACGTAGGGCAGCATGCGTCCCTGCCGCGCCTCGGCGCGCAGCCCGGAACACAGCGCCGGCCAAGCGGCCACCGCGTGCCGGGCCGTCCAGTCGCCCTCGGAACTGGGCTCCCACGGTTCCAGGTGCGCACGATCGGTCAGCCGGATGCGGCTCCACTGCGCGCCGTCGCGCAGCCGCACCGGCCGCAACCGGACGACGCCGGCCGGAACCCGAAGCGGCCCAACGCTCATCGGCCATCCTGGATGGCGGGAAGTGGAGCGCAACAGGTTCACCGTGCGTGCAGTCGTTTCGCTCAGCCGCGCTGGGCCAGGAAGGCGACATCGACGATCTCGCCGGTACGAACCTGCTCGGCGCCGCTGGGCACCACCACCAGACAGTTCGCTTCGGCCAGCGTGGCCAGCAGGTGCGACGAGGCTCCGGGCGCGCCGCCGAGCGCCTGCACCAGATACTCCCCGCTCTCCTGGTCGCGCATCAGCTGCCCGCGCAAAAACCCCTTGCGCCCGGCCACCGACGTGATGGGCGACAGCGTGCGCGCCTGCACGATCCGACGCATCGGCTGACGCTTGCCCAGCGACAACCGGATCAGCGGACGGACCATCACCTCGAACACCACCAGCGCGCTCACCGGGTTGGCCGGCAACAGGAACGTCGGAACGCCCTCCCGGCCCAGCTGCCCGAAACCCTGGATGGAGCCCGGATGCATGGCCACCCGCACGACCTCTATCTCGCCGAGCTCGGACAGCACCCGCCGCACCGCCTCGGCCGCGGCGCCCCCGACCGCGCCGGCGATCACGATCACCTCGGCGCGATTGATCTGGCCCTCGACGATCTCGCGGAGCTCGCGGGGGCCGCCGCCGACGATGCCAACGCGGTTGACCTCCGCGCCGGCGTCGCGGGCCGCAGCCGCCAGCGCATAGGAGTTGACGTCATAGACCTGCCCGTTGCCCGGGGTGCGCGAGATGTCGACCAGCTCGCCACCCAGCGCCATGATCGTCACCCGCGGGCGCGGGTGGACCAGCACCCGTTCGCGGCCGACCGCGGCCAGCAGCCCGACCTGCGCCGCACCGATGACCGTCCCGGAGCGCACCGCGACGTCACCGGGCTGGACGTCGTCGCCGGCGCGGCGCACGTAGGCGCCGG
>NZ_QMEU01000091.1 GCF_003284975.1 Mycobacterium colombiense
TCGGCCGTCGTCGCCGCCGCCGACGAGGCCGAATCCGCCTTCGGCCCCATCGACGTGTGGGTCAACGTCGCGTTCACCTCGGTATTCGCGCCGCTGCGCGAGATCAGCGCCGAGGAGTTCAAGCGCGTGACCGACGTGTCCTACCTCGGCTACGTGCACGGCACCATGGCGGCGCTGGCCAAGATGCGCCCGCGCAACCGCGGCACCATCGTGCAGGTCGGCTCGGCGCTCAGCCAGCGGTCGATCCCGTTGCAGTCGGCCTATTGCGGCGCCAAGCACGCGGTCAACGGATTCACCGAATCGGTGCGCTGCGAACTGTTCCACGAGGGCTCGAAGGTGCGGATCACCGTCGTGCAGATGCCGGCGGTCAACACCCCGCAGTTCTCTTGGGTGCTGTCCCGGCTGCCCCGCCATCCCCAGCCGGTGCCGCCGATCTACCAGCCCGAGGTCGCGGCGCGCGGCGTCCTGTATGCCGCCGACCATCCGGGGCGCAAGCAATATTGGGTCGGCGATTCCACCATGGTGACGCTGTTGGGGCAGAAGTTCGTCGCTCCGCTGCTGGACCGCTACCTGGGCCGCACCGGCTACGACTCCCAGCAGACCGAGGAACACGTCGGGCCCGGCCGGCCGCACAACCTGTGGCAGCCGCTGGACTCCGAACCGGGCACCGACCACGGCGCGCACGGCCAGTTCGACGACAAGTCGCACGCGCGCAGCCCGCAACTGTGGGCGTCCCAGCATCCGGCCATCAGCGGAACCGGCGCGCTCGGCGCGGCGGGGCTGGGGGCGTGGCTCGCGGCGCGGGCGGGCCGCCGGTGGCCGCGATGACGACCGACGCGCGGATCGATCAAGTCACCGCGCAGGCCTACCAGATCCCCACCGACGCACCGGAAGCCGACGGCACCCTGTCGTGGTCGTCGACGACGCTGGTGCTCGCCGAGGTTGCGGCCGACGGCCGGCGAGGCATCGGCTACACCTACGCCGACGGCGCGTGCGCCGCGTTGATCAACGGCAAGCTCGCCGGCACGCTGACCGGCCACAGCGCCATGGACATCCCGGCCCGGTGGCAGTCGATGGTCATCGCGATGCGCAACAACGGGCGGCCCGGGCTGGCGTCGTGCGCGATCTCCGCGCTCGACACCGCGCTGTGGGACCTCAAGGGCAAGCTGCTGGAGCTGCCGGTCTGCCGGCTGCTCGGCATGGCGCACCCCGAGGTGCCGATCTACGGCAGCGGCGGCTTCACCACCTACGACGAGCGCACCGCGCGTGCCCAACTCGAACGCTGGGTCGGCGAGTGGAAGATCCCGCGGGTGAAGATCAAGATCGGCGAGTCGTGGGGCTCCGACGTGGGCCGCGACCTGGATCGAATCGCCTTGGCGCGCAAGGTGATCGGGCCGGACACCGAACTGTATGTCGACGCCAATGGCGGCTACCGCCGCAAGCAGGCCATCCGGGTGGCCCACGCCATGGCCGACCACGGCGTCAGCTGGTTCGAAGAACCCGTCTCCTCCGACGACCTGGCCGGCCTGCGGGAGGTGCGCGACCGGGTGAGCCCGGACGTCACCGCCGGCGAGTACGGCTACGACCTGGCCTACTTCAACCGGATGCTCGCCGCCGACGCGGTGGACTGCCTGCAGATCGACGTCACCCGCTGCGGGGGCATCACCGACTGGGTGCGCGCCGCGGCCGTGGCCGCTTCCTACAACGTCGACGTGTCCGGGCACTGCGCCCCCAACCTGCACGCCCACGTCGCCACCACGATCCCGAACCTGCGACACCTGGAGTACTTCCACGACCACCACCGCATCGAGCACATGCTCTTCGAGGGCGCCCTGTCCCCCGAGGGCGGGGCTCTGCGGCCCGACCAGCGCCGGCCGGGCTTCGGGTGCGAGTTCAAACACCGCGACGCCGAGCGGTACCGGGTGGCCTAGGCATGGACCCGCGCAAAAACGGGAATTGACAAGCCAAGGTTTTCACGATGGGGATTGGGGAATCGCACCATGACGGTGAACTCCGACGACGAAACCGTTGAGCGCCGTGAGCCGGTGGTGACCGACGTCGTCGAGGAAGGCGACCTCAGTGCGGTCGACCTGGTGCTGGGCCTCGGCGAGCCGCAGCGCGTCGGCAGGTTCTGGTTCTACATCGACGGCCATCGCTGGGAGTGGTCGGACGCGGTCGCCCGCATGCACGGCTACCAGCCGGGACAGGTCAAGCCCACCACGGAACTGCTGCTGCAACACAAGCATCCGGACGACCGGGAGCGGGTGGCGGCCGTGCTGGACCGCGTGATGAAGGGCAAGCCGTTCAGCAGCCGGCACCGCATCATCGACACCGCCGGTCGCACCCGGTGCGTCGTCGTCGCCGGCGATCGGATGGTCGACGGCACCGGTGCGCTGGCCGGCACGTCCGGGTTCTACGTCGACGTCACCGACTCCCTGCACTCCGACATCACCAACGTGCTGTCGGCGGTGGCCGATGCCCGCGCGCGCATCGAGCAGGCCAAGGGCGTGCTGATGACCGCCTACGGCATCTCGGCCGAGCGCGCGTTCGACATCCTGGTGTGGCGTTCCCAGGAGGCGAACCTCAAGCTGCGCGACGTCGCGAGCCGCTTCCTGGACGCCGTGGCCAGCAAGGCGTCGGCGGAAACCCAAAGCCAGGTGGACCACGCGCTGCTGACCCTCGGCTAGCGGCGGGACGCTAGGGTCGGCCCGGTGGCGCACCTACTTGGGGCCGAGGCCGTACACCTCGAATATCCGACTCAGGTGGTCTTCGACTCGATCACGCTCGGGGTCAACGACGGCGCCCGCATCGGCATCGTCGGGCGAAACGGCGACGGCAAATCCAGCCTGCTGCGGCTGCTGACCGGTCAGCAACGGCCCGATGCCGGGCGGGTCACCCGGCGCAGCGGGTTGCGGGTCGGCGCGCTGAGCCAGGCCGACACCCTGGACCCGGACCGCACCGTGGGCTACACGCTGGTCGGCGAGGCGGCCGAACACCAGTGGGCCGGCGACGCGCGGGTGCGCGACGTGGTCGCCGGGCTGGTCTCCGACATCGCCTGGGAAGCAACGGTTTCCACGCTGTCCGGCGGCCAGCGCCGCCGGGTGCAGCTGGCCCGGTTGCTGATCGGCGAATGGGACGTCATCGCGCTCGATGAGCCGACCAACCATCTCGACATCGAGGGCATCACCTGGCTGGCCGGGCATCTGCGGCAGCGCTGGGCGCGCAACTCGGGCGGGCTGCTGTTGGTGACCCACGACCGCTGGTTCCTCGACGAGGTCGCCACCACGACGTGGGAGGTGCACGACGGGATCGTCGAACCGTTCGACGGCGGCTACGCCGCCTACGTTCTGCAGCGCGTCGAGCGGGACCGGATGGCCGCCGTCGCCGAGGCCAAGCGGCAGAACCTGATGCGCAAGGAGCTGGCGTGGCTGCGCCGCGGCGCGCCGGCGCGGACGTCAAAACCCAAGTTCCGGATCGAGGCGGCCAACCAGCTGATCGCCGACGTGCCGCCGCTGCGCAACACCGTCGAACTGGCCAAGCTGGCCACCGCCCGGCTGGGCAAGGACGTGGTCGACCTGCTCGACGTCTCGGTCTCGTTCGGGGGCCGCCCGGTGCTGCGCGATGTCGAGTGGCGGATCGCCCCCGGCGAGCGCACCGGCATCGTCGGGGCCAACGGCGCCGGCAAGTCGACCCTGTTGGGGTTGATCGACGGCACCATCGAGCCGGACGCGGGCCGCGTCAAGCGCGGCAAGACCGTGCGCCTGGCTGTGCTCGACCAGCAGGGCGACGCGCTGGCCGCGGTCGGCGGCGACCGGATCGCCGACGTGCTGGGCCGACTGCAGGGCGGCTATCAGGTCGAGGGCCGCGAGGCCACCCCGGCGCAGCTGCTGGAGCGACTCGGCTTCGGCCGGGGCCAGCTGTCGGCCCGCGTCGAGGATCTCTCCGGAGGTGAGCGGCGGCGGCTGCAGCTGATGCTCACCCTGCTTTCCGAGCCCAACGTGTTGCTGCTGGACGAGCCGACCAACGACGTCGACACCGACACGCTGGCCGCCATGGAGGATCTGCTGGACTCGTGGGCCGGCACGCTGATCGTCGTCTCGCATGACCGCTATCTGCTGGAGCGGGTCACCGATCAGCAGTACGCGGTGCTCGACGGCCGGTTGCGGCACCTACCCGGCGGCGTCGACGAGTATCTGCGGCTCGCCGGCGAGCGGACCGCCCGGCCCGCCCCGGAATCGTCGCAGCCCGCTCCCCCGCCCGACGCCCAGGCGATGTCCGGCGCGCAACGCCGGGCCGCCGAAAAGGAGGTGGCCGCCCTGGACCGCCAGCTCGCGCGGCTGGCGGACCGGATCGCGGACAAGCACCACGAACTGGCCGCGCACGACCAGTCCGACCATGTCGGCATCACCCGGCTCACCCGGGAGTTGCGCGCGCTCGAGGACGAGGTCACCGCGACGGAGGGACGCTGGCTGGAGCTCTCCGAGTTGCTCGAGTAAACGCTTGGGCCGCAACGGGTTTGCGAGAGCGTCAGTGCCAGCGCAGCAGCACCAGTTCGGACCCGAAGCCCGGCCCCATCGCGAGCAACAAGCCGGGGCTGGCGGCCGGCGGCGGCTTGGCGATGGTGTCGCGCAGGATGTGCAGCACTGACGCCGACGAGAGGTTGGCGACCTCCCCGAGCGAGCGCCAGGTCAGTTCCTGGGCCTCCGGGGGCAGTTCGAGGCTCTTGGCGATCGCGTCGATCACTTTGGGGCCGCCGGGGTGGGTGACCCAGGCGCCGATGTCGTCCTTCGTCAGCCCGTGCGGCGCGAGGAAGGTAGTCACGTCGTCGGCCAGATAGCGGTCGATGACGTTGGGCAGCTCCGGCGACATCGTCGGCTGCACGCCGTCCGAGCCGATGTTCCAGCCCATGATGTGCAGCGATTCGGGATACAGGCGGCTGCGCGAATCCACGATGTCTGGCCCGGCGGAATTCAGTTGCTGGGCGCGACGGTCCCCGGCGGCGACCACGGCGGCGGCGCCGTCGCCGAACATCGCCGTCCCCACCAGTCCCGACACGGTCGGGCGGACCGTCGGAAAGGTGAGCGAACACAGCTCGACCGACACCAGCGCGGCGACGCCGTCCGGGGCACCGCGCAGGTAATCGTGCAGCCGGCCCACCCCGGCCGCCCCGGCCGCGCAACCCAGGCCGAACAGCGGCATCCGCCGCACGTCCGGGCGCAGGCCCAGCCGCCCGACGATCCGCGCGTCGAGCGACGGCACCGCGATGCCGGTCACCGTCGTCGTGGCGATCATGTCGATGTCCCGCGGTCGCAGCCCGGCCTCGTCGAGCGCGCCCAGTAGCGCTTCGCAGCCGAGCTCCACGGCCTTGTCGATGAAGATCTCGTTGGTGGCACCGAAGTCGGTGAGCGCGTGGTAGCGCTCGAGGGGCAGCACCAGGTGGCGGCTGTTGACCTTGGCGGCGGCGTGCAGGCGCCGGACGATCTCTTCGTGCTCGGCCAGCGCGGGAAATTTGACCACCTGGTCGGTGATTTCACTTTGGCTGTAGCGATGCGGCGGCACTGCGCCGAACACACCCGCGATGACGCTCATGATCTGCTCTCTCGGTTGCCGACCAATCTCAATACGGCTCCCCGTAATGCCGGAAGTTTATGCGGTCCCGTACCGCGGTGCAAAAGTCTTTGGTATTCAACACATGCCTTATTACGGCGACTTTGTGCTCGCGTAATCATATCCGCCAGTGGGGAATTCATCATTCGGTGTCTTCCTCGTCCGCCGAGCTCAGCGCCATCGCGATCAATTCATCCGGGCTCAACGAGTCGATGTCGTCGGCATCGGGATGTGCGTCCGCGGACGGCGTTTCCGGTGTGCCGGCGAGTAATAGAAGTTTTTCGAGCATTCCCGTTCTTCGGAGCTCGCGCACCGGAATCTTGCGCAACGTCGACCAGATTCTTTCGTCGTCGGATTCGCCCGCCTCGTCGTGCAGCAGTTGCCGGCGAAGATGATCGGCCAACGCGGCCGGCGTCGGATAATCGAAGATCAGCGTTCGCGATAACGCCAGTCCGGTATGGCTGGTGAGACGGTTGCGCAGTTCGACCCCGATCATCGAGTCGAACCCGAGGTCGCCGAACGCGCGGTCGTGGTCGATGGCGTCGCCGCCGGGATGCCCCGAGACGGCCGCCGCGTGCTCGCAGACCAGTTCGACCAGCACACGGTGCTGGTCGTCGGGGGCAAGTCCGTGCAACCGCTGCGCCAGGTCGGGTGCTTGAGCGGCCGTGGCGGGCGGCGCCGCGCCGGCTCCGCCGGATCCCAGCCAAAAACGTTGCCGCGCAAAGCCATACGTGGGCAACTCGATCCGCCGGGCCGTTTGCCCGGTGAACACGGCGGCCCAGTTCGGGTCGAGGCCGCGGGTGAACAGCCGGGCGGCCGTGAACAGCAGCGATTCCGTTTCGGGGTGGTCCTTGGTCATGGTGGGCACCGATACGGCCTGCGGCGTGCTCAGCGATTGGTCGACCGCCGCCGTCAGCGCTGCGCCCGGGCCGAGCTCCACGAAGGTCCCGGCGCCGGCGGCCTCGGCGGCGCGCACCCCCTCGAAGAAGCGCACCGGCTGGCCGATGTGCGCCGCCCAGTACCCCGGCGAGCCGTAGCCGGCGCCCGCGAGCCGGCCGGTCAGGTTGGACACCAGCCCGATTCGCGGCTGCCTGGCCTCGATGTCGGCCACCGCCGCGGAAAACTGCGCCACCATGGGCTGCATCAGCGACGAATGAAACGCGTGCGACACCGCCAGCCGATGCACGCGCCGGCCCATCCGGGCCAGCCGGTCCGCCAGCGCTTCGACGGGAGCCTGCGCGCCGGACAGCACCACCGCGTTGGGGCCATTGACCGCCGCGAGGCTCACCCCATCGGTCAGCAGCCCGGCGACCTCGGCTTCGCCGGCCTCGACCGCCACCATCACCCCGCCGGCCGGCAGTTGCGCCATCAACCGGCCCCGCGCCGCCACCATGCGCGACGCGTCCGCGAGCGAGAGCACCCCGGCCACACACGCCGCGGCGATCTCACCGACCGAGTGCCCCATTACCACATCCGGTGTCACACCGAAGGATTCCCACAAGGCCACCAGCGCGAGGCCCAACACGAACAAGGCCGGCTGGGCAAACTCGGTGCTGCGCAACAACTCCGGGTCGTCGCCCCACATCACCTCGCGCGGCGGCAGCCGGACGTGCGCGTCCACCGCCGCGGCGGCCTCGTCGAACGCGCAGGCGAACGCCTCGAACCGGTCGTACAGTTGCCGACCCATGCCCAACCATTGCGAGCCCTGGCCCGGGAACACAAAGACCGTCGCGCCCGACGATCCCGCCCGGCCCACCGCGACATTCGGCCGTGGCTCCCCCGCGGCGACGGCCGCCAACCCGGACGTCAGCGCCGCAGCGTCGCCACCCACCACGACCGCGCGGTGCTCGAAGAGCGTCCGGGTGCTGACCAGCGACCAGGCCACGTCGAGGGGGCTCACGTCGGCCCGGTCGGCCACCAAGGCCGACAACCGCCGGGCCTGGTTGGCCAGCGCCCCTTCGGAACGGGCCGACAGCACCCACGGCACGACCCCATCCGTGGCCGCCCGCAATTGCGAAGGCGCGGTGTCCCGCTGGGCCGGGGGCTGCTCGACGATCAGGTGTGCGTTGGTGCCGCCCATGCCGAACGAGGACACCCCCGCCCGCCGCGGCCGATCCCCCGCCGGCCACGGCGCCAGGGCGGTGTTAACTTGCAGCCCAAGGTGATTCAGCCCGGCCTCGAGGTCGGCGTAGTTGAGGCTGGGCGGGATCGCGGCATGTTCGACTGCCAGGACGGCCTTGAGCAGGCCCGCGATTCCCGCGGCGCTGCCGGCGTGACCGATGTTGGTCTTCACCGAACCGACCCGCACCGGATCGTGCGCGCGGCGAGCGAAGACCTCGCCCAGCGCCCGGGCTTCGATCGCGTCGCCGACCTTGGTCCCGGTGCCGTGCGCCTCGACGTAGTCGATGTCGCCGACGCCCAGGCCGGCATCGGCGAGCGCGCGCCGGATCACGTCCGCTTCGCTGCGCGCCGACGGGACCGTCTGGGCGGTCGCGCTGTGCCCGGCGTTGCCGACTGCGCCGCCGCGAATGACGGCGTGAATGCGGTCGCCGTCGTCCAGGGCGGCCGCCAATGGCTTGAGCAGCACCAGTCCGCCGCCTTCGCCGCGCACGTAGCCGTCGGCGCGACGATCGAAGGCGTAGGTGTGGCCCGACACCGATACCGCACCGAATTCCCGTTCCAGCATGGCGATTTCGTCGGACAGGTTGAGGTGGACGCCACCCGCGACGGCCAGGGTCGACCGCCCGGTTCGCACGCTGTCGCAGCCGAGGTGCACCGCCACCAACGAGGACGACTGACCGGAGTCGACGGTCATGCTGGGTCCGCGCAACCCGAAGGCGTACGACACCCGGTTGGCGATCATCGCCCGGCTGATGCCGGTGAAGGTGTGGTGGTCCAGGTTGTCGGCGAGATCGCGCAGCGTCAGGGCCGCGTAGTCGTCCGTCATCGCCCCGAAGAACACCGAGACCTCTTGTCCCCGTAGCTTTTCCGGTACCACGAACGCGTCCTCGAGCAGTTCCCAGGTCAATTCGAGGGCCAGGCGCTGCCGCGGATCCATCGCGGCCGCCTCGCGCGGCGACAGGTTGAAGAAGTCCGCGTCGAATTCGCCGGCGTCCCCGCCCAATTGGGTGGCCTCACGCCCGTCACGGATCAGCCGCCAGAACGCGGACGGGTCGGGCGCGCCCGGAAACCTGCAGGCCAGCCCGATGATCGCGACGTCTGTCGGAGGCAAGTCAGGGGCCGACTTCGTCGTCGAGAATGGCGAACAACTGACTGTCGGTGGCGGTGGAGATGTCGTCGTCGAACGCGTGCTCGTTGTGTTCCAGCAGCGGGGCCGGTGTCGGGCCCGGCACCGTGTCGAGCAGGCCTTGCAGCCGGGTGACCAGTTGCTTCTTGTCGCCGGGACTGAGGTCGGGCTGATTGAGCAGCGCCCGCAGTTCGCGGGCGATCTCCTCGAAGCGGGCCGTCCGGTCGGGCACAGTGGCGGCCGCCGCGCCGGGGCCGCCGGTGGCGAGCTGGGTGCCGAGGTGTTCGGCAAGCGCGGCCGGCGTGGGGTGATCGAAGATAAGCGTCGGCGAAAGGGTCAGGCCGGTAGCGATTTTGAGCCGGTTACGCAGCTCGACGGCGGTCAGCGAATCGAACCCGAGATCGCCGAACGCGTCGTCGGCGTTGACGTCCGCGGTGCTGTGACCCAATACCGTGGCCGCGTTGCTGCAGACCAGTTCCACCAGTTCGTTGTGCCGCTGCTCGGGCGACATGCCGTCCAGCCGCGCCCGCAGGCCGGTCAGGGACACTATGTCGGTGTGCGCCAGCATCCGGCGGGCCGGACGGGCGGCCAACTGACTGAGCAGCGGCGGCAACGTGGCGCTGTGCTGCCCCAGCGCGCCCCGATCGAGTCTTGTGCCCACCACCATGGGCTGTTCGCTCAGCAGCGCGGCGTCCAGCAGTTCCAGCGCCTGCCGGGTGGTCAACGCACTCAGCCCGGCGCGGGTCATCCTGGCCTTGTCGCGCTCGCCGAGGTGTTGGGTCATCGTGGAGGATTCTTCCCACATTCCCCAGGCGACCGAGAGTCCCGGTAGCCCGTGAGAGTGGCGATGCGCCGCCAGCGCGTCGAGGAAGCTGTTGGCTGCCGCGTAGTTCCCTTGGCCGGGGGCGCCCACGATGCCCGCCATCGACGAAAACGCCACGAACGCCGACAGATCCAGGTCCCGGGTCAGCTCGTGCAGGTGCCAGGCTCCGTCAACCTTGGCCCTCAGCACGGTGTCGATGCGCGCCGGCGTCAGGGAGGCGATCACCGCGTCGTCGAGCACGCCCGCGGCGTGGAACACCGACCGCAACGGGTAGCGCGCGGGCACCTGCGCCAGCAGGGCCGCGACGGCCGCCCGGTCGGCGACGTCACAGGCGACCACCGACACCGACGCTCCCGCGTCGCGCAGTTCGGCGGCCAGCTCGGCCATCCCGTCGGCGCGGTCGCCGCTACGGCTGACCAGCATCACGTGGGGCACCCGGTGCCGCTCGACCAGATGCCGTGCCAACGCCGAACCTGCCATGCCGGTACCGCCGGTGATCAGCGCGGTGCCGCCGGCCAGCCCGGCGGGCCCGCCCGGCATGGTGAGCACGACCTTGCCGATGTGGCGGGCCTGGCTGACGAATCGATAGGCGTCGGCGGCGCCGCGCGCGTCAAACGCCTTGACGGGCAACGGCGCCAGGACGCCGGCCGCGAACAGCCTCATCAATTCCGCCAGCATCTCGGCGATGCGGTCGGGGCCGGCCTCCATCAGGTCGAACGCGCGGTACGTCACGCCGGGATGGGCCCGGGCGATGTCATCCGGGTCGCGCAGATCGGTCTTGCCCATTTCGATGAAGCGACCGCCGGCGCCCAGCAGCCGCAGCGACGCATCGTTGAACTCCCCCGCCAGCGAGTTGAGCACCACGTCGACGCCCCCGGCGAACTTCTGCTCGAAATCCAGCGTGCGCGAATCCGCGAGGTGCGCGTCGTCGAATCCCATGGCGCGCAGGGTGTCCCACTTGCCGCGGCTGGCGGTCGCGTAGACCTCCGCCCCCCAGTGCCGGGCCAGTTGCACCGCGGCCATGCCCACCCCGCCGGTGGCGGCGTGCACCAGCACCCGCTGCCCGGCGCGCAGGTCGGCCAGCACCGACAGCCCGTAATAGGCTGTCAGGAACACCACCGGCACGGCCGCGGCCTGGGCCATCGACCAGCCCTGCGGCACGCGGGTCACCAATCGGCCATCGACGGCCGCCTCCGAACCGGCCAGCCCGAAGATCCCCATGACCGCGTCCCCGACGGCCAAATCGTTGACGCCGGCGCCGAGTTCGGTGACGATCCCGGCGCCCTCCGCGCCCAGTTGGGCCGCACCCGGGTACATGCCCAGCGCCACCAGCACGTCGCGGAAGTTCACCCCGGCCGCGGCCACCGCCACGCGCACCTGACCGGCCTCCAGTTGCGCGGGCGGATACTCCTGGACGGCGAGATCTTCGAGCGTCCCGGCGTCGCCGGCGGCCAGCCGCCACACCGCCGGCGGGTCGGGCAGCCGCAACAGGGGCCGCCGGTCGGCAGGTTTCAGCCGGGCGCTGTGGGCCACCCCGTCGCGCACCACCACTTGTGGCTCGCCGCAACCGATCACGGTGGCGACATCGAGTGTTCCGTCGGTATCGACCAGCACCACGCGACCGGGGTGTTCGGCCTGCGCCGAACGCGTCAACCCCCACACCGCCGCACCGGCCAGGTCCGTCACCTCCTCGGCGGTCAGTCCGACCGCGCCGCGGGTCTGCACCACCAGGACCCCGGGCGCCTCACCCGTCAGCCAGGATTGCAGCACACCCAAAGCTTCATGGGTCGCCTTATATGCCGAGGTGACCGCGTCGGCATCCGCCGCGGATGGCTCCCAGACGGTGAAGTCCGCGCCGATGCTGTTGCCCGGCAACGATATCGGCGACCACACCACGTCGAGCAGCTCGCCGCTTCTCGAGCGGGCGGCCACCGCCGCGGTCAACTGGCCGGCCGAGACGGCGCGCGTGACCAGCTCGCGCACCGACAGGACCGGCAGGCCGGACGAATCGGCCAGCTCGACCGAGACGGCACCGGGACCGGCCGGCGCCAGCCTGACCCGCACCCGCGACGCGCCCGCGGCGTACAGGGTCGCGCCCTGCCACGAGAACGGCAAGACGGTCTCGATCCGCTCGTCGGCGACCCCCAGCGCGTGCAGCGCCGCATCCAGGACCACCGGATGGATGCCGAGGCCGGCGGTCGAGACACCGGCCTGCTGCGGGAGTTCGACCTCGGCGAAAGTTTCGGCGCCCCTTCGCCAGACGGCGCGCAACCCCCGAAACGCCGGTCCGTAGCCATAGCCGCGGGCCGCCAGGCCCTCGTACGCGCCGGTCACGTCCACTCCGTCCGCGCCCGGCGGCGGCCACACCGACAGGTCGGCGGCCGGTTCCCGCGCCGCGCCGTCGCCGAGCACGCCTTCGGCATGCAGCACCCAATCACCTTGCGCGGCACGCGAATACACGGCGATCGAGCGGGTGCCCGCCTCGGCGGCCGCAGCCACCACGACCTGCAGGTGTACCACACCGGCCGCGGGAACCACCAGTGGCGCCGACAGAGTGAGCTCTTGGACCAGCGAGCAGCCGACTTCGTCGCCGGCCCGCAACGCCAATTCCACGAAGCCGGCCCCGGGAAACAGCACCGTGCCGGCGACCGCGTGGTCGGCCAGCCATGGCTGGGCGGCTACCGAAAGCCGGCCCGTCAACACCACACCACCGGAGTCCGGCCGGTCGACCACCGCGCCGAGCAACGCGTGCTCGGCCTCGGCCAAACCGAGGCTGGCGATGTTGGCCGACCCCACCGAATCGCCGGAAAGCCAAAACCGGCGGCGCACAAAGGCATAGGTGGGCAGCTCGACACGCCGGGGATGCAGATCGGCGAAGGCCGCCGCCCATTGCACGTCGGCGCCGGCCGTGAACAGCTCCCCCGCCGCCCGCAGCAGCGAGTCGATCTCCGGGCGGCCCTTGGCCATCGTGACCACCGTGGACGCCCGGTCGGCGGTCAGCGACTGTTCCACCGCGGACGTCAACGCCGCGCCCGGCCCCGCCTCCAGGAACACCCCGGCACCCAGGGATTCGGCCAGTCGCACGCCGTCGACGAACCGCACCGGCCGGCGCACGTGGTCCACCCAGTACGCGACCGAGCCATAGCCGGGGCCGGCCAGTTGCCCGGTCAGGTTGGACACCAAGGCGATTCGCGGTTCGGCCGCCGAGATGCCGGACGCCACCGCCGCGAAGTCGTCCATCATGGGTTCCATCAACGGCGAGTGAAACGCGTGCGAGACCGCCAGCCGGTGCACCCGCGCGCCGCCAGCGGTCAACCGGTCGGCGACCGCCCCCACCGCGGCCTGCTCACCGGAGAGCACCAACGATTGCGGGCCGTTGACCGCCGCGATGCTCACGGCGCCGTTCAGCATGGGGACCACCTCGGCCTCGGTCGCGGCCACGGCGACCATCACCCCGCCGGCCGGCAGCGCGGCCATCAGGCGACCGCGCGCCGCCACCAGCCGGGCCGCGTCCGGCAGCGACAGCGCCCCGGCCACGCACGCCGCGGCGATCTCGCCCACCGAGTGGCCGATCACTACATCCGGTGTGACGCCGAAGGACTGCCACAGCGTGGCCAACGCGACCTCCACCACGAACAGTGCCGGCTGGGCGAATTCGGTGCTCTGCAACAACTGCGGGTCGGCGCCCCACATCACCTCGCGCAGCGGCAGCCGCGTGTGCGCGTCCACCGACGCGATGGCCTCATCGAAGGCCTGCGCGAACACCGGAAAACGCTCGTACAGTTCGGCGCCCATGCCGAGCCACTGGGAGCCCTGCCCGGGAAAGACGAACACCCGCTTGCCTACCGATCTGGTCCGGCCGAGCAGCACGGCCGGATCGGGACGACCGGACGCCAAACCCGCCAACCCGGCGGTCAGGGCGGCCCGGTCGGCACCGATCAGCACCGCGCGATGCTCGAAGGCCGCCCGGGTGGTCGCCAGCGACCAGCCCACGTCCATCGCCCGCGGGCCCCCGTCGAGGTTCAACCGGTCCAGCAACCGTTGCGCCTGACCGGTCAGCGCCTCCGGCGAGCGGGCCGAAAGCACCCATGGGACAACCGAATCGGGTGTCTGCGGAACCGGTTCGGTCTCCTCGTCGAGGGTCGCGGGGGCCTGCTCCACGATGACGTGCGCGTTGGTGCCGCTGATCCCGAACGACGAGACGCCCGCCCGCCGTATCCCGCCGTGGTCGGGCCACGGCCGCGGATCGGTCAGCAGCGAGACCGCGCCGGCGGACCAATCCACGTGCGGCGACGGGATGTCCACGTGCAGCGTCTTGGGCAGCACCCCGTGCCGGATCGCCTGAATCATCTTGATCACCCCGGCCACCCCAGCCGCGGCCGAGGTGTGGCCGATGTTGGATTTGATCGACCCCAGCCACAGCGGGCGGTCCGCCGCGCGATCCTGCCCGTACGTCGCCAGCAGCGCCTGGGCCTCGATCGGGTCGCCGAGCACCGTCCCCGTCCCGTGGCCCTCAACCACATCCACGTCCGCGGCCGTCAGCCCGGCGTTGGCCAGCGCCGCCCGGATGACCCGCTGCTGCGACGGCCCGTTGGGTGCGGTCAGACCGTTGGACGCGCCGTCCTGGTTGACCGCGGTACCGCGCAGCACGGCCAGCACCGGATGCCCCAGCCGCCGGGCGTCGGCCAATCGCTCCAGCACCAGGACGCCGGCGCCTTCCGACCACGAAGTCCCGTCCGCCGCGCCGGCGTACACCTTGCAGCGACCGTCGGGGGCCAGCGCTCGCTGGCGGCTGAACTCGACGAAGGCCGCGGGGGTGGCCATCACGGTCACGCCACCGGCCAGCGCCAGATCGCACTCCCCGGACCGCAGTGACTGCGCGGCCAGGTGCATGGAGACCAACGACGACGAGCACGCGGTATCCACCGACACCGCGGGGCCCTCCAGGCCCAACACGTAGGACACCCGGCCCGAGGTCACGCTCAGCGTCGAGCCGGTGAGCCCATAGCCCTCCAGCTCGCCCTTGACCTCCCCGCCATAGCCGGCGTGGATGACCCCGGCGAAGACGCCGGTCGCCGAGCCGCGCAGCGTGAAGGGGTCAATCCCGGCCCGCTCCAACGCCTCCCAGCAGATTTCGAGCATCATCCGCTGCTGGGGATCCATGGCCAGCGCCTCGCTGGGCCCGATGCCGAAGAAACCGGCATCGAAATCGCCCGCGTCCGCCAGGAAGCTGCCCTGTCGGGTGTACATCTTCCCCTTGGTGTCGGGGTCGGGGTCGTACAACCCCTCGACGTCCCAGCCGCGGTCGGCCGGGAAGTCCGACACCGTGTCGCGGCCCTGAATCACCAGCTCCCACAGGTCTTCCGGCGATTCGACTCCACCGGCGTAGCGACACGCCATGCCCACCACCGCAACGGGCTCGGCGAGCCGGCCCTCCAGTTCCGCGACGCGCCGCCGAGTCCGCCTGAGATCCGCGGTGAGGCGTTTCAGGTAGTCGACGTGCTGCGAGGTGCCCGGCATCGTTGCTCCTTGCGGCGGGGGGTCAGCGGCCGAGTTCTTCATCGAGGATCGCAAAGAGTTGGCTTTCGGTGGCGGCGTCGAGGTCGTCGTCGAGGTGTGCGGCATCGGAAGGCTCGCTGGGTACAAGCGCCGCCAGCAGGTTGTGAATGCGGGCCCGCAGCACAGACTTGTCGTCGGCATTCCAGTTGGGCGCGCCGAGCAGCGCCTGCAGTTCGCGGGTGATGTCGTTGAAGCGACCCATCAGGTTCGGCGGTTCACCATCGCCGGCGTCACCGGCCAGTTGGGTGTCGAGATGCGCGGCCAGCACGACGGGTGTCGGGTAGTCGAAGATCAGCGTTGGCGAAAGGGTAAGGCCGGTTGCATTTTTGAGGCGGTTCCGCAGTTCGACGGCGGTCAGCGAATCGAAGCCGAGCTCGCCGAAAGCGCTGCCGGAGTTGATGTCCGCCGGATTGGGCACCCCGAGCACCATCGCCGCGTTGGCGCAGACCAGGTCGATCAGCTCGCGGTGGCGCGCCTCGGGGCTGCGCCCGCGCAGGCGCGCCGAAAGCCCCGTCACCGACGCGGTGACGTCCGCGTCGTCGATGACGCGCCGGGTCGGCCCGGCCACGAGTTCGGACAGCAGCGGGGGCAGCGCCGCGATGTTGTCGGACAGCGCGGCGCGGTCCACCCGCGCGGCCACCAGCACCGCAGCGTCCACCAGCATCGCGGCGTCGAACGCGGCCAGCGCCTGCTCGGTGGACAGCGGCGCCAGCCCGATCCTGCTCATCCGCGCCTTGTCGCGATCGCCGAGGTGCGCGGTCATCGCCGACGCCTGCTCCCACAGGCCCCAGGCCAGCGACAGGCCGGGCAATCCGTGGGCCCGCCGGTAGGCGGCCAGCCCGTCGAGGAAGCTGTTGGCCGCCGCGTAGTTCGCCTGACCCGGGGTCCCCACGATCCCGGCCATCGACGAGAACACTACGAACGCCGAGAGATCGGAGTGCCGGGTGAGCTCGTGCAGGTTCCACGCCCCGTCCACCTTGGCGCGCAGCACCGCGTCCACCCGATCCGGGGTGAGCGAGGAGATCAGACCGTCGTCGAGAATCCCTGCGGCATGGACGATTCCGCGCAGCGGATACTGCGCCGGTATCCCGGCCAGCATCCGTGCGGCGGCCTCCGGGTCGGCGACGTCGCACGCCACCACCGACACCTGCGCGCCGCAGCGCTGCAGGTCGGCCACCAGCTCGGCGACCCCGGGCCCCCGGTCGCCGGTCCGGCTGACCAGCACCACGTGGGCCACCCAATAGCGCTCGACGAGATGGCGGGCCAGCGCGGAACCGGCCATGCCGGTGCCACCGGTGATCACCACGCTGGCTCCGGCCAGCCCACCCCCGCAGCCGCTGAGCACCTCACCGGGGCCCGACGGGACGGTCAGCGCGACCTTGCCGATGTGGCGCGCCTGGCTGAGGTATCGATAGGCCGTGGCGGCGCAGCGGACATCAAACGTCTTGAGCGGCAACGGTGTCACGATTCCGTCCGCCAGCAGTCCCGTGATCTGGGCCAGCATGGCCGCGGTGCGGTCGGGACCGGCCTCCATCAGGTCGAATGCCCGGTACACCGCGCCGCGGTGCTGCTCGGCGACGACGCGCGGATCCCGCACGTCGGTCTTGCCCATCTCGATGAACCGACCGCCGGGAGCCAGCAGCCGCAACGACGCGTCGGTGAACTCACCGGCCAGGGAGTTGAGCACGACGTCGAAGCCGGCGCCGCCGGTCGAGGACGCGAACGTGTTCTCGAACTCCGTCGTGCGCGAATCGCCGATGTGGTCGTCGTCGAATCCCATTGCGCGCAGGGTGTCCCACTTGCCGCGGCTGGCGGTGACGAACACCTCGGCGCCCCAATGCCGCGCCAGCTGCACCGCGGCCATGCCCACCCCGCCGGTGGCGGTGTGCACCAGCACCCGTTCGCCGGCGCGCAGGCCGCCCAGCACCGACAGCCCGTACAGCGCGGTCAGGAACACCACCGGCACGCCCGCGGCCGTGACCAGCGACAGCCCCGGCGGCACCGGCGTCACCACGCGCTGATCCACCACCGCTTCCGAACCGACGACCCCGAGCAACCCCATCACCGCGTCGCCGACGGCCAGGCCGGTCACGTCGGGGCCGACCTCGACGATGACGCCGGAACCCTCGGCACCCAGCCGGCCTCCGCCGGGATACATCCCCAGGGCCACCAGGACGTCGCGGAAGTTGACCCCGACCGCAGCCACCGCGATCCGCACCTGCCCGGGGTTCAATTCCGGGTGCGGGCAACGACTTACGACCAGGTCCTCGAGGGTGCCCTCGCCGCCGGCGTCCAATCGCCAGCCCGCGGAGGGCAACTCGACCGCGGAACCGGCGCGCACCGGCCGCAATCGCGCCGCATAGGCGACACCCTGGCGAACCACCACTTGCGGCTCGCCGCAGCCGATCACCGCGCTGACATCGGCGGAGCCGTCGGAGTCGATCAGCACCACCCGGCCGGGGTGCTCCGCCTGCGCCGAGCGCACCAGGCCCCACACCGCCGCCCCGGCCAGGTCCGAAACATCCTCGCCGGCAAGGGCGACGGCGCCACGGGTCTGCACGGCCAGCACCCCGGCGTTTTCGTCGCGCAACTTTGACTGCAGCACCGCCAAGACCTCGGCCGTCGCGGCGTGCACGGACTTCACTACGTCACCGCCGTGATCGCCCGGTTCCCACAGCGTCACGGCGGCGCCACCGGAGCCCAGGGCGACCGGCGACCAGGTGACGTCGAGCAGTCCCTCGCCGAGCGGTCGGCGGGCGGGGGCCGCCGCCGTCAGAC
>NZ_QMEU01000092.1 GCF_003284975.1 Mycobacterium colombiense
GATGAGCTTGCGCGCGGCCAGCAGGCCCTCGGCCAGCGGGGTCTTGCCGCCGGTGTCGAACCGCGCCAGCCGCCGCCCGGCGATGTGCGCCGACGAGGTCGGCGGCAACAGCAGCCTTGCCTCCTGGTGGCGGAACGTGATCACGGCGACCTTGTCGCGTCGCTGATATGCGTCGCGCAGCAGCGACAGCGTGGCGCCTCCGACCGCGGCCATGCGATCGCGGGCGGCCATCGAACCCGACGCGTCCACGACGAAGATCACCAGATTGCCTTCGCGGCCCTCGCGCACCGCGCGGCGCAGATCGTCGGGCTGGGGCCGCAACGGCCCGGCACCGGCACGCTCGGCGGCCGACAGGAGGGTGGCGAACAGGTGCAGCCCGTCGCCGCAGCTCGCATCGTCCGCGTCGGTGGCGGCGATGACGCTGCCGCTGGCGTTGCGGGCCCGGGATCGCCGCCCGGGCGCACCCTCGCCGACACCGGGAACCCGCAGCGCGCGGGTGGGAAAGGTTTTCGACGGCGGCGCGCTGGGCCTGGTCTTCGGCGGCGGCTTGCCGTCCCGTGCCGAGTTCTGTTGCAGCGCCGTTTCTTTCGCGTCGGTGGACTGACCACCGCCGGACGGGTCGGGATCGGGGTCGGGGCTGGAGTCGGAACCGGCCCGCGCCAGGGCCTCGTCCAGCTGGTCGCGGTCGATGCCCGGGTCGTCGAACGGGTCGCGGCGGCGCCGATGCGGCAACGCCAGTTCGGCGGCCACCCGGATGTCGGATTCCCCGACGGTGTCCGCGCCGCGCCAGGCGGCATGCGCGACGGCGGTGCGGGCCACCACCAGATCGGCACGCATCCCATCGACGTCGAACGCCGCGCACAGCGCCGCGATGCGCCGTAATTCGTTGTCGGGCAACACCACATCGTCGACGAGCGCGCGCGCCGCGGCGATGCGCCGGGCCAGCTCGGCATCGGCGTCGGCGTAACGCTCGGCGAAACCCTCCGGGTCGGCCTCGTAGGCCATCCGCTGCCGGATGACCTGCACCCGCACGTCGACGTCGCGCGAGGCGTGGACGTCGACGGTGAGCCCGAACCGGTCCAACAGTTGCGGACGCAGTTCGCCCTCTTCGGGATTCATGGTGCCGATCAACACGAACCTGGCCTCATGCGAGTGGGAGATGCCGTCGCGTTCGATGTGTACCCGGCCCATCGCCGCGGCGTCGAGCAGCACGTCGACGAGGTGGTCATGCAGCAGGTTGACCTCGTCGACGTACAGCACCCCGCCGTGCGCGCGGGCCAGCAGACCCGGCGAGAACGCGTGCTCGCCGTCGCGCAGCACCCGCTGCAGGTCCAGCGAGCCGATCACCCGGTCTTCGGTTGCCCCGAGCGGCATTTCGACCAGCCCGGCGTCGCTGCCGGTGGCGTCGGACAGCAACGCCGCGAGGCCGCGCACGGCCGTCGACTTGGCGGTGCCCTTCTCGCCGCGGATCAGCGCGCCGCCGATCTCCGGGCGCACGGCGCACAGCAACAGCGCCAGGCGCAGCTGATCGTGCCCGACGATCGCGCTGAACGGGTAGGGCTTCACGGCTTGGCCGCCAATCCCGAACCGGGCCGCAGCATGGGCACGTGCGGAACGCCGTCGTCGAGGAAATCGTCGCCGTCGCGCACGAATCCGTGCTGGGCGTACATGTCCGCCAGATACGTCTGCGCGTTGATCCGGCACGGGTAGTCGCCCACCTCGGCCAGCGCCGCGCGCAGCAGCCGGGTGGTGTGGCCCTGACCGCGCGCATTGCGTTTTGTACACAGTCGCCCGATCCGGAACGCCTTTTCACCCCCGGCGTGCTCCTCCATCAGCCGCAGGGTGGAGATCACCTGGCCGTCCTGCGTTTCCAGCCAGAAGTGCCGGGTTTCGGCCAGCAGGTCCCGCCCGTCCAGCTCCGGATACGGGATCGCCTGTTCGACGACGAACACCTCCACCCTCAGCTTGAGTAACTCGTAAAGCGTTTGAGCGTCAAGATCTTTGGCCCAAATACGTCGCAGTGCTTCTGTCACTGGCGCCGCTCCTCCTCATCGCTTGCGGGAGCTACGCCCGCATCACTCAACCCCAAGACCCCCGTTCCCCAGGAAAAGACTTCGTCGTACAGCGACGGCTCATCCGACAGCGTCACCCCCAGCGACGGGACCATCTCTTTGAGCGCGGGCAGCCACGACTGAAAACGGGTGGCAAAACAGCGTTGCAGCACACCGAGCATGATCGGCACGGCGGTTGACGCCCCCGGAGAGCCGCCGAGCAGGCCCGCGATGCTTCCGTCGGCCGCACCCACTACCGTGGTGTCGAAGTCGAGCACCCCGCCCTTGCGTTTGTCCCGCCGAATCACCTGAACCCGCTGACCGGCCACCGTCGGCTCCCAATCCGAACCCTGTGCGCTGGGGGCGAATTCGCGCAGCATGCGCAGCCGGTCCGGGGCGGACAGCCGCAGCTGGCCGATCAGGTACCTGACCAGTGTCAGCTGCGTGATGCCGACGCCGACCAGAGAGGCCAGGTTGTTCGGCTTGACCGAACGGGGCAGATCGGTGAAGTGGCCGTGTTTCAAGAACTTCGGCGACCAGCCGGCGTACGGGCCGAACACCAGCCACGGCTTGCCGTTGACGTAACGCAGGTCGAGATGCAGCGCACCCAGCGGCGGGGCGCCCGGCGCGGGCACGCCGTATACCTTGGCGCGATGCGCGGCGGTCAGCGCCGGGTTGTCGGCGCGCAGGAACCGCCCGCCGATCGGGAATCCCGCGAAACCTCTCACCTCGCCGATGCCGGACTTCTGCAACAGCGGCAGCGCGTCACCGCCGGCCCCGATGAAGACGAATTTTGCGTTCAGCCGGTGCTTTTCGCCGGTGCGCCGGTTGCGGACCAGCAGCGTCCAGGTGCCGTCGGGCTGGCGGGACAGGTTGCGGACCTCGTGACCGAACAACGCGGTCGCACCGCTGCGCACGCAGAACCCGACGAGTTGCCGTGACAGGGCGCCGAAGTCGACGTCGGTGCCGTGGGCGGCCCAGTTCAGCGCCGTCGGTTCGGAGAAGTCGCGCCCGGCGGACATGAACGGTAGCCGGCGGGCGAACTCACCGGGGTCCTCGATCAGTTCGATGCCGGCGAACAGCGGGTTGGGCGCCAGGGCCCGTTGCCGTCGCCGGAGGTAGTCGACGCGCTGCGCGCCGCGCACGAAGCTCGCGTGCGGGATCGCGGTGAGGAATCCTCGATCGGTCAGGATGCCGTTCTCGACGGCGTAGGCCCAGAACTGGCGTGTCACCTGAAATTGCTCGTTGATGCGCACCGCTTTGCTGATGTCGATCGAGCCGTCGGCGCGCTGCGGCGTGTAGTTCAGTTCGCACAGCGCCGAATGCCCGGTGCCGGCATTGTTCCAGGGGCTGCTGCTCTCGGCGGCCACGGCGTCCAGGCGCTCCACGAAGGTCATCGACCAGTCCGGCTGCAGCCGGCGCAGCAACGCTCCCAGCGTCGCGCTCATGATGCCCGCGCCCACCAGCACGACGTCCGTTCGCGTGGTTGTGGCTAGCGCTGACACCGGCTTGCTGGTCCTTCCCTCGACTGGGCCGATCCTCAGGTTATCCCGAGGCAAAGTCGCCGCGAACGGCGTCCGGCGCCCCGTGGCCAGCAAAAGCTCTAAGCTGGCTTGGTGAAAGGCGGGGTGACTGGCGGGGTGACCGGCGAAGCGACCGGCTGGGTGCCCGATGTCCTCCCCGGTTATTGGCAGCGCACCATCGCCCACGGGTCCGATCCGGCCGGCGAGGGCGACATCGTCGCGACCCTGATACGGCGCGGCCCCGAGTCTCGGCAGTCGGGTCGGCGGGGTGATGGGCGCGCCGTGCTCGCGGTGCACGGTTACACCGACTACTTCTTCCACACCGAACTGGCCGACCATTTCGCGGCCCGTGGCTTCACGTTCTACGCGCTGGATCTGCACAAGTGTGGGCGGTCGCGGCGCGACGGCCAGACGCCGCACTTCATCACCGACCTCACCAACTACGAGACCGAACTCGATCAGGCGCTGGCCGCGGTCGCAGAACACGGCCAGGTGCTGGTGTACGCGCATTCCGCGGGTGGGCTCATCGTGTCGCTGTGGCTGGACCGGCTGCGCCGACGAAACCCGGCCGCCCACGCGGCCGTTCGCGGTCTGGTGCTCAACAGCCCGTTCTTGGAGCTGCCCGGGCCGCCCATCCTGCGGCATTCCGTGACGGTGGCGCTGATCGCGGGCCTGTCCCGGGTGCGGTCCAAGGGGGTGGCCCGGTCGCCGGGCGAGGGTGGCTACGGCACCACCTTGCACCGCGACTACGACGGCGAGTTCGACTACGACCTGCAGTGGAAACCGGTCGGCGGCTTCCCCATCACCTTCGGTTGGCTGCACGCCATCCGCCGCGGCCAGGCCCGGCTGCATCGCGGCCTGGACGTCGGTGTGCCCAACCTGATCCTGCGCTCGGATCACAGTGTGCACGAAAGCACCGATTCGGCGGCCATGCAGCGCGGTGACGCGGTCCTCGACGTCACCCAGATCGCCCGCTGGGCCGGCTGTATCGGCAACCGCGGCAGCGTCGTTCCGGTGCCCGACGCCAAGCACGACGTGTTCTTGTCGCTGCAGGGGCCGCGCGAAGTCGCCTATCGGGAGCTGGACCTCTGGCTGGACGGCTACCTGCGCGCCGACAACGACGCCTCGGCATCGCTGCGAAAGGGGTGACGGCTTGGAGACTTACGATGTCGCGATCATCGGAACCGGCTCGGGCAACAGCATTCTCGATGAAAGTTTCGCCGAAAAGCGGGTGGCGATCTGCGAAGAGGGCACGTTCGGCGGCACCTGCCTGAACGTCGGGTGCATTCCGACGAAGATGTTCGTCTATGCCGCAGAGGTCGCCCAGACCATCCGGGACGCGGCGCGTTTCGGCATCGACGCACGCATCGACCGGGTGCGCTGGGACGACATCGTCTCGCGCGTCTTCGGGCGCATCGACCCGATCGGGGTCAGCGGTGAGGATTATCGGAACGCATCACCCAACATCGATGTCTACAAGCAGCACACCCGATTCGGTGGCGTGCAGGCCGACGGCCGCTACCTGTTGCGCACCGATGCGGGCGACGAATTCGCGGCCGACCAGGTGGTGATCGCCGCCGGCGCACGGGCGGTGGTGCCCCCGGCGATCCTCGAGTGCGGCGCCCGGTACTACACCAGCGACACCATCATGCGAATCTCGGAGCTGCCCGAGCATCTGGTGATCGTCGGGGGCGGCTTCGTGGCAGCCGAATTCGCCCACATCTTCTCCTCGCTGGGCTCGCGGGTCACCCTGGTGGTCCGGGGCTCTGCCCTGCTGCGGCATTGCGACGACGTCGTGTGCAAGCGCTTCACCCGCATCGCGTCGAGCAAATGGGAGCTGCACACCCACCGCAACGTCGTAGGCGCCGAGAACCAGGGCTCGGGCGTCGCGGTGGAACTCGACAACGGGCACACGGTGCACGCCGACGCGCTGCTGGTGGCGACCGGGCGGGTGTCCAACGCCGATCGACTCGACCTCGAGCAGGCCGGTGTGGCCGTCGAGGACGGCTTGGTGGCCGTCGACTGTTACCAGCGCACCACGGCGCGTGGGGTTTTCGCCCTCGGTGACGTCTCCTCGCCGTATCAGCTCAAGCACGTCGCCAACCACGAGGCGCGCGTCGTGCAGCACAACCTGCTCTGCGACTGGGACGACACCGACGCGATGGCTCTCACCGACCACCGCTACGTGCCGTCGGCGGTATTCACCGATCCGCAGATCGCCTATGTCGGACTGACCGAAAATGAAGCCATCGCAGCGGGTTTCAAGGTCTCGACCAAGATTCAGGATTACGCCGACGTCGCCTACGGCTGGGCGTCGGAGGACACCACCGGGATCGTCAAGCTCCTCGCCGAGCGCGGCACCGGGCGGCTGCTGGGCGCGCATATCATGGGAACCCAGGCATCGTCGATCATCCAGCCGTTGGTCCAGGCCATGAGCTTCGGACTGACCGCGCCGGAGATGGCCCGCGGCCAGTACTGGATCCATCCGGCGCTGCCCGAGGTGGTGGAGAACGCCCTACTGGGCCTGCGTTGACCTCAGCGCGAGCGCGCGTCGCCCTCGTCGTTCTGGCACTGCGGGCACAGGCCGTGCAACGTCAGCCCCGCCGCCTCCGAGAGCGCGAAGGAACTGCCCGCCATCGCGTGCTCGAGCGCCGAACTCAGCTGCCGCGCGGGCACCTCGATGATGGTGCCGCAGTTCGTACATACCGCGTGATGGTGCGGCGCGGTGGCCAGTCCGTAGGTCGTCACGCCGCCGTCGAGTGTCAACGCGTGCAGCACCCCCTGATCGACCAGCGTCGTCACCGTGCGGTAGACGGTCGCCACGTCGGGCGCATGGGTGCCGGGCGGCAGGCATTCGCGCAGCCGCTTGTCGATCTCGGCGACCGGCAGGTGACCGTTGACGGGCTCGAGCACCGCCAGCACCTGAATTCGCGAGGCCATCCGCCGCAGCCCCCGGGCGCGCAGCAGATCGCCGATCCGCTCGGTGACCGACGCATCCAGTACCGACGGGTTGGGCGCCACCGGTTCAGTGTCGTCCCCATGCGGCTGGATCGCCAGTCCCCGGCGCGATCGGCGGTACGCGAATTCCTGCGACTCACTTGCATCTGGCGAGCCGCGGTACTTACAGTCGTGCCGGTTGTCTTAGCCGATACCGCAAGGACGCGCCGGAAGGACCCCCGTGGCCAGCACCGAGATCGACCGGCGGCCGTCACGAACGAGCAGGCTCCGCGGTGCCCTGACGCGGGCGGAGTGGTGGCGGCTGGCCGTGATGCTGGCGGTGATCGTCGCGCTACACCTGCTGGGCTGGCTCACCATGATCCTGTTCGTGGCACCGGCCCAATACAGCTTGGGCGGCAAGGCATTTGGTGTCGGGATCGGACTGACGGCCTACACCCTGGGCATGCGGCACGCGTTCGACGCCGACCATATCGCCGCCATCGACAACACCACCCGCAAGCTGATGAACGATGGGCAGCGCCCGCTGGCGGTGGGCTTCTTCTTTTCCCTGGGCCACTCCACCGTGGTGTTCGGGTTGGCTCTGTTGCTGGCGTGCGGGGTCAAGACGGTCGTCGGCCCGGTCGAGGATGACTCCTCGACGCTGCACCACTACACCGGGCTGATCGGCACCAGCGTATCGGGCGTGTTCCTCTACGCCATCGCCCTGCTCAACATCGTCGTGCTGGTCGGCATCCTGCGGGTGTTCACCCGACTGCGCCGGGGCGAATACGACCCCGACACCGACGCGGCCGAGCTGGAACGCCAACTGCACAACCGTGGACTGATCAACCGGTTGCTCGGCCGCATCACCAAGTCGATCACCAAGTCCTGGCACTGCTACCCCGTCGGGCTGTTGTTCGGGCTCGGTTTCGACACCGCCACCGAGATCGCCCTCCTGGTGCTGGCCGGCACCAGCGCCGCGGCCGGCCTGCCCTGGTACGCCATCATGTGCCTGCCGGTGCTGTTCACCGCGGGCATGTGCCTGCTGGACACCATCGACGGCTCGTTCATGAATTTCGCCTACGGCTGGGCCTTTTCCAACCCGGTGCGCAAGATCTACTACAACATCACCATCACCGCGCTGTCGGTGGCGGTCGCGCTGCTGATCGGCAGCGTCGAACTGCTCGTCCTGTTCGCCGACCAGTTCGGTTGGCGGGGCGCGTTCTGGAGCTGGATCGGCGGGCTGGACCTCAACGCGATCGGCTACATCGTCGTCGCCATGTTCGTCGCCACCTGGGCGGTGGCCCTTCTCGTCTGGCGCTACGGACGCATCGAAGAGAAGTGGACCTCCTGAGTCGACCAAGAGCCCGACCGTAAAACGCCGTTCGGGTGTAGAACAGTGCTCATGGGCTCGTTGGCCTGCGCCCGGCTCGCGGATCGCCGGTGATCGGCGATGCACGAGCTGTCGCTGTGCGAAGCGATCGCCGGTGTGGTCCGGGATCACGCCGACGGCCGCCACGTCGACGTGGTGCGGGTGCGCGTCGGTGCGCTGCGCCAGGTGGTTCCCGAGTCGCTGTCCTTCTGCTGGACGCTTGTCCGCGACGCCGAGGACATGCCGGACGCCGAACTGGAACTCGAATGCGTCAGCGCCGAAGTCCGCTGCCGCGCCTGCGGCGGGCAGTCCGAGATCACCTCGCCATGGTCGATCTGGTGTCCGCGGTGTGACAGTCCCGACGTCGAGGTGCTGCGCGGCAACGAATTCCTGGTGACCTCGCTGGACGTGTCATGAAAAAGATGTCTCGTGAAAGGCGTTGACGATGGGTAGATTTCATCGGCACGACGACGGGACCGTGCACGCCCACTCCCACGATGACCTCCCGCACGACCACGACCGCGGCGACCACAGCCGCTATCAGACCGGCGGCCAGCGCGTCGAGGTGCTGGAGGCGATCTTCGCCGAGAACGACATGCTGGCCGACGCCAATCGGGCGGCGTTCGAGCGCAACGGGGTACGCACCCTGAACCTGATGAGCTCGCCGGGCTCCGGCAAGACCACCATCCTGCAGGCCACCCTCGACGAACTCGCCCGCGACCTGGCCATCGGGGTGATCGAGGGCGATATCGCCACCGACCTGGACGCGGCCAAGCTCAGAGGTCGCGGCGCCCAGGTGTCACTGCTCAACACCAGCAACGGATTTGGTGGCGAGTGCCACCTCGACGCGCCCATGGTCAACCGGGCACTGCCCGGCCTCGACCTGGCCGCGCTGGATTTGGTGGTCATCGAGAACGTCGGCAATCTGGTCTGTCCGGCGGAATTCGACGTCGGCGAACACGCCAAGGCCATGGTCTACTCGGTGACCGAGGGCGAGGACAAACCACTGAAGTATCCGGTGATGTTCCGGGCGGTCGACGTGGTGCTGCTGAACAAGATCGACCTGGTGCCCCACCTGGACGTGGACGTCGACACCTACATCGCCCACGTCCGCAAAGTCAATGCGACAGCGTCGATCTTGCCGGTCAGTGCCCGCACCGGCGATGGTATGGCCGCATGGTTCGGCTGGCTGCGGCGCTTCGTCACGGATGAGGACTGAACGGCGCCGCCCGCCCGCGCACACCTGCGAAACATTCGCAGGAGGAACGCCCCGTTTCGACTCACCCGTCGCGGCGGATCAGCCAAGCGCGACAGGGCTTTTCGTTACTGTCCAACACGTGCCTACTAATCAGTAATGTCGAACCGTTGACAACGCCCAATTGCGGGAGTAGACCCAAAAAATAGCGCTGCGCAAGTGGGCCGACGGTCGACTCCGGCGGCGCCAGGAGCCTCAGCCCGGCTCCGGAAAGCTGCAGCATGCCAACGGAAGCAGCAGTCAAGGCAGAACAAACATTGATCCATGTTCTATGGATAAACGCGGGCCTCAGTTGTGACGGTGATTCGGTGGCATTGACTGCTGCCACCCAGCCCAGCGTCGAGGAGATCGCCTTGGGAGCGTTGCCCGGACTTCCCCAGGTCGCGGTGCACTGGCCCCTGATCGACTTCGAATGCGGACCCAACGGGGGCGCGGACGACTTCCTGGAGTGGTTCTTCAAAGCCGATCGCGGCGAGCTGGAACCCTTTGTGCTCGTGGTCGAAGGCTCCATCCCGAACGAGAAGATCAAGGACGAGGGCTACTGGTGCGGCTTCGGCAACGACCCCGCCACCGGGCAGCCGATGACCACCAGTGAGTGGCTCGACCGGTTGGCGCCCAAGGCCACCGCCATCGTGGCGGTGGGGACCTGCGCCACCTACGGGGGCATCCACGCGATGGCCGGCAACCCGACGGGGGCGATGGGCGTGCCAGACTACCTGGGCTGGGACTGGAAGAGCAAGGCGGGCATCCCGATCGTGTGCGTGCCGGGCTGCCCGATCCACCCGGACAACCTGTCGGAGACGTTGACCTACCTGCTGTACATGGCGACCGGTCAGGCACCGATGATCCCGCTCGACGACGCGCTACGGCCACAGTGGCTGTTCGGCAAGACCGTGCACGAGGGCTGCGACCGAGCCGGCTACTACGAGCAGGGCGACTTCGCCACCGAGTACGGATCGCCGAAATGCATTGTAAAACTTGGCTGTTGGGGACCCGTCGTCAAATGCAATGTGCCCAAGCGCGGATGGATCAACGGCGTCGGGGGTTGCCCCAACGTCGGCGGGATCTGCATTGGCTGCACCATGCCGGGGTTCCCGGACAAGTTCATGCCGTTCATGGACGAGCCGCCGGGCGGCAAGATCTCGAGCACCGCGTCGGGCTTGTACGGAGCCGTGATTCGCAGTCTGAGGGGTATCACGGAACGCACCGTCGACAAGGAGCCGCGGTGGCGCCACAACGGCGACCAACTCACCACTGGAGCGCGCCGCACCTGGTAGGTCACCTACCGGGTCGGTGCGCTCTTTTCACATTCGTAGCCGAAGAGCCGTCGCCGCATCAGCCGACGCGGAAGCAGCCACAGCGGGAAGAAGTAACGCGATGACAACCATCAGCCCTGAATCCACCCAAGCCAAGCGGGAACCTGGCCAACTGGTCGACATGGCCTGGGACCCCATCACCAGGATCGTGGGCAGCCTGGGCATCTACACCAAGATCGACTTCGAGAACAAAGAAGTCGTCGAGTGCCACAGCACCTCGTCGATCTTCCGCGGTTACTCGATCTTCATGAAGGGCAAAGATCCTCGCGACGCCCACTTCATCACCAGCCGCATCTGCGGTATCTGCGGTGACAACCACGCCACCTGTTCGTGCTACACGCAGAACATGGCCTATGGCGTCAAGCCGCCACATCTGGGCGAGTGGATCGTCAACCTCGGCGAGGCCGCGGAATACATGTTCGACCACAACATCTTCCAGGAGAACCTGGTCGGCGTGGACTTCTGCGAGAAGATGGTCTCCGAGACCAATCCGAGCGTCCTGTCGCTGGCCGAGAAGACGCCCGCCCCGCACGCCGACGCACACGGGTACTCCACGATCGCGGACATCATGCGCTCGCTCAACCCGTTCAGCGGTGAGTTCTACCGCGAGGCGCTGGTGGTCAGCCGCTGGACGCGAGAGATGTTCTGCCTGATGGAAGGCCGCCACGTGCACCCGTCGACGCTCTACCCCGGCGGGGTCGGCACCGTTGCGACCGTCCAGCTGATGACCGACTACATGACGCGCCTGATGCGGTACGTCGAGTTCATGAAGAAGGTCGTGCCCATGCACGACGATTTGTTCGACTTCTTCTACGAGGCCCTGCCCGGTTACGAGAAGGTCGGGCTGCGCCGGACCCTACTGGGCTGCTGGGGCTCCTTCCAGGACCCCGAGGTGTGCAACTTCGAGTACAAGGACATGGAGCGCTGGGGCAACGCCATGTTCGTCACCCCGGGCGTGGTGGTGGACGGCAAGCTGGTCACCCATTCGCTGGTGGACATCAACCTGGGCATCCGAATCCTCCTGGGGAGTTCGTATTACGACGACTGGACCGACCAGGAGATGTTCGTCAAGACCGATCCGCTGGGCAACTCGGTGGATCGGCGCCATCCGTGGAACCAGCACACCAACCCGCACCCGCAGAAGCGCGACATGGAGGGCGGCAAGTACAGCTGGGTGATGTCACCGCGCTGGTTCGACGGCAAGGACCACCTGGCGCTGGACACCGGCGGCGGCCCGCTGGCCCGGCTGTGGTCGACGGCCCTGGCCGGCCTGGTCAACATCGGTTACGTCGAGGCGACCGGCAACAGCGTCAAGATCAACCTGCCCAAGACGGCGCTGAAGGGGCCCGTCGAATTGGAGTGGAACATCCCCAAGTACGGCAGCAACACGATCGAACGCGACCGGGCGCGCACCTACTTCCAGGCCTATGCGGCGGCCTGCGCTCTGCACTTCGCCGAGAAGGCGCTCGAGGAGATCCGCGCCGGGCGCACCAAGACGTGGGAGCGCTTCGAGGTGCCCGACGAGGCCATCGGATGCGGCTTCACCGAGGCGGTGCGCGGCGTGCTCAGCCACCACATGGTGATCCGGGACGGCAAGATCGCCAACTACCACCCGTACCCGCCCACACCGTGGAATGCCAACCCCCGCGACAGTTTTGGCACCCCGGGCCCGTACGAGGACGCGGTGCAGGGGCAGCCGATCTTCGAGGAGAACGGCCGGGACAACTTCAAGGGGATCGACGTCATGCGCACGGTGCGCAGCTTCGATCCGTGCCTGCCGTGTGGAGTGCACATGTACCTGGGCAAGGGCAAATCCCTGGACAGACTGCACACGCCGACCCAGTCACCCGTTGAGCCGTGACGATCGCAAGCGCGGCGGCGCCGTGCGCAGCGGGTCGGCACCGTTGAGGGAGTGAGGTATGGCGGATCGCCCGGCGAACCACGAGACCGACACGCAGTGGCGCACAGCGGGCGATCGGATCCAGACACTGCTGGATTCCTGCGCCGCAGGCGGGACGGCCGCGTATGACCGTGCGCAACAACTGGTTCGCGAGGTAGTCCGGCTTTACGGCGCCGGGCTGGAGCGGATCATCCGGATGGCCGCCGAGCCCGGGCCGGACGGGGGGCTGGTCGAGCGGCTGGCCACCGACGACCTGGTGGCCAGCCTGCTCCTGGTGCACGGCCTGCATCCGCACGACGTGCACCGCAGGGTCGCCGATGCGCTGGATCGGGTGCGCCCCTACCTGGGTTCGCATGGCGGAGACGTCGACCTGCTCGAGGTCGTTCCGGGCGAACGCCCGGACGAATTCAGCGTACGGCTGGCGTTCGCAGGCAGTTGCAAGAGCTGCCCGTCGTCGGCGGTCACCCTGGAGCTGGCCGTGCAGGACGCGGTTCGCGCCGCGGCGCCGGAGGTCACCTCGATCGAGGCGGTCGCCACCGGCACGACCGCTCCGGCGAGCGTCATCCCCGCCGAATCGCTACTGGCGCACGTGCATTCGAACGGGCATGGACCGACCACCTGGCACGCGGCCCCCGAGCTTGCCGAGCTGGGCCCCGGTGATGTCGCGGGGTTCGTCATCGACGGCGTGACCCTGCTGGCCTGCCGGGTCGGTGACCGGACATTCGCCTACCGCGATCACTGCCCGGTGTGCGCCGCCTCGATGGCGGGTTCCCGACTGCGCGAGCGGCTGCTGCGCTGCGCGGGCTGCGGAACGGATTTCGACGTCGTCCACGCCGGAACCGCGGCGGCCGATGGTTCGGCCGCTCATCTCGAACCGATTCCGCTGCTGACCCGCGACGGCCTGCTGTCGGTGGCGTTGCGGGCCGACGCGATGGGCGCGCCGGCATGACCGCCGCCGACGATGCAGAACGAAGTGATGCCGAGGAGCGCCGCATATGACAGGTCCCTTCGACGTCCTGGCCCGCATCGGGAGCGACCGGCGCGCCCGCGAGTCCGCGGGCGAACGCTGCGAGATGTGCGCCGAGCCGATCGCCGACGAGCACCAGCACGTGGTCAATGTGACCGGCCGCCAACTCATGTGCGTGTGCCGCGCCTGCTATCTGCTGTTCACCGACTCGGCGGCCGACCTGCGTTACCGCGCGGTGCCCGACCGGTACCTGTCGTTTCCCGATTTCGCGCTGGATCGCCTGGTGTGGGAGGCGCTGCAGATCCCGGTGGGGGTCGCCTTCTTCTTCACCAACTCCACCCTGGGCCACACCGTCGCCTTCTACCCCGGACCGGCAGGAGCATGCGAATCCGAGCTGGACATGGAGGTCTGGGAGACCATCCGCGACGCCGACCCCAGGGTGAACCTGCTCGCCGATGACGTGGAGGCGCTGCTCGTCCGGGTCACCGACAGCGCCCAGGATGGGGAATTACCGCAACCGGAAACGTATTTGGTCCCGATCGACGCCTGCTACGAATTCGTCGGACGCCTGCGCATGGTGTGGCGCGGCTTCGACGGCGGCCAGCAGGCCCGCGAATTCATCGACGGCTTCTTCGACCGGCTTGCCGCCCGCGCCGTGAAGACACTCCCATGAACATCAGCTTTGACGTGCTGGACGTGACGGCCGAACCGTACACCGTCAGCCCGATACTGACCGCCCGCGTCGCCGTCACCGCGGCCGGCGACGACCCGGTGCATGCCATCGCCCTGCGTTGCCAGGTCCGCATCGAGCCGCTGCGCCGTTCCTACTCCGACGGCGAAGCGGCCGGGCTGATGGACCTGTTCGGTGGCCGCGAACGCTGGGCCAGCACCCAGCGCACCTTCCTCTGGCAGCATTGCACCGCCATGGTGCCCGGCTTCACCGGCCACACCACCGCCACCCTGCCGCTGGATTGCACCTACGACTTCGAGGTGGCCGCCGCGAAATATCTGCACGCGCTGCGCGACGGGGCGGTGCCCCTGCAGTTCCTGTTCAGCGGAACGGTTTTCGTCAACTCCGAGCGCGGGTTCTCGGTGCAGCAGGTGTCATGGGACTGCGAGGACAACTACGCGATGCCCGTCACGGTCTGGCGCGACCTGGTCGCACAGCACTATCCGAACAGCGGATGGATCCGGCTGAGCCACGAAACCATCGCCGAGCTGGCCCGCTACAAGTCGGCCCGCGGGATGCTCGACTTCGACGACGCCGTCACCTCGCTGCTGGATGCCGCCGATCGCGAGGTGACCCGATGACGTCGAGTTGGGATCGGGCCCGTACGGTCGCCGACGCGGTGCTCTACGAAGGCTATCTGCTCTACCCGTACCGGGGGACGTCGAGCAAGAACCAATCACGCTGGCAGTTCGGGGTTTTGGGGCCAAGCGGTGCGGCCGAGGCCGGCCTGGGCGAAGACGATGCCCTTGCCGCACAGTTCTTGGTCGACGGCGCCCGGGCGCTGACGCTGGTGGTGCGGTTCCTGCAATTGCAGCGCCGGCGGGCCGAAAGGGCCACCGATGGAGGCGATTTCGAACCCGTCGACGAGCTGAGCACCGCGACCGGATCGTGGCTGACCTGGGACGAGGCGGTGGAGTGCGAGGTCTCCTTCGGCCCCCTTACGTTCGGCGATCAGACCTGGTCGCTGCCGGTGACGGCACAGGCGGCAACCGACCTCGAGGTGTTGGACGGCGGCCGGCTGGTCCGCGAACGCCACGAGATTCGGGCCGTATTGACCGTCACCAGCCAGCCCGACGGCGACCTGCAACGCGTGTCGGTACGGATCACCAACACCGGCGCACCCGTGAGCGCACATGACGATAAAGATTCAGTCATCGCACGATCCTTGATCGGAACGCACCTCATCGCCGAAGTGGTTGGCGGCCGGTTCGTCTCGTTGCTCGATCCGCCGCGGAGCGCGACCGACGCGGTGTCCCGATGCGCCCAGCATCGCTGCTTCCCAGTGCTGGCCGGCCCCCCGGGTACCGACGACATGCTGCTGATCTCGCCGATCATCCTCTACGACCACCCCGAGGTCGCCGAACAGAGCGACACCCCCCTGTACGACTGCACCGAGATCGACGAAATCCTCACCTTGCGCGTCATGACCATGACCGACGACGAGAAGGCACAGGCCCGGGCCACCGACCCGCGGGCCGCGCGGATCATCGACGAATGCGACGCCATGTCGCCCGAGGCCATGGCCCGGCTGCACGGCGTGCTGCGCGATCCGCACGGACTCGAGGTCTCCCCCGGCCTGGTGCCCGAGATTCCCGACGGCGTGGACTGGTGGGACCCGCTGGCCGACAACGCGGTTCGCCCCGAGATCGACGCGGTGCTGGTGAACGGGGTACGGCTAGCGCGCGGCAGCAAGGTCCGGTTGCGACCGCGGCGCAACGCCGACGCCCAGGACATCTTCGTCGCCGGCAAGACCGCCCGCGTCACGTCGGTGCACGAGGACGTCGAGGGCAACAAGCACGTCGCCGTCGTCGTCGACGAGGACCCGGCCGCCGACCTGCACGACTGGTACGGCCGCTACCTGTACTTCTCCCCCGACGAAGTCGAGCCGCTGCAATCGCAGCACAGCACAAACCCCTGAAAGGAGTTCGTCATGGAAGTCCTCGGTTGGATCTTCATCGCCATGGTCGCGCTGGTCCTCGCGATCGCCGTGGCCCTCGGCGCGATATCCGTGCCCGATGCCCGCCGTTATCTGAAGTTGAGGCGGATGTAGCCGATGCGGGTGCCACCATGACTTCGCGCATCCTGGTAGCCGGGATCGGCAACATTTTCCTGGGCGACGACGGGTTCGGCTCCGAAGTGGTCCGCAACGCCGCACTGCCCCAAGACGATCCGACGGTTCAGGTCATCGACTACGGCATCCGTGGCATGCACCTGGCCTATGACCTGCTCGAGGAGTGGGACACGCTGGTTCTCGTCGATGCCGTGCCCAGCCGGGGCCATCCCGGCACGTTGCACGTCTTTCAGGCCGAGCACGACGGGCCGTCCGGGACGAGCGGCCTGGACGGTCACAGCATGGACCCGGCCGCCGTCTTCGCCAGCCTGCGGGCCCTGGGCGGCCACCCGCCCTACACCGTGGTCGTCGGGTGCGAGGCGGGCAGCGTCCAGGAGGGCATCGGCCTGACCGAGCCGGTCGCCCAGGCCGTCCCCCGGGCGGCGCGGGCGGTCGAAGAGATCGTCGCTGCGCTACACCCGTCCTCGTCGACCGAAAAGGGGTGCTGAGCCATGTGTTTGGGCATACCCGGCCAGGTCATCGGAATGCTGGACGGTTTCGAGGGCCAGCTGGCACTGGTCGACGTCACCGGTGAACAGCGCAAGGTCAACGTCGGCATGTTGCCAGACGAGACGTTCGCGCCCGGTGACTGGGTGATCATCCACATGGGCTTCGTCGTCGAGAAGACCGATCAGGCCGGCGCCGAACAGGCCATGGCCGGGCTGGAGTTGATGGGCCGGGGCCGCGCCGACCCCGCACTGAGCCCGGAGGCTTGACATGACCGAAATTGCCGAAGCCACGACGCGGTTGCGGCCCGAGGAAACCCGGGTGCGGCGACGCGTCATGGTGACCGGCGTGGTGCAAGGGGTCGGCTTCCGCCCGTTCGTGCACCGGATCGCGACCGAATTGGGTCTGGCCGGGTTCGTCGGCAACGAGTCGGGTGCGGTCTTTCTCGAGGTGCAGGGCCGGCCGGACCGGGTGGCGGAGTTCGCGCGCCGGCTGCGGGCGCAGGCGCCGCCCCTGGCGCTGATCACCGGCGTCCACGTCGCCGACGTCGCGGTCGACCCCGTCTGTACACCCGAATTTCGCATCGTGCCAAGCCGATTGGCCCCCGGAGCGACCACGCCGATCCCGCCCGACATCGCCGTGTGTGACGACTGCCTCGCCGAACTGTTCGATCCGCACGACCGGCGTTACCGGCACCCGTTCGTGACCTGTACCAACTGCGGGCCGCGGTTCACCATCATCGAGCGACTGCCGTACGACCGGCCGGCCACCACCATGTCGGCATTCGTCATGTGCGCGCGCTGCGCCGCCGAATACCACGATCCGGCGGATCGCCGCTTCCACGCGCAGCCGATCGCCTGCCCGGACTGCGGGCCGACACTGTGGTTCACCTCGCCGGCCGGCCGGGTGAGCGGCTGCGACGCGGCACTGAGCGCCACCCAGGCCGCGCTGGCCTCCGGCGCGGTGGTGGCCATCAAGGGCATTGGCGGCTATCACCTGGCCTGCACCGTCGACGACGCAACCGCGGTCGCCGCGCTGCGGGCACGGAAAGCGCGCGGCGCCAAGCCCTTTGCCATGCTCGTCCGCGATCTCGACGTGGCGCGCCGCTACGCCTGCGTCGACGACGCCGAGGCCGCGGTGCGGGCCAGCGCCG
>NZ_QMEU01000093.1 GCF_003284975.1 Mycobacterium colombiense
GGCGGCCGGTCGCTGCTCACCTTCACCGACGACCCGGCCGCACAGCACGCCGCGGCCACCGCGCTGGCCGACCTGGTCGCCTCCCGCCGCGTCGCGTCGATCCTGGTCGAACGCGTCGACGGGGCGCCGGTGCTGCAGCCGAACGCGGGCGGGGCCGGCCCGGCCGATGCCCTGGCCGACGCCGGATTCGTCCGCACGCCGCGCGGGATGCGGCTGCGCTGACATGCCCGAGGGTGACACCGTCTGGCACACCGCCGCCGTGCTGCGCGAGCATTTGGTCGGCGGCACGCTGACCCGCTGCGACATCCGGGTGCCGCGGTTCGCCACCGTCGATCTCACCGGGCAGGTGGTCGACAAGGTGCTCAGCCGCGGCAAGCATCTGTTCATCCGGGTGGGGCCGGCCAGCATTCACTCGCACCTGAAAATGGACGGCAGCTGGCGGGTCGGCAAGCGCGCGCAGCGCGTCGACCACCGGGCGCGCATCATCCTGGAAACCGCCACCGCCCGGGCGGTCGGCGTCGACCTGGGGGTGCTGGAGGTCCTGGAACGCGACCGCGACGGCGACGCCGTCGCGCACCTGGGCCCCGACCTGCTGGGCGAAGATTGGGACCCGGCCCTGGCCGCGGCCAACCTGACCGCGGACCCGGACCGGCCGATCGCCGAGGCGCTGCTGGACCAGCGGGTGCTGGCCGGGGTCGGCAATGTGTACAGCAACGAATTGTGTTTTCTCACCGGGCATCTGCCCACCGCGCCGGTGCGTGACCTCGCCGATCCCCGCCGGCTGGTCTCGCGCGCCCGGGAAATGTTGTGGCTCAACAGATTCCGTTGGAACCGGTGCACCACCGGTGACACCCGGGCGGGCCGGCAGCTGTGGGTCTACGGGCGATCGGGCCAGCCCTGTCGGCGCTGCGGCACCGCGATCAAGTTCGACGACGCGACGGAACGGGTGACCTACTGGTGCCCGTCGTGTCAGCGCTGAAGCTAGTCCCGATGGCGGCGACCCCCCGGCGCCCGGCTTCGCCGCGCTTGCGATCGCCGCTAGTCGCGGGCGTGTGCAAGGAAGAACTGGGCGATGGCCTCGGATCCGTCCAGCGCGCGGGTGGTGGGGCCGATGACGGCCGTCGGCAGGTACTGCTTGCCGCCCGGCCAGGTGTGCCCGCCGCGGTCGATCTTGTAGAACACCACCTCGGTGTTGGCCGCGCACCCGGTGGACTCGTAGCGGTGCACGACGGTGCCGTCGCGGACATCGGGCAGCGCCTCCATGGCCGGATCGCCCTCACAGCCGTCGGCCGAACGCCACTTGTCCACCATGGTGTCCGCCGAGATGGAGTGGCTCAGCCCGCCGCGCCCGCGCACCGCCCCACCCTTGAAGGGCACCAGCGGGTCGGCCGTGCCGTGGGCCTCCCAGACCGACACCGGCTGTGACGGGTTGCAGGCCACCCCGACGCCCAGGGTGCCGGCCACCGGGGCGACCGCTGCGAAGACGTCGGCCCGGTCGCACGCCAGCCGGTTGCTCATGAAGCCGCCGTTGGACATCCCGGTGACGAACACATGCCCGGGCGCGACGCCGTAGTCGTGCTGCACCTTGGTCACCAGCCCGACCAGGAACGCCACATCGTTGATGTGGTGGCGATCGGCGGGCGAGGCGCCGCGCCCATCGGCCCAGCTCTTGTCGTAACCGTCGGGGTAGACCACCAGCAGGTTGTGGGCGTCAGCAACGGTGTCGAAGCCCGTCAGGGCGCGCTGCGAGATCCCGCTACCCCCGCCGCCGTGCAAACTGAGCACCAGCCCGACGGGGTCGCCCGCCGGCACGTGCAACATGTAGGTTCGGTCCATGCCGCCGGATCGAAAGGTGCCCGGAACGTCTCGAGCGCTCGCCGCCGACACGTGCCGCACGCCGCAGCCGACCACGCATATCGCCACCACAGCGAGCCACAGCCACCGCGCGTATGTCATGTCGTCAGATCACCGGCAGCGCGCCGGCGCGGGCTCGCCGGTAACGCGCATCCGACGCGGGAGCAAACCCTTGTGTGGCACACACCGCATTATCGGCGATCCGGCAGCGGGCGGCACCGCGACATGCAAGCATTCGAACTAGCCCCGCCTTCAGCAAGCGACGGCACTTCTGTTCCACGGGAGTATCAGAAATGACGAGCATCCAGATACGCAAGCCCGTCCGGGCGCGCTCGATCCTGGCGATCGGCGTCGCGCCGGTGGCCGGGCTGCTCGGCGTGCTGGCCGCATCCGCGACCGCGACCGCCACGTCTGCCGATGACGCGTTTCTGGCCGCGCTGAAAGCTAAGGGCATCAACTACGAGTCACCCGACACCGCGGTCAACTCCGGGCACACCGTGTGCCACGAACTCGACATGGGCCAGACACCGGAACAGGTCGCCAACAACGTATTGTCCAGCAGCACCCTGGACAGCTACCACGCCGGCTATTTCGTGGGGGTCAGCATCAAGGCGTACTGCCCCAAGTACGCGGATTCGGCCGCTTCTTCCGGATCCTGAAATTTATCGCCGGTTGACCGGCTCGTGATGCAACCGCGAAAAAATTGCAGGTATCCGAAACGAAGAAGCTCAGGGCCGAACATGATTCCGAAACTTTGGCTCGGTGTGGCGGGCATTGCAATCGCGCTCGGCGCATCCGGGTGGGCCACGGCGTCGGCGGCCATCGACCCCAACCCCTTCAGCCATCTCAGTTGCGCCTGCCAGGATCCGGATCCGCCGGGCAGCCCGGCCCTGCGGGACAACATCAATCAGGGCCTGCACCAAGGCATTTCGGCGCCGCCCGTGGTGGAGTAGCCCTGGTTTCCTACAGCCAATCGCGCCGCTTGAACATCACGTAGAGCACCACCATCAGCACGAGTATCACGCCGGTGCTGGCCGCGAATCCGGCATGGGTGCCGAAGCCCGGGTAGGGCACGTTCTGTCCGTAGAAGCCGGTGATGGCCGTCGGCACGGCGATGATGGCCGCCCATCCCGTCAGCTTCTTCATGACCGTGTTCAATCGGGCATCCTGTAGCGACAGATTGGTCTCGAAAATGGTGGTGACCATGTCGCGCAACGATTCCGTCCATTCCGAGACCCGCAGCACGTGGTCGTACAGGTCGGCGTACAGCGGGTCCAGCTGCCGATCGGATCCGTCCGAAATGCGGTGGTGCTGTAGGGCATTGACGACTTCGCGCATGGGCAGGGCCACCCGCCGCAGGTTCACCAGGTCCCTGCGCAGCCGGAACGTGCGGCGCTGCAAGACGCCCTTGCGGGGTCTGCCGTCGAACAGTTCGTCCTCGATGGCCTCGATGCAGTCGTCCAAGGCTTCGACCGCCGTGAAGTGGCTGTCGACCACCACGTCGAGCAGCCCGTGCACCAATGCGCCGACGCCGTAGCGTTGGCCGCCGATCTCCTGCCACCGGCGGGTCACCTGGGCCATGTCGAACTCGGGCGTCAGCCGCACGGTGATCAGTCCCTGCGGCAGCACGAATCCCGAGATGCGTTGCATCGACAGCATCCGCTCGGGGGTATCGGCGGAAGCGGTTGCGACGTCGACGGCGTAGACCGTGAAGAACGTGTGGCTTTCGTAGGCGGTGACTTTGACCCGCTCGGCCGCGGCCACCGCATCCTCGACCGCCCAGCGGTTCAGCCCGAGTTCGTCGGCCAGCCCGCACAGGGTGTCGTGGTCCGGTTCGCACAGGTCGGCCCACACCAGGGTGTCGGGTTCGGTGAGGTAGTCGGAGATCTTGTCGAACTCGAAGCCGTCCTGCGCCTTGCCGCCGCGCCACACCTGGCCGGAAACATTCGAAGCGATCTGCACCCCGACATCTTCTCAACCGTTGTTCACGATCGGTAAACCCGCCAGCCACTCACCCGCGCCGCGGTCGCCGACTGGCCGTGCTGATCTTGTGCAATGGAGCGATCAAACCGGTTGCAACTCAAGCCGTATCGGGCTGTGTCCGAGCACGTCGACGGCGCCTGGTGGCCGCGGTCGACGACCCTGGTCGACGAGCTGCCGGGCCTGGCGGCCTCGCTGTCCGACCGGCTGGGGCGGATCGTCATGGTGGGGTATCACCGCAACGGCTGGCATGACACGCCGACGCTGGCGCAAATCGACGGGCACGCAATCGAATTGCTGGGCTTCACCAGTGACGAGCCGGCCAGCGTCATCGTGATGGGTGACAGCGGCCGCCACATCACGCTGCATGTCATCCGGCCCGACACCGAGGAGGACGCCGCCCGTCGGGAACTCGACGCGGTGCGCGCGCCCGCCGCTGTCTCGGTCTCGCCGGCCGTCCCGGCCTCGGTGGGCCGGTCGGTGGCGGACGTGGCCGAGAAGCTGGCCCGTCACGAGGGGCTCGGCGACGAACGGCGCACCGCTCAGATCAGGCGGTGGTGCGACGAGACGGCGCAACGATTCATCGACGCGCCGGTGCAGACCTTCGTCCCCATCCTGGTGGAGCACATCGTCCGCAACCGCATGATGGAGTCGCGCAGCCGGCGCTATCCGGCCGACGGCGGCCTGTGCATCACCGTGCCCGGAAGCTCGGCCCCGTACTCGATATCGTCGTAGTCGCGTCCCTTGCGCCGCCGGCCGCTCGCCGCGCCGCGGGCCGGGCGTACGGGGGCCATCGGAAGCATGGGCGTCTGGCCCGGCCCGGTCGGCAGCGGGGAGGCCGCCGACACCAGTTGCACCGGCGCCGAAGACCCCAACATGCCCACCGTCGCGGGCGGCATGGTCAGGTTGCCGAGCGAGATGCCGATGCCCAGCGTCGCGCGCGGCGCCATCGACGATCCGACGGCACTGACCAGGCTCGCGTCGGCCGCCGACAGGTCGGCCGTTGCCTCGGACAGGCCGCCGAAGAAGTCGGCGGCGACGCCGCCCTGCAGCGCCTGGGCGGCGTTGACCTGGGCGATGTAGGCGAGCAGGTTGACCGGGAATCCGCCGGCGATGAACTGCCATCCCCACACGCTGAAGTACCTGAACCAGCCCGAGTCCGGATCCAGGCCGAAGGCGCTGGAGGCCGCGAGGTCTTCGCCGGCCACGGACATATCGGCGGCCGTCATGATCCCGGAGTCGGTCGTCGTCGTGGCGGGCACCAGCGTGGTTTGGATCGCCACGCCCGCCGGGTTGGTGACCGGCGGCGGCGGTGTGAAGGTCGGCGGCTGCACGGCGCTCGCCGAGGTGGCGGCGTAGCGGATCATCGCTGCCGAGTTGTTCACCCACATGGCCTGATATTCGGCCTCGGTTTCGGCGATGGCCGGGTAGTTGATCCCGAAGAAGTTGGTGGCCAACAACATTGCCAGCCGCGCCCGGTTGGCGGCGACCAGCGAGGGATGCACCACCGTCCAGTGCGTCAACTCGAACGCCGTGGTCATCACCTGCACCGAGGTGGCGACCTGCTGGCACTGCTGGGCGGTGACGCGCAACCAGTCGAGGTAGGGTTCGAGCGCTTGGGCCATCGCCTGGGCGGACGGGCCGTGCCACGTCGTCATCAGCTCCGACAACTCCGCGGTGTAGCTGCTGGCGGATTGCTCGAGCTCGGCGCTGAGCTCCTGCCAGACGGCGGCGGCTTCGATCCATGACCAAGCACCGGGTCCAGAGTGGATCAGCGCCGAAGTGACCTCCGGCGGCAGTATCCCGAAATCCATGAACCTTTACCTTGGGGAAGAACGTGTTTGGGGCGGACGCGCTGCGCCGGCCCGTCCGGTAATCGCAGAGTGAGTGACGGCGGGACACCGTGGCGTCCTGCTGCTGGTCGCCGTTGACCTGCCTGGTGGCGGTTTACGGCGTCCGCAGTCGCGGGGCGCCAACGTCAGGGTCATCCCGCCGATGGGTTTCGAGGCATCACTTTGCCTTTGACCTCCTGGCCGAGGGCAACGTCCTCGTACTTCTGCTGTTTGCGTTTTCGCCAGCCGGTGCCCGCCGAGGCCGTCGTCGGCGGCACCATCATCGGCATCAGCGGGAACCCGGATTCCGCCGCGGACAGCGGTGAGGCCGCGGATGCGAGCTGCACCCCGGTCTGGGTCCCTGGCAACAGCCCCACCACGGCGGGGGGCGCGGTCAACTTGCCCAGCGACACCCCGACGCCCATCGCGCCCGTCGGCGCCATTCCCGCGCCGACGTCCTTGACAGCGCTGGACAGGCTCGCGGTTGCCGCGCCCAGGCCCTCGGACAGGCCGGTGCCGATGTCGCCGCCCACGCTCTGCAGCGCGCTGGCCGACGAGTTCTGCGCCAGGTAGCTGAGCATGTTGATGGGGAAGCCGGACGAGATGAACTGGTTGCCCCAGGTGCTCCAGTAGCCGAACCACCCGCCGTTCGGGTCGCCGTCGCTGCCGAAGATGCCGGCCAGCGACGAGTCCGTCCCCAACAGACTTTGGCTCACGTTGCCGGCGTCCAATAGCTGGGCTTGGCCCACCGCCGCCTCTTGGTTGGCGGTGCCGTCGGGGGTGGTGTCGGGAAGGGGCGAGCTGAACTTGGACAGCTGCGTGGTCGCCTGCGAGGACGACGCCTGGTAGCGGCTCATCGCCGCCGAATTGTTCGCCCACATGGTCTGGTATTCGTTCTCGGTCTCGGCGATGGCGGCCGTGTTGGTGCCGAACCGGTTGGTGGCCAACAGCTGCGCCAGTCGCGTCCGATTGGCGGTGACCACCGCCGGAGGGACGATCGACGCGCGGGCGGCGGTGAACGCCGACGCGGCGGCCTCGGCCGAGGTGGCCATCTGCGCGGATTGCTGGGCGGTCTCGCGCAGCCAGAGCAGGTAGGGCTGGACGGACTGCAGCATCGCCGTCGCCGACGGCCCGTCCCAGGACTCGATCAGCGACGACAGCGTCGAGGCATAGGTGGATACCGAATTCTCCAGCTCGACCGCCACACGTTGCCACGCGCCGGCGGCCTCGATCAGCGAGCCCGCGCCCGGCCCGGTGTGGATGAGCGTCGAGGTGACCTCGGGGGGTGCAAACAGATCCATCACGTCTCACAATGCCCACGCTGAGAACGCCTCAGCAAATTTGCGTTGACCAGGCCGCGAAGAACCCTGAAACTCTGCACGTCGAAGCCCGTCACCTGCGGTCGGTACCTCCCAGTTCGACTGCCCGGTGTTAGGACACCCTATACCCAAAGCTGAGAGCGATTTGACATTTGCTGGCCAGGGGCACCACTCGAAAACGGCCGCCGTCTTACACGGTCACCGAGGCGCCGCGGTTCACAACGACGATCCGGTCCCCCAAGCCGCGGTGCTGCATCTCGCGGGTGAAGTCGGCCAGCGGCGACGCGAACACGCTGTAATCGTCGAAGTGCACCGGGATGGCCTTCGGCAGGGCCAGCATCGCGACCAGCTCGGCGCCCTGGCGGCCGTCCATCGTCACGGTCAGCCCGAACGGCAGCCGCCCGCCGGCCGGCAGCCGGGTGCCGCCGAGGTGCAGCATGCCCGCGTCGATCGGGTCGAACCGGGCGGGGATCTCCTTGAGCTCCTCGATCAGCAGGGTGTCCCCGGAGATGTAGAGCCGGCGGCGGGGCGCTGCAGGGCCTTCCCCGAACTCCACCATGGTGCCCATCACCGGCGGGAGTAGGCGCTGGCTCCATCCCGGCGCGTGACGCCCGGGCAGCGACGTGAGGGTCAGCGTGGTGCCGCCTTTGGTCATGGTGTGCTGCTGCCACGTCCGCAGGCCGCGCGCCTGGGCGAACCCGCGCCTGTGCAGTCGTTGGGCGGCGTGCGGGGTGGTGACGACGGGCAAACCGTGGTCCAGGCCCCGCTGCGACACCCTGTCCCAGTGATCGCCGTGCATGTGTGACAGCACGATCGCGTCGATCGGCGGGAGCTCGTCGATGCGCAACGCCGGCTCCTTGAGCCGCTTGGACACCAGACCGTGGCCGAGGTAGGCGCGTTGCCCCCGATGCAGAAAGTTGGGATCGGTCAGCAGCGTCAGCCCACCCGCCGAGATGAGGGTGGTGGCGTTGCCGACATACGTGACGGTGATGTCCATAGCCGCGGGCTACCCGGTCCCGCGCCCGGCCATGCCGCTAGAAGGGCGGCGGATCGTCTGTGCCGGCGTGGGGCGGGGCCTTCTAGGGCTCCGTGCGACGGCTGACGAACTCCCGCGGCACACCGGTGAGCGGATCGACGAACTCGATGCGCTGCGCCAGCAGCCGCAGCGGCGTGCTGAAGTCGTCGACCGCGACATCGACCACGTCGGGATACAACGGATCCCCGTCGATCGGGATGCCCAGCGCGGCCATGTGCAGGCGCAGCTGATGGGTGCGTCCGGTGCGCGGGGTCAGCCGGTACAGCCCATCCTGCGATGCCAGCTCCACGCGCGTCTCCGCGTTGGGCGCACCCGGCTCGCAGACCGCCTGTAAAAGCCCGCGGCGCTTGATGATTCGGTTCTTCACCACGCAAGGCAGCTCCAGCTCGGGATCAACGGCGGCCCGGGCCAGATAGGTCTTGCCCACCAGGCCGCGGGAGAACAGCGTCTGGTAGGCGCCGCGCACCTCGCGACGCGCGGTGAACAGCAGCACCCCTGCGGTCAGCCGGTCCAGCCGGTGCGCCGGGCTCAGCTCGGGCAGCCCGAGCTGCCGCCGGAGACGCACCAGCGCGGTCTGCGCGACGTGGCGTCCGCGCGGCATCGTGGCCAAAAAGTGCGGCTTGTCGACGACCACGATGTCGTCGTCACGATGCAGCACCGGGACGTCGAACGGGACGGGCACCTCGTCGGGCAGCTCGCGATACAGGTAGACGCTCTCACCGGCGGGAAGCACTGTGGCGCAATCGATCACCGCGCCGTCGGCGCCGACGACCTCGCCGGCCAGCACCTTGGCGCGGGCCCGCGCGCCGAACCGGGCGGTCAGTTCGGCCAGCACCTGCCCGCCCCGCAGCCGCACCCGCGCGGGGCCCAAGCCATCGCGGACCGGAAGCGGCGCGGGCCTCAACTGAGCGGGACCGGCTCGAGGATCTCGGCGCGCGCCTCGGGCGCGCTGGCCCGCAATTCGTCGGCGGACACGTCGTCGGGCTGGGCCTGGGACAGGATCTCGGCCTCCACCCGGGCGCAGTAGTTCGCCACCTCACGCTCGACGTCCTGCGTCGCCCAGCCGAGCACCGGGGCGACCACGTCGGCGACCTCGCGGGCGCAGTCGACGCCGCGGTGCGAGTACTCGATGGAGATGCGCATCCGTCGGGCCAGGATGTCCTCCAGATGCAGGGCCCCCTCGGCGGTGACGGCGTACAGGGCCTCCACTTTGAGGTAGCCCGGCGCCTCCTTGATCGGGCTGAGCAGGTCGGCGTTTCCGGCCGCCAGCCCCAGCACGTCGCCGATCAGCGAACCGTAGCGATCCAGCAGATGCCGCACCCGGTACGGATGCAAACCTTGCAGCGCCGCAACGTGTTCGGCCTGGTTCACCAGGGCGAAGTAACCGTCGGCGCCCAGCAGGCTGACCTTCTCGGTGATGGACGGTGCCACGCGGGCCGGGACGAACTGGGCCGCGGCGTCGATCGCGTCGGCGGCCATCACCCGATAGGTGGTGTACTTGCCGCCGGCGATGGCCACCAATCCCGGCGCGGGCACCGCCACGGCGTGCTCGCGGGACAGCTTGGAGGTCTCCTCGCTCTCCCCGGCCAGCAGCGGCCGCAGCCCCGCGTACACGCCGTCGATGTCGGCGTGGGTGAGCGGGATGGCCAGCACGGTGTTGACCGTCTGCAGGATGTAGTCGATGTCGGCTTTGGTGGCTGCGGGGTGGGCCAGGTCCAGGTTCCAGTCGGTGTCGGTGGTGCCGATGATCCAGTGGGTGCCCCACGGAATCACGAACATCACTGATTTCTCGGTGCGCAGGATGATGGCGACGTCGCTGACGATGCGGTCGCGCGGCACCACCACGTGCACGCCCTTGGAGGCGCGCACCTGAAATCGCCCGCGCTGCTTGGACAACGCCTGAATCTCGTCGGTCCACACCCCAGTGGCGTTGACGACCACGTGGCCGCGGACTTCCGTGACGGCGCCGTCCTCGGAGTCGCGGACCCGCACGCCGGTCACCCGGTCGCCCTCGCGCAGCATCGCGACCACCTGGGTGGAGGTCCGCACCACCGCGCCGTAGTGGGCGGCGGTGCGCGCGACGGTCATGGTGTGCCGGGCGTCGTCGACGACGGTGTCGTAGTAGCGGATTCCGCCGATCAACGCGCCGCGCTTGAGGCCCGGGCTCAACCGCAACGCGCCGGCCCGGGTCAGATGTCTTTGCGCCGGAACGGATTTCGCGCCGCCCATCCGGTCGTAGAGAAAGATGCCCGCGGCGACGTAGGGCCGCTCCCACACGCGATTGGTCAGCGGAAACAGGAACGGCATCGGCTTGACCAGATGCGGCGCCAGGGTGGTCAGCGACAGCTCGCGCTCGTAGAGCGCCTCGCGCACCAGCCCGAACTCCAGCTGTTCGAGATAGCGCAACCCGCCGTGGAACATCTTCGACGAGCGGCTGGAGGTGCCCGACGCGAAATCGCGCGCCTCGACCAACGCCACCTTGAGCCCGCGGGTGGCGGCGTCCAACGCACAGCCGGAACCCACCACGCCGCCACCGATGACGACGACGTCGAACTGCTCGGCGCCGAGTCGCTCCCACGCCAGCGCCCGCTGCTGAGGCCCCAACGTGGAAGCCGCCCAGGTCTGCGCGCTGTCGGGCGCCTGTATCGGGTTGCTCAAGGCAGCGGACTCCTCACCGGGAAACTCTTGTCGGTTACTCGCCAGTAGGACGGTGTCGGACCAAGGCTAGTCCAGATCGTCGTGCGCCATCAGCCGCCGCGCGGCCTCGGTGATCGAGCCGGACAACGAGGGGTAGACCGCCAGCGTCTGCGCCAGCTCGTTGACGGTGATGCGGTTGGTCACCGCGACGGCGATCGGCAGGATCAGCTCGGAGGCGATCGGTGCCACCACCACACCACCGATCACCACGCCGGTCGCCTGGCGACAGAAGAGTTTGACGAAACCCTGTCGCAGGCCCGACATCTTGGCGCGCGCGTTGGTGCGCAACGGCAACATGACCGTGCGGGCCGGCACCGAACCGTCGTCGATCAAGGTCTGCGGCACCCCGACGGCGGCGATCTCGGGCCTGGTGAACACCGTTGCGGCCACCGTCCGCAACCGGATCGGGCTGACGCCCTCGCCCAGCGCGTGATACATCGCGATCCGGCCCTGCATGGCCGCGACCGAGGCCAGCGGCAGCAGCCCGGTGCAGTCCCCGGCGGCGTAGATGCCGGCCACCGAGGTCCGCGACACCCGGTCCACGGTCAGGTAACCGCCGCGGCCCAGCTCGATGCCGACCCGGTCCAGCCCCAGGCCGGCGGTGTTGGGGACCGACCCGATGGTCATCAGCGCGTGGCTGCCCTCGACCGTGCGCCCGTCCGCCAGGGTGACCAGCACGCCGTTCTCGGTGCGGGTGACCGATTGCGCGCGGGCGTTTTTGACCAGCTCGACGCCGCGCTCGGAGAATGCCTCCTCCAGGACCAGGGCGGCGTCGGCGTCCTCGTAGGGCAGCACCCGGTCACGGCTGGCGACCACGGTCACCGGCACGCCCAATTCGGTGTAGGCGTGCACGAATTCGGCGCCGGTGACCCCGGACCCGACCACGATCAGGTGCTCGGGCAGCGCCTCGAGGTCGTAGAGCTGACGCCAGGTCAGGATCCGCTCGCCGTCCGGCGGCGCCGACGGCAGCACCCGCGGGCTGGCGCCGGTGGCGATCAGCACGACGTCGGCCTCGTACTCGCTGGTGGCGCCATCGGGGGCGGTGGCTTTGACGCGGTGGCAGGCCAGGCCCGGGGTGGGGTCGATCAGCTCGCCGCGGCCGGCCACCACGTGCACGCCCATCCCGCGCAGCTGCTCGGTGATGTCGGCCGACTGCTCGGAGGCGAGTCGCCTGACCCGGGCATGGATCTGCGGCAGCGAGATCTTGGCGTCGTCGATGTCGATCTCGAACCCCAGCCGCGGCGCCCGGCGCAACTCCGTGCGCAGCCAGGTCGAGGCGATGAACGTCTTGGACGGCACGCAGTCGGCGAGCACCGCCGCGCCGCCGATGCCGTCGGAGTCGATCACCGTGACGCGGGTCGTGTCCGGGTGAGAGGTGGCGGCCACCAGCGCGGCCTCGTAACCGGCCGGGCCGCCACCGAGGATCACGATGCGGGTCACCACAGCCCCCAACCTAACGAAGCGGCGGGGACCCCGCGAATGCTCGGGGGAAGACCGGCCGGCGCCGGACGTCTAAGCTTTCCCCGTGCCGCTCTACGCCGCGTACGGGTCGAACATGGATCCCGAGCAGATGCAGAAACGCGCGCCCCACTCGCCGATGGCCGGAACCGGCTGGTTGCACGGGTGGAGATTGACCTTCGGTGGCGAGGACATCGGCTGGGAGGGCGCGCTGGCCAGCGTCGTCGAGGACCCGGGGTCGAAGGTGTTCGTCGTCCTCTACGATATGACGCCGGCGGACGAGAAGAACCTGGACCGCTGGGAGGGCTCGGAGTTCGGTGTGCACAAGAAGATCCGTTGCCGGGTGGAGCGGATCTCGTCGGACACCGACACCGACCCGGTGCTGGCCTGGCTGTACGTCCTGGACGCCTGGGAAGGCGGCATGCCGTCGGCCCGGTATCTGGGAGTGGTGGCCGACGCGGCCGAAATCGCCGGAGCGCCAAGCGATTACGTGCACTGGCTGCGCACCCGCCCGGCCCGAAACATCGGTCCCGGGACCAGCGCCTGATCGAGGCGTCCCGAATGCAAAGGAATTTCGGCTGTCAATCCTGTCCGTACCGCTGATCGCCGACGCGGTGGCGCGCGCGTTCGCGGCCGCGCTCAACCCGGCCCCGAAGGCCGCCGTGCGCTTCCCAGAGTTCGCCGCCCGAACCTCCGAGGTCGCGATCCCCACCCGCGACGGCCCCGTGTCCGCGACCGTCTACCACCCGCCCGCGGCGACGAACCCGCCCGTCTACGTCAACGTGCACGGGGGTGGCTTCGTGATCGGGCACCCCGAGCAGGACGATCCGTGGTGCCGCTACCTGGCCGCCAACGCGGGCGTGCTGGTGGTCAACCCCGACTACGCGCTGGCGCCGCGGCACCGCATCCCCACCGCGGTGCAACAGATCTATGACGTCGTGTGCTGGGCGGCCGGCCCCGACCGCGACTGGGACGGCACCCGGCTGTGCGTCGGCGGCCAAAGCGCGGGCGGCAACCTGAGCGCCGCGGCGGCCCGCCTGGCGCTGGAGAACGGTAGTCCCGACATCGCGCTGCAGGTGCTGCACTACGCGCCGCTGGACCTGGTCACGCCCAGCCGCGACAAGCCGTCGGCGATCGGCAACCGGGCGATCATGAAGCCGTGGATGAGCGAAGTCTTCGACACCGCCTACATCCCCGATCCGGCGCACCGGCGCGACCGGCTGGCCTCGCCCGCCTGGGACGGCAACGCCGACGACCTCGCCGGCATAGCGCCCGCGCTGGTGGTGACCGCCGAGCACGACCGGCTGCGCGACGAGGCCCGCAGGTACGCGGAGAAACTACGGGCCGTCGGGGCGTTGGCGGAGTACCACGAGGTGGCCGGCGTCGACCACGGCTACAACATCATGAGCGGGGCGGCCGACGTCACGCGGCGGACGTACGCGCGGATCGCCGAGCACGTCGTCCGCGCCACGGGCACCCGCCCGTCGTAGGCGCCTAAGCCAGCCCCAACGCGGCGGACTGCTCGACGATGTTGGTCATCACGCGCACCCCGATCGGCAGGGCCCGTTCGTCGAGGTTGAACGTCGGCTGGTGCAGGTCGAGCTGCGGCCCCACCCCCGGCCACACGCCGAGCCGCGCCATCGCACCGGGGATCTCCTCGAGGTACCAGGAGAAGTCCTCGCCACCCCCGGACTGACGGGTGTCGGCCAGCGAGTCGGGGCCGATCGCTTCGATCGCGTGGGTGAGGATGCGCGCCGAGAGGTCCTCGTTGACCACCGGCGGCACGCCGCGCCGGTATAGCAGCGTGTGTTCGATGGCCAGCGGCGCCAGCAGCCCGGACACCGTCTCGCGGATGATCCCCTCCAGGCCCACCCAGGTCTGCCGGCTCGCGGTGCGCACGGTGCCCGCCAGCACGCCGCTCTGCGGGATGGCGTTGGCGGCCACCCCGGCGTTGACCGCGCCCCACACCAGCACGGTGCCGTTGCGCGGGTCGATGCGCCGCGACAAGACCCCGGGCAGCCCGGTGATCAGCGTGCCGAGCCCGTAGACCAGGTCGGCCGTCAGGTGCGGGCGCGAGGTGTGCCCGCCGGGCGAATACAGCGTGATCTCGATCTGGTCGGCCGCCGAGGTGATGGGGCCGTGCCGGACCGCGACCTTGCCGACCTCCAGCCGGGGGTCGCAGTGCAGGGCGAAGATCCGCGAGACCCCGGTGATGGCGCCGGCAGCGATGGCGTCGATCGCCCCGCCGGGCATCAGTTCCTCGGCGGCCTGGAAGATCAGCCGCACCCCCACCGGCAGCTCGGGCACCGACGCCAGCACCAGGGCGGTGCCCAGCAGGATCGCGGTGTGCGCGTCGTGACCGCAGGCGTGCGCCACGTTGGGCATGGTGGACGCGTAGGGGACGTCGGTGCGCTCGGCCATCGGCAGGGCGTCCATGTCGGCCCGCAACGCGATCCGGGGCTCGTGCTCGGGCCCGATGTCACACACCAGCCCCGTTCCGCCGGGCAGCACCTTCGGGTTGAGCCCGGCCTCGGCCAGCCGCTCGGCGACGAACTGGGTGGTGGCGTATTCCTGGCGGCCCAGCTCGGGGTAACGGTGAATGTGCCGGCGCCAGTCGACCAGGTCTTGGTGGTGGGCCGCCAGCCACGTATCGGCGGCGTCGACCAGGCTCATGATCGCGCCCCGGACTGCCGGCGCTCCCGCGCGTCCATCACCCGGTCGCGCTGGGCGGGCGTCTGGGCCAGCTGAACCACCGTGCGCGCCAACATGATCGCGCCCTCGACGACCGCGCGGTCGGCGCTGGGGCCGGCGGCGGCGTCGGCGAAGGCGCGCTGGTGCACCATCGCGCCGCCGGCGTCGACCCCGACGATCGGGTGGATCCCCGGCAGCACCTGCGTCACGTTGCCCATGTCGGTACTGCCCATGGGCAACGCGGACTCGTACTCGCGGGCGACCGGCTCGCGGCCCAGCCGGCACATCTCCGCGCGGAAGGCGTCGGCCAGCCATTCGTCGGGCCGCAGCTCGTCGTAGGCGGGTGCGGGGTTGTCGATCTCGTATTCGCAACCGGTGGCCAACGCGCCCGCGGCGAAGCAGGCGTACACCCGGCCCTCCAGCTCGCGCAGCGAATCGGATTCCACCGCGCGCATCGCGTACTGAACCGCCGCGCGGCCGGGGATGACGTTGACGGCCTGCCCGCCGTTGGTGACGATGCCGTGCACCAGCTGCCCCGGCGCCAATTGCTGGCGCAGCAGACCGATGGCCACCTGCGCGACGGTCACCGCGTCGACGGCGTTGACGCCCAGCTGCGGCGCCACGGCGGCGTGCGATTCCTTGCCGCGGTAGTCCACGGTCACCTCGGACAGGGCCAGCGAGCGGGCCGCCGCGATGTCGACCGGCCCCGGGTGCAGCATGACGGCCGCGGCGATGTCGTCGAACACCCCGGCCTTCAGCAGCAGCGCCTTGCCGCCGCCGGCCTCCTCGGCCGGCGTTCCCAGCAGCGACACCCGCAGCCCCAGCTCGTCGGCCACCTCGGCCAGCGCCAGCGCCGTGCCCACCGCCGACGCCGCGATGATGTTGTGGCCGCAGGCGTGACCGATCTCGGGCAGCGCGTCGTATTCGGCGCAGACGCCGATGGTCAACGGCCCGCTGCCGAAGTCGGCGCGAAAGGCGGTGTCCAGCCCGCCGGCGGCCTTGGTGATCTCGAAGCCGCGCTCGGCGACCAGCGCCTGCGCCTTGGCGCAGCTGCGGTGCTCGGCGAAGGCCAGCTCCGGCTCGGCGTGGATGGCATGGGACAACTCGACCAGGTCGTCACCACGTCGCCGCACCACAGCCTCAACACTGTCTAACGGGGTTGTGGGCACTCTCGCAGTATGTCACTCACCGGTCGGCGGTCCGGAGGGCCGCAAAGCTACACCAGCCCGGCGATGAACCCGGCCGCCTGACCGGGATACGGCGGGTCCTCGTAGGCGTGGTGGGCATCCCGGTCGCGACCGCCGACGACGCAGACCGGGTCGCCGTCGCTGCACAGGTCGATGGCGCGGCCGGCGAAGGCACCCGTCGACGACAGCGGCGTGTTGAAGCGGTTGCCGGGGTTACCGAACACCGCGACGGCCCGGATCTTGCCGGCGAGCGCGGGATCCAGCGCGGGCGCCGATCCGAAGTTGCCGATCCGCTGGCCGACCGGCGGCACCCCCGCGAGCATCGACACCGCGGCGGCGCCCTGCGAGAAGCCGCCAAGCACCAACCGCGTCGACGGGCACTGGTCGACCATCTGCGCGATGTGGTCGCGCGCGTCGTTGGCGCCGTCCGCGGTGGTCAGGAAGTTGTAGCTAGCCGGATAGTTCACCGCGTAGGAATCGACGTTGCGCGACCCCAGCGCGGGTTGCAGCGCGGCGAACAGCGCGTCGCCGACCGCCCCCAGGCCGGGCGGCTCGGCGGTGCCCCGGATGAAGATGAGTTGCACGTCCGGGCAGTCCGCCCTGGCCGACGGCGCCGGGCCCAGTGTGATCGAAACCACCGACAGCACAACGGCGACCGCCACTCCCATGACCGGGCCAACCACCGGCCACCTACGAAGAGTCATACGGCAGATCCTGGCATATACCGGCGACAGGTCCCCACCGCTGGGCTCGATCGCCGGGCTAGGCTCCCGCTGTGACCCAAACCCCGTCCGACCCAGGCGAGCTCGCGGCCCGGGCGGCCGAGGTCATCGCCGAACGCACCGGAATCGCCGAGCACGACGTCGCCATCGTGCTCGGATCCGGCTGGCCACCGGCCGTCGCCGCGCTGGGTACACCCACCGCCGTGCTGCCCCAGGCCGAGGTGCCCGGTTTCCGGCCGCCCACCGCGGTCGGGCACACCGGCGAGCTGTTGTCGATGCGCATCGGTGCCCACCGGGTGCTGGTGCTGGTCGGGCGCATCCACGCCTACGAGGGCCACGACCTGTGTCACGTCGTGCACTCGGTGCGGGCGGCCTGCGCGGCCGGGGTGCGCGCCGTCGTGCTCACCAACGCGGCGGGCGGGCTGCGCCAGGACATGACCGTCGGTGAACCCGTGCTGATCAGCGACCATCTGAACCTGACCGCCCGTTCGCCGCTGGTCGGCCCGCAGTTCGTCGACCTCACCGACGCCTACTCGCCGCGGCTGCGCGAACTCGCCCGCCAGGCCGACCCGACCCTGACCGAAGGCGTCTACGCCGGGCTGCCCGGCCCGCACTACGAGACGCCCGCCGAGATCCGGATGCTGCGCACGCTGGGCGCCGACCTGGTCGGCATGTCCACGGTGCACGAGGCCATCGCCGCGCGGGCCGCCGGCGCCGAGGTGCTCGGGGTGTCGCTGGTGACCAACCTGGCCGCGGGGATCAGCGGCGAACCGCTGAGCCACGCCGAGGTGCTGGCCGCCGGAGCCGCGGCGGCAGCCCGAATGGGGGCGCTGCTGGCCCTGATCCTCGCCCAGCTGCCCCGGTTCTAGGGCGATGACGCCCGAGGAGTGGATCGCCCACGATCCCGACCCGCGCACGGCCGCCGAACTCGCCGCTTGCGGCCC
>NZ_QMEU01000094.1 GCF_003284975.1 Mycobacterium colombiense
CGTCAGTGGGTAAGCATCACCATCACGGCCAGACGCCACCGCCGGTGGCGCCGCTGATTCCGAATCAATGAGCCGCTAAATCAGTGCCGGCGGTGGAAACCGTCGGCGTCCGAGGTCGCTTCGTTCAGCGACGCGTCGGCATACCCGCGGCAGTAGTCCCACGTGACGTAGGCGTCCGGCTCGGGGTCATAGGCGGGCTCGTGCGGGCGCACAGTGCCGTCGATCAGCAGCTGCAGCAGGTTGGCCCGCAGCATGTCCCAGTCGTGGTAATGATCCTGCTGACATTCGTCGCAGCAGACCACCAGCCCGCGAATACCCTTGTGCGCCAGCAGCGCTTCGTACACGGCCAGATCGGCGAGGTCGGCCTCGACGGCCATTCGCTCTTGTTGATCCAGGGGCTGGCCTGGCTCGACGGCTTCCAGGGCCGCCGACGGATCACAGGGGTCGTCGGCGAAAGGGTCGGGCGGCAAACCCGGTGGGAGGTGGTCGCGCACGCCTCTAGCCTACGCAGCCCGCCCCGGATAACGCCAGCAGGCGGCTACCCGCCATGCCGGATGGTTCCGTCGCGCCGTTTGGTGCGCGCGGCGCGCCCGAGCAAGCGGACGGCAGGGACGAGCGAGCCGATAGGATGGGTCTCTCACGCCGCATCGTATGGAGGGCCCCTCTGATGACCCGTGGCACGTCCCACCTGGAAGACAGCTCTGACCTCGTCGGCAGTGCGTATGTGCGGGTGGGTGGCCTGGTCGACGACCCGGTGCCCACCGGGGGCGACAACCCGCACAAGATCGCCATGCTCGGGCTGACGTTCGACGACGTCTTGCTGCTGCCGGCGGCCTCCGACGTGGTGCCCGCCACCGCGGACACCTCCAGCCAGCTCACCAAGAAGATCAGGCTCAAAGTGCCGCTGGTCAGCTCGGCGATGGACACGGTCACCGAGTCGCGGATGGCCATCGCGATGGCCCGGGCCGGCGGCATGGGTGTGCTGCACCGCAACCTGCCGGTGGCCGAGCAGGCCGGCCAGGTCGAGATGGTCAAACGCTCGGAGGCCGGCATGGTCACCGACCCGGTCACCTGCCGCCCGGACAACACCCTGGCCCAGGTCGACGCGATGTGCGCGCGGTTCCGCATCTCCGGCCTGCCGGTGGTCGATGAGTCGGGCGCGCTGGTGGGCATCATCACCAACCGCGACATGCGGTTCGAGGTCGACCAGACCAAGAAGGTGGCCGAGGTGATGACCAAGGCCCCGCTGATCACCGCGCAGGAGGGCGTGTCCGCCGATGCGGCGCTGGGGCTGTTGCGCCGCCACAAGATCGAGAAGTTGCCCATCGTCGACGGCCACGGCCGGCTGACCGGGCTGATCACCGTCAAGGACTTCGTCAAGACCGAACAGCACCCGCTGGCCACCAAGGACAGCGACGGCAGGCTGCTGGTCGGCGCCGCCGTCGGCGTCGGCGGTGACGCCTGGGTCCGGGCGATGATGCTGGTCGACGCCGGGGCCGACGTGCTGATCGTGGACACCGCGCACGCGCACAACCGGCTGGTGCTCGACATGGTCGGCAAGCTCAAGGCCGAGGTGGGCGAGAAGGTCGAGGTGATCGGCGGCAACGTCGCCACCCGCTCGGCCGCCGCGGCCCTGGTCGCCGCCGGCGCCGACGCGGTGAAGGTGGGCGTCGGGCCGGGCTCGATCTGCACCACCCGGGTGGTCGCGGGCGTGGGCGCACCACAGATCACCGCGATTCTGGAGGCGGTCGCGGCGTGCGGCCCGGCGGGCGTGCCGGTGATCGCCGACGGCGGCCTGCAGTACTCCGGCGACATCGCCAAGGCGCTGGCCGCCGGCGCGTCGACGGCCATGCTTGGCTCGTTGCTGGCCGGCACCGCCGAGGCCCCCGGCGAGCTGATCTTCGTCAACGGCAAGCAGTTCAAGAGCTACCGCGGGATGGGGTCGCTGGGCGCCATGGCCGGACGCGGCTCGGGCAGCGGGAAGTCGTATTCCAAGGACCGCTACTTCGCCGACGACGCGCTCTCCGAGGACAAACTGGTGCCTGAGGGCATCGAGGGCCGGGTGCCCTTCCGCGGCCCGCTGTCCTCGGTGATCCACCAGCTGACCGGCGGCCTGCGCGCCGCGATGGGCTACACCGGCTCGCCGAGCATCGAGGCGCTGCAGCAGGCGCAGTTCGTCCGGATCACGGCGGCCGGGCTGCGGGAGAGCCACCCGCACGATGTCGCCATGACGGTCGAAGCCCCCAACTACTACGCACGCTGAGGCCGGAGATGGTCGAGATCGGGATGGGCCGCGTCGCCCGTCGCAGCTATGAACTGAGCGAAGTCAGCATCGTCGCGTCCCGGCGCACCCGCTCCTCGCAGGACGTCTCGACCGCCTGGCAGCTGGACGCCTACCGGTTCGAGATTCCGGTGCTGGCGCATCCGACCGACGCGCTGGTGTCGCCGGAGTTCGCGATCGAGCTGGGCAAACTCGGCGGCCTGGGCGTGCTCAACGGCGAGGGACTGATCGGGCGCCACGCCGACGTCGAGGCCAAGATCGCCCAGCTCGTCGAGGCGGCCAGCAAGGAGCCCGAGCCCTCGGCGGCCATCCGGTTGCTGCAGGAGCTCCACGCGGCCCCGCTGAACCCGGACCTGCTGGGCTCCGCGATCGCCCGGATCCGCGACGCCGGCGTCACCACCGCCGTGCGGGTCAGCCCGCAGAACGCCCAGGCGCTGACGCCGGTGCTGGTGGCTGCCGGCATCGACCTGCTGGTCATCCAGGGCACCATCGTCTCGGCCGAGAGGGTGGCCCAAGACAGGGATGGGGCCGGTGAACCGCTGAACCTCAAGACCTTCATCTCCGAGCTCGACGTCCCGGTGGTCGCCGGTGGCGTGCAGGACCACCGCACCGCACTGCACCTGATGCGCACCGGCGCCGCCGGCGTCATCGTCGGATACGGCGCGACCAGGGGAGTGACCACCAGCGACGAGGTGCTGGGCATCAGCGTGCCGATGGCCACCGCGATCGCCGACGCCGCCGCCGCGCGGCGCGAATACCTCGACGAGACCGGCGGCCGCTACGTGCACGTGCTGGCCGACGGCGACATCCACACCTCCGGCGAGCTGGCGAAGGCCATCGCCTGCGGGGCCGACGCGGTGGTGCTGGGCACGCCGCTGGCCGAGTCCGCCGAGGCGCTGGGCGAGGGCTGGTTCTGGCCGGCCGCCGCGGCGCACCCGTCGCTGCCGCGCGGGGCGCTGCTGCAGATCGCCGTCGGTGAGCGCCCGCCGTTGCAGCAGGTGCTCAACGGGCCGTCCGACGATCCGTTCGGCAGCCTCAACCTGGTCGGCGGCCTGCGCCGGTCGATGGCCAAGGCCGGCTATTGCGACCTCAAGGAGTTCCAGAAGGTCGGCCTGACCGTCGGTAGTTAGCCGGGCGACCGGGCTGAGCCCGGCGAGGGCCGCTGGCTTGTTACCCGCCGGTAAGGCCATACTGGGGCGATGAAGCCGGATTACGACGTACTGATTATCGGTTCGGGTTTCGGGGGCAGCGTCAGCGCGTTGCGGCTGACCGAAAAGGGCTACCGCGTCGGCGTATTGGAGGCCGGCCGCCGGTACGCCGACGAGGATTTCGCCGAGACGTCCTGGGATCTGCGGAAATTTTTGTGGGCGCCGAGGCTGGGTTGCTACGGGATTCAGCGCATCCACCCGCTGAAGAACGTGTTGATCCTGGCCGGCGCCGGGGTGGGCGGGGGCTCGCTGAACTACGCGAACACCCTCTATGTGCCGCCGGAGCCGTTCTTCAACGACCCGCAGTGGAAGCACATCACCGACTGGCGCGACGAGCTGATGCCGCACTACGAGCAGGCCAAGCGGATGCTCGGCGTGGTGGAGAACCCGACCTTCACCGACGCGGACCGGGTCGTCAAAGAGGTCGCGGACGAGATGGGCTGCGGTGACACGTTTGTGCCGACGCCGGTCGGGGTCTTCTTCGGTCCGGACGGCACCAAAGCCCCGGGCAAGACCGTGCCGGACCCGTACTTCGGGGGCGCCGGGCCGGAGCGCACCGGTTGCCTGGAATGTGGTTGCTGCATGACGGGCTGCCGCTACGGCGCCAAGAACACCCTGCTGAAGAACTACCTGGCTCTCGCGGAATCCGCTGGGGCGCAGGTGATTCCGATGACCACGGTGAAGCGTTTCGAGCAGCGTCCCGATGGGCTGTGGGAAGTTCGCACCGTGCGTACCGGCAGTTGGCTGCGCCGCGACCGGCGCACCTACACGGCGAAGCAGGTGATCCTGGCCGCCGGCACCTGGGGCACCCAGCATCTGCTGTTCAAGATGCGCGATCGGGGTCTGCTGCCGCGGCTGTCGGATCGGCTGGGCGTGCTCACCCGCACCAATTCGGAGTCCATCGTCGGCGCCGGGAAGCTCGAGGTCGACCCGAACCTCGACCTGACGCACGGGGTGGCGATCACGTCGTCGATCCACCCGACGCCGGACACCCACATCGAGCCGGTCCGCTACGGCAAGGGCTCCAACGCGATGGGGCTGCTGCAAACCCTGATGACCGACGGGACCGGCCCCGAAGGCAGCGACGTGCCGCGCTGGAGGCAGCTGTTGGACCAGGCCCGCGACGATCCGCGTCGCATGATGCGGTTGCTCAACGTGCGTCAGTGGAGCGAGCGCACGCTGATCGCCCTGGTGATGCAGCACCTGGACAACTCGATCACCACCTACACCAAGCGCGGCAGGCTGGGCATCCGCTGGTACACCAGCAAGCAGGGACACGGTGAGCCGAACCCGACGTGGATCCCGGTCGGGAATCAGGTCACCCGGCGCATCGCCGACAAGATCGACGCCGTGGCCGGCGGCACCTGGGGAGAGCTGTTCAACATCCCGCTGACCGCGCACTTCCTCGGCGGCGCCGTGATCGGCGACAACGCCGAGCATGGGGTGATCGACCCGTATCACCGGGTTTACGGCTACCCGACGCTGTTCGTGGTGGACGGCGCGGCGATCTCGGCCAACCTGGGCGTCAATCCCTCGCTGTCAATCACCGCTCAGGCCGAGCGGGCCGCCTCGTTGTGGCCGAACGCCGGTGAGGACGACCAGCGCCCGGCGCAGGGTCAGCCGTATCGCCGGCTGGAGCCGATCCCGCCCAAGGCGCCGGTCGTCCCGGCCACCGCGCCCGGCGCGCTGCGCTGGTTGCCGAGCAATCACATCAGCTCCACCGCCGACGCCAGTTAACTCGCCAGCACCTGAAGCGGCGCGCCGCTGACCACCCGGCTGCGCTCGCCGCGCACGTTGACCGGGACGTCGCCCATCAGGGTGATGCGGTGCATCAGCCGGGGCTGGTCGTCGTAGTCGTCGACCGCCCGGTGCTGGGTGGCGCGGTTGTCCCACATGGCGACGTCGCCGTGCGCCCAGTTCCATTGAATAGTGTTCTCCGGCACCGTGATTCGCCGCTGCAGCAGCTCCAGTAGTGCGGTTGACTCGTGGCTGTCCAGGCCGACGAAGCCGCGCACGAAGTCACCGGCCACCAGGGTGCGTTCGCCGGTCTCGGGGTGCACCCGCACCACCGGATGCTCGGTGCGGAAGTCGGGCTTTTCGAACGCCTGCCGAAACGCCCGCTGACCCTCGCTCATCGCTTCGGTGCTCACGTAGTCGTACCGGTTGGTGTGCAGCGCCCAGAGGTTTTCCACCAGGCATTTGAGGGGTTCGGGCAGCTGCTGGTAGGCCGCCACGGTCGAGGCCCACAGCGTCGAGCCCCCGTACGCCGGCAGCGTGACCGCACGCAGGATCGACGCCGAGGGGTAGTTGGCGGCGAACGTCACGTCGGTGTGCCAACGATTCGCCTTGCCGTACTCGGAGTCGATCGGGGTGATCACCGGGAGGTGCTGGGCGGCCAGGGCCGACGCGGCCGGGTGCCCGATGGGCGTGCCCAGCAGACCGGCGAACGCGAGCTGCCCGGAGTCGTCGAGGTGGTGCTGGTGACGGAAGAAGATCACCTTGTGGGTCAACAGCGCCCGGCGGATCGTCTCGACCGCGTCCTGGTCGAGGTCGCCGCCGAGGCGAACCCCGTCCACCCGGGCGCCGATGCGACTGCCCAGCTTGGTGACGGTTATTTGACCTGTCATTTCGTGTTCCTTGACTCAAAACGGGTGTAGTCAATCGACTACATTTGGTAGTGTAGTCACATGACTACAACTCCCGCAACCGGCCGCGGGAAGGTGCCCACCGGGCGCGCGGAGGTGGCCGCGGCAATCCTGGAAGCCGCCACCGATTTGTTCGCCGAGCGCGGTCCGGCCGCGACGTCCATCCGCGACATCGCCGCGCGCTCCAACGTCAACCACGGACTGGTGTTCCGCCACTTCGGCACCAAGGAGCAATTGGTCGGCGCCGTGCTCGATCACCTGGGCGCCAATTTGAGCGCCCTGCTGAGCGCCGACGCGCCCGCGGCCGTGCTGGAGAGTTCCCTAGATCGCCAGATGCGGGTGATGGCGCGCACCGTGCTCGACGGCTATCCCGCCGGCCAGCTACAGAAGCGCTTTCCCAACATCGCGACGCTGCTCGACGTCGTGCGGCCGCTCTACGACGACGACGTCAAGGCCCGGCTGGCCGTCGCCAATGCCCTTGCGCTGCAGTTCGGTTGGCGCCTGTTCGCCCCGATCCTGCGGTCCGCCACCGGGATTGAGGAGCTGACGGATGCCGAAATACGTGCAGCGGCCGGCGCCGAGGTGCAACGGATCCTCGGGCCGACCGATAGTCAGTGAGCCCGCACCGAGTCCGCGATCAGGGATCGCCGATGCAGCGGTTCGCGGCCCGGCGGCTGCTGCGGCGGCGCTAATAGCGGCTTGCGGGGACGCACCTCGACCGTCGTCGGGGATTCGGTGCTCAGCTCGAGGTCCTCGCCGGCGTGCCGGATGGTCAGCTCGCCGCCAGGGCCGTCGCGCAGCGTGTAGGTGACATCGGCGTGGTTGACATCGACCGTGACCCGGAAATCGCGCCACCGCAGCCGGAACCGTAGCCGCGAAATGCCATCAGGCAGTTGAGGATCCAGCGACAGGATGCCCTGGTCGTCGCGCAGGCCGCCGAAGCCGGACACCAACGCCGTCCAGGCGCCCGCCAACGAGGCCATGTGCAGGCCGTCGCGGGTGTTGTGGTGCAGGTCGCGCAGGTCGATCAGGGCGGCCTCATAGGCGTAGTCGTGCGCAAGCTCCAAATGCCCCACCTCGGCGCACATCACCGCCTGGGTGCAGGCTGACAGCGAGGAGTCGCGCACCATGCGCGGCTCGTAGTAGTCGACGTTGCGGGCCTTTTCTTCGGGTGTGAACGCGTGGCTTTGCCAATGCATCGCCAGCACCAGGTCGGCTTGCTTGATCACCTGCGCGGGATACAGGCGCACGTACGGGTCGTGCAGCAGCAACGGGTAGGCGTGGTTCTCCTGGAAGTTCCACTCCGCAAACGTGGTGAAGCCTTCACACTGCTGATGCACTCCCAGGCCGTCGTCGTAGGGGATGTTGGCGCGATCGGCCGCATCGCGCCAGGCGGCCTGCTCCTCGGTGGTGACCCCCATCGCCTTGGCCTCCTCGGGGTGCCGATTGCAGGCCTGCGCGGCGATGCGCAAATTCTGCGCGGCCATCAAGTTGGTGAAGACGTTGTCGCGCACGATCGCGGTGTACTCGTCGGGGCCGGTGACGCCGTCCAGATGCCAGACGCCATGGCGGTCGTGATGCCCGAGTGACAGCCAGAGCCGGGCGGTCTCGACCAGCACCTCCAGCCCGCAATCTGCTTCCAGGTCGTCGTCCCCGGTGACGACGCGGTAACGCTCGAAGGCCATCGCGATGTCGGCGTTGATATGGAAGGCGGCCGTGCCGGCCGGCCAGTAGGCCGAGCATTCTTGGCCGCGGATGGTGCGCCAGGGGAAGGCGGCACCCTCGAGGCCCAATTCGGCCGCCCGCTCCCTGGCCAGATCCAGGGTGGAGGCCCGCCAGCGCAGCGCGTCGGCGACCGTGTGCGGCGCGGTGTAGGTGAGCACCGGCAACACATAGCCCTCGGTGTCCCAGAAGGCGTGGCCGTCGTAGCCGGTACCGGTCAACCCCTTGGCGGCGATCGCGCGGCGTTCGGCGCGGGCGCTGGCCTGCAGCAGGTGAAAGAGCCCGAAGCGCACCGCCTGCTGGGATTCGGGGTCGCCCTCGACCTCGACGTCGGCGCAATCCCAGAAGTTGTCCAGATACTCGCGCTGCGAATCCAGCAGCCCCTGCCACCCGGTGTAGCGGCCGCTGTGCAGCGCCGCGGCCACCTGGTCGCGCAGCGCCGGGCGCGAGCGCATGCTCGACCAGCCGTACGCCACGTATTTGACGATGCGCAGCTTCTGTCCCGCGCGCAGTCCACAGATCACCGTTGTCCGCGCCAGGTCGGCGCGCGCATCGGTGGTGACCTCGACGCGCCCGGGAACGTCGACCTCGTGATCCATACCGGCGGCCATCATCAGCGCGCTGCTGCGCGTTCGGTGCATGAGAACCGCGCCGGTGTCGGTGCGTTCGTGGTCGACCTCTTCGAGCGGGTTTTCCAGGATGGCCGACACCCGCGGGTCGCCGGAGGTCTCCGGTTGGTCCTCGTTGGTAACCAGCTCGGACTGCACCGTCACCCGGACGAACTCGTCGACCGCTTCCACGCAGTACTCGATGGCGGCGAGGCCGCGCTGGGCCAATGACACCAGCCGGGTGGAGACCACCTTGACCTGCTTGCCGGCCGGCGAGCACCAGTGCGCGCTGCGGGTCATCGTTCCGGCGCGCAGGTCCAGATCCCGTTCGTGGCACAGCACCTCGCCGTAGCGGACGTCGAACGGCTCGTCCTCGACCAGCAGCCGGATGATTTTGCCGTTAGTGACGTCGATGAGCGTCTGGCCGGCTTCCGGGTAGCCGTAGCCGGCCTCGGCGTAGGGCAGCGGCCGCTTCTCGTAGAAGGAGTTCAGGTAGGTGCCCGGCAGACCATAGGGCTCCCCCTCGTCGAGGTTGCCGCGCAGCCCGATGTGCCCGTTGGACAGGGTGAACAGGGATTCCGATTGCGCGAGCAGGTTCAGATCGAGCTTTGTCTCGCGCACGTGCCAGGGGTCAACGGGAAACGATTCGTCGGTGATCATGAGCGCAGCAGCTCGGCGAGGTCGGTGACCACCACGTCGGCGCCGTTGCGGCGCAGTTCCTCTGCCTGGCCCACCCGGTCGACGCCCACCACGAACCCGAAGTTACCGGCCCGGCCGGCCGCCACGCCGGATATTGCGTCTTCGAACACCGCCGCCGCTGCGGCGTCGACGTCGAGCAGTTGCGCCCCGCGCAGGTAGGAGTCGGGGGCCGGCTTGCCGGCGATGTGTTCGTCGCGCAGGGTGATGCCGTCCACCCGCTGCTGCACGAACCGGTCCAGGCCGGTGATCTCGAGGACGTCGCGGGTGTTGGCGCTGGACGACACCACCGCGATTTCCAAGCCCGCGGCCGACACCGCCTCGAGGTAGCGGCGGGACCCGTCGAACACCTTGACGCCGTCCTCCTTGAGGACCTTCTGGAACATCTCGTTCTTGCGGTTGCCCAGGCCGTAGATCGTCTCGGCGTCATCCGGGTCGTCGGGGCTGCCGTCGGGCAGGTGGATGTCGCGGCTTTCCAGAAAGGACCGGACGCCGTCCTCGCGCTTCTTGCCGTCGACGTATTCGCGGTAGTCGGCGGCCGCGTCGAAGGGGACGAACTCGTCACCGGTGCGCTTGGCCCGGTCGGACAGGTAGGCGTCGAACATGGCCTTCCAGGCCTTGGTGTGCACACTCGCGGTGTCGGTGAGCACGCCATCGAGGTCGAACAGACAGGCACGCACCTCCTCCGGCAGACCCAGCGCTGAACTCAACGGCGGACCTCGCTCTCTGGTCTCGGGAACTGGCTTAAGCGATACCCACTTCACCATGCCCGCCATGCGTGTCGCCAGGGATCAGCGGTCTTTTGCCACTGCGACGCCCTGGATCGCGCGCAGGCGCCCATCGGCCAGCGCCCGGGTGAGGTTTTCGGCCTTGCGGTCGAAGTCGGGGACGAAGGCGTGCAGGCCCAACGGCTGAGGTGGCTGGGCCAGCAACGCCTGCATGAGCGAGCTCGCGGTCTCGGTGAGGTCGTTCCAGTGCTGCACCACCAATCCCGCGGAGGTGACCAGGGTGCGCAGCTCGCCGGGAGTCACCAGGTGGCTGCTGGCGGCGGTGTCGGCCCAGGGCAACGGGAAGTCGAGTGCGCGGCCGTCGCCAATGGTCAAGTCCCACAACGCAAGCCGACCACCGGGAGTGAGGACGCGGCGCGCCTCGGCGTAAAGCCGCGCCTTGCCGGCGACGTTCATCTGGACGTGCTGGCTGATCGCGACGTCGAAAGTGTCGTCGGCGAAGGGGAGTTCGGTGACGTCCGCCTGGCGAACCGCGATGAGGCCGTCGAGACCGACGAGCCGGTTGAGCCAGTCGTTCGTCTCGCAGTACTCCTCGGTGAGGTCCACGGCGGTGACCCGGCAGCCGTAGCGGTCGGCGACGTAGCGGGCCGTGCCGCCGACCCCGCCACCGGCGTCGAGCACCCGGCTTGCGGGTGTGATCGCGGCCAGCTCCACCAACTGCGCGGTGGCGATGCGGCCGATGGTGTGGAAGTCCTCCAGCAGGGCCAGGTCGGCGGGTCGAAGGCCGTCGAGGTCCTTCCCGGCGTCGATCAGCGCCCGTTCGATGTTTGGCCGCGACAGGCCGGTCGAGTACTGGGCCTGGACGGTGTCGTTCATTTCTGCACCTGAGCCCACGCGGTGATGATGGGCGGCATCGCGATGAGAGCGTTGACCGCCTGCGCCTCCTGACGGAACCGCGGCACGAACTCGTCGATGTCGGCGAGTTCGTCGATGGCGAAGCCCCCTTGTTCGGCAATGGGGGACACCAGCCGCCAGACTTCCGCGAGGTAGGCCAGGATGTCGGTGTCGGCGGCCGTGCCGATCGGCGTGCCGAGGGTCAGCCGCGGAGCGCCCAGGCCGGCATCGGCGAAGATCGTGTGCAGCGTGGTGCCGAATCGCGGGCTGAGCCCCATGTCCTCGAAGGCGCGAACGATTCCGCCCGTCACGCGCCGGAACAGCGGCGTGTCCGGAACGCCGTGCGCACCGGTGATGTCGTTCTCCGAGAACGCGACAACGCCGCCGGGGCGTACGAACGAGCTGAGGCGCCGCAACGTGGCTGCCGGGTCCGGCAGGTGCATCAGGATCAACCGGCCGATGACCGCGTCCACCGGTTCGTCCGGCACGATGGTGTCGACCGCGGCCTGGGTGAAATGCACTGTGCGCAAGCCATGTTCGAGGGCGCGGGCGCGTGCGAGCTCGACCATCGCGGCCGCGGCGTCGACGCCGAGGACGGTCCCGGTCGGACCGACCAGCCGGGCGGCGACGAACGACACGTCGCCGGGTCCGGACCCGATGTCGAGCACGCGCATGCCCGGCCGCAGCCCGGCCAGTCGCAGCGCGTGCTCGGTGTGGTGGTCGTAGAGCCGGCCCTGCAGGAGGAGCCGCTGCACCTCCGCGTCGGCATGGCCCAAGACGTACGTGCTGCCTTGTGCGGTACTCATCGTGTTCCGATCCTTTCTCCAGCGGCGTTCAGGACAACGGGATTGCGGTGCGCGACGCCATGCTCACTGCGCCATACCGGGGACTGGCCGGACAGCCGCGGATGAGCGGGCTGCGGGTGTTGTTGGGTCCGGTCGAACTTGTCCAGCCGGCGCATCGGTGTCAGCGCGATCAACATAAAGTTGCCCAGCTGTCGCATGAAATTGCCTGCGGTACGGCGAGATTCCGGACCGGTGGCATAGCGGCGCGCGATGGTGAGGAAGTCCTCGGGCTCGACGCCGGCGACATCGCGGACGTGTGTGGTCGGCGCGCCCACCTCCCAAGTTCCCTGGCCGTGCTCGGGAAGGTAGTGACGCAAGCTGGACTGGAAGAACCCATCGGCGCCGAGCCGTTTGGCGTTGACGCGCACGGCGCGCATGAACATCCACGGCGGAACGTCGATGTGACGCACCCGCCTGCCCAACGCTGCACCGATCGCGTCGGCGATCTCGGCCCCCGAGAGCAGCGTCGGTCCCGTGGGCCGGTAGGCGCGCCCGTCGTGACGATGGGGGTCGAGCAGCGCGCCGACGGCGACCCGCGCGATGTCTTCGTTGGAGGGCGGCGCGTTTCGGCCCACCCCGGTCGGTGTCGGCAACACTCCCAGCTGGGCGGCCAGGGGGACCAGCTGCAGGTAGTTGTCGGCAAAGTAACCCGGATCGACGGCTACGTGCGCCGTGTCGGGCAGCAACTCGAACAACTTGTCGGTCAGCCAGGCCTGTCTCGTCATCAGCGACGGATGCTCCGGGCTGGCCAGCCATTGGCCAAGCGCCACCACCGCTTCCACGCCTGCGCGCCGGGCGGCCACGGCGAAGGCAACCGCGCTGTCGAGCGCGTGCGGATGATAGGGAGGGTTGAAATAGAGCCGGTCGATCCCGGCCATCGCACCCATAACCTCTTGGATGTCAAACATATCGGCGACGACGACCTCGGCGCCCATCTCCCGCAACCGGGTGCTGCGCGCGTCCTCGCGGTGCACCATGGCCCTGGTTCTGACGCCCTTTTCCAGCAGCTGTGCGGCGACCGCGCCGCCGATCTTTCCGGTGGCGCCGGTGACCAATATTCGACTTTTCATCGGAGTGTCCTTTCCTGTTGAGGCGCCGGTTGCCTGGCCGGGAGAAGCCAGCCGACGACGATCGCCGCGCCCAGCGCGATGCCCGCGCAGACCAGCGAGCTGACCTGCAGCCCGTCCAGGAACGCGCGATCCACGACGGCGCGCACCTGCCCCGCTTGGTGTGCGGGTAGCCGCTGGATCACCGTGTGCGCCAGGGCCATTGAGTGGCGCATCGCGTCGGCGGGCAAGCCCGTCAGGGGGGCCGCGTCAAGGTGCCCGGAATACACGGACGCGAAGATGCTGCCGGCGATGGCCACTCCGAGCGTGCCGCCGAGCTCGCGGGTGGTGTCATTGACGGCCGAGCCGACACCGGCCTTGTCGGCGGCCAGCGATCCCATGATCGCCTCGGTGGCCGGCGAAAAGGTCAGGCCCAGGCCCCCGCCGAGCAGCAGCATCTGCGCGGCGATCTGGAGGTAGGGCGTGGCGGCGTCGGCGGTGGACGCCCAGGCCAGCCCGGCGGCGAACACGGCCAGACCGGCGGCGACGACGGCGGTGGTGCCGACGCGTTCGACCAGCCGGGGTCCGACGATGCTGGCCAGCGCGATCGAGGCGGCGACCGGCAGCAACCGCACGCCGGCCTGAAATGCCGTGTAGTCCTTGATGAATTGGAAGTACTGGGTGATGACGAAGATGAAACCGAACAGGGTGAGAAACCCGGCGGTCACCGCGAGGCTGCCGCCGGCGAACCGGCGGTTGGCGAACAGCGAGACGTCGAGCATCGGATGGGCGCTGCGCCGTTCCCAGCGGGCAAATCCGGCGAGAACGGCTGCGGCGAGGGCGAATCCGGCCGCGGTCCGGCCGTCGGTCCACCCCCACGTGGGCGCCTCGATGACCGTGTAGACCAGCGCAGTGACCCCGATCGCGGACAGGATGAGCCCGCCGACGTCGACCGGCGGCGCCGCCGGGTCGCGTGAGGTCGGGACGACCAGCACACCACCGACGATGGCCAGCGCGGCGATCGGAATGTTCACCATGAAAATCGAGCCCCACCAGAAGTTTTCGAGCAGCCAGCCGCCGCTGATCGGGCCGACGGCCACGCCGACACCGACCATGGCCGCCCACAGTCCGATCGCCTTGGCGCGCGGCACCGGATCGGTGAAGATGTTGGTGATCAGTCCCAGCGTGGTCGGGAAGATCACCGCGGCGCCCACCCCCATGGCCGCCCGCGCGGCGATCAACGCCTCGGCCGAATTGGTCTGTGCGGCAATCGCGGATGTGACGGCGAACAGCGCCAGCCCGGAATTCAGCCAGCCCCGCCTGCCGTAGCGGTCGGACAGGCTGCCCGCCGAGAGCAGCAGCCCGGACATCACCAGCGTGTAGGCGTCGACGATCCATTGCAGCTGTGCGGTGTCGGCGCCGAGTTCGCGCGACAGCGTGGGCAGCGCGACGTTGACGATGGTGGCGTCGACGCTGATGACGAAGACACCCAGGCAGATGACGGCGAGCGCGGCGATGGGGTGGTTGCGAAAGGCTGGGTCGGTGCGCATGGACAAGACAATAAATCTGCCAGACAAACAAATCAAGTAATAAGTTGAAAAATATGTCTAGCACCAGGTAGGGTGGCATGGTGGCGTCCCGCAGGAACTACAACCAGAACTGCCCGATCGCCCGCGGGCTCGACGTCCTGGGCGAGCGGTGGACCCTGCTGATCCTGCGCGAGCTGGTCGGCGGCGCCCGCCGTTACGGTGACCTGCGGGCCGAACTGCCCGGCATCGCAACGAATCTGCTCGCCGAGCGGCTCAAGGAGCTCACACATGCCGGGCTGGTCGACCGCGCCGACCTGCCGGCACCGATCGGTCGCACCGTCTACACCCTCAGCGACCTGGGCTGGCAGCGCGTGCTGCCGGTGCTACAGAGCATCGCGTGGTTCGGGCTGGACCACCTGGACCCGATCGGCGACGGGCCGGTGTCGCCGCTCAACGGCTTCTTGGCCGGAATCCTGCTGGGCTTCCAGTCGGACCGGGCCGCCGGTGTGGAGACGACCTGCCGGGTCGAGATCGACGGCCGCCGTTTCGAATTCGCGATGACGCAGGGACGCCTGGCGGGTGTCCGCGGTGAGCCCGCGGTGACGATCACGGCGGCCGCGGCGGACCTGGTGGCCGCCCGGCTAAGCACTGACGAAGCCAAGCGCACCGCGGCGCGGCGGCGAATCGAGTTCCACGGCGACGCGGACGCCGTCGGCGCCGTCCGCACTGCGTTTGCGCTGTAGGCCTGTCGGGCGGTGGCGGCGTGAGCAGCCACTAGACTCGCGTGCGTGGCCGACCCCACTGAAAGCCCTGAACTCGAGATCTCCGAGGTGTCCGGAGCGCCGGCCCGACCCGTGCTGGTCGTGGACTTCGGCGCGCAATACGCGCAGTTGATCGCCCGTCGCGTCCGCGAGGCGCGGGTGTTCTCCGAGGTCATCCCGCACACCGCCACGGTCGAGGACATCAAGGCCCGCGACCCGCTGGCGCTGGTGCTCTCCGGCGGTCCATCCAGTGTCTACGCCGAGGGCGCGCCCCAGATCGACCCGGCGCTGTTCGATCTCGGGGTGCCGGTGTTCGGCATCTGTTATGGGTTTCAGGCGATGGCGCAGGCGCTGGGCGGGACCGTCGCCCACACCGGCACCAGCGAATACGGTCGCACCGAACTGAAAGTCCTTGGCGGCGAACTACATTCGGGATTACCGAGTGTGCAGCCGGTGTGGATGAGCCACGGTGACGCGGTCACGGCCGCGCCGGACGGGTTCGAGGTGGTGGCCAGCAGCTCCGGCGCTTCGGTGGCCGGCTTCGAAAACCGGGCCCGGCGCCTGGCCGGTGTGCAGTATCACCCGGAGGTCATGCACAGCCCGCACGGCCAGCAGGTGCTCAGCCGGTTCCTGCACGACTTCGCCGGTCTGGGCGCGGACTGGACGGCCGCCAACATCGCCGAGGTGCTGATCGAGCAGGTGCGCGCCCAGATCGGCGACGGCCGGGCGATCTGCGGACTGTCGGGCGGGGTGGATTCCGCGGTGGCCGCCGCGCTGGTGCAGCGCGCCATCGGTGACCGGCTGACCTGTGTCTTCGTCGACCACGGGCTGCTGCGCGCCGGCGAGCGCGCGCAGGTGCAGCGCGACTTCGTCGCCGCCACCGGGGCCAACCTGGTCACCGTCGACGCAGCCGACACGTTTCTCTCCGCACTCGCGGGCGTGACCAATCCCGAAGGCAAGCGCAAGATCATCGGGCGCCAGTTCATCCGGGCCTTCGAGGGTGCGGTGCGAGACATCGTGGGGGACGGGGATTCTCACGTCGATTTCCTGGTGCAGGGCACGCTGTATCCGGACGTGGTGGAATCGGGCGGTGGCAGCGGGACCGCGAACATCAAGAGCCACCACAACGTCGGCGGCCTGCCCGACGACCTGAAGTTCACGCTCGTCGAGCCGCTGCGGCTGCTGTTCAAGGACGAGGTCCGCGCGGTCGGCCGCGAGTTGGGCCTGCCGGAGGATATCGTTGCGCGCCAACCCTTTCCGGGACCGGGCCTGGGGATCCGGATCGTCGGCGAGGTCACCGCTGCCCGGTTGGACACGCTACGGCGTGCGGACTCGATCGCCCGCGAGGAACTCACCGCGGCCGGCCTGGACACCCTGATCTGGCAGTGTCCGGTGGTGCTGCTCGGCGAGGTGCGCTCGGTCGGCGTGCAGGGCGATGGCCGCACCTACGGACACCCGATCGTGCTGCGCCCGGTGTCCAGTGAGGACGCCATGACCGCCGACTGGACCAGGGTTCCCTACGAGGTGCTCGAGCGCATCTCGACCCGGATCACCAACGAGGTGGCCGAGGTCAACCGCGTGGTGCTGGACATCACCAGCAAACCACCCGGCACCATCGAATGGGAGTAGGCCCCCGCCGCGAAAATGCGGCCACATGCCACCCATCAGCCACACCAGTATCGATCGCATAACGCTGCCCCTTGCGTCGCTTGACGGTTGTCGGAGGGCAGGTGTTTACTTCGAAATGTATCGAACATACATTCGAATACTTTTCCCGGACGGGGTGCTAGGAGGCTGTCATGACCGCGGCTTTTGCCTCCAGCCATCGCCAGGAAACCCGCGCTGAGCAGCTGGAATCGCTGCGCCGGCGGATGGCGAGCATCGCCGGGAAGAAGGCCGGGGCCGCCGCGGCGCCCGCCGACGATCTGCTGCCCGACTCGGAGTCCCAGCTGGCCCTCCCGCCGTGGCTGGCCGACCTACTGCCCGTGCCGGTGCCGCGGGGAACGGTCGCGGTGCTCTCGGGTGCCCGGTCGCTGTTGCTGAGCGTGGTGGCCGCCGTCACGGCGGCCGGTGGCAACGCCGCAATCGTGGGCCAGCCGGACATCGGGTTGCTGGCCGCCGCGGAGATGGGGGCGGATCTGAGCCGGCTCGCGGTGATACCGGATCCCGGCACCGATCCGGTGGAAGTGGCCGCGGTGCTCGTCGACGGCATGGACCTGGTGGTCCTGGGGCTGGGCGGGCGCCGGGTGCCGCCGACCCGGGCGCGGGCGGTGGTGGCCCGCGCCCGTAACAAGGGCTGCACCCTGCTGGTCACCGGCGGCGATTGGCAGGGGGCGCCGACGCGCCTGGCCGCCCGGGTCTGTGGGTATGAGATCACTGCCGGGGGCCGTCCCGGATTCGGCCGGATCGGCGGGGTGCGGCTGCAGGTCAGCGGGACGTGCGCTGGACGACGGGTGACGTCTCCTGCGCGAGCCGGGTAATGCCATGGTAACCCACTCTGGTTCAAGGGTTTTGGCGATCTGGTGCATGGATTGGCCGGCGGTCGCGGCGGCGACGGCCGCGGGTCTGTCCGCGACCGCCCCGATTGCGGTCACGCTGGCCAA
>NZ_QMEU01000095.1 GCF_003284975.1 Mycobacterium colombiense
GCGAAACAGGGCGTCGCGCACTGCGGCCGTCTTGCGCGCCCACCCGGCGTCGTCGATCCCGGTGCCGAAGCCCACCGCCGCGACCGGCTCGGCGTTCGTCAGGGCCGCCACCAACACCGTTGCCGGCGTGGTGTTTCCGATGCCCATGTCACCGGCGATCAGCAGGTCGGCGCCCGCATCGACCTCCTCGTCGGCGATGGCCGCGCCGGCCGCGAGCGCTTGCGCGGTCTCGTCGTCGCTCAACGCGTCCTGCACCCGGATGTCGCCGCTGGCGCGGCGCACCTTGTGGGCGCCGATCCGTTCGGTCAGCGCCTCGGCGTCGACGGCCAGGTCCGCGACCCGCACCGTCGCGCCGGCGATGTCGGCCAGGGCGTTGATCGCGGCCCCGCCGGCGTCGAAGTTGGCGACCATCTGCGCCGTCACCTCCGGCGGGTAGGCCGATACCCCGGAGCGGGCGACGCCGTGGTCACCGGCGAACACCACCACCCGGGCACGCTCGAATTGCCTTGGCGGGCAGTGTCCTTGGCACGCAGCGACCCACACCGACAGATCCTCGAGCCGGCCCAGCGCGCCCCTGGGTTTGGTGAGGGTGTCCTGGCGGGCACGCGCGACGGCGGCGACGTCCACATCGGGCGGTGAGATGGCGGCGAACTGCATCAGGCCCCCGACGGTTTGATCGGGACCGGTTGGCCGGCCACCACCAGCACCACCCGGTCGCACAACCCGGCGAGGCGCTGGTTGAGGCCGCCCAGCTCGTCGGCGAACCGGCGGCCGGAGGCGGTGGCGGGCACGACCGTCAACCCGACCTCCGGGCTGACCAGCACCAGCGGGGCAGCGAAGTCGCCGACCGCGTCCAGCACGTCCTCGACGGCGGCCGCCACCGAGCCGCCGCCCCAGGCGTCGTTGCGGTCCAGCGCGGCGGTCAGCCAGGTGCCGAGATCGTCGACGAGCGTCGGGGTGTCCGGGGACTGGCGCAATTGCGTTGCGACGTCGACCGTTTCGATCGTCGACCAGTGCGCGGGCCGGCGGGCGCGGTGGCCGGCGATCCGCTGCTCCCAGGCCGCATCGTCGTTGCCGGCCGGCCCGGGCGCCAGGTATTGAACCGCCCGTCCCGCCGGCAACCCGTCGGCGATGGCTTGCTCCGCCCACTGCGACTTGCCTGACCTGATCCCGCCGAGCACCAGGGTGCGCACCGGTGTCAGCCGGCCTTCCGGCGCGCTCTACTCGACACTGCTGCCGTGCTTGACCTGGGGCCGCGGCGCCCGCAGCCGGCGCATCTGGGACGCCCGGCCGGCGGCGTAAAGCCCTAGCTTCCAACGGCTTTCGGTGTTGTCCGGGAACTTCGCGTCGACCAGCCTGCTGACCTTGCGGCCCAGGATCAGGCCGTCGACGCTCATCACGGCCATCAGCACCAGCATCGCCGGCGACACCCACAGCTGCAGCTGCGGGACGCCGAACATGACGAACATCAGGAACAGGGTCGAGGGCATGAACAGACCCAGCAGATTGCGCCGCGAATCCACCACGTCACGCACGTAGCGGCGGATGGGCCCCTGGTCACGCGGCAACAGGTAACCCTCTTCGCCGGCCATCATCTTCGCCCGGCGTTCCGACATGCCAGCGCGGCCGGCGGCCTTGGCGGCGCGACGCTCCTCGCGGCTGAGCTTGGGGCCGGCCAGCGATTTGCGCCGGGCCCGCGCCTCGGCGGCGGTCATGGGGGCCGGCGCGACCGGTCCCTTGCGCGCATTACGCCGCGCCTCGTTGCGCTTGGGCGTGGGGCGGCCCTTGGGGCCCGTCCGCTGGGCCTCGCGGGTTGCGTCGCTCGAGGCGCCAGCAACGCCGGCGACGGCCGCGGTGGCCGCATTTTCGTCGAGGTCGGTGTCCTGGCCCTTCTTACGGCCCAACAGCTTCACAGTGGCCAGGTTACTTCGCGCACGACCGGCGCCGGAATTCGCCTGGAATGCCGTGCTATTAGACCTGCGTTAGTGCCTCCCTTGGCCCTACTCTTACACGTGATGAACGGCTGCCTTTGATGGACGACGGGTCGATGGCCTCGGATGATGATGGTCCCGGCCTGGCCCCCGGCCGCCTGCAGTTGCCCGCCATGCAAGTTCTGGTCGCCCCGGACTGCTACGCCGACAGCATGTCGGCGCTGGAGGCTTCCGCCGCCATCGCGACCGGCTGGACCCGGTCGCGTCCCGGCGACCGGTTCATCGTCGCCCCGCAATCCGACGGCGGCCCCGGCTTCGTCGAGGTGCTGGCCAGCCGGCTGGGGGAGACGCGTCGGCTAAGGGTCTCGGGACCGCTGAAAGCCATGGTTGAAGCCGATTGGGTATTCGACCGCGGGTCGGCCACCGCCTACCTGGAGTGCGCCCAAGCGTGCGGCCTGGCGCTGATCGGTGGACCGCCCACCCCGGAGACCGCCATGGCGGCGCACAGCAAAGGCGTGGGCCAGCTGATCGCCGAGGCGCTGCGGGTCGGAGCGACGCGCATCGTGGTGGGTTTGGGCGGCAGCGCCTGCACCGATGGGGGGCAGGGCATGATCGCCGAGCTCGGCGGCCTGGACACCGCCCGCCGGCAGCTGGGCAACGTGGAGCTGATCGCCGCCTCCGACACCGAATACCCGCTGCTGGGCCCGTGGGGGGCGGCCCGGGTGTTCGGGCCGCAGAAGGGCGCCGACACGGCCACCGTCGCCGCGCTGGAAGTCCGCCTGCAGGCGTGGGCGCTGATCCTGGAAGCGGTGGCCGGGCGCGACGTGAGCGCCGAGCCGGGCGCGGCCGCCGCAGGCGGGATCGGTGCCGGGCTGCTGGCGCTCGGCGGCCGCTGTCAGTCCGGGGCGGCCATCATCGCCGAACACACCCGGTTGTCCGACGACCTGGACACCGCGGAGCTGATCGTCACCGGCGAGGGCCGGTTCGACGAGCAATCCCTGCACGGCAAGGTGGTGGGATTTCTCGCCGACGCGGCCCGGCCGCGGGGTATTCCGGTGGTCGTGCTGGCCGGTCAGGTCGACCTCGACAGCGCGACGGTGCGTTCGTCGGGCATCATGGCCGCGTTATCCATCGCCGAGCACGCCGGATCGGTGCGGTTGGCGCAGGCCGACGCCGCCAACCAGCTCATGGGCCTGGCCTCCGTTGTGGCGGCGCGACTCGGGAATAGCGGTCCGTCAAGGTACCGTTGAAGCAGTGGACTTTCGCGCGATCCGGATCGCCGGGCGCAAGCAGGCGATATCGGGCTTGATCGGACCCACCCAACGATGAGGCATGTAGGAGAAGCAATGACGGTGCAAAACGAGTCGAACGCCACGACGACCCACGGCGTGATCCTGACCGAGGCCGCCGCCACCAAGGCAAAATCCCTGCTGGACCAGGAGGGCCGCGACGACCTCGCGCTGCGCATCGCCGTGCAGCCGGGCGGGTGCGCCGGCCTGCGCTACAACCTCTTCTTCGACGACCGGACGCTGGACGGCGACCTGACCGCGGAGTTCGGTGGCGTAACGCTGACCGTGGACCGGATGAGCGCGCCCTATGTCGAAGGCGCGTCCATCGACTTCGTGGACACCATCGAGAAGCAGGGTTTTACCATCGACAACCCCAACGCCACCGGCTCGTGCGCCTGCGGCGATTCGTTCAACTGATCGGTTGATCCCGCCAAATCCGTCAGCCGGGTTGCTGCTCGGCTGACGGGTTCGCGCTCAGTACGAGCCGCCGGTGCGGAGCACGTACGAGCAGACCATGATCTGCCCGCGCTGGAACAGCAGCTGTGCGATGCCCTGCACCTGCCCGTGCGTCGGGCCCCCGCTCACCGGCGACACCTTCATGGTGAACAGTGCCTGAGCCTGGTACTGGGACAGGTAGACGATCTTGTCGATCGAGGTCAGCTCGACCTCGGAGAACTGCTTGCGAAACGCGTCGCTGCTGAGCTTGGCCAGCGCCTGGTCGGACCGTTTGTCCTGGACCCCGTCGTACAGGCCGCACAGCGCGTTGCGGGCGATCTCGTCGATGTCGCGGTGTTCTAGCGCGTCCAGGTAGCCCTGGATGGCCGTCTTCGCCGCGCCCTCGGAGAAGGTGGCGCCGGTGTTGGCCCCGTTGGTGCGGACCCCGTACACGATGGCCACCGTCAACACCGCGACGAGCGCGATGGCCAGCGCGATGCCGACGACGAGCCGCCGCTTGGACCGCTGCGGCGGGTAGGGCACCGGCGCGTTGGGTTGCCCGGCATAATTGGCGGGCGCAGCTCCTGCCTGCGGAGCCGCGCCGAAGCCTGGGTCGGTGTGGGGGTCGTCGGGGAACTCGAGGGGCTCGGATTCGCGTGGGGGCTCAGGTCCGCTCGGTCCGCCGCCGCTGCCGCCGGTGTGGTTCGGCGAGTGCGGACCTGCCATCGTGGTTCTCCTACGGTGGTATACGGGACTGCAATCGGGTTGCGGCCCGAGCATGTGATCCCGGCGACTTGAGTGAGTTCCCTAGGGAGGCTAGCGCACGACCTCACGCCGACCGCGCACCCAGCGACGGTCGAAACCCGTGAGTAAGCTAGGTAACCTTACTAACGAAGGACGGAGTTTTCGTGACGATCGCGGTGACAGGTTCGATTGCGACCGACAACCTGATGCGTTTCCCCGGCAAGTTTTCCGAGCACCTGCTTGCCGAGCACCTGCAGAAGGTTTCCCTGAGTTTTCTGGTTGACGACCTGGTGATTCACCGCGGCGGCGTGGCCGGCAACATCGCGTTCGCCATCGGCGTGCTGGGCGGCGACGTGGCGCTGGTCGGCGCGGCCGGCGACGACTTCGACGACTACCGCCAGTGGCTGCAGTCCCACGGCGTCAACTGCGACAACGTGCTGATCTCGCAGACCGCCAAGACCGCCCGGTTCACCTGCACCACCGACGAGGACATGGCCCAGATCGCGTCGTTCTACCCGGGCGCCATGTCGGAGGCCCGCAACATCAAGCTCGCCGACGTCGTGTCCTCGGTGGGCCAGCCGGACCTGGTCATCGTCGGCGCCAACGACCCCGACGCGATGGTGGTGCACACCGAGGAGTGCCGCAAGCTCGGCCTGCCGTTCGCCGCCGATCCCTCCCAGCAGCTGCCCCGCCTGTCCGGCGCGGAGATCGACAAGCTGGTCGACGGGGCCGCCTACCTGTTCACCAACGACTACGAGTGGGAGCTGCTGCTCTCCAAGACCGGCTGGTCCGAGGCCGACGTGCAGAAGAAGGTCGACCTGCGGGTGACCACGCTGGGCGCCAAGGGCGTCGACATCGTCGAGCGCGACGGGACCACCACCCACGTCGGTGTGGTGCCCGAGACCAGCCAGACCGATCCCACCGGCGTGGGCGACGCGTTCCGGGCCGGTTTCCTCACCGGTCGCACCGCCGGGCTCAACCTCGAGCGTTCGGCCCAGCTGGGCTCGCTGGTCGCCGTGCTGGTGCTGGAGTCGACCGGCACCCAGGAGTGGACGTGGGACCCGGCCGTCGCCAAGACCCGGCTGGCCGACGCCTACGGCGACGAGGCGGCCACCGAGATCGCCGCGGTGCTCGCGTAGACGCTGGCGCGCCCGCGCCGCTCACGTAGACGCTGGCTGGTGCCTCGAGTGTGAACCCACGGCGTCGAGAGTGAACTGAGGGCGGCGACACGCCGACAATCAACGCCAGGGATTCACACGCAACGCCCTGGATTCACACGCAATACCGCGGATTCGCGGGCCGGTACTAGACAGGCCGGTACTAGAGCTGCACCGGGTACACCGGCTCGCTGATCTGCGGCACCACGGTGCGCTCGACGAAGATCGCGTGCCAGAGCATGAAGATCAGCAGCGTCCAGAGCCGGCGGCTGTGATCGCTGACGCCGTTGCGGTGCTCGTCGAGCATCCGGCGCACGGCGGCCTTATCAACCAGGTGGCCGGCGTGCGACGAGTCCACCATCGCGTACGCCCACTCCAGCAGTTCGCCGGCGCGCAGCCAGTGCCGGATGGGCACCGGGAAACCCAGCTTGGGCCGGTGCAGCACGTGCGCCGGCACGATCGGCTCCAGCGCACGCCGCAGCGCGTACTTCGTCGTCGTGCGGGTGATCTTGGCCTCGACGGGCAGCCGGGAGGCGACGGCGAACACCTCGGGATCCAGGAACGGCACCCGCAGCTCCAGCGAGTTGGCCATGGTCATCTTGTCGGCCTTGACCAGGATGTCGCCGCGCAGCCAGGTGAACAGGTCGATGTGCTGCATGCGGGCCACCGGATCCCAGCCGGCCGATTCGGCGTACACCGCCGCGGTGACGTCGGTGTGCGTCCATTCCGCGCGGAAGCCGGGCAACACGTCGCGCAGCTGTGCGTCGGAGAAGCTGCGGGCGTTGCCGTAGTAGCGCTCCTCGAGGGTCAGGGAGCCGCGGTGCAGCAGGCTCTTGCCCCGCATCCCCTCCGGCAGGGGTTTGGACACCTTGCCCATCGACCGCCGCAGCGGCCTCGGCAGATAGTCAAACGGCTTCAGCGACAAGGGTTCCCGGTAAATCGTGTAGCCGCCGAACAACTCGTCTGCGCCTTCGCCGGACAGCACCACCTTCACGTACTTGCGGGCCTCTCGCGCGACGAAGAACAGCGGCACCAGCGCCGGGTCGGCCACCGGCTCGTCGAGGTACCAGACGATCTCGGGCAGGGCGGCGACGAACTCGCCGGGCGTGACCACCTTGGCGATGTGTCGGGCACCGATCGCCTCGGCCGAGGCCACTGCAACGTCGATCTCGGAGAATCCCTCGCGCTCGAAGCCGGTGGTGAACGTGATCAGCCGCGGGTTGTGCCGGATGGCCAGCGCCGCGATGGCGGTGGAGTCGATTCCCCCGGACAGGAACGCCCCGACGGTGACGTCGGCGCGCATATGCTTGGCCACCGAGTCCTCGAGCACGGTGGTGATCTCGTCGTAGCGGGCCTGTTCGGTGTCCCGGGTGATCGGCACCGCGGCGAACCGCGGCACGAAGTACCGCGTGACCTCCGCCCGCAGGCGGTCGGGACGGATGCGGGCGTAGCAGCCCGATTCCAGCCGGCGCACCCCGCGGTGCAGCGTCTCGGGCTCGGGCACGTACTGCAGGACGGTGTAGTGCTGCACCGCGCGCTCGTCGATCGCGGTGTCGAACCCCACCAGCTCGGCCAGATCCAGCAGGCACTTCTTTTCGCTGGCCACCGCGGTGCCGCCCGTCCCGGTCGCCATGAACAGTGGCTTGATGCCGAAAGGGTCTCGGGCGCAGAGCAATTCGCGGGTCACGGTGTCCCACAGCGCGAACGCGAACATGCCGCGCAGCCGGGTCAAGACATCGGTGCCCCAGTAGTGGTAACCCGCGACGATGGGCTCCCCGTCTCCGTCGGTGGCGAAGGTGACGTCGTGCCGGCTGGCCAGTTCGTCGCGCAGCTCAAGGTAGTTGTAGATCTCGCCGTTGAACACCAGCACGTAGCGGTCGGGCGCCTCGGGCGGCCCCCAGCGCAGCGGCTGATGTGAATGGGCGATGTCGATGATCGAGAGCCGGTTGAATCCGAACACTGCGCCTCCATCGGAGCCTGCGGCTCCTAGGTCCACCCAGGTGCCCGGCTCGTCGGGCCCGCGGTGGCGCATCGAATGCGACGCGCGGGCGATCGCGCCATCGGCTCGGGCGGCGGCGTCCTTGTCCAAGTCCTTGCCCGCGCCCTCGGGGGCGGCGACGAACGCCAGCAGACCACACACGGCGCCCCAGTATGCCGCACTTGACCGGCGGGCGGGGATGTCGCACCCGGCACGTCGCCCATGGCCGGACAAGCCGGTGGGCCGGGGTTTCGTCGCCCGCCTCAGGCGCGTGGTCTACGCTGCGTAGTATTCGATATCCGAGCAGGAGGCGCTAACGTGACCCCTCGCGAGCAGGATCGTTCGCAACGTTTGTCGCAGGGCAGGTTTCGGCGCCGTCTTCGGCCGTTCGCGCTGGCCCTGACGTTGGGTGCGCTGGCGCTGGTCTTGAGCGGGTGCAGCGGCTGGGCGGACGCGCTGGCCCTGGGCTGGCCGCGAGGCATCACCCCGGAGGCCCACCTGAACCGGGAGCTGTGGATCGGCGCCGTGATCGCCTCGCTGGTGGTCGGCGGCATCGTGTTCGGGCTCATCTTCTGGGCGTCGGCCTTCCACCGCAAGAAGGCGACCGACACCGACCTGCCCCGGCAGTTCGGCTACAACATGCCGCTGGAGCTGGTGCTCACGGTGACCCCGTTCCTCATCATCTCGGTGCTGTTCTACTTCACCGTCGTGGTGCAGGAGAAGATGCTGCACCTGGCCAAGGACCCCGAGGTAGTGGTCGATGTCACGGCCTTCCAATGGAACTGGAAGTTCGGCTATCAGCGCGTGGCCTTCAAGGACGGCACGCTGAACTACGACGGCACCGATCAGGCGCGCAAGAAGGCGATGCTGTCCAAGCCGGAGGGCAAGGACGCCCACGGCGAGGAGCGCGTCGGCGCCGTCCGCGGCTTCAACACCTCCGACCGGCAATACCTGAACTTCGACAAGGTCGAGACGCTGGGATCCAGCGAGGAAATCCCGGTGCTGGTGCTGCCCACCGGCAAGCGCATCGAGTTCGACCTAGCGTCCGCGGACGTGGTGCACACATTCTGGGTGCCCGAGTTCCTGTTCAAGCGCGACGTGATCCCCAACGCCGACGCGAACAACTCGGTGCATGTGTTCCAGACCGAGGAGATCCAGAAGCCGGGCGCGTTCGTGGGCCACTGCGCCGAGTTCTGTGGCACGTATCACTCGATGATGAACTTCGAGGTTCGGGTGGTGGCGCCCAACGACTTCAAGGCCTACCTGCAGCAGCGGATGGACGGAAAGAGCAACGCCGAGGCGTTGCAGGCGATCGGGCAGCCGCCGCTGGCGGTGACCACCCATCCGTTTGACACCAAGCGCGGTCAATTGGCCGGAAGCCAGTAGGTTAGGACACCAAATGCATATCGAAGCCAGGCTATTCGAGTTCATCGCCGGGTTTTTCATTGTGGTTGCGGTGCTCTACGGGGTGCTGACCGCGATCTTCGCCACCGGCGGCGTGGAGTGGGCGGGCACCACCGCGCTGGTGCTGACCGGCGGCCTGGCGTTGATCACGGCGACGTTCTTCCGGTTCGTTGCGCGGCGGCTGGACACCCGGCCCGAGGACTACGAGGGCGCTGAGATCAGCGATGGAGCAGGCGAATTGGGCTTCTTCAGCCCGCACAGCTGGTGGCCGATTCTGATCGCGCTGTCGGGCTCGGTGACCGCGGTCGGCATCGCGCTGTGGCTGCCGTGGCTGATCACCGCCGGGGTGATGTTCATCCTGACGTCGGTGGCCGGCTTGGTCTTCGAGTACTACATCGGTCCCGAGAAGCACTGATTCGCGGCATAAAGGTCACAATCCGATCACGTGATTGGTGGGCCGTTCGCCACGACGGCTTTGCCCCTTAGGCGTTCGGTAGTGTTCTGCCCAGGCAAACGTGGAGTTTCCCAGCGCGCCCGCATCGATGTGATCGCGAAGTCTAGTGCGCAGGTGAGGCAGTCGAACAGGGTAGGCAAAGGCAGAGATGAGCGGGTCAAGACCCCCGGAATGGGATCCTGACGCACCCGACCCTGCCGAGGAGATCAGCCACGAACCGGAGCTCGGCGACGAGTCGCCCGACGATCTGGAACCCAGCTTGCACGGCGACGTCGTGGATGGGCCGGAACCCTTCGAGGACAGCGCCGAACTGGCCGCGGCGGACCGCAACGATGAGACCGATGCCTACTCGCGGGCCTATTCGGCTCCGGAGTCCGAGCATTTCACCACCGGCCCCTACCTGCCGGCGGATCTGCGGCTCTACGACTACGACGACTTCGACGAGGCGGCCGCCGACGACGAACGCAGCACCGCGCGCTGGCCGTGGGTGGTCGGGATCGCCGCGATCGTGGCCGCGATCGCGCTCGTGGTCTCGGTATCGCTGCTGTTCGCCCGGACCGACACCACCAAGCTCGCCAACCCCGGAACCACCACCGCGCCGTCCACGCCGCCGCTGCAGGACGAGATCACGACCACCAAGCCACCACCCCCGCCGCCACCACCGCCCACGAGCGAACCGCCGCCGCCCCCGACAGCAACGGAGACCCAGACTGTGACGGTGACGCCTTCTCCGGCACCGCCGCCCCCGCCCGCCCCCGCCCCGGCACCGCCGCCTGCGACGTCCACGGCGGCCGCGCCACCGCCGCCCACGACGCCGACGGGTCCGCGCCAGGTGACCTACTCGGTGACCGGCACCAAGGCCCCGGGCGACATCATCTCGGTGACCTACGTCGACGCGTCCGGCCGGCGGCGCACACAGCACAACGTGTACATCCCCTGGTCGATGACCGTCACCCCGATCTCGCAGTCCGACGTGGGCTCGGTGGAGGCGTCCAGCCTGTTCCGGGTCAGCCGGCTCAACTGCTCGATCACCACCAGCGACGGAACCGTGCTCTCGTCGAACAGCAACGACTCGCCGCAGACGAGCTGCTGATGGTCAGCAGATATTCGGCTTATCGGCGCGGGCTGGGCGACGACACCATTGCCCCCGAAGTCATCGACCGCATCCTGATCGGCGCGTGCGCCGCCATTTACCTGGTGCTGCTGGGCGTCAGCGTCGCGGCCGCCGTCGCCCTAGCGGATCTGGGCAGGGGCTTTCACAAGGCGGCCAGCAGCCCGCACACCACCTGGGTGCTGTACGCGGTCATCATCGTCTCGGCCCTGATCATCGCGGGCGCGATCCCGATCTTGTTGCGGGCCCGCCGGATGTCGCAATCCGAGCCGGCCGCTTCGGCGATGACCGCGCCGGCGCGCGGGCCGTCACGACCTGCGGTGCGGCTGGGGACTGGAGCCCTGCGCACCGGCCCCGAGCGGGCCGCCACGCTGCAAACGGCGCCGGTATCGGGCGCCGAGTGGTCGGGCGAGGCGGTCGACCGAGTGTGGTTGCGCGGCACCGTGATACTGACCGGCACCATGGGCGCGGCGCTGATCGCGGTCGCGACGGCGACCTATCTGATGGCGGTCGGACACGACGGCGCGTCGTGGGTCGGCTACGGGTTCGCCGGCGTCATCACCGCGGCGATGCCGGTGGTCGAGTGGCTACACATCCGCCAGCTGCGCAGCGTCGTCGCCGACCAGTAGCCGCCGGACGCTACGGGCTGGCAGACGGGGGAGATTGAGCCGGTCCCGTCGCGTTAGCGCGCACGACACGTAAACCATTGCGACGACACGCCGTGCGTCGCCGCAATGGTTTACGTCTCGCGGTGTGGGCACGCTCAACGCAGACGGGCAACGCAAGCAACGCGATCGGGTGGCCGATCGCCCGGCTCCCGCGTCGGCCGCGAAGAAGCCGATGAGGAGCCGGGCCGTCCGGGCTAGCTAGTGCTCGCCGTTGGTCGAGCCGTTAGTAGAACCGTTGAGGCCGTCCTGGTGCTCGCGCAGCGCGGTCAGGGCGCGTTGCTCGGAGCCGTGCGCCGCTTCCCGCAGCGCCGCGTCCTCGGACGCCGGGTCGGCGAACAGGAAGCTGCCGCTACCGGGGGATCCGCCCGAGCCCAGCTTGTTCATCTTCTTGGGCAGGGGCGCACCCTGGTAGGCCAGCGGCAGCGGGTGGCCGTGGTCGTCGACCGGGCCCAGCGGCTGGTGCAGCTCGATGTAGGCGCCGTGCGGCAGCCGCTTGATGATGCCGGTCTCGATGCCGTGCTCGAGCACCGCGCGGTCGCTGCGCTGCAGTCCTATGCACCACCGATAGGTGATGAAGTAGACCACCGGGGGGACGATCACCATGCCGATGCGCCCGATCCACGTCGTCGCGTTCAGCGAGATGTCGAACTTGAACGCGATGATGTCGTTCATCGCGCACAGCGTCAGCAACATGTAGAACGCGATCGCCATGGCACCGATCGACGTGCGCACCGGCACGTCGCGCGGGCGCTGCAGCAGGTTGTGGTGCGCATTGTCACCGCTGAACCGCTTCTCCAGGAACGGGTAGACGATCAGCAGACCGAACACCCCACCCATGATCAGCGCCACCCAGACCACCGCCGGGATGGTGTGGTGCCAGAAGTAGAACTCCCACGGCGGCCAGATGCGGGCCAGGCCTTCGGTCCACATCATGTAGAAGTCCGGCTGCGAACCGGCCGAGACGTGAGATGGCTTGTAGGGGCCCAGGTTCCAGATCGGGTTGATCTGCAGCAGACCACCGAGCAGGCCCAGCACGCCGACGATCGCGGCGAAGAACGCGCCGGACTTGACCGCGAACACCGGCATCACGCGCACGCCGACCACGTTGTGCTCGGTGCGGCCGGGGCCGGGGAACTGGGTGTGCTTCTGGAACCACACCATGGCCAGGTGCAACCCGATCAGCGCCAGGATGATCCCGGGCAGCAGCAGGATGTGCAGGGCGTACATCCGCGGGATGATGTAACCCGCTGTGGCGCATTCGTTTCCGACGCCACCGCAGGGGAAGTCACCGCCGAACAGCGCCCAGTGCAGCCAGGTGCCGATCACCGGCATGCCCAACGTGATCGAGGACAGCGCGGCGCGCAACCCGATGCCGGACAACAGGTCGTCGGGCAGCGAGTAGCCGAAGTAGCCCTCGAACATGGCCAGGATCAGCAGCAGCGAACCGATGACCCAGTTGGCCTCGCGCGGCCGCCGGAAGGCGCCGGTGAAGAAGATGCGGGCCAGGTGCACCATGATCGACGCGGAGAAGATCAGCGCGGCCCAGTGGTGGACCTGACGCACGAACAATCCGCCGCGCACCTCGAAGGAGATGTCGAGGGTCGACGCGAAGGCCTTCGACATGTCCACGCCGCGCAGCGGCTGATAGGCGCCGTTGTAGGTGATCTCGGCCATGGACGGATCGAAGAACAACGTCAGGTAGACGCCGGTGAGCAGCAGCACAATGAAGCTGTACATCGCGATCTCGCCCAGCAGGAACGACCAGTGCGTAGGGAAGACCTTGTTGAGCTGTCTGCGCACGGCGGCCGACGGGTGATAACGCGTGTCGATGTCCTCGCCCTGACGGGCCAGGACATCGCCGATCTTCGGGGGACTCAGTTTCGGACTCATGTTGTCGTCCTCTCCCAGAATGCCGGTCCGACGGGCTCGACGAAGTCGCCGTTGGCGACCAGATACCCGTTGGTGTCGATGGTGATCGGCAGTTGCGCCAAGGCACGCGCGGCCGGCCCGAAAATCGGCTTGGCGAAGTGCAGCGCGTCGAACTGCGACTGGTGGCACGGGCACAGGATCCGGTAGGACTGCTCCTCGTACAGCGATGCGGGGCAGCCCAGGTGCGAGCACACCTTGGTGTAGGCGAAAAACTCACCGAAGTTGAAGCTCTCCTGACCCTGCCGTTTGACCACGCGGCCCATGTCGGTGGGCCGAATCCGGATGAGCATCACCGGGTTTCGTACACCTTGGTTGATGGCCCGCAGCTTCTCCTGCGATTCGGGGGTGGTGCCGTCCCCGTCGGACTCCCGCCACGGGAAGACGGTTTCCATGCCGCCGGCATCGAGGTCTTCGGGGCGCATCTTGACGAACGGCGAGGTGGAGGCGGAGCCGGTGGCGCGCGCCAGGTAGATGGTCTCGCCGTGATAGCGCGGGGTCCAGCCGGAGGTCCACAGCACGGCCTTCTTGCCGTCGGCGGTCGGCACCACGGGCTTCCACGGGTTCTTGATCAGCCCGCCGGCAAACGCGACCAGGGTAGACAGGCCGAACGCGCCCAGCCCCATCCCCAGCGACAGGCCGATCAGCTTGCGCCGCCCGACCGTCGATCCCTGATACGCGTCGGCCAGGTTCGCCACCACCGTCTTGCGGTCGACGTCGCGCGAGGCGCCGTCGTGGCGGTCCTGGACCGAAATCTCTTCCGGGATAAAGCGTTTCTGGTACAGGATGACGCCGACGCCGATCGACAGGATCGCCATCCCGAACGTCAGCCCGTAGAGCGGGGTGGCCAGGTCATAGAGGAAGCTGCCGGCCTCCTCCTTCGGCTTGTACTCCCACGGCCAGAACAAGAAGATCAGCAGCAGCGCCAGGCCGAAGAACCCGCCCAGCAAAAGCCAGATGGCGACGCCACGCTCGGCGCGCTTTTCGGCTTTGGTGCCCTCGATCGGCCAGCGGGGCTCCTTGAACACCGTCTCGACGCCGTCCAGCTTGCCGCCCAGGGTCACCAGTTCCTGCTGCGACATGGCGGCCAACGCCGCGTCGTCGGGCTCGCGCTCGCCGGTGCCGTGCGGGTTCCCGCCGGTGTCAGAGCCGCGAACGTCCGCCTCACTCATTTGCGCCGCTCCTCCTCGCTCTTTTGGTCGCTGCGCGCCCTATCGGCTCGGCGCGACTCATGCTCGTGCCCCAATCCACAGTGCCAGCCCGATGGCGGCGACCATCCCGATGATCCAGGCGGCCATGCCCTCGGGTGCGGGCCCGAATCCGCCGAGGCCGTAACCGCCCGGCTGGCGCTCCTCGGTCACCGCCTTGATGTAGCCGATGATGTCCTTCTTGGCCTCGAACGACAGCTGACGGTCGGAGAACTTCGGCATGTTCTGCGGACCGGTCCGCATGGCGGCCAGGATCTGCTGCTCGTTGGCGGGCTCGAGGTCCGGCGCGTACTTACCCGACGACAGCGCCCCGCCCTTGCCGGTGAAGTTGTGGCACGACGAGCAGTTCAGCCGGAACAGGTCACCGCCGCGTCCCAGGTCCTGGCCGCGCAGCGAGCGCATCGCCAGGCTGCCGTCCGGGTTGCGCACCGTGGTCGGGCCGCCGCCGTTGGCCTGGACGTAGGCGCCCAGGGCGTCGACCTGCGCCTCGTCGAAGATCGGTTCCTTGCGCGGCGCCTGGGCCTCGCCGGTCATCGCGGGCATCCGGCCGGTGGAGACCTGGAAGTAGACGGCTTCCTCGCCGACGCCGATCAGGCTCGGCCCGCGGTCGGGCACGCCCTGCAGGTTCGCGCCGTGGCAGGACACGCACGAGGTGTCGAACAGCTGCTTGCCGGTGCGCAGCAGCGCCGAGTTCGACTCGTCGGCGACGGCCACCTGTGGCCGCGGCGTCAGGATGGCGGCCAGGCCACCGGCGATGGTCAGCGCGATCAGCAGCAGCAGGCCGCCGGACAGCCGGCGACGCAGCCGCCGCCGCGAACGGTCGCGCTGCGCCTGCGGCGCCTTGGCTGCACCGGATCGGGTCGATCCCAGTTTCTTCAACCGAGCACTCCTGTTCGTCCAGCGCCTGCTCATCGGATGAAATAGATCACGGCGAACAGCGCGATCCACACGATGTCGACGAAATGCCAGTAGTACGAGACGACGATGCTGGCCGTCGCCTGCGCCGGCGTGAACTTGCTCATCGCGGTGCGGGCCAGCAAGAAGATGAAGGCGATCAATCCGCCGGTGACGTGCAGGCCGTGGAACCCGGTCGCCAGGTAGAACACGCTGCCGTAGGCGCTGCCGGGGATGGTGGTCCCGTGCGTCACCAGGTGGTAGTACTCGTAGCCCTGCCCGCAAACGAAGAACAGGCCCATCAGGAAGGTGAGCACGTACCAGCGGCGCAGCCCGAACACGTCGCCGCGCTCGGCCGCGAACACCCCCATCTGGCAGGTGAACGACGACGCGATCAGCACCAATGTCACGGGGACGGCCTGGTACAGGTTCAGCTCGGTCGGCGGCGGCGGCCACTTTCCGCCCGATTGGGCGCGAGCGGTGAAGTACATCGCGAAGAGGCCAGCAAAGAACATCAGCTCGCTGGAAAGCCAGACGATGGTGCCGACGCTGACCATGTTGGGTCGGTTCAGCGAATGCACCCGCGACGTAATTGCAGTACCCGAAGTCCCGGCAGCGCTGGTCACATACGCAAGTATGACGCTTTGTAGTTGTTGAACTCCACCCGGGGCGGCAATTGAGGTCTGGCGCGTCGCGCTCGCACCCGTCGCGCTCGCCGGTTGGGGCCGGTGTGGTCCTCGTGGGACCATCGGCGCGTGGCTTCGTCATCCCACGCTTCGCCGTCCCCGGCCGCGCCGTCCGGCGCGCCGGCGCCGTCGTGGCCGCAGGTCCTGTCGCGTCTGACGGGCGGTCAGGACCTGTCCCGCGGGCACGCCGCCTGGGCCATGGACCAGATCATGGCCGGCGAGGCCAGCTCGGCCCAGATCGCGGCCTTCGCGGTGGCGATGCAGGTGAAGGTTCCCACCTCGGCCGAAGTCATCGAGCTGGCCGACGTCATGCTCAACCACGCGCTGCCGATGCCCGCCATCCGCGACGACACCGTCGACATCGTGGGAACCGGTGGCGACGGCGTCAACACCGTGAACCTGTCCACCATGGCGGCGATCGTCGCCGCGGCCGCCGGAGTGCCGGTGGTCAAACACGGCAACCGGGCGTCATCGTCGCTGTCCGGCGGCGCCGACACGCTCGAGGCGCTCGGCATCCGGATCGACCTGGGGCCCGACGAGGTGGCCCGCAGCCTCGCCGAGGTGGGCATCGGGTTCTGCTTTGCGCCGCTGTTTCATCCGTCCTACCGGCACGCCTCCGCGGTGCGCCGCGAGATCGGAGTGCCGACGGTGTTCAATCTCCTTGGGCCGCTTACCAATCCGGCGCGACCGCGGGCGGGCTTGATCGGTTGCGCGTTCGCTGACCTCTCCGAGGTGATGGCCGGCGTGTTCGCCGCCCGCCGGTCCAGCGTGCTGGTGGTGCACGGTGACGACGGGCTCGACGAATTGACGACCACCACGACCAGCACCATCTGGCGGGTGCAGGCCGGCACGGTGGACAGGCTGACGTTCGATCCGGCCGGATTCGGTTTCCCCCGAGCCGATCTCGACGACCTGCTGGGTGGTGACGCGCAGGCCAACGCGGCCGAGGTACGCGCGGTGCTGGGCGGCGGCAAGGGCCCGGTGCGCGACGCCGTCGTGCTCAATGCCGCCGGCGCCATCGTCGCGCACGCCGGGTTATCCAGCCGCGCTGAATGGTTGCCGGCGTGGGAGGGCGGGTTGGCCCGCGCCTGCGCGGCCATCGATTCCGGTGCGGCCGAACACCTGCTCGCGCGATGGGTGCGGTTCGGCGAGCAGGTCTGAGTGGCGCCCGCCCGGCGACGATGCGGCCCGCTCGGCGGGGCGAGGAGGAGGCGGGTAATCAGGCCAGGCCTGGGCCGCAACCTGTTCTGCGGCCAGCCGCGCCGAGCGGGCCGTCGCGGCCCACGCCGACCAGGCACCGGCCGACCGCAGCGGGGAAGCCCAGCCGTCCTCGGCGACCCTCACGATGCGCACGCCGGGCGCTGTCAGCCAGCGGTTGAGCAGCGCGGTCTCCTCGACCAGCGCGCCGCCCAGGGGGGCCGGCGTGGGCAGAATCGCTTGTGCCCCAGCGGCAATCGCGTCGACGACCGGCATCGGGGGCACGCCGCGCCTGGCGCTGCCCGCCGCGGCGAGCTGACCGTGCCGGATGACGGCCAGCTGATAGCCACCCTGGCCGTCGGGCGCGGCCGCGATCAGTTCGGGCAGCGCCGCCAGAGCGCGCAGCCGCTGCCCGCGCCACAGCGTCTCGACCGC
>NZ_QMEU01000096.1 GCF_003284975.1 Mycobacterium colombiense
CGTCCGCGGCGATCGGCGCCGGACTGGCGGGCGTCGTCGTCAACACCGCCACCGGCGGCGAGGGGATGGCCCCGCACCTGCTGTTCACGGTGTTCACCGCGCTGAGCGCCGCCGGTGTGGCGGTGTCCTCCGCCGCGACGCGCGCCAACCGCCAAGCCCAGCCGGTCGGCACCGGCGGTTGAGTTCAGTCAGCGGCGAAATCACCGCGTGGACTTGACCACCTGCGAGTAGTGGAACTGCCACCGTTCGACGATGTGGAAGCCGAGGTAGCCCGGGAATCGGTACGCCGGGGCGCGCCCGAACGCGGATCCGGGCGGTAGCGATGCGCCGGCTTGATGGTCCGGCAGCGAATTGTCCTTGTTGGTGATCGTCCAGATCGCCGGGCATTTGTTGATTTTGGCGGTCGTCAGCCACACGGCGACGTGCCCGTCCCACAGCGATCCCACCTTCGGCCCGTAGGCGCCGCGCTCGACGTCGATCAACGACCGGAAGGCCGCCGGTCGGGTGGCCAGCAGCGCGCGAATCGGCCCGGGCTTCCACGGGACGGTGTTGTCCACCATCAGGCAGTCGCCGGGGGCGGCGTGCGAGCTGATCAGATCGGCTACCTGGCTGTAGTCCCAGCCCTCCTTGGCGTACGGCCACCGTTGCACGAACAGGTAATTCGGCAAGGCGGCGACGGCGAACAACAGCACCGCGCCGGCGATCGGCCAGGGCCGACGGGCGAGGGTGACGATGCAGACGGCCAAGACGACGGCCATCGCGGGTGCGGTGAAGATCAGGTAGCGCGGGTAGTAGATCGGTTCGATGACGGCCGAATACACGACGACCAGCGCGGTGGGAATCACCATCCACGCCGTGGCGATGATCAGCAACCGGCGCAGGTCGCCGGGCGGGGCCGGCACGCCGGCCAGCCGGGTCGCGACCGCCGCGACGAGCGACACCGCGCCGGCGATCGCGAAGGCCGCGCTGTGGTCGAAGTACTGGCGCAGGATGATGTCGAAGGCGTAATGCCAGCTGACGGGATAGATCCAGTTCACCTGCCACACCTGGTTGTGCGCGAACAGGATGAACGGCGTCATGGCCGCCACCGCGGCGACGGAGCCGGCGGTCCACCAGAGCGCCGCAGCTTTGCGGGCGCCCTTCGGGGCGAGCAGCGGCAGCATGGCGCCGTAGACCGGCACCAACAGCACCAGGTTGAGGTTGAGCAGGATCGCCAGCATCAACCCCAGCGCATACCAAACCCAGCCGCGCGGCCGGTTGCGCCGAACGGCGGCGACGAACAACACCGTCAGCCACACCGCCGCGGCGGCCACGAAGGCGTACGGACGGGCCTCCATGCCCGCCCAGGTGGTGCGCGGCAGGATGGCGAAGATCGCCCCCGCGCAGACCGCGGTGGGCCGGGTGGAGAACTGCCTGGTGAAGACCGTGACCCCGGCCGCGGCGGCACCGACGGCCAGCGAGCTCGGGAAACGCGACCAGAACTCGGTGGGCGGGAACAGGGCGAACCAGCCGTGCATCAGCAGGTAGTACGCCCCATGGACGGCGTCGATGTGGCCGAGCAACCGCCACAACTCCGGCAGGGTCCGGCTCGCCGATGCCGATATCGTCGCCCCCTCGTCGAACCACAGGGACGGCCGACAGGCCCAGGCCGCGCTGACAACGGTGGCGAACAGGGCGATCGTCCACGGGTCCAGCAACCTGCCGCGCGTGCCCCCGGGCCCGGGCTCGGCGCCGACATCTGCGGCGCGCGGCTCGAGAGCGGGCTCGAGGGTGGGCATGGACATGGTGGTTGTTACTTTAGGGCCGCGGCTCATGTAACGGCTCACAAACTGCGCCCGGCGCATTCATTGTTCGCGCCGACATTGGCGAAAAGCGGCTTAATGCAATGCCTTCCAGGGTGGCCGCACGCTTTTGATTGTTGTGCCATTGCCGATATTGTCCGTTGGCCCAGCCAGTGACCGCAAATAGCGGGCGCGCCACGCCGCGCGGTGTGGCTAATCTGCCTCCTGCGCAACGAGCAAACGCGCTACTGTCTTGGGTTGGCTGACCAACCGAAACTGGGAGGGTAAATGGGCGCCTATCGGACTGTGGTGGTAGGAACCGATGGCTCGGATTCGTCGATGCGCGCGGTAGAGAAGGCGGCACAGATCGCCGGTTCGGACGCCAAGCTAATCGTGGCGTCGGCATATTTGCCCCAACACGAGGACGCCCGGGCGGCCGACGTCCTGCGCGACGAAAGCTACAAGGTTTCGGGGACCGCGCCGATTTACGCGATTTTGCGTGACGCCAAGGACCGCGCCCACGCCGCCGGTGCGCAAAACATTGACGAGCGACCCATCGTCGGGGCGCCGGTCGACGCGCTGGTGCACCTCGCCGAGGAGGAGCAGGCCGATCTGCTCGTGGTCGGCAACGTCGGCTTGAGCACGATCGCCGGCCGGTTGCTGGGATCGGTGCCGGCCAACGTCTCGCGTCGAGCCAAGACCGACGTGCTGATCGTGCACACCACGTCCTAGCGTCGCGCGGCTACCAGCCCCGCTCGCGCCATTCGCCCAGGTGGGGACGTTCGGCGCCCAACGCCGTGTCGTCACCGTGTCCGGGGTAGATGACGGTGGAGTCGTCATAGACGTCGAACACCCGGGTGCTGACGTCCTCGATCAGCTGGGTGAAATCGCCCGGCTGCCAAGTCTTGCCGACGCCGCCCGGGAACAGGCAGTCGCCGGTGAACAACTGGGTGACGCCGCCGGTCGCCGGGCCGTCTAGGGCCAGCGCGATCGATCCCGGGGTATGCCCGCGCAAATGGATGACGTCAAAGGTCAGCTCACCGATCTGCACGGTGTCACCGCCCGACAGCAAACGGTCCGGTTTGACCGGCAGCGGCTCCGCGTCGATCTCGTTGGCGGCGGTCGGCGCGCCGGTGGCGGCGGCCACCGCCTCCAGCGCCTGCCAGTGATCGAAGTGCTGGTGACTGGTCACGATCAGCGATACCTTCGGCGCGTGCTGCCGGATCAGATCGATCAGGACGTCCGCGTCGTTGGCGGCGTCGATCAATAGTGTTTCGCCGGTAGCGGAACAAGTGATCAGATACGCATTGTTGTCCATGGGGCCGACCGAGACCTTTAGGATCGTGGCGCCGGGTAGGGTCCGGCGGGCCGCGGTGCCGGGGTCGACGTGTCCGGTGTAGTTGTCGTCCACTGCAGTCATACCGGTCACGCTACTGGTCAAAACTTGCTTGTCGGTATGGACACATAGCATGGAATGCGCCGTGCGCAATTCCGGTCCGGGATGCGCACGGGGCTACCAGGAGGCCACGAGAAGTTGCCGGAAAGTTCTGAGAGGGGCAGCGTTGGCTGACCGTCTGATCGTCAAGGGCGCCCGCGAACACAACCTGCGCGGCGTCGATCTCGACCTGCCCCGCGACGCGCTGATCGTCTTTACCGGGCTGTCGGGTTCGGGAAAATCGTCGCTGGCCTTCGACACGATTTTCGCCGAGGGGCAGCGCCGCTACGTGGAGTCCCTGTCGGCCTACGCCCGCCAGTTCCTGGGCCAGATGGACAAGCCCGACGTCGACTTCATCGAGGGGCTCTCCCCGGCGGTGTCCATCGACCAGAAGTCCACCAACCGCAACCCGCGATCGACCGTCGGCACGATCACCGAGGTCTACGACTACCTGCGGCTGCTCTACGCGCGGGCCGGCACGCCGCACTGCCCGATCTGTGGCGAGCGGATCGCCCGGCAGACTCCGCAGCAAATCGTCGATCAGGTGCTGGCGATGCCCGAGGGCACCCGGTTCCTGGTGCTCGCCCCGGTGGTGCGCACCCGCAAGGGCGAATTCGCCGACCTCTTCGAGAAGCTCAACGCCCAGGGCTACAGCCGGGTGCGGGTCGACGGTGTCGTGCATTCGCTGACCGACCCGCCGAAGCTGAAGAAGCAGGAAAAGCACGACATCGAGGTGGTGGTGGACCGCCTCACCGTCAAGGCGTCCGCCAAGCAGCGGCTGACCGATTCGGTGGAGACCGCGCTGAACCTGGCGGACGGCATCGTGGTGCTCGAGTTCATCGACCACGAACACGACGCGCACAACCGGGAGCAGCGGTTCTCCGAGAAGCTGGCCTGCCCCAACGGGCACGCGCTGGCTGTCGACGACCTGGAACCGCGGTCGTTCTCGTTCAACTCGCCCTACGGCGCCTGCCCCGAGTGCAGCGGCCTGGGCATCCGCAAGGAGGTCGACCCCGACCTGGTGGTGCCCGACCCCGAACGCACCCTGGCCGAAGGCGCGGTGGCCCCGTGGTCGACGGGCCACACCGCGGAGTACTTCACCCGGATGATGGCCGGGCTCGGCGACGAGCTGGGCTTCGACGTCGACACCCCGTGGCGCAAACTCCCGGCCAAGGCCCGCAAGGCGATTCTCGAGGGCTCCGACCACCAGGTGCATGTGCGGTACCGCAACCGGTACGGGCGCACCCGGTCCTACTACGCCGATTTCGAGGGCGTGCTGGCGTTTTTGCAGCGCAAGATGGCGCAGACCGAATCCGAGCAGATGAAGGAACGCTACGAAGGCTTCATGCGTGACGTGCCCTGCCCGGTGTGTGAGGGCACCCGGCTCAAGCCGGAGATCCTGGCCGTGACGCTGGCTGGGGAATCTGGGGGCGAGAGGGCTGCGAAATCCATCGCCGAGGTCTGTGAGCTGTCCATCTCGGACTGCGCGGATTTCCTGAACGCCCTCACCCTCGGCGTCCGCGAGAAGGCGATCGCCGGGCAGGTGCTCAAGGAAATCCAGTCGCGGCTGGGCTTTTTGCTCGACGTCGGGCTCGAGTACCTGTCGCTGTCACGCGCCGCGGCCACGCTGTCCGGCGGTGAGGCGCAACGCATTCGGCTGGCCACCCAGATCGGGTCCGGTCTGGTCGGTGTGCTCTATGTGCTCGACGAGCCGTCCATCGGGCTGCATCAGCGCGACAACCGCCGGCTCATCGAAACTCTCACTCGGCTAAGGGGTTTGGGCAACACGCTGATCGTCGTCGAGCACGACGAGGACACCATCGCCCACGCCGACTGGATCGTCGACATCGGCCCGCGGGCCGGTGAGCACGGCGGCGAGATCGTGCACAGCGGCACCTACAGTGAGCTTTTGGCGAACAAGGACTCGATCACCGGCGCCTACCTGTCGGGCAAGGAACGCATCGAGATGCCCGCCAAGCGGCGCCCGGTCGACAAGCGGCGGCTCACCGTCGTCGGCGCCCGCGAGCACAACCTGCGCGGCATCGACGTCTCGTTCCCGCTCGGCGTCCTGACCTCGGTGACCGGGGTGTCGGGTTCCGGCAAATCGACCCTGGTGAACGACATCCTGGCGGCGGTGCTGGCCAACCGGCTCAACGGCGCCCGGCAGGTTCCCGGCCGGCACACCCGGGTCACCGGGCTGGACCACCTGGACAAGCTGGTGCGGGTGGACCAGTCACCGATCGGCCGCACGCCGCGGTCCAACCCGGCCACCTACACCGGGGTGTTCGACAAGATCCGCACCCTGTTCGCGGCCACCACCGAGGCCAAAGTCCGTGGCTATCAACCGGGCCGGTTCTCGTTCAACGTCAAGGGCGGCCGCTGCGAGGCGTGCACCGGCGACGGCACCATCAAGATCGAGATGAACTTCCTGCCCGACGTGTATGTGCCCTGCGAGGTCTGCCACGGCGCCCGCTACAACCGGGAAACCCTCGAGGTGCATTACAAGGGCAAGACCATCTCCGAAGTGCTGGACATGTCCATCGAGGAGGCGGCGGAGTTCTTCGAGCCCATCACCGGCATCCACCGCTACCTGCGCACCCTGGTCGACGTCGGGCTGGGCTATGTGCGGCTCGGCCAGCCCGCGCCGACGCTGTCCGGCGGCGAGGCGCAGCGCGTCAAGCTGGCCGCGGAACTGCAGAAGCGCTCGACCGGGCGCACGGTCTACATCCTCGACGAGCCCACCACGGGCCTGCATTTCGACGACATCCGCAAGCTGCTGAAGGTCATCAACGGCCTTGTCGACAAAGGCAATACGGTCATCGTCATCGAACACAACCTGGACGTGATCAAGACCTCCGACTGGATCGTCGACATGGGGCCCGAAGGTGGCGCCGAGGGCGGAACCGTTGTCGCGGAAGGCACTCCGGAGGACGTCGCCGCGGTGCCCGAGAGCTACACCGGCAAGTTCCTCGCCGAGGTGATCGGCCGTAGCCCGGCGGCATCGGGCGCCCCGCAGCGATCGAACCGGCGCCGCAAAGTCACCGCCTAAGCCTGCGCGTCAACTGTTCTCGGGCTTCATCGCGTCGCGGATCTGGGCCAGTCGCTCGGCCGCGGCGCGCCGGCGTTCGTCGTACTGTTCTGAGACCGAACGGCCCTCGGGTGATTCCGCATCGAGCTCGGCGGCGCCTTGCGCCGTCGCGTGGCGGGCCTCGATCTGGTCGCGCACCGACTCGAAAGTCGGCACACCGGAGTCGTCGTACTCCGGGCCGGGTCCGGCGGCGCCGGAAGTGGTGGGTTTGTCGGGCATGCCGTCACGGTACTGCCACGAGCGGCCGAAATAGTACGCCTTCGTAATGAATGCGGAAGCGTCGATACCGGCGTCGCCGCCCGGGCGACCAAAACAAAAGGTACACAAGGGTCTTTTGCGCCCCATTGCATCGCCGGGCGGTCGAATTTGTCCGGTTATGTCACAATTCCTTTGGTTAATTCGTCGCGAGTCGAATTAGCAAACCAAGCTCTCAAAAATTACCCGTTAGTAACGGCGAATAAGCGGAGGTCACGGATGGAAGCGGCACAACTCACGGGAATCGGGATTGACGCCCCGTGGTCGGACACCGGGTTCGGTTGGCGCGACCATGCGACGGGATGCTGGGTCACCGCGGCGACGCCGCAGGCAGAGCCCGTGCTGTGGAATCAGTACCTGGACGGCGCGCTGGACAGTTATCGGCGGCACGGGCTGGATTGGGTGCTCGACGTCGACAAGATTCGCGACGGCGCCGACACGGCATTGTTTTTTGTCGTGCTCGATCCACAAGGCCGGGTGGTCGGAGGCACGCGGGTGGTGGGACCCCTGCGTTCGCCGGAGGACTCCCACGCTCTCGAGGAATGGAAAGGCAATCCGGGGCTTCCCTTGCTGCGCCATATGATTTCCAACCGGCTTCCGTTTGGCGTCGTGGAGGTGAAAAGCGCGTGGACCAATTCGCGCGAATATGGCAATCGGGCGCTGTCCACGGTGCTGGCGCGTACCGCGCTGCCGATGATGACGCTGTTGGGCGTGCAGTTCGTGATGGCCACCGCGGCCGCGCACGTGCTGGAGCAGTGGCAGTCCTCCGGGGGCGTCGTGGCCAACCGGGTAACCGCGGCGGCGTATCCCACTGACGACTACCGGACCAAGGTGATGTGGTGGGATCGCCGCACCCTTGCCACGCATGCCGAGCCCGGACAATTCAAGCTGATGTGCGCCGAGAACGCCGAAATCCTCAGCCGCATCTCGGCATAGTACGAAATGACGTGGTGCCGAGGCGTTCCCGGGCGGCCGCGAAGTGTGCTGGGTCGCCGCATCGCACCGGTGCGACCGGCAACGCGATGGCGGGCCGGTTGGCGCGAATGTCATGATTGCGGCTATGGCTTCTCGACACACGCGATTTCGGTTCTTCTACCGGATCGGCTTCACGCCGTGGGAGGGCCACCCGATCGGCCAAGGTCTGCGGGATCTCGTCGAGGGAACTCCGGACACGCCCGCGCTGCCCGCCGGGCGGGCCCTCGACGTCGGTTGCGGCACCGGGGACTGCGCCGTCTACCTCGCCCAGCAGGGCTGGCAGGTCACCGGGGTCGACTACGTCGCGAAGCCGCTCGACAAAGCGCAGGCGAAAGCCGGCAAGGCCGGTGTCGCCGTCGACTTCGTGCGCGCCGACGTGACGCAGCTGAGCCAGTCCGGGATCGGAACAGGCTTCGACCTGATCGTCGACAACGGCTGCATCCACAACATGAGTGGCGCCGACCGTGACGCGTACGTCCGGGAGGTCGGCGCCATGGCGGCACCCGGCGCGCGGCTGTTCATCGCCGCATTCCCGCCCGGGGGCCGGTTCGGCGTGCCGGGCATCGGTCACGCCGAGATCCAACAACGTTTCACAGCCGACTGGACGCTGCTGTTCACCGGCGACGAGCAGGAGCTCGACGACAGGAAGACCCCGGCGTATTACTACCTGCTCCAATATCGCGCCTGAGCGCCCGTGCGTTCGGGGGGTTTAGACCGCGTTCCCTGTTCCCGAGAACCGGGTGGTGGAGAAGTTCATCGGTATGGCGCGCTTGGCCAGGAGCGACTCCATCGCCGTGCTGTCGAGCGGGCGGGACAACAGAAACCCCTGTGCGCGATGGCATCCCAGGCTGAGCAGCCTCTCGGCCGCGGCCACGGATTCCACCCCCTCGGCCACGGCGTCGAGCCCGAACGCGTCGGCCAGGGCCATCGTCGAGCGCACGATCGCCAGGTCGCCGGCGTTGGTGTCCAGACTCTGGACAAACCCCTTGTCGATCTTCAGCGAATCGACGGGCAGAGATTTCAGATAGGTCAGCACGCTGTAGCCGGTGCCGAAGTCGTCGATGGCGATCTGTACCCCGACGTCCTTCAATCCGAACAACGTCTGACGTGTGGCGTCGATATCTTGGACCACAACGCTTTCGGTGATTTCCAGACATACGGTGCTGGGATCGAGCCCGAACTCGTCGAGGGTGGCCGCGACGCTGTCAACGATACCGGCGGTGACGAGCTGCACGGGGGAGACGTTGATTCGAAGCACCGTGCCGTTGCCGATACCGTGTGACCGCCAGAGCCCGAATTGCGCACACGCCGAGCGCATTACGAGGCGCCCCAGTTTGGCACCGAGGTTGATCGATTCCACGACCTGGATGAACGAATCGGGCATCAGCAGCCCCAGAGTCGGGTGTTGCCAACGGATCAGCGCCTCGGTGCCCAGGATCTCCCCGGTGCGCATGTCGAACTCCGGCAGGTAGTGGAGGACCAATGCGCCGCCACCGCCCTCGATCATCCCCTCCAGGTGCAGCTCGATGTCGTTGCGGATCATGTCGGTTGTCGACATTTCCGGGCGGAAGGTCGCGACGCTGTTGCCGCCGGACGCCTTGGCCGACCGGGTGGCCTGGTCGACCCGCCGGAGCAGGTCCGACGTGGTCTCGTCCCCGGGTAGGCCGGCCGCGACGCCGATACTTACGGTGCGACTGAGCATCTCACCGTCGATGGGGATCGGTAGGTGGACCCGCTCGTGCAGCGAGCTTGCGAACGTTTCGGCGGCCTCGACATCCATCGCCCCGGCGGGCACGATGCCGAACTCGTCGCCGCCGAAGCGGGCGATGACGGAGGGAATCTCGGTGGCCTCGCGCAGCAGCGCGGCGAACTTCTCGATGAATCGGTCGCCGGCGTCCTGGCCGAGGCGACCGTTGATGACCTTGAAGCGGTCTATGGCGAGGAACACGACCGAGACCGGGCCGGGCTGTCCCTTCGCGAGCCGGTCGTCGAGGTAGGCGATGAGCGCCCTGCGGTTCAGTAGCCCGGTGAGTTCGTCGTGCTCAGCAAGGTAGTGAATTTGCTGTTCGGCGACGACGCGGGCCTGCAGTTGCGCGAACAGGGCGGCGATCGCCTGGAGCGCGTTGAGTTCTTCGGATAGCCATTCACGGTCGCCGAGCTTGCCGAAGGCGAGCGTGCCGGTGGTGACATCGCCGGACAGCAGCGGAACGGCGGCCAGCGAGACGGCGGGAGCTCCGGTGCCCTCCTCGATCCGGTGCTGGTAGTCGGCGTTCTCGGGCTCGGGACGGACCACCTCGGGCACCTTGAGATGTTCGGTCCGCGCGAAGATCGAGTCGGCATCGGCGAAATACACCAGACCGATCGGGTCCGGGTCGGCGTTGCGTGGCGGGAATTCGGCGATGAGGCGCGTCGCGCGGATGGTGTGGTCGTTGTGGCGCAGGAAGCTGAAGTCCACCCCCAGGTCGCGAACCAGGTTGCCGAGCACGCGTTGGCTGATCGCGGCAGAGTCCGCCACGGTGGCCGCCATCAACTCGGCGGCGGCAGCGGTGACCAGGTGGTCCAGTGTGCCCGACATTGCCCTAACCGTAGCGGTAACCGATGCGCTGCGTTTGGCATTGCATAGGGCGTCTAGCAATGATTCGCTCACGTTGACGCCCAACTGTGATCAAGGCCGCATGGGCTCGGCAACGATGCGGTTTCTCGACGATCCGACGCCGCGCGAGGGCGTTAGCTGGTCGGCGAATCGGGCTGGCGACGCGGTCGAATGCGAGCGGGGACCGGACCGCCGGCGATCATGGTGAAGTGCAGTGCGAGCGGAAATTCGTCATCCAGAGAGCGGATTTCGGCTCGGCGGACCAGCGTTGCCAAGGCGAGTGTCACTTCGAGCATGGCGAAATGGTCGCCGATGCAGGAGCGCGGTCCGCCACCGAATGGCAGGTACTGCCACCGATCGAGCGCCTTGAAGTTCTCCGGACTGAACCTCTCGGGGTCGAACCGAAGTGGATCCTGCCAAAGTTGCGGGTCGCGCTGTACGGCCATTCGCCCGACGATGAGCATGGTGCCCTTCGGCACCCGATAGCCGGCCACCGCGACGTCGCGAGAGGCCATGCGCGTGCCGGTGGGGGCCGGCGGGCACAGGCGAAGCGACTCCCGTATCACCTGCATGGTGTATCCGAGCCGGGGCAGGTCGCCGGACGTCAGCGGCCGATCCGGTAGGGCCGCGACCTCGGCGGCCACCCGCTCTTGGTAATCGGGGTGGTGTCCCAAAGCCCACAGGGCATAGGTCAAGGCCGTCGCCGTGGTGTCGTGGCCGGCGAAGAGGAACATGACCAGCTCGTCGCAGATCTCCTTATCGGTCAACCGCTTTCCGGTCACCGGATCCTGCGCCGCGATGAGCGCGTGGACCAGCGGTGCGACTCGTGTCGGATCGGCGCGACAGTCTCGCAGGATCTCCTGCGTCAGGGCGTGCAGTTTGGCGCTTGCCGCTCGCGCGCGCCGCCGCGCCGGTGTGGGCAACCAGCGAGGCGCACGAAGCGGATTCGTCGCACGCCTGACCGCGTAGGCCAACGCGACCCGTAGCGGCTCGACAACCTCGTCGGCCCGCTGTTCCAGGTCGAGTCCGAGCACCGATCGGCCCAGCGCGCGCAGCGTGATCGTGCGGCATTCGGCGTCCAGATCGATGACGGCACCGTCCTGCCACCCCTCGCTCACCGATTGCGCCGCCTGCTCCATGTGGCCGCCGAACTCGCTCACCCGCTGTTTGGTGAACACCGGCTGTAGGGTGCGCCGACGTGACTTCCATGGCTCGAAGGGAAGATCGGTGAGACTGGCGCCGATGATGTGGCGCACCTGCTCGAAGACCGGTGTGGTCTTGTCGACGGAATCGTCTTTGGTACTGAGGATGTCGCGGATGGCTTCCGGAGACGTCGCAAGCACCATCGGCGGCATCAGCCATCGCGGCCCCAAGGTGAAAAAGCTCACCCGGCCGCCGGCATCACGCAGCCTTTCCGTCCCGGTGCTGAATTCGCGCACCGCCGCGAGGCGCTGACGAAAGGGCATCGGGTTCACCGGCGGCAGGGGTAAGTACTTGATTTCGTCACTCGCCAGGGCCTGAACCACGCGTACCTCCCGCGGATAATGATGTTGCCTACGCCGATCCGGTAGGACCGCGCAGGCCACAAGCTTGCCTGCCCCCGCTGACCGGACAAGTATTCCAGCACATCCGTTTCGACGCGGCGAATTCACCGGGCTGCCAGTGAAATTGCAGGGACGGGTTGATAATCATGTGCGACAGTTCGGCCCAGTGCTCGACCGTCGCCAGAACCTGACCCGAAATCGATGACGCGGACTCCATGAAAGGTTGAGGGTGAACAGAATTCGGCCCCTGTGGCGGATGCCCGGCATCGTCTTGCGTGAGCGGTCGCATCCGGAAGGGCGTGAGCGCATTCCTGAGCCGATGGTGGTGGACGATCCGGAGTCCGTTGCCCAGTTTCACACCGGTGGCGGATCCAACCCGGGGATGCTCGCGGTGTACGACTTGTGCGCTCGGGCGCTTGATGCGCTGCTGCCGCCCGACGGCCACCTGCTGGACCTCGGCGTCGGTTCAGGCCGTGCGCTCAGCGCCGTGCTGCGCCGACGCCCCGACGTTCGGGCCACCGCCATCGATCTCGCCCCGAACATGCTGTCCACGGCGCGGGAGCTGTTCGACGCCGAAGGTCTGGGGGACCGCGTCGAACTGCGCCAGGAGGACATCACGGCGCTGCCGGAGCAGATTTCAACGCGTCCGTGGGACGCCATCTCCTGCATGTGGACCCTGCATCAGCTACCGGATTTCGACACCTTGCGTGGCGCCCTCCGGCAGATCGCCGACCTCCAGCGCCGCAGCGGTGCGGCACTGTGGATTTCCGATTTTCAGCGCCTGCGGGACCCGGCGGCCGCCCCGAAGATGCTCGAGATCGCCGACCCCGCGTCGCCGGCCGTCCTGCGCCAAGACGCCATTGCAAGCGAGGCGGCGGCGTTCACCATCGCGGAACTGTCGACAGAGCTCGCCGCAGCGGGACTGCACGAAATGCATTGCGGCCACTCGACACCGGTGCCCTACCTGCAGGCGTACTGGACATTCGGGTCGCGCGGCGAACCGCACGGCGTGACCGGCACGCGTGACCCTGGGCTGCGCGGTAGGGCCCGCTTCGAGTCGGCGCTGTTGCGATGGGGATTCACGGCGAAACCGTTCTGAGGTGCTGTGGCGCCGATGGTGCTCGCCGCCCGACCGCGGCGGATCAGGGGCCCTCTGCGCGGACCCGACTCACGCTGCGGCGACTGGCCACAGACGGTGGCGGCGCGGTGGTCAAGCGCAAGGCCAGCACGATGGATTCTTCGGGAGCGGTCGCGGTGAGGCGCACGAAATCGTCTTGCAATCGCGCCAATTCGCCGGCGAAACCGGCCGACAACTCGCGCAGATCGGCGGCATTTCGCGCGTGCAGGAAGACCGGTGACAACGGCCGGACGGCGAGGCCTTCGCGCTGGGCCACGATCCATACTGCCTCGACGGCCGACCCGCCGCGGACGTAGTCACTAAGGCGACTTCCGGTTACGGTCAGCACCGCCAGCGCGGAACTGCCGAGGACTTCGTCGCGCATGCCGTCGCCCAAGGCGCTGCCGGCGTTCCATTCTGCAAGGTAAGCCATGACGTCGGGGCGGCGCACGATATCCATCAGCGCCAGGTCGCTGGCTTCGAGTTCGAGGGAGCGTACGTCGATACCGGTGTCGGAGTCGGGATCTCCAGGCCAGCGCAGCTCCGAGACCATCTCGCTGTGCAGTTGCCGCGTCAGGTACCGGATGCGGTCGGCCGCACCGAAAATCGTTGCGGCCCGCGAAAGGTCGTCTCGCTCGGTGAGTAGGTGCAGCCGCGCACCCTCGCGCTCGGCGGTGACGGTGAGCAATTTGGCCGTCTGATCATCGAGCGGTTGTGGCGTTCCGCGATGACGGTTGGTCTCGCGCGCGAGCATCGGTTCGTACAGATCGGCCAGGACGGGGTCGTTGCCGTTTCCGAAGTGCATGGTGGCCCGTACCGGAGACCCGGCTGCGTCCTCGGAAACGCTCACCGGGCCGAGCATCCCACGGGCGGCGGCGGCGATTCTGACGTTGTACAACGCGGCCCCCACCGCGACAGCGCTGCCGCGGAAGCCGACGTCCATCGTCGAAGTATGTTCCGGGGCAACACTTATGGTGAGGCTGGTCGGTTGCGGGTCGATGCACCACGGCTGGCTGTTTCCCCCCGAGGGGGCGCGCATCGCGGCGGCGGCGATCGTGTCGTTGAATGCTGATGCGGCCGGGTCGCTTCCCGGTTCGGTGTCTCGCGCGGGGTGAAGCTGGGCCGTCTCGACTTCGTCGAGTTGGTCGAGCGCCGCGCCGGTGTCGATGCGGCACCGGCCGGATCTCAGGTTCTCACCCAATCCGATCCTGCGCACGGCCTCGGCCATCGCCGCAGCGCCGACGATGACATCGGATGCCAACTGCGGCCACGTCGACAGCGATCGGTCGATCTCGATGAGCGACGCGGCGGTGCGGGGCGAGATGCGCTCGGCTTCGTCGTAACGCAGCATGTGCGGGAGCTTCTCGCGGGTGCTCATGCCCGCCACCTGCTCGATATCGAGCTGATCCAGCAGCCCGTGCATGACCGGGCGCCCAGGGTTTTGATCGAAGCGTTCGACGTCGACCCGCCCCCGGTCGCTGGTCGCCATCAACACGGGGACCCGCCTGTCACGGGCCGCCATCCGCAGGGCGATCTTCATGTCGAGCGAATCGCACTCCTCGATGACGATGTCCAGTCCGTCCAGAAAGGCATCGATCGTGTCCGCGGTGATCCCGGCATCGAACACGTCCACCGCCAGGTAGGGATCGAGTTCGGCGATCCTGCGTGCCGCGACCTGAGCTTTGTTCAACCCGAGGTCGAACACGGTGGCCGGCACCCGATTCAGATTCGACAGTTCCAAGTGATCGAAATCCGCCAGCCGCAGGCGGCCACACAATCCCTGCACCGCCAAGGTGTGCGCGATGACATGGCCGACGCTCAGACCGGCGACGCCGATCGTCAGTGAGCTGAGCCTGGTCTGTTCCGCCACGGTGATGTTGTTTCTATTGCGATCAAGTCGTAGCGCCCGAAACCCGCGCGGCCCCAGCACCGCAACGGCCGCACGCCGCCACGGGTAGTACGCCCACCGGGCCCTTTCGTCGAGCAGCGTCGAATCCGGCGGGGGGCGCAGGCCGCGCAGATTGGCCAATTGCGCGTCGAGCCGGTCGACGATCTCGACGGTGGGATCGGCTCGCAGCCGCTCCAGTATCAGACGGTCGCCGGGTTCATCGGTGTCGAGAAGCTGCGCGCTCTGCGCGGTTACCGTGCGCTCGTCCATGGTGTTTCGTGTATAGCACCTGACCGGCGCGTCGGCCGCGGTAACGCGGCGCTTGGCCGCTCGTCAGGCGGTCACGCCCTCGTCCCGCGACTCCGTGTCCTCGAGGAACTGCCCGCGCCGGATCAGGCTCGTGACCGCGGCGTCCCAGCGTCGCAGCTGCGGCTCGCTGAAGAACGACTCACCCAGGTAGAGCTCGATATAGGGATGCAGAATGATCGCGCCGATGCGCAGGATGAGCGGATTGAGCGCCCCCCAGTCGGGATCGAGGTCTCCTCGCAGCTTGCCCTGTTGCCCGAATTGTGCGCCCTGGCCCGCGCTGATACCCACCAGCCCGGTGAAGATGACCGAACCCAGCGCGCCGCCCTCGGCGAGCGCACGCCCGAGATAGGTCATCACGTCGGGACGTTCGACCATCAGTGCCCTCAGACGACGCCCCGCCTCGGTGAGGCTGTCGGCGGCCGGCTCGGACGGCGTGCCGGCTGCCAACGCCTCGCTCACCGTCTGCAGGACGTACTGATCGACGGCGGCGCTCAGCGCGGCCTTGGTGCGAAAATGGTGCTGTATCAGCCCAATCGACACGTCCGCGGTCTCGGCGACCGCGCGCAGCGTCGTGGCGGCGATGCCGCGAACGGCAAAGCAGCTCAGCGCGGCGTCACGAATGCGCTCCTTGAGCGACGGCTCTGCTGGCGGGGGCGGGTCATACGGAAACAACCGGGTGGGTCCCACGGCCGGACAATACACCCGTATCGCGGCCCGGTACGAAGGTATCGGACCACCATATCCGCGCATCGTGACCGCGCTTGCGTTCCGCCGGAGCATGGGCGCGGCCACCCGCCTGCCCTCGTCGACGAAAGGCGTTCCCGCGCACCAGGTTCCGGCGACGCTACCGCGACCGCCGCTCGAGGTAGCGAACCATCTGTTCCCAGTACACCAGCGTCAACGTCATCTGCAGGGCGACGGCGATCAGCGCCGGTCGCAGCCGACGCCGGCGTGCGGCCAGCACCGCAACCACCGCGGCCGCCGACGACGCCACGCTGACCACCATCGCCGCGTCGCGAGGCCGGCGGGTGATCCACAGCTCCTCGCCCAGCATCGCCCGGGTGGACCAGGCGTGATGTTGCGCCGGCTTGCCGAACACCACCGGATTCACCGCCAGCCACAACGCAATCCAGACCGCGTGGCGCCATCGTCGCGTCCATATCGGGACCAGGATCAGCGGCGTGCTCGCCCACCGGGTCCATGCGCTCAGCGGATGGCAGTGCCGCGCGAACACCGCACGCCGAACGCGCGCAACCGGATACACCGGCGCTATCGCTTGGAATGTTCGGCCGGAACGACCACCGGGGCGCCGGCGCCCGGCGCGGACGCGGCGGGCAACGGGCTCCGCGGAATGCCCGGCGTGCCCAGCTCCCCGGCCAGCCAGGGCAGCGAGGCCGCGAACACCCGGTCCGCGAACGGCCAATCGTGCTTGCCGGGCTGCGGAACCACCGCGCAATCGATTCCGTTGGAGCGGCCGATCGCGCACAGCGAATAGGCGGCCGCCGTCTGATTGCCGGGATTGGCGGCCGCATCGCGTCCGGCGAGGCGGATGGCGCCGCTTTCGGCCAGCTGCAGGTCGCGGCGCGGCGGCGGCCCGTCGGACGAGATCGCGAACCAGCCGGCCACGTCGCGGTACGGCCCGTGCCGGCTGATCACCGTGGTCGGGTCGAAAGCCGCCCAGGCGTCGGCGTTTCCGCCGAACAGCCTGGCGATGGTCTGGGCCTTGTTGCCGGCGTTGGGGAAGAAGTCACCGGCGACGTCGACGAACGCGCTGAACAGGTCGGGGTGCATGACGGTCAGGTCGACGGCGCAGGTGCCGCCCATCGACCAGCCCGCGACGCCCCAGTTGGACCGGTGCGGACTGACCCCGAAGGTCGAAATCATGAATGGCACAACGTCTTTGGTCAGGTGATCGGCGGCATTGCCCCGGACCCCGTTGACGCATTCGGTGTCGTTGTTGAACGCGCCGCCGGAATCGACGAACACCAGCACCGGCGCCTTGCCGTCGTGTGCGGCCGCGAAGTCGTCGATCGTCTTGACCGCGTTGCCCGCCCGGGTCCAGTCGGCGGGTGTGTTGAATTGCCCGCCGATCATCATCACCGTCGGCAACGCCGGGGGCGGGGTGGTCGCGAACCATTCGGGCGGCAGGTAGACCAGCTCGCCGCGGTGTTTGAAGTGCGACCCGTCGGACGGGATCGCCACCGGCACCACGGTGCCGTGCGGCGGCCGGATTCGGCTGGCGGCCATGGCGGTAACGGTGGCCTGATCGGTCTGATCGGGCAGCGGCCCCGAGGTCAGCTGGCTCCACGCCGACTGCACGGTGGGGAAGTAGCCGACCCACAGGTTGAGCACCAGCGCCGCGCTGAG
>NZ_QMEU01000097.1 GCF_003284975.1 Mycobacterium colombiense
GCAGGCCGAGCCGGTCCAGCCAGACGAACGTCAGCAGCGCGCCGGGCGGATGCCCCGACACGTGGGTGGTCCACGAGTTCGGCTGGTAGTCCACGATTCGGCTGGCGAACGTGCGCAGCGTGGCGGGAATGTCGGTGATGCCCGGCACCTGTGACAGGTATTCATCCCGGGTGGTCAGTCGCCCGGCGAAGCCGCGCTGCCACCCGTCGATCATCGCCAGCGCGAACGCCCAGCCGCACGCGGTGGCCCAGCTGCCCAGCGTCAATGCGCGCCACGAAAGGCGTTGCGCCACAACCGGTCCCCAGGCCACGACGGCGATCGCGATGGCGATGGCCGGCCCGGTTCCCCAGCCGGCGTGGATCAGCCATTCGCCGAAGATCGGCGCGGATCCGGCGTGGGTGGCGAACTTCTCGGCGCCGACATCCAGGCGGGGCCGCACCCCGAGGTTCAGCCGCGGCAACACGAACGCCGCCGCCACCAGGACCACCCCGACCGTGACCGCTACCGCTTCGCGCGCTGCCCCCCGTCGAGCGATCCTCACGGACGAACAGCCTATTGATCGCTTGGCGCGGCGAACCGGCGCACCAACGCCGCCCGATCGACCTTGCCGATGCCGCGGCGCGGCAGTGCGGCAACGACGTGCAACTCGCGCGGGGCGGCGGTGGCGTCCAGGGTGCGGGTCACCTGCGCGCGCAGGTCGTCCAGGCTCGGCGCGGCGGATCCGTCTTGCACCACGATCGCGGCGACCACCCGCTGCCCCAGCCGGTCGTCGGCCACGCCGAACACCGCGCAGTCGCTCACGGCCGGATGGGCACACAGCGCCGCCTCGACCGGCTGCGGCAGCACGGTCAGTCCGCCCGTGCTGATCGCGTCGTCGGCACGGCCCAGCACGGTCAGCACGCCCGCAGCGCTGACGGCGCCGAGGTCGTCGGTGCGAAACCAGCCCGGCTCGGCGAACGGATCCGGGTCGACCGGGTTGCGGTAGCCCTTGGCCAGCGTCGCGCCCCCGATGACGATGCGGCCGTCGACCGTGCGCAGCCGGACCCCGTCCAGCGGTACGCCGTCGTACACGCATCCGCCGGCGGTCTCGCTCATCCCGTAGGTGCGGACCACGGTGATGCCGGCCGCGGCGGCGGCGTCGAGGACGGGTCGCGGAGCGGGACCGCCGCCGAGCAGCACCGCGTCCAGCTCGGCCAGCGCTGCCGCGGCCGCCGGATCGCCCAGCGCCTTGGCCAGCTGCGCGGCGACCAGCGACGTGTACCGCCGCCCCGAGCCCAATCTCCTTATCGCGCTGGGCAATTCGGTGGCGTCGAACCCGGCCGAAACATCCATCTCGACCGGTACCGCGCCGGCGAGCGCGCTGCGCACCAAGACCTGCAACCCGGCGATGTGGTGCGGCGGCAGGGCGAGCAGCCAGCTGCCTGGGCCGCCGAGGCGGTCGTGGGTGGCCGCGGCGCTGGCCGCCAGCGCGGCGGCGGTCAACAAGGCGCCTTTGGGAACTCCGGTGGTACCCGACGTCGCCACGACCACCGCCACGTCCTCGTCGATGGATTCCCCGACGCGCAGGCCCGCCCGCAGCGCGGCCGACTCCCGATCGTCGGCCCCGGGCAGCGCGAGAAGTGCGGGGTCGCGCCCGTCGAGCACCCGTTCCAGGGCGGGCAATAGCGTCGAGGCTGCCGCACCCGGCGGGACGTGCAGTGCGCGCAGTGCGACTATGCCGGGTCCCCGGCCTCGTCGGCTTCGTCGAACGGCCAGCCCTGGGCCGCCAACCGGACCCGCACGCGCTCAACGTCATCCGGCGACGGCAGCTCGTCGGTGATCTGGGTGATCAGCACGCCGATGTCGACATCGTCGAACTCACCGCGCCGAACCAGCTCGCAGGCCACGGCCTTGGCTTCGTCGTTGGACAACCGGCGGGCCAGCAGCGCGAGCACCGGGAAGGTGTCGGTCGCCGGAACGCCTTCGGGGTATCCCGCGCGCAGCCAGGACACGATGGAGTTGAGGAATCCGTTCACGCTGATACAGCTCCCCCCGGTGTCCGGTTCGGTAACTCGGTGGGCATTAACCGATGCTACTTGGGTTTCGCTCCGAGGAACGGATAGCCGGTGTGATGTGCGATGAAGTCACGGGCGATGTAGGCCAGAGCCAGCGCGATCACCGCGATCACCAGCGCGTAGATGGCCCACGCCACCCCCGTCAGCACCGGGTTGCGCTGCGTCGCGCTGCCGTTGCTGGCGCCGTTGACGTCACCGGCTCCGGCGGACTGCAGCCGGATCCCGAGGGCGAACAGCCCCGGCAGGGCGGCGCCCGCCAGCATGGCGAAGACGAGGATCTTCAAGCTGGCTTGGTAGTTGAACCAGTCGCTGATGTGACTCATGAAGCGCTCGCCTTAACCGTAGGGTCGTCGGAGTCGTGCCGGGGAGCGGTGCCGCCGAGCGTGGGTCCGGCGTCCGACGGCGGGTGCTGCTCGTCGGAGTCGAGCCCGCTGGTCAGGTCGCCCTGCCATTCGGCGTTGACGTTGTTGTGGTCGACCTTGACCTTGCGCGACCGGATGTAGATGGTGGCCGAGACGGCGACCAGCAGCGCGAAGCCGATGATCGCGCCGGGGTAGCCGCCGATCAGGTGCACGATCCAGTAGGTCAGGGCGCCGACCAGGCCGGCCAGCGGCAGCGTCACCAGCCAGGCGACGCCCATCCGGGCGGCAACACCCCACCGGACCTCGCCGCCGGGCTTGCCCAACCCGCTGCCCAGCACCGAACCGGTGCAAACCTGGGTGGTCGACAGCGCGTAGCCGAAGTGCGCGGAGAGCAAAATCACCGCGGCCGAGGAGGACTCGGCCGCCATGCCCTGCGGCGACTGGATCTCGACCAGGCCCTTGCCCAGGGTGCGGATGATGCGCCAGCCACCGAGGTAGGTGCCGGTCGCCATGGCCACCGCGCAGCTCACGATGACCCACAGCGGCGGCATCGACGCCGTCTTGCTCACCGAGCCGTAGGAGATCAGCGCCAGGAAGATGATGCCCATCGTCTTCTGGGCGTCGTTGGTGCCGTGGGCCAGCGAGACCAGCGACGCCGACCCGATCTGACCGCGCCGGAAGCCCGCTTCGGTGCGGGCCGACGGGACGCCCCGGGTGATCCGGTAGACCAGCCAGGTCGCGACCGCGCCGACCACGATGGCCAGGATCGCCGAGACGACGGCCGGGATGATCGCCTTGGAGATCACGCCCTTCCAGATCACGCCGTGCGCGCCGACGGCGGCGATGGTGGCGCCGACGATGCCGCCGATCAGGGCGTGCGACGAACTCGACGGGATGCCGAGGAGCCAGGTCAGCAGGTTCCAGACGACGCCGCCCACGAGGCCGGCGAAGACCAGTTCCAGCGTCACGATGTTGGAGTCGATCAGGCCCTTGGCGATGGTCGCGGCGACGGCGGTGGACAAGAAAGCGCCCACCAAATTCAGCACCGCCGAGAGCGCGACCGCCGTCTTGGGCTTGAGTGCACCGCTGGCGATCGAGGTCGCCATCGCGTTGCCCGTGTCATGGAAGCCGTTGGTGAAATCGAAAGCCAATGCCGTGATTACGACAATGATCAAGAGGAACAATTGGATGTTCACAGCGCCTGATTCTGGTGGTAGGAGGATTCCATTGTCGAATGCTGAGGCAGTCGAAACGCGGGTGTACCTTGACTCGTCGCCAGATGTTACCTCTCAGTTAACCGGAATTTCCCCGTCGTTCACCTCGGGTGTCACGCCGTAGCGGGTGGTCGGAGGGTATTTCGAGGAATATCAGGGTGATCCCGTCCGGGTCGGTCACGTGCATTTCGTAGAGGCCCCACGGCTCCTGGCGCGCCTCGCGCGCGATGGCCACCCCCCGGCCGCGCAGTTCGGCCTGGGTCGCCTCGATGTCGCGGACCTGCAGCCACAGCGCGCCCGGGAACGGTCCGCGCGAGTGGTCCGGGGAGCCGTAACCGGCCAATTCGAGCAGCGACTGCCCCGCGAAAAAGACTGTGCCCGCGCCGTATTCACGCGCGATCGCCAGGCCGATCTGGTCGCGGTAGAAGGTCAGCGACTGCTGATAGTCCGCCGGCCGGAGCAACATCCGACTGGCCAGGATCTCCATAGCGTCGTGTCTATCACAGTGGCCGGGTAAAACGGCCCGTTGCGGCGGCCGGGTCAGCCGTCGCTGTTGCGGTTGGGCTGGATGCTCTGGCGCTGCATGACGGCGTTGACCCAGCGCGGGCCGAACGTGTCCAGCGCCTTGGCGGCGATCGCCATCCGCGGCGCGATGCGCACCGGGCGGGTGCGGGCGGCGGTGATCATCCACTCGCCGGCCTCCTCCGGCGTCAGCGCCGGCATTCCCTGGTAGGCCTTGGTCGGCGCGATCATCGGGGTGGCCACCAGCGGGTAGTACAGCGTGGTCGAGTGCACGCCCTTGTCGCCCCACTCGGTTTCCACCACCCGGCTCACCGTCGACAGCGCGGCCTTCGAGGCGTTGTACACCGCGAACAGCGGTGAGGCCTCCGACAGCACGCCCCACGTCGAGACGTTGATGATGTGCCCGTCGCCGCGCTCGATCATGCCCGGCGCCAGCCCGCGGATCAGCCGCAGCGGCGCGTAATAGTTGAGCACCATCGTCCGCTCGACGTCGTGCCAGCGTTCCAGCGACTCGGCCAGCGGCCGGCGGATGGACCGGCCAGCGTTGTTGATCAGGATGTCGATTCCGCCGAGACGCTTTTCGACGTCGGCGACCAGCGCGTCGACGGCGTCGAGGTCCGAGACGTCGCACGGGATGGAGATGGCGTCACCGCCCGCCGAGGTGATGCGGTCCGCGAGCGCGTCGAGCAGTTCCTGGCGGCGGGCCACGACGACCACCGTGGCGCCCGCCCGGGCGAACTGTTCGGCCGCGGCCTCGCCGATACCCGACGACGCCCCGGTGAGCAGGATGCGCTTGCCGGCCAGCTCGATCGGCTTCATCAGCGGACGGTTGACCAACACTTGCGGCGCCATCGGAGGGCGCATGGTCGCCAGCACGAACTGGTCGGCGATCCGGCGAAGGGGACTCTTGCTCACGGGAGGCGAGTCTAGGCGGTGGCCCCGGGCACCCCGGCCGCTCAGAAGTAGCGGGGGAACCGGCTCCAGTCCGGGTCGCGCTTTTCCAGGAAGGCGTCGCGGCCCTCGACGGCTTCGTCGGTCATGTAGGCCAGCCGGGTGGCCTCGCCCGCGAACAGCTGTTGGCCCACCAGGCCGTCGTCGAGCAGGTTGAACGCGAACTTCAGCATCCGTTGCGCCTGTGGGGATTTCGCGTTGATCTCGCGCGCCCATCCGATGGCTTCGGATTCCAGCTCGGCATGGTCGACGACGGCGTTGACCGCGCCCATGTGGTGCATCTGCTCGGCGGTGTAGGGGCGGCCGAGGAAGAAGATCTCGCGGGCGAACTTCTGGCCGACCTGCCGCGCCAGGTACGCGCTGCCGTAGCCGCCGTCGAAGCTGCCGACGTCGGCGTCGGTCTGCTTGAAGCGGGCGTGTTCGCGGCTGGCCAGGGTGAGGTCGCACACCACGTGCAGGCTGTGCCCGCCGCCGGCGGCCCACCCGTTGACCAGACAGATCACCACCTTGGGCATGAACCGGATCAGCCGCTGCACCTCGAGGATGTGCAGCCGCCCGGCGCGGGCGGGGTCGACGGTGTCGGCGGTCTCGCCGGTGGCGTATTGGTAGCCGCTGCGCCCGCGGATGCGTTGATCGCCGCCGGAACAGAACGCCCAGCCGCCGTCCCGGGGCGAGGGCCCGTTGCCGGTGAGCAGCACCACCCCGACGTCGGGGGACATCCGGGCATGGTCGAGCACCCGGTAGAGCTCGTCGACGGTGTGCGGCCGGAACGCGTTGCGCACCTCGGGCCGGTCGAACGCCACCCGCACCGTGGCGTCGTCGACGTGGTGGTGATAGGTGATGTCGGTCAGGTCGCCGAACCCGTCCACCGGACGCCACTGGTGGGCATCAAAGGGGTTGTCACTCAAGGTTTTTGAACTCCTATGCCGGGTCCAGCCGAAATACCGGACACACGCCCGTCAGCGTCTCGAACTCCTCGGGGCGGCCGTCGGTGACCAGCCCTGAGCGCTTCATGAAGCCGACGCCGGTGGGCACCTCGGTGGGGAACGCCCGCAAGAACGGGCGCGCCGCGTCAGCGGACAGCTCCACCATCCGCACCCGCTCGCGGTGCCGGCCGCGGGCCAGCGTCGCGTACTCGGCGGCACGCACGTTGCGGATCCAATCCGCGCCCGGAAACCCGCCCACCACATAGCGTTTGCCGTCCACCGTCATCGGCGTCACCGGCGTCGACCGGGGTGTGCCGGACTTGCGGCCGGGCACGGTCAACACCACCGGGCTTTCACCACCGAAGCTCAGGCCCAGCCGCGAGAGCCGGATGACGACCTTGTTCGCCGGCTTCAGCCACCACGGCGGTTTGGGGGACGGCTTGATGCCGTCGGGCGTACCCATGCCTGACACAGTAGTCAGGTCTGGGGCGCCTCCAGGAAGGGTTCGACGCCGTGTGCCCAGGGGTCGGCGCCGGGTGTGGCGACGGCGTCGAGCCGGGCGATTGCCTCGGCGCTCAGTGTGACGCCGGCCGCGGCGATGTTCTCCTCGAGGTGGGCGACCGACCGGGTGCCGGGAATCAGCAACGTGTTCGGCGCGTGCGCCAGGATCCAGGCCAACCCGACCTGGGCGCCGGTGACGCCCAGCTCGCCGGCGATATCGGCCACCACCGGGTTGTCGGCGACCTTCGGGAATCCGGGGAACGCCGAGCCGAGCGGGAAGTAGGGGACCCAGGCGATGCCCTCGTCCACGCACAGCTCGAGCGCGGCTTCCTGGGAGCGGTCCAGCAGGCTGTAGGCGTTCTGCACGCAGACGATGCCGGCGGGCAGCGCTCGCCGCAGCACGTCGTGCGGCACGCTGCTGATCCCGATCGCGCCGATCTTGCCCTCGTCGCGCAGCGCGATCATCTCGGCCAGCTGGTCGTCGAGGTCGACGACCTGGTCGCCCTCGGCGGACATGCCGATCCCGGCGTCGAGCCGGCGCAGGTTGACCACCGGGATCCTGTCCAGGCCGAGCTGGCGCAGGTCGTCTTCGACGGCGGCGCGCAGTTCGGCGGGCCGTTGTGCCGGCGCCAGCGGGATCGGTTGTTCGCCGGTGTAGCGCGCGCCGACCTTGCTGACGACGACGAGATCGTCGGGGTAGGGGGCCAGTGCCGCGCGGATCCGGCGGTTCACCTCTCCGGGTCCGTAGAACGACGCGGTGTCGATGTGGTTGACGCCCAGTTCGATCGCGCGACGCAGCACCGCGGCCGCGTCGTCGGCGGTCGTTGCCTCGAACAGTTGCATGGCGCCGTAACCCATGCGGGCGACGGGCGTCGCGCCCAGAGTGCCGATGCCGCCGGGCCGGGGTTGGTCTGTCATGGTGCTCCTGAAGGATCGGGTGACACACTGGTGAAGCGGAGGGGCCTCCGCATTCACAGCGTAACAGAAACGGAGGAGCCTCCGCTTTGGTGGGAAGGTCGGACGCGCGCCGCAATCGCGAACGGCTGTTGCAGGCGGCCACCGCGGCGTTCACCGCGCGCGGCGCGGCGGCCTCGCTCGAGTCGATCGCCCGCGACGCGGGGGTGGGGATCGGCACGCTGTACCGCCATTTCCCCAACCGGGAGGCGCTCGTCGAGGCCATCTACCGCGCCGAGCTCGCCGAGGTGGCCGCGGCCGCCGGGCAGCTGCTCGAGCGCCATCCGCCTAAGACGGCGCTGCGCCGCTGGATGGACCGCTACGCGAGTTTCGTCGCCGCCAAGCGCGGCATGGCCGAGTCTCTGCAGGCGATCTTCGACTCGGGTGCGCTTGCGCCCAGCCAGACTCGCGACAGCATCGTGGGCGCCGTCGAGTCGCTGTTGCAGGCCGGCGCCGACGACGCGAGCCTGCGCGCCGATGTGCAGGCCGACGACGTGGTGTCCAGCCTGATCGGCATCTTTCTGGTCAGCGGTTCACCGGAGCAGACCGGGCGCATGCTCGACCTGCTGGTCGCCGGCGTCTCGGCCTAGCCCCGCCGTCCCGCCGAGCGTCACGCCAGAGTCACTCTAGCCGTCGAACGTCACGCCAGCGCGGTGCTCGCGAGCGGTCAGCCGACCGAGCGGGCCGCGCCCTCCCAGAACTGCGCGCGCACGGCCTTCTTGTCCGGCTTGCCGAGCCCGGTCAACGGCAGCGAGTCGGCGAGCACCACGCGCTTGGGCGACTGCACCGAACCCTTGCGGTCCTTGACGGCGGCCTGGATCTCGGCGGTCATCTTCTCGATCGCCGCGTCGTCGCGGGGCGCGTCGGAGCGCAACACCACCACCGCGGTGACGGCCTCGCCCCACTTCTCGTCCGGGGCGCCGACCACACACACCTGGGCGATGGCCGGGTGCTCGGCGACGACGTCCTCGACCTCGCGCGGGAACACGTTGAAGCCGCCGGTGACGATCATGTCCTTGACCCGGTCGACGATGAAGTAGAAGCCGTCCTCGTCCTCGCGGGCCATGTCGCCGGTGTGCAGCCAGCCGTCCTTGAACGTCTCGGCCGTCGCCTCGGGCAGGTTCCAGTACCCGCCCGCCAAAAGCGGCCCGCTGACACAGATTTCGCCCGGCTCGCCCTGCGGGACCGGCTTGCCGTCCTCACCCAGCAGCGCCACCCGCGCGAACAGCGTTGGGCGGCCACAGGATGTCAGCCGCTTCTCGTCGTGCTCGTTCTTGGCCAGGTAGGTGATGGCCATCGGCGCCTCGGACTGCCCGTAGTTCTGGGCGAAGATCTTGCCGAAGCGGCGAATCGCCTCGGCCAGCCGGACGGGATTGATCGCCGAGGCGCCGTAGTAGACGGTCTGCAGCGACGACAGGTCGCGGGTGTGCGAGTCCGGGTGGTCCATCAGCGCATACAGCATCGACGGCACCAGGAACGTGGCCGTAATGCGTTTCTCCTCAATGGTTTTCAGCACATCGGCCGGGTCGAACTTGGGCAGCACGTGCATCTCGCCGCCCTTGATCAGGGTGGGCAGGAAATACGCCGCGCCGGCGTGCGACAGGGGAGTGATCATCAGGAACCGCGGCTCCTCCGGCCACTCCCACTCCGAAAGCTGGATCTGGGTCATCGAGGAGATCGACTGCGCGGTGCCCATCACGCCCTTGGGCTTGCCGGTGGTGCCGCCGGTGTAGGTCAGGCCGATGACCTGATCCGGCGGCAGGTCCGCGGCCACCAGCGGCTGCGGGTCGTACTTGGCCGCCTCGGCCGCTAGGTCGACCGCCACCCCGCTGAGCGCCTCGGGCACCGGCCCGATGGTCAGGATCTGCTTGAGCCCGGGCACCTTCTCCAGCAGGGCCAGCGCCCGCTCGACGAACATCGGGTTGGGGTCGATGATCAGCGAGCTGATGCCGGCGTCGTTCAGCACGTAGGCGTGGTCGTCCAGCGAGCCCAGCGGGTGCAGCGCGGTGCGCCGGTAGCCGCGGGTTTGGCCCGCGCCGATGATCAGCAGCACCTCGGGCCGGTTGAGCGACAGCAGGCCGACGGCGACGCCGGTGCCCGCGCCCAACGCCTCGAACGCCTGGATGTACTGGCTGATCCGCTCGGCCATCTGACCGCCGGTCAGCGTGGTGTCGCCGAGAAACAGCACCGGCTTGGTCTTGTGGCGCTTGAGCGCGCCCACTAGCAGGTGGCCGTTATGGGTCGGGTTGCGCAACAGGTCGTCACTCATGTGGTCAGACTAGAACGTGTTGCAATTTGGGTCAGCCGCACCCTCGAAGACCTCGCGGACGCGCTGCTTACAGGACCGTTAAGGTCGCTCACGCAAAATCCAGCGGCTAACCATTCCCCGACGAAGAAACCGGAGTCGTACTTCCGTCGCCTCGTCCAGTCCCCGATTGTTATGCCGGTGACTGCCAGGGGTAGACCACGTCGACGTATTCGTCGCGGGACACGACGAGCGTTTTGGTGGGCGTGGACATGTCGACGTAGAAGTGGCCCTTGGTTGGACGACCCACGCTGCCCTCGTCGCTGAGAACAGCAAGGTCTTCAATGATTTCGGCCGCCTTCGCTTCGTCAAGCCGCCATATCACGTGCGTGGGGTCGAGCTCTATATCGGCAGCGTCGGACTCCATATGAAACTCATGCGTAACTCCGTGATGCTCGAGTCGCGACGCCCCGTGCTGCTTGGCGTCACTGAGCGCAGCTTCAAGTTCGGCGACTCCGCCGCCGTCCAAAGTCAATAAGACTGCGTCGTCACCGAAATAAAATTCAGGAAGAAAGTTGACGCGAATGATGCTCATGGGTCTCCACTTACGGCCGGTCTCCGCTGGTTCCGCGGGGATGTAGGCGTTGACAACGAGGTAGGGTCTGCGCGGCGGCCAGCGCCGTCTTTGGTATGTCTCGGGAGCTGAGCGGCGTCGGGGCCGCGGGCGATACTGGCTAGCAGTGCGCGGTACAAATCGTCGGTGAGCTTCGCCGCCTCGCCACTTAGCGTGGGTTGCGCGTCGCTGCCGACCATCACCGCCTGCTCGATGAGCGCGCCGCCAGCAGCCGTATTGATCGCGTAGTAGGTGTATTGGCTGTGCACGAGACGCGCGCCGATATGGAGCAGGCCTGACGAACGCACAGCGATGAGGCCATACCGCGGCGGCGTATCGATGTGGTGTGTGTGGATGGAATCGGCGCCGCTGTCGCGCAAGGTGCGCTCGGCGTTGTCGAATACCAGTTTCTCGGGCACTGTTCCTGAGACACGGTAGAGATTTAGGACCTCGCAACCATCCCAGTTGTCGCCGGTGCCGACTCGCCGCAGCAGCATCCTCGTCACGGTGGGGCGGTGGACCGCCCCAAAATCCCATCCCTGTGGCACGGTGAGGTCGGGTAGCCACAACGGCAGGTGTGCTGCGGGAACGAATGTCAGTCCGCCAGTGTGCTCGGCAAGCACTTCCGCAAGCGACGACACCGCGGCGGGGTCGAAGGGCTGCCCGGTCGTATCAGTTCGGTTCTCACGCAAGAGCCAGCGCCCCCAATATCAGCACCAGCAGACCCCCGCCGGCAATTACCGCGGTCTCGCCGCCTGCCGTTTGCAGTTCACCGGGACTCGGTGCGGGTAGGTCCATGTGCGGCATCAGGCCAGGGCCCGGCGGCGGGGAAGATGCGGGTGGGGGTGCCGGCATAGTCGCACCAGGGAATGGCGCCAGCAGTGGGTTCTGTGGCGGTCCGGGCACCCCGGCTGCCGCAGGGTTTTGAAGCCATGGCGGCAGCCCAGAGATGATCGGCGGAGCACCACCGATGCGAGGGGGAAGACCGTTGATCGGAATATTGTCCCAAGGAGAATTTGGGTTCGCGTGGGGGTTGTAGTCCCAATGCGGATTGTGCCATTTGTCGCCTGGGAAGTAGCGCCATTCTCCACCGTGCTCATCCCACAGACTTTGGCCGCCGACACTTCGTTCGCTGGGGCGGCTGGCCGGGCCTGGCGTCAGGGAACCATCGACTGGTGGATGAAGGCCGTCGGGCGGCAACCCTCGGGCGGGAGGATCAGGGGGCGGCGGATCCGTTTGGCCGTTGCCACTATCTTGTTTCCAAGTGTGGTCGACAGCTTGGATGCGGCCGTTGGGTGCCGGCGGAGAGGCGTCAGGGGCGGAGCGCTGGGGGAAGGTGTCGCGTATTTCGGCTACGGCGGCAGTGATTTTGCCGGCGACTTGTTGATCCAGGCTCACCAGTTGTGCGGCGCGCTGACGAATGTCGCCGGCGAAGGATTGGGCTGCCGCTTGGCGGGCGGCCCGTTGGGCGACTGATCCGCCGGTCATGCGGTCCGTGACCGAAAGATCTTCGCCGACTTCGAATCCGGCTGTGCGAGCGTCCTCGACGGCGTAGTGCACTCGGGAGCGGGCCGCATGCAGATCCGACGCCCCATTGCGCGCGACGCGTGCTGCCGTTTGTAGCTGGTCGACTGCTGCGTCGGTAGTTTGCAGGTCCGCATGCGTCGCAGAGCGCAGCTTGTCGGCGGCGTTACCGTGCCAATCCACTGCGAGCGCATCTCGCCAAATCTGGTGTACCACACTATAGCTACGCTCGCCCACGTTCTCCCAGTGAGCCGCCGCATCGGTGAGATGCTCAGTCGGCCAAGCCAACAGCGTTGACAGGCCGGGAATCCCCGCGACCGCTGCCATCGCTACACGCTGGTAACCGGGTGAGCCACCGCTCCGAGTTTGGTGGCCGAATCAGCTTCTTCGGCGAGGTAAGAGGCGTTGGCTTGGGCGACGCCGGTCACGTGCGCGCCCATCTGTGTGGCCAGCCCCGCGGTGAACGCGGTGACATCAATGTGGGCAGCGTTGACTGCGGCCGCGCTGGTCTGACACGACAACCCTCGCCCAGCGGGAGCTGCCGTCGCGTTCAGTCCTTCCACCGAAGCACCCCAGCGGGCGGCCATCGCCTGCACACCCGCGGTATCAACACGCAACGTCTGCTGCATAAGCGAAAGTTTAGGCAGGCACCCATTCGCCAGCCAGTCACCGCGCGGTCCCGGCCGGAACCCGAAAGCGGCTGCGCCCTTCAGATAACCTTCCGGGCTTGGCTTGCCGACCGGTACGTCCTCTGCGGCGATCAAACTCTGTGGATCGGGAAGCCCCGCTGCCTTCAGCCGAGCATTCATCAATGAACGCTCTCCGGATGCAACCGCAGCCCGCCACCCCTGTGATAGCGCATCAAGCATCCGGGTCTATCTCTGTTTCTACAGAAGAGTGTTCGGCTGCCGCTCAGGTAGCCGCCTACTAAGCGGGACAGGCTGCACCGGAGATACCCATCCATGTTTGCCGCCTCGCCACTAGGATCCCTCCCCATGGGGCAGGCAGATCTCGTCGTCACCGGAACCATCCTGACCGTCGACGAGCAGCGGCCCACCGCCGAGGCGCTCGCGGTGCAAGACGGCAGGATCATTGCCGTCGGAACCCGGGCCGAGGTCGCCGACCTCGCCGGCCCCGACACCCGGACGGTCGACGCCGGTGACGGCTGCGTCATGCCGGGTTTCGTTGAGGCACACGGACATCCGTTGATGGAGGCGGTCGCGCTGTCGGACCGCATCGTCGACATCCGCCCAGTCACCATGCGCGACGCCGACGACGTCGTCGCGGCGATCCACTCCGAGGTCGCCCGCCGCGGGTCCGACGGCGCCTTCCTGAACGGGTGGGATCCGCTGCTGCAGAACGGCCTTCCGGAACCCACGCTGAGTTGGCTCGACGACATCGCGCCGGACAGCCCGCTGGTGATCATGCACAACTCCGGGCACAAGGCCTTTTTCAACTCGCACGCCGCCAAGCTGCACGGGCTGACCCGCGACACCCCCGACCCCAAGGGCGCGAAATACGGCCGCGACGCCGACGGCGAACTTGACGGCACCGCCGAGGAAACCGGCGCGGTGTTCCCGCTGCTGGGCGGGGCCATCGACTTCGCCGACTACCCACGGATGCTGCTCGCCGAGTGCGCCCGGCTCAACCGGGCCGGCCTGACCACCTGTTCGGAGATGGCGTTCGACCCGAACTTCCGCCCGGTGCTCGACCAGCTGCGCGAGCGGCTGACGGTGCGGCTGCGCACCTACGAGATCTCCAACCCGCAGATGTCGACGGCCGCCACCCCCGGGCAGGGTGACGACATGGCCCGCCAGATCGGCATCAAGATCTGGGTCGACGGCTCGCCGTGGATCGGCAACATCGACCTGTCGTTTCCCTACCTGGACACCGAGGCCACCCGGATCATCGGCGTCGTGCCGGGGTCGTGCGGCTGCGCCAACTACACCAAAGAGCAGCTGCGCGAGATCGTCGGCGCCTACTTCCCGCTGGGCTGGCCGATGGCCTGCCACGTGCAGGGCGACGCCGGTGTGGATACCATCCTCGACGTCTACGAGGAGGCCCTGAAGCGCCACCCGCGCGACGACCACCGGCTGCGCCTCGAACACGTCGGCGCCATCCGGCCCGAGCAGCTGCGGCGCGCCCACGACCTCGGCGTCACCTGCAGCATCTTCGTCGACCAGATCCACTACTGGGGCGACGTGATCGTCGACGGCCTGTTCGGCGAGGAGCGCGGAAGTCGTTGGATGCCTGCCGGATCCGCGGTCGCCACCGGGATGCGCATCTCGCTGCACAACGATCCGCCCGTCACGCCCGAGGAGCCGCTGCGCAACATCAGCGTCGCGGTGACCCGCACGGCGCCGAGCGGCCGAGTGCTCGGGCCCGAGGAACGCCTGACGGTCGAGCAGGCGATCCGCGCGCAGACCATCGACGCGGCCTGGCAGCTGTTCTCCGACGACCTGATCGGCTCGCTGGAGGTCGGCAAGTACGCCGACCTGGTGGTGCTCTCGGCCGATCCGCGCGCCGTCGCACCCGAGCGGATCGCCGACCTCGAGGTGCGGGCGACATATCTGGCGGGCCGCCGGGTCTACAGCGCGTGACCCCGCCGCGCCCACCCCGGCTGGAAGACCTGCTGGACCGCCTGCACGTGGTGGCGCTTCCCATGCGGGTCCGGTTTCGCGGCATCACCACCCGCGAGGTCGCGCTGATCGACGGCCCGGCAGGCTGGGGGGAGTTCGGGGCGTTCCTCGACTACCAGCCGCGCGAGGCCGCGCATTGGCTGGCGTCGGGCATCGAGGCCGCGTATCACCGGCCGCCGCCCACCCGCCGCGAGCGCGTGCCGATCAACGCGACCGTGCCGGCCGTGGCCGCCGCCGACGTGCCGGAGGTGCTGGCTCGCTTTCCCGGGGCCGGTACGGCCAAGGTCAAGGTCGCCGAGCCGGGACAGACTTTGGCCGACGACGTCGCCCGGGTCAACGCCGTGCGTGAACTGGTGCCGACCGTGCGGGTCGACGCCAACGGCGGCTGGAGCGTCGAGGAGGCACAGGCCGCCGCGGCCGCGCTGACCGCCGACGGCCCGCTCGAGTACCTCGAACAGCCCTGCGCGACGGTCGCCGAGCTCGCGGCCCTGCGCCGCCGCGTCGAGGTGCCGATCGCCGCCGACGAAAGCATCCGCAAGGCCGACGACCCGCTGGCCGTGGTCCGCGCCGGCGCCGCCGACATCGCGGTGCTCAAAGTCGCTCCGCTGGGCGGGATTTCGGCAATGCTGGCGATCGCCGCGCAGATCGACATCCCGGTGGTGGTCTCCAGCGCGCTGGATTCGGCGGTGGGCATCGCCGCGGGCCTGACCGCCGCCGCGGCCCTGCCGCAGCTTCGGCACGCCTGCGGGCTGGGCACCGGCGGGCTGTTCGTCGAAGATGTGGTGGCGACCACTGAGTTCACAGTGCCCGTCGACGGGACCCTGCCGGTGGGGCCGGTCAGGCCCGATCCGCAGCGGCTGCGCGCGCTGCGGGCGGCGCCGGAGCGGCGGCAGTGGTGGATCGACCGGGTCAAGGCCTGCCATCAGTTGCTTGTACCGTCGTCCGGGTGATCAACCTGGCTTACGACGACCGCGGCTCCGGTGAGCCCGTGGTCTTTATCGCCGGCCACGGCGGCGCCGGACGCACCTGGCAGCCCTATCAAGTCCCCGCGTTCCTGGCGGCCGGCTACCGCGTCATCACCTTCGACAATCGCGGGATCGGCGCCACCGAGAACGCGGAGGGCTTCTCGACGCAGACCATGGTCGACGACACGGCGGCGCTGATCGAAGGCCTGAACGCGGCCCCGGCCCGCGTCGTCGGGATGTCGATGGGCGCGTTCATCACCCAGGAGCTCATGCTGGCCCGGCCCGAGCTGGTCAGTTCTGCGGTGCTGATGGGCACCCGCGGCCGCATGGACCGGGCCCGGCAGTTCTTCCGCGACGCCGAGGCCGAGCTGTCCGACGCCGGAGTCGCATTGCCGGCCGCATACGAGGCGAAAATTCGCCTGCTGGAAAACTTTTCCCGTAAGACGCTCAACGACGATACCGCCGTCGCGGACTGGATCGCGATGTTCTCCACCTGGCCCGTCAAGCCCACCCCGGGCATGCGCGCCCAGCTCGACGTCGCGCCGTACACCAGCCGGCTGACCGCCTACCGCAGCATCGCGACGCCGGTGCTGGTGATCGGGTTCTCCGACGACGTGCTCACCCCGCCGTACCTGGGCCGCGAGGTCGCTGACGCCCTGCCCAACGGCCGCTACGTGCAGATCCCCGACACCGGCCATCTGGGCTTCTTCGAGCGGCCCGACGCCGTCAACGCCGCCATGCTCAAGTTCTTCGCCGAGCAGAGGTAGGCGTCCAAAAACTCGGCGGTGGGCGCGTGCTCCAGGCGCTATGTTGATCCCCCGCTGCCTCCTCCCGCCGCTTGCGGCGGGCATCGTCAGCGGGCTATGACACCCTGTAGGAGTGAACCCCTCGACGACACAAGCTCGCGTCGTCGTTGACGAGCTGATTCGCGGCGGCGTCCGCGACGTGGTGCTCTGCCCCGGTTCGCGCAACGCCCCGCTGGCCTTCGCGCTGCAAGACGCCGACCGGGCCGGCCGGGTCCGCCTGCACGTCCGCATCGACGAGCGCACCGCCGGCTACCTGGCCATCGGCCTGGCCATCGCCGCCGGCGCGCCGGTGTGCGTCGCCATGACGTCCGGCACCGCCGTCGCCAACCTCGGCCCGGCGGTGATCGAGGCCAACTACGCCCGGGTGCCGCTGATCGTGCTGTCGGCCAACCGGCCCTACGAACTGTTGGGCACCGGGGCCAACCAGACCATGGAGCAGCTGGGCTACTTCGGCACCCAGGTGCGGGCCACCATCAGCCTGGGCCTGGCCGAGGACGCCCCCGAGCGGCTGGACGCGCTCAATGCCACCTGGCGATCGGCCACCTGCCGGGTGCTGACGGCCGCCACCGGCTCCCGCACCGCCAACGCCGGGCCCGTGCAGTTCGACATCCCGCTGCGCGAACCCCTGGTCCCCGGTCCCGAGCCCCAGGGGGTGACGCCGCCGGGCCGCGCGGGCGGGCGGCCGTGGACCTACACCCCCCCGGTCACCTTCGACCAGCCGCTGGACATCGACCTGTCACCCGACACGGTCGTCATCGCCGGGCATGGCGCGGGCGCACAGCCCAACCTGGCCCAGCTGCCGACCGTCGCGGAGCCGACGGCGCCGGCCCCCGCCAACCCGCTACACCCCCTCGCGCTGCCGTTGCTGCGGCCCAAGCAGGTGATCATGCTCGGCCGCCCCACCCTGCACCGGCCGGTGTCGGCGCTGCTGGCCGACCCGCACGTACCGGTGTTCGCGCTGCTCGCCGCCTTCGACCACCGGCACATCTTCTTGGATCCCGATCCCGATGCCGC
>NZ_QMEU01000098.1 GCF_003284975.1 Mycobacterium colombiense
GCGCGGCCGATGCCGGCGCTGGCTCCGGTGATCACCACTGTCTGTGTCATCGCAGAACTGCCTTTCGCTCGGTCGGAGTGCTCACTCATGGTGGGCGTCGTCGTCGTCGGTGAGGATGGCCGTGCATTCAAGCATCAGGGCGTGCGCGAACGCCTGGGGCAGGTTGCCGCGCAGCTGGCGCTGCCGAACGTCGTACTCCTCGCAGAACAGGCCTGGCGGCCCGCACGCGGCGCGGTTGCGTTCGAACCAGCGCATCGCGCAATCGCCGTGGCCCAGTTGGTGTTCGGCCAGCGCCATCATGAATCCGCAGAGCAGGAAGGCGCCCTCGGCGTCGCCGAGCTCGCGCTCGTCGTGCCGGAAGCGATAGACGAACCCGTCCTCGGTGAGTTCGCGGCGAACGGCGTCCAGGGTGGCCCGGGTGCGAGGGTCGTCGGCGGGCACGGCGCCGCGCACCGGCGGCAGCAGCAACGACGCGTCGACGCCCGTCAGCCGCGGGCTGCGCTGCCAGTAGCCGTGCGGATGCAGGCTGCTCGACGCGGTGTCGGCCAGGATCGCGTCGGCCAGGGAAGCGCACGCGGTGACCTCGGGCCCGGCCCCGGCCAGCTTGGCGATGGCGCGCAGCCCGGCCACACAGGCCAGCCGGGACTGCGTCCAGTGCTCGTCGCCGATTTCCCACACGCCGGCATCCGGTTCACGCCAACGCTTTGCGATGGCCCGGATGGCGGTTTGCGCGGCGCGCCACCCCTCGGCGTCGAGCCGGTCGGCGGCACCCGCCTTGGCCAGCAACTGCAGCGCCTCACCGTACACGTCGAGCTGGAACTGCTGGTTGGCCCAGTTGCCGACCTTGTCCGAGCCGCCGGGATAGCCGGGCAGGTCGAGCGTCTCCTCGCCGGGCACTGCGCCGCCGGTGACGGTGTAGGCGGGCTTGAGGTTGGGGCCGTCCTCGAGCAGCCGGGCGCCGACGAATTCGACCGCCCCGTCCAGCAGTTCGGTGGTGCCGACCGCGGCGGCGGCCATGCCGGCGTACACCTGGTCGCGGATCCAGGCGTAGCGGTAGTCGTAGTTCTGGTTGGTGTGCGCGCGTTCGGGCAGGCTCATGGTGGCGGCGGCCACCATGCCGCCCCCGCTGCTGGTCAGGCCGCGCAGCACCGCGTAGGAGTGGCCGCCGTCGCGCGGGGCGATGGTGCAGTGCAGCCGGGGCACGCTGCGCTGCCAGGCGGACGCGGTGGCGTCCCAGGCCAGGTCGGGGTCCGGCGTCCGCTCGGGCAGCGCGCGTTCGGACAGCTCCAGCACCAGGTCGTGGTGCCGGCCCTCCTGGAGGGTGATCTCGCAGGTGAGCAGCTCGCTGTTGTCGTGCGAGGCTTTGCGGGCGCGGGCCTGGCACCCGGCCAGCCACCGCCAGCGCAACCGGCCCGAGCGGCCGCTCCACACGCCGTCCTCGCAGGACGGCTGGCCGAGGCCGTGTCTGCCGAATCCCGCGGCCGGTGCCAGCAGCACCCGGACCCGCGCCGTCCCGCGGCACACCGTGAGGCGGCGCAGCAGCACCACCCGGTCGGGGTCGCCCGGAAAGGCCAGCGCCTCACGGCATTCCACGGTGCCGTCGCGGGTGATCCAGCGGTTGCGCCAGATCATGGTGCCCGGCTCGTAATAGCCGCCCCACACGTGCCGGACGTCGGTCGGCGTGATCGCGTAAACCCCGCCACCGCCAATGAGATTGGAGAAGACGGCGTCGGAATCCCAGTGCGGAGCGCACATCCACGCGATGTCGCCCTGCGGCCCGATCAGCGCGCCACGCTCGCCGTCGGCGAGCAGCGCGTACTCACGCAGCACCCGGGGCGAAAAAGTCGTTTCGACGTCGATCGTTCGGTCAGCCACGGGCTCGCGCCTCCGACCTCCGTCCGGCGGTGGTATCGATCTTCCCGCCGGCCAGCCGTTCGGCGAGCCGCGAGGCCAGCGCCATGATGGTCAGCGCGGGGTTCGCCGAGCCCTGCGTGGGACACACCGAGCCGTCGGCCAGGAACAGGTTCGGAACGCCCCACACGCGCTGATCGGAGTCGACGACCGAATTTTCCGGATTGGTGCCCATCCGGGCGCCACCGATCAGGTGGGCGAACCGCTCGATGGTGAGCACGTCCTGGGCGTCGGCGGCGTGCAGGATGTCGCCGATCACCTTGGTGGAGTAGGCCATGTTGGCCTTGTCGTTGTCGCACAGCGTGTAGTCGAACCGGGCGACCGGGATGCCGTACGGGTCCGTCTCGTCGGCGAGGGTCACCCGGTTGTCCGGTCGCGGCAGCAGCTCGTTGAGCACGCCAACGGTCGCCCAGTGGTTGTAGTCGCGCATGTACTCCCGCATGGCGCGGCCCCAGTGCCCCTCGGCCAGCACGTGTTCGGCCCAACCGATGGGCAACGGTGACACGGTCTGGATGGCGAAGCCGCGCGCGAAGCCACGGGATTGGTCGGTCTCGTAGAACTGTTCGGAGGTCACTTCCGGGGGCGGCGCCTTGTACATCCGGACCTCCTCGGACCACCGGCCCGCGGACTGGGTGGCGCCCTGCACCATCACGTAGCGCCCGACCTGGTCGTCGTTGTTACCCAACCCGTGCGGGAAGCGGTCGCTGGTCGAGTTCAACAGCAGGCGCGGTGTTTCGATCGAATACCCGGCTATGGCAATTACTTTGGCGCGTTGCAGTCGCTCCTTGCCGCCCACCTCGTCGTAGTAGACCACGCCGCGGGCGGCGCCGCTCTCGTCCAGCTCGACGCGCGAGGCCATACAGTTGGCGCGAATCTCCACCGCATGGGCCAGTGCGTCGGGCAGGTGCGTGACATACGGGCTGGCCTTGGCGTTGACCTTGCAGCCCTGCAGGCAGTAGCCGCGGTAGATGCAGTGCGGGCGATTGCCGAAGGTGCCGTTGACGATGCCGACGGGCCCCACCCGCATCTCGATGCCGAGCTTGAGCGCTCCCCGCCAGATCTTGGCCGCGGCACCCGAAATGGGGTGGGGGGCAAAGGGATAGCGATGTGGGTCGCCCCACGGCCAGTTCTGGCCGGCCACCGGCAGCTCGAGCTCGACACGCTCGTAGTGGCGGCGGATGTCCTCGTAGCCGATGGGCCAGTCCGCCCCGACCCCGTCGCGGGTATAGGTTTCGAAGTCGCTGGGGTGGAACCGCGGGGTGTATCCGGCGTAGTGCACCATCGAGCCGCCCACGCCGCGCCCGGAGTTGTTCTTACCCAACTCGATCGGGTCGTCGCCGCCGATGATGCGTTTCTGTGTCCAGTACAGCGTGTGCGACCCGGCCTCGTCGGACACCCAGTCCTCGTCGGGATGCCAGAACGGGCCGGCTTCGAGGATCACCACCCGCCAGCCCTCGCGGGCCAGCCGCTGCGCCAGCACCGAGCCGCCGGCCCCGGCGCCGACGACCACCAGATCGACCTCATCGTCATCGGCGTAGCGCCGCATGGTCTTTTCGCCCGGCAGATCGCGGGTGTGCACGTCGAGCAGGAACCGCGAGTCGTTGTCCTTCGGTCCGACCGCGCCCTTGAACAGACCCCGCAAGAAGTCGCTCATCACAACTCCCCGTTGCTCACGATGTGCACCGGATCCTCGTCGGTGGCCCCGCGGGTCTCGTACGGTTCGCGCGCGGCGGCCGGACCGGTGGCGCCGCCGAGGCGCATGAAGCCGCGCGGGTAGGCCGGGCCACCGAACCCGATCTCGTTCCACGCCCACGGATGGGAGTAGAAGCCCGACAACGTCATTCGCATGCACACCGACCACGCCCGCTTGACGTTCAGGCTCTCCCACGCCCCGCCCTGCAGGTCGGCCTGCGAGAATTTGTCGATGATCGCCTCGCGGGTGGTGATATCGGCGTCGGCGAAAGAGGTTGCGCCGTAATGGTTCCTGGCCGTCTCGTCGAGCCCGCGCAGCACCAGCCGCCAGGTGTCGCGGTCGTCAGGCATGTCGGCGTACTGGTAGCCGTCGAGGCGCCCGTCGGCGAGCTTGGAGTCCACCGACTCGGCCGCCGGCACCCGCGGTTCGACGTCCTGCGCGAGCACCGTGTCGCAGAACGCGCGCAGGCACGGCTCCTCTTCGAGGGTGAAGAACCGCAGCGGCCCAGGCGGTTCCAGGCGGGCCAGCACCACCTTGCGGGTGGCCTCGTCCCAGGTGTCCGCGGTCTCGAGCACGTCGTAGTCGGGGTAGCGCCCGATCATCTGCGGCGTGACGCCGCGGCGCTGTCTGGGCAGCCAGGACGGGTGCGGTGGTTTGCCGTCGGGGCGCAGGTTGGGCAGGTGGTCGGGGCGTGAGGTGTTGGCCATCTCAGGTTCCCAGCTCCCTAAGCCCGAAACCGTTCGCGGCGCAGGATCGACGCCAACAGCCCCATCCCGCCGACCATGCACATCAATCCCGGCGCCGCGATCGGCGGCCCCATCGGCACGTTGTAGGAGGCGTTCTTCCACCCGCCCGGCTTGCGCGCGACCCCGCGCGCGTGCAGGTATTCGCCCATCAGCCCGTTGGCCGTGTAGATGCCCGCGGTGATCGGTAGCCAGATCTTGGCCCAGCGCCGGGAGAACACGCCGCCGATGCCGGCGACGACCACCGGGGGCGTCACCACGATCGGGCTCCACATCCATTTGTTGCCGAAGCTCGCTTTGTAGTGCTCGAAATAGATTTCGGCGGTCGTGACCAGTGCGGCGATGGCGGTCAGACCGGACAGCGAGCGTTCGAAACGGCCGTGCGCGACGTCGTACAACGCCCGCCCGGCCAAATGTTGGACCTCGCCGAGTCCGTCGCCGGCGGTGCGGCCCTTGTGCCGTCCGCCGTTGCCCAGCAACAACATCTGTCTGCCTTTCTCGCGCGCGGGTGCCTGGGCCGGCGATTACCGGCCCGGGCGGGTTTCGTTGGTGGAGCGGTTGGCGGCCGGTCGCGCGGCGACCGTTTCCCTGGCGTGCTCGCCGAGCGATTCCGTCGTCGTATCCATAAAGCGACCTCGCCTTCGGGGGCTGGAAGGAATCACGGTCTCGGCGGGCTTCGGCATCCGCACTGTGAGTGCAGTAACGGTCACCAAAGCCGCCCAGAAAACTCCGGAAGCGCCCAGCTGTGTCTTTCAACCGAAGAGGTCCCGACGATGCGTCGCGACCGAAGCGCATCGGCTGTGTACCCGGCGTCATGCTGCGCAAACGGGTTCGCAGCTGGTTCTCAGCGTGCCTTAAGGAGCGCAGGTCGCGACGACGGATCGGCGGACTTCGCTTTCGCCGACGACCGACGGATCACGAAGCGCGGGAACCTAATTCGCGCAGGCGTTTGAGCACGAGTCGTCCCACTTGCATCGAAATGGTCGGCGACAGGCGCTCCAGGTACCACGCCGCCTTCCACCACGCCGGCACGATGACGATCGCGTCGCCGCGCAGCACGGCACGCAGGACACGATCGGCGAATTTCTCCGGCGCCATCGGCCGCGTCGGCTCCCAGGCTTTGAGAATGTCCTCGTCGCTGGCGCCCGTATTGTTCATCCGGCCGTAGACGCCGCCGGTGAGGATCGGGGTGCGGATGGCGCCCGGACACAGCACCGACACCTTGACGTTGTGGCGTTCGGCCTCCAGCCGCAGCGCCTTCGACAGCGCGACGACGGCGTGCTTGGAGGCGGTGTAGCTGACGGTGCCGGGGCCGGCCAGCAGACCAGCCATCGACGCCGTGTTCACGATGTGGCCCGAGCGCTGCCGGATCATGATCGGATACACGGCCTGGATGCCGTGCACGACACCGTGCAGGTTGACGTCCAGGACGTCGTTCCAGTCCTCGAGGCTGTAGGAGTCGACCTCACCGCCGACGCCGATACCGGCGTTGTTGAACAGGTAATCGATTCGCCCGGAGCGCTGCACGGCCTGGGCGACCGCTTCCTCGAACGCGGGATAGCTGCGAACGTCGAGCTCGATCGCGTGGGCCTTGCCGGCGCCGAGGCGCTGTGCCAGCTGCTGGGCCGCCTCGAGCTGGCGATCGGCGAGCCAGACCTGCGCGCCGCCGTCGACCAACTTGGTGGCCAGCGCGGCCCCGATGCCCGACGCCCCGCCGGTGATGAATGCGACCTTGCCCGACACGCTCGACGCCATGGGGGCAGGATAGGCGCCGTCCGCGCAGCTCAACACTGGTTCGCTGGCGCTGGCTGAAATTGTCAGTGGGTGATGGCATGATCGAACACATGTTCGAAGAAGTCATCGCGCGGTTCGATGAGCAGTTCGAGCGGCATTATCCGTCGACCACGGGGGAGTCGAGGGCGTTGATCGACGAGATCTGCGGGTCGGCGCGCGCAGAGAACAGGGCCGCGGCCGCCCAGCTGGTCGCGATCGGGAAGTTGTTCGCCTACCGGTTGTCGCGGTGTGCGGAGACCGAGGACTGGGCGGTCGATACCGAGGCGGCGGCCGCCGCCGAGGTGGCCGCGGCCTTGCGGATCAGTCAGGGGTTGGCCGCGAGCCGGTTGCGCTACGCGCGGGCGATGCGGGAACGGTTGCCGAAGGTGGGCGCGGTCTTCAGGGCCGGCGACATCGGATATTTGATGTTCCAGACGATCGTGTTTCGCACCGATTTGATTGAGGACGTCGAAGTGCTGGCGGCGGTGGACGCGGCGCTGGCCGCCAACCTGGGGCGATGGCCGTCGATGACCCGCGGACGGCTCGGCGCGCAGGTAGACAAGATCGTGGCCATGGCCGATGCGGATGCGGTGCGGCGACGCAAGGAGTTCGTGGCAGACCGCGAGGTCTGTATCGCCGATGGCGTCGGGGGCATCGCGGAGGTTCACGGCAGCCTGCTCACCCCGGACGCGCATGCGCTCGACAAACGGCTGGACGCGTTGGCTCGCACGGTATGCGAGCACGACCCGCGTAGCCGTGACCAGCGTCGCGCCGATGCCTTGGGAGCGTTGGCATGCGGGGCGGACCTGCTGGCCTGCCGCTGCGGGCGCGCCGACTGCGCGGCCGGTAACCGACCCGCGCCGAGTCCGGTGGTAATTCACGTGATCGCCGAGCGCTCTGTGCTGGACGGGGTGGGCAAGGCGCCGGCATCAGAGCTGGGCGCCGACGGGCTCATCGCCCCCGAACTGGTCGCCGAGTTGGCCACCACGGCCAAACTCTCCCCGCTGATCCACCCCGGCGAGGCCGCCCCCGAGCGCGGCTACATCCCTTCAAAAGCGCTGGCCGATTTCGTGCGCTGCCGAGATCTGACCTGCCGCTGGCCCGGCTGCGATCGCCCGGCCACGGACTGCGATCTCGACCACACGATCCCGTACGCCGCCGGCGGCCCCACCCATGCCTCGAACCTCAAGGCGCTGTGCCGCACCCATCATTTGGTCAAGACGTTTTGGGGCTGGCGCGAACAGCAGCTGCCCGACGGCACCCTCATCCTGACCTCACCAGCGGGGCAGACCTACGTCACCACCCCGGGCAGCGCACTGTTGTTTCCCAGCCTGTGCGCACCCACCGGGGCGATACCGGCCCCCGAAGCCGACCCGCCCCGTGACTACTGCGCCGAGCGCACCGCGATGATGCCCAAACGCCGCCGCACCCGCACCCAGGACCGCGCCCAGCGCGTGGCCGCCGAACGCCGCCACAACCGCGACGCCCGCCTGGCCCGAGCCGCCCCACCGGCGAACCACCCCTGGCCCGCCACCTACGGCTTCGACGAGGATCCACCACCGTTCTAGCGGGAACCACCGCCCTTCTAGCTGCCCTGATGTGCCATGATGTCCAAGCTGTCAAGACTCAGGGAGCAGCAGTGGATCTCAATTTTTCGATGGTCACACGACCGGTCGAGCGGTTGATCGCTACCGCGCAGAACGGGCTGGAGGTCTTGCGACTGGGGGGCCTGGAAACCGGTAGCGTGCCGTCGCCGTCGCAGATCGTCGAGAGCGTGCCGATGTACAAGCTGCGGCGGTATTTCCCGCCGGACAGCCGGCGCGGCCCGTCACCCGCCGGGCCGCCGGTGCTGATGGTGCACCCGATGATGATGTCGGCGGACATGTGGGACGTCACGCGCGAGGAAGGCGCGGTGGGCATCCTGCACGCCCAGGGCATCGACCCCTGGGTCATCGACTTCGGTGAGCCGGACAAGGTCGAAGGCGGCATGCGGCGCACCCTGGCCGACCACATCGTCGCGCTCGGCCAGGCCATCGACACCGTCAAGGATGTGACCGGCAGCGACGTGCACCTGGTCGGCTACTCCCAGGGCGGCATGTGGTGCTATCAGGTCGCCGCCTACCGGCGTTCTAAGGCACTCGCCAGCATCGTCACCTTCGGTTCGCCGGTGGACACGCTGGCCGCGCTGCCCATGGGCATCCCGGCGAATTTCGCGGCGCCCGCCGCCAACTTCATGGCCGACCACGTCTTCAGCCGGCTGGCGATTCCCAGCTGGATGGCGCGCACCGGCTTCCAGATGCTCGACCCGCTCAAGACCGCCAAGGCGCGGGTGGACTTCGTGCGCCAGCTGCACGACCGCGAGGCGCTGCTGCCGCGCGAGCAGCAGCGCCGATTCCTCGAGCGCGAAGGCTGGATCGCGTGGTCGGGTCCGGCGATCTCCGAGTTGCTCAAGCAGTTCATCGCCCACAACCGGATGATGACCGGCGGCTTCGCCGTCAACGGCCAGATGGTGACGCTCACCGACATCACCTGCCCCGTGCTGGCGTTCGTCGGCGAGGTCGACGACATCGGACAGCCCGCCTCGGTGCGCGGCATCCGGCGGGCGGCCCCCAACGCCGAAGTCTACGAATACACCATCCGCACAGGGCATTTCGGTCTGGTCGTGGGATCCAAAGCGGCACAGCACAGTTGGCCGACGGTTGCCGAATGGGTGAAGTGGCTGTCCACCGGCGGCGACAAACCCACCAGCATCGACCTGATGGCCGACCAGCCCGCGGAGCACACCGACAGCGGGGTGGCGCTCAGCTCCCGGATCGCGCATGGCCTCGGGGAGGCCTCCGAGGCGGCGCTGGGCATCGCGCGTGGCGCGGCCAACACCGTCGTCGCAGCCAACAAGTCCGTGCGCACCCTGGCAGTCGAGACGGCCCGGACCCTGCCCCGCCTGGTCCGCCTGGGACAGATCAACGACCACACCCGAATCTCGCTGGGCCGCATCATCGAAGAGCAGGCCCACGACGCCCCGCAGGGCGAATTCCTGCTGTTCGACGGCCGCGTGCACACCTACGAGGCGGTGAACCGGCGCGTCAACAACGTCGTCCGCGGCCTGATCGACGTCGGCGTGCGGCAGGGCGATCGCGTCGGCGTGCTGATGGAGACCCGGCCCAGCGCGCTGGTGGCGATCGCCGCGCTGTCCCGGCTCGGCGCCATCGCGGTGGTGATGCGGCCCGACACCGACCTGGCCGCCTCGGTGCGGCTCGGGGGAGTGACCGAGCTGCTGACCGACCCGACCAACCTCGACGCGGTGCTGAGCTCCGACCGCCAAGGCCTGCGCCAGGTGCTGGTGCTCGGCGGCGGCGAGTCGCGGGACCTGCACCTGCCCGAGGACTCCGACGTCATCGACATGGAACAGATCGACCCGGACGCCGTCGAGCTGCCCGGCTGGTATCGCCCCAACCCGGGACTGGCCCGGGACCTGGCGTTCATCGCGTTCACCGCGGCCGGCGGGGAGCTGGTGGCCAGGCAGATCACCAACTACCGCTGGGCGGTGTCGGCCTTCGGCACCGCCTCGACGGCCGCCCTGGACCGCCGCGACACGGTCTACTGCCTGACGCCGCTGCACCACGAGTCGGCGCTGCTGGTCAGCCTCGGCGGCGCCGTGGTCGGCGGCACCCGCATCGCGCTGTCGCGCGGCCTGGACCGGAAGCGATTCGTCCAGGAGGTGCGCCAGTACGGCGTCACGGTGGTGTCCTACACCTGGGCCATGCTCCGCGAGATCGTGGACGACCCGGCGTTCGTGCTGCAGGGCAATCATCCGGTGCGGCTGTTCATCGGTTCGGGCATGCCGACCGGGCTGTGGGGACGCGTCGTCGAGGCGTTCGCGCCGGCCCACGTCGTCGAGTTCTTCGCCACCACCGACGGCCAGGCGGTGCTGGCCAACGTGTCCGGCGCCAAGGTCGGCAGCAAGGGCCGGCCGCTGCCGGGCGCCGGGCGCATCGAGCTGGGCGCCTACGACGCCGAACACGACCTGATCCTGGAGAACGAACGCGGGTTCGTGCAGATCGCCGCGCCCAACGAGGTCGGGGTCCTGCTGGCGGCCTCCAACGGCCCGATCGATCCGAGCGCCTCGGTCAAACGCGGCGTCTTCGCCGCCGGCGACACCTGGATATCGACCGAGTACCTGTTCTATCGCGACGACGACGGCGACTACTGGCTGGCGGGCCGGCGCGGCTCGGTGGTGCACACCGCGCGCGGCCTGGTCTATGCCGAGCCGGTCACCGACGCGCTGGGGTGCATCAACGGGGTCGACCTCGCGGTCACCTACAACGTGCCATTCGGCAACCTCGATGTCGCGGTCTCGGCGGTGACGCTGTTGCCCGGGGCCAGCATCACCGCGGCGGATCTGACCGAAGCCGTCGCGGAACTGCCGATCGGACTGGGACCCGACATCGTCTGTGTCATACCGGAAATGAACCTGAGCGCGACCTACCGTCCCACCGTCAGCGCGCTGCGGGCGGCCGGGATTCCCAAGTCCGGGCGCCAGGCCTGGTATTTCGACACCGCCAGCGAGCAGTACCGTAGGTTGACGCCGGCCGTGCGGGCCGAACTGAGCGCCGTGTATCGAGGTGACGATGATTGACCGGGCATTGCTCGACATCCTGGTGTGCCCGGACGACCGGGGCCCGCTGGTTTTGGTCGGCGAGGAACTGCTCTACAACCCGAGGCTGCGGCGCGCCTACCGCATCGAGGACGGCATCCCGGTGCTGCTGATCGACGAGGCCCGCGACGTCGGCGACGACGAGCACGCGCGGATCATGGCACGAGGCCATCCGGCAGATCCCCGGTGAGATAGCGCTGCAGGTTCGGTGCGATGGTCCGGGCGACCTGGTCGGGCGGCAGCGACGCGAACGGCTCCAGCGCCAGGATGTAGCGCGCCACCACGACGCCCACCAGCTGCGAGGCCACAAATTGGATGCGCAGGGTTCCGCTGCCCGGCGGATTGTCCACGCGGGTGCCGACTTCGACGGCGATCACGTCCTCGATGAAGGTGCGGAACAGGTTGCTTTCCGAACCGGCCAGGACCGATCGCAGCGTGGCGATGAACGCCGCACCGATCTCGGAGTCCCACAGCGGCAACAACATTGAGGGCAGCCGGTAGCCGAGCTCCTCGACGGGCACCTCGCGCAGCGGGCCGATGACCTCCATCGGGTCGATCGGGATGTGCACGGCCGCGGCGAACAGCTGCTCCTTGGTGCCGAAGTAGTGGTGCACCAGTGCCGAGTCCACGCCCGCCGCCGCGGCCACCGCGCGTATGGACGTGTTACGGATTCCCTTGCTGGCGAACAGCTCTCGCGCGCTGGCCAGGATGCGCTCGCGGCTGTCGGAGACACCGGCCGGCCGCCCCCGCCGCCGGCGCCCGGCGCTGGTGGCCGTCACGCTAGGACTCTCCGTGGCCAGGCGCCACTAGGGCGTCCGCCGCCGCAGCGTGGCCGCGGCCAGGCACAGCGCCGCCAGGGCGAAGCCCAGTACCACGACGATGTCGCGCACCGCGATGAATGTCAGGTCCGGGTGGGCACCCACCTGCTGTAAGGCCTCCAGCGCGTAGCTGGCCGGCAGCACGTTGCTGATCCATTGCAGCCAGTGTGGCATCAGCGCCCGCGGCACGATGATGCCGGCCAGCAACAGCTGCGGCACCATTACCAGGGGAATGAACTGCACGGCCTGAAACTCGGTGCGGGCGAACGCACTACAGAGCAGGCCAAGACCGACGCCCAGCACGGCGTTGACGATCGCGATGACGAACACCCACACCGGGCTGCCCGCCGTGTCGAAACCCAGCAGCCAGAACGAGACGATGCACGCCAGAATCGCTTGCGCCGCAGCGGCGACGGAGAAGGCGGTGCCGTAGGCGATCAGCAGATCGAGGCGCCGCAGCGGCGTGGTCAGAATGCGTTCCAGTGTCCCGGAGGCGCGTTCGCGTTGCATGGTGATCGCGGTGATGATGAACATCACGAACAACGGGAACAGGCCCAGCAGGATAAGGCAGGCGTTGTTGAACGGGGTCGGGCCGCCCGGGCGGTGCGGGGCGTTCTGAAACATGAAGTACATCAGGCTGATCACCAGGACCGGCACCAACAGGATCATCGCGACGCTGCGGTGATCGGCGGCCAGCTGGCGCAGGATGCGCGCCGTCGTCGCGGTGTAGCCGCGCAGGGTCAGCCCGCTTCGCGCATGGTGCTGCGCTTGATGATGGACAGAAACGCGTCCTCCAGTGACGTGCATCCGGTGTCCTCTCGCAGTTGGGTTGGGGTGGTGTGGGCGACCAACCGGCCGTCACGCATCAGCAGCAGGTCGCCGCAGTGATCGGCCTCGTCCATCACGTGGCTGGAGACCAGCAGCGTGGTGCCGCCGCGGGCCAGTTCGGCGAACTGCTCCCAGAGATCCGCGCGCAGCACCGGGTCCAGGCCCACCGTCGGCTCGTCGAGCACCAGCAGGTCGGGCTGGCAGACCAACGCGCAGGCCAGCGACACCCGGGTGCGCTGACCCCCGGAGAGGTTGGCGCACAAGGCGGTTCGGTGATCGGTCAGCCCCACCCGGTCGATGGCGGCGTCGGCGGCCTGGCCGTCGAAGCCGTACAGCGCCGCGAAATAGCGGACGTTGTCCACCACCCGCAGGTCGCGGTAGATCGTCGGGTCTTGCGGTAGGTAACCGACGCGGTGGCGCAGTTCGGCGCTGCCGGCGGTTTTGCCGAGCACGGTGACGGTGCCCTTGGTGAGGATCTGGGTGCCGACGATGCAACGGATCAGGGTGGTCTTGCCGCAGCCCGACGGTCCGAGCAGGCCGGTGATGCTGCCCTTGGCGATCTGCACGGAGAAGTCGTGCAGGGCCGGGCGTTTGCCGCGGATGACGCGCAGGTGATCGATGCGCACCGCCGGCTCCGCGGGGCCGGCAATTAATTCATCACGGGATGAACTCATCATGCGATGAATAATCGTCGTGTCGCGCCGGGTTGTCAAGGGGCTGCCGACGACGGCGCTAGAGGCCGCGGTTCCGTCGCCTTAGGTGAGTTTCAAAGCGCCAGCACGGCCGCTAGCGCCGCGCCGACGTGCCTAGTTGAAGCGCTCGCCGGTCGCGGGGCGGCGCTGCGGCAGGTGCCCGTGCACGCCCTCGGCGTAGGCGGTTTCGGCGTGTTGGGTGAGGTCGACACCGGTGGTCTCGTCCTCGGCGCTGACCCGGAATCCGATCAGCCGGTCGATCGCCTTGCCCAACACGAACGTCATCGTGAACGCGTAGAGGGCGACGACCGCGATGGCCAGCGCCTGCTTGCCCAGCTGGCCGAAGCCGCCCCCGTAGAACAGGCCCCGCGGGCCCGTCGTCATGACCGCGGTCGCGAACAGGCCGATCAACGACACACCGACCACGCCGCCGACGAAGTGCACGCCCACCACATCGAGCGAATCGTCATAGTTGAAGCGCAGTTTCGCGCCCACCGCGAACGCGCACACAACTCCGGCCGCGAGTCCGACGACCGTCGCGCCGAGCGTGTTGACCGTCCCGCAGGACGGGGTGATGGCGACCAGGCCGGCCACCACCCCCGACGCCGCACCGAACGTGGTGGGCCGGCCGTCGCGGATCTGTTCGACCGAGAGCCAGCCGAGCATGCCCAGGCACCCGGCCACCAGGGTGTTGAGGAAGATGGCCGCGGCGGTTCCGTTGGCGGCCAGGGCGGAGCCGGCATTGAACCCGAACCAGCCGAACCACAGCAGCCCGACGCCGACGAACAGCAGCGGCAGGTTGTGCGGCCGCATGGCGTCCTTCTTGAACCCGATGCGCGGCCCGAGCACCAGTGCCAGGGCCAGCGCGGAAGACCCGGAGACGATCTCGACGACGAGCCCGCCCGCGTAGTCGAGCACGCCGAGCTTGGCCAGCCAGCCGCCGGACCCCCAAACCCAGTGCGCGACAATCGAATACACCGCGATCGTCCACACCGGGACGAACACCATCCAGGCGGCGAACTTCGCGCGGTCGGCGATCGCGCCGCTGACCAGGGCGGCCGTGATGATCGCGAAGGTCAACTGGAAGGTGGCGAAGAGCAGTTCGGGGACGGTGCCGTGCACGGTGTCGGGGGTGATGCCGAGCATGCCGAAATGCCTGAGGTTGCCGGCGAGTCCGCCGACCCCGTCCTCGGAGAACGCGATGGTGTAGCCCACCAGCAGCCACGCCACCGTCACCAGCGGGATGGAGATGAAGCTCATCATGATCATGTTGAGCACGCCGGTGGTGCGGACCATGCCGCCGTAGAAGATGGCCAGGCCCGGGGTCATCAACAGCACCAGTGCGGTGCTGGCCAGCAGCCACGCGGTGGCGGCGGGATCGATCGCATGCATCAGGTGGGCTCCTTCTCGCGGCCCTGGGGTCACGGGACACCGGGATACTGCCACGTTCGGACTGCCGGTAGGTTCGTTGGGTTAAGAAAAGAGGATTCAGGATCTGATGTGGTCGAGGCTCGAGGACGATTTCGCGAAGGCACGGCTGCGGCCCAGCTGTTAGTCGACCCGGTCGAGGCCGCGCGCCGGCTACTGGGCGCCACCCTGACCGCGCGGGGCGTGAGCGGGATAGTCGTCGAGGTCGAGGCGTACGGGGGAGTTCCCGACGGTCCGTGGCCCGACGCCGCCGCCCACTCGTACAAGGGATTACGGGCCCGCAACTTCGTGATGTTCGGGCCGCCCGGGCGGCTCTACACCTACCGCAGCCACGGAATCCACGTCTGCGCCAACGTCTCCTGCGGGCCCGACGGCACCGCCGCCGCGGTGCTGCTGCGCGCAGCCGCCATCGAGGACGGCACCGAGGTCGCCCGCGCCCGTCGCGGCGAGTTGGTGCACACCGTGGCCCTGGCCCGCGGTCCGGGCAACCTGTGCGCGGCCATGGGAATCACCATGGAGGACAACGGCATCGACCTGTTCGCGCCCGACAGCCCGGTGCGCCTGGAACTGCACGAACCGCTGACCGCGACGGCCGGCCCCCGGGTCGGCGTCAGCCAGGCCGCCGACCGGCCGTGGCGGTTGTGGTTGCCCGGGCGCCCGGAGGTCTCGGCCTACCGCCGCAGTCCCCGCGCGGCGGCGCCGGGCGCCAGCGACTAGCCGAACCGATCTGGGGTGAAAGGATCTTGGACATGGGCGAGAACATCATCGACGAGCTGGGCTGGCGCGGCCTGATCGCGCAGTCCACCGATCTCGATGCGCTGGCCGCCGAAGCGCAGCGCGGGCCGCTGACGGTGTACGCCGGCTTCGACCCCACCGCGCCGAGCCTGCACGCCGGGCACCTGGTTCCCCTGCTGGCGCTGCGCCGCTTCCAGCGCGCCGGCCATCGCCCGATCGTGCTCGCCGGGGGGGCCACCGGCATGATCGGCGACCCACGGGACGTCGGCGAGCGGACCCTCAACGAGGCCGACACCGTCGCCGAATGGACCGAGCGGATCGGCGGACAGCTGCGGCGCTTCGTCGACTTCGACGATTCGCCCACCGGCGCGATCGTCGTCAACAACCTGGACTGGACCCGCCCGCTGTCGGCGATCGAGTTCCTTCGCGACCTCGGCAAGCACTTCTCGGTCAACGTCATGCTGGACCGCGAGACCGTGCGTCGGCGCCTCGACGGCGACGGCATCTCCTACACCGAGTTCAGCTACATGCTCCTGCAGGCCAACGACTACGTCGAACTGCACCGGCGTTACGGCTGCACGCTGCAGATCGGCGGCTCCGATCAATGGGGCAACATCATCGCCGGCGTGCGGCTGGTGCGCCAGCAGCTGTCCGCCTCGGTGCACGCGCTGACGGTGCCGCTGGTGACCGCCGCGGACGGCACCAAGTTCGGCAAATCCACCGGCGGCGGCAGCCTGTGGCTGGACCCGGCGCTGACCACGCCGTACGCCTGGTACCAGTACTTCTTCAATACGGCCGACGCGGACGTCGTCCGCTACCTGCGCTGGTTCACCTTCCTGACCGCCGACGAGCTCGGCGAGCTGGAACAGGCGACCGCCGAGCGTCCCCAGCAGCGCGCCGCCCAGCGGCGGCTGGCGCGCGAACTGACCGTGCTGGTGCACGGCGAGGCGGCCACCGAGGCCGTCGAGCACGCCAGCCGGGCGCTGTTCGGGCAGGGCGAGCTGGACCGGCTGGACGAGGCCACGCTGGCGGCGGCGCTGCGCGAGACCTCGGTCGCCGAGCTCAAACCCGGTGGCCCGGACGGGATCGTGGACCTGCTGGTCGCCACCGGCCTGTCCGAGAGCCGCAAGGCCGCGCGCCGCACGCTCGGCGAGGGCGGCGTCTCGGTCAACAACGTCCGCATCGAGAGCGAGGAATGGGCGCCGCAACCGTCAAACTTCCTGCACGGCAAATGGCTGGTGCTGCGCCGCGGCAAGCGCACGGTCGCCGGGGTCGAAAAGCTCTAGCCCGACCGGCCCGCCGGTGGGCGCCGCAAAACGCGTGCGTGCACAGATCTTTACCTGCCCGTGTCGTCGACGTGACCGTGGGCGACCACTGTTGTCACGGTGATTTTCGCGACGCGTGTGCGGTCCACCGTCCTGCGGGTCCTGGCGGTGATCACCGGCCTGGTGGCGCTGGCCGCGACGCTGTCGGCGCCGATCCGCGCGGACATGCTGGGCAATGCCTTCCTGTCGGCGCTGACGAATGCCGGGATCGCCTACACGCAGCCGACCAGCACCATGGCGATGGGGGAGTCGGTGTGCCCGATGCTGTTCGAGCCCGGCGGGTCGTTCGACGAGGTGACGTCCAGGATGGCCGAGGGCAACGGAATGTCGTACGAGATGGCGGGCCGGTTCACCATCGTCGCGATCGCGACCTATTGTCCGGCGGTGATCGCGCCCCTGCTGGGTAACCGGCTGCAAAGTTAGGCGTGGCGCTGCCCGTATTCTCGGCAGCGTGGTCGACGACAGGCAACGGCAGCGCGGCGAACGG
>NZ_QMEU01000099.1 GCF_003284975.1 Mycobacterium colombiense
CCCCAGGCCAGCGGGCCGCCGGCATATGCGACCTACGACGAGAAGACCGGCGCGTTTGTCGATCCGGCCGGTGGCACTGGTATCTTCGCGGCCGGCGCCACCGGTACCTCCGGCGCCGAGAACTGGGTGGACCTCATGCTTGATCCAAGGCCGATGTAATGGACACTGCCGTGGCAGACGAACAAACGAACAAACCACGGGTGCGCCGTCGGGCCTCCCGCGCGGCGGGTCCGGCCAAGGGTGATTCGGCCCAGGACGTTCCGGTCCACACCGACGTTGCGCCCGCGGCGAAGCCGACGCCCAAACCCGTCAAGGCCCTCAAGTCCATCAAGCCGCCGCCGCGCCGGCAACCGCACCGTGCCCTGGTGGCGTGGATCTCGTTCGCGGCCGCACTGCTGGCGGTCGGTGTGCTGGCCGGTTGTGTGGCGGCGCTGCTCGTTTCGCAGCGCCACGCCACCACGGCGCAGGCGCGCGATCAGCGTTTCGTCGACACCGCCACGCAGACGGTGGTCAACATGTTCAGCTACAAGCAGGACAACATCGACGAAAGCGTGAACCGGTTCATCAACGGCACCAGCGGCCCGCTGCGGGGCATGCTCGGTGCCAACAACAACGCCGAAAACCTCAAGGCGCTCTTCCGCTCCACCAATGCGACGTCGGAAGCCGTCGTCAATGGGGCAGCACTGGAAGGCGTTGACGCCGTTACCAATAACGCGTCGGTGCTGGTGTCGGTGCGCGTCACGGTCGCCGACATCGACGGCGTCAACAAGCCGTCCATGCCCTACCGCCTGCGTGTCATCGTCCACGAAGACGACGCCGGCAAGATGAGCGGCTACGACCTGAAGTATCCCGACGGAGGCAATTGATGCGATGGCGGCGTTGGCTGCTGGTCGTCGCGGGTTACCTTCTGGCCGCGGCGTTCGTCGGGTTGTCCGCGGTGGCCGGCTGGATGTACTGGGACAGGGTGCAGACGCGCGGCGAGCAGGCGGCGCGGGCGGTGTTGCCCGGCCTGGCGGCCAAGGAGATTCCGGAGGTCTTCGCCTACGACTACCAGACGGTCGAACGGAGCCTGTCGGCGGCGTATCCGCTGCTGACCCCGGACTATCGCGCGGAATTCCAGAAGAGCGCCAACAACCAGATCATCCCGGAGGCCAAGAAGCGCGAAGTCGTGGTGCAGGCCAATGTCGTTGGCGTGGGGGTGATGTCGGCCAAACGGGAATCGGCATCGGTGATGGTCTTCATGAATCGCACCGTGACCGACAAGTCACGCCAGCCGCTGTATGACGGCAGCCGGCTGCGGGTGGACTTCAAAAAGGTCGGCAAGCAGTGGCTGATCGCCTACATCACGCCGATCTAGCCGCGGCCAAACGTCAGTAGCACATCGCAATGCCGTTGCAGTACAACGGGTAACGCTGCACCGGGCTGGGCGGCGGCCCGATCAGCGACAGCGAGAACGGTTGCTTCTTCATCTCCGGCTCCATGCCGCACACGGGTCCGTGCATGGTGGTGTGGGTGCCGCTCATCGTTTCGTCGCTGAACGCGAAGGTTTCGGTGGACGGCGCGGTGCCGCCGCCGGGGCAGGACACGCCGTTGTCCTTGGTGACTTGGAAAGTCCACAGCATGCCCGACATTCGGGCGCGGCCGCTGAAGTTCTGCAGCTTGTCCGCCGCGCTGATCTTCTCATCGGTGAAACTCACGACGTTGAGCGCGCACTGCATCGCGAACACGATCGGATCGGAGTAGTCGTTCATGTTGCGGGTGCCGGACGGCTGATCGCATATCGCCGTGACGGTCCACGTAACCCCGGACACGCCAGCCTCGTTGAACGAATAGTTGCCGTCCGCCGGTGGTCCGAGCGCTTTGGCCGGTTCACCGGATTGCAGCGCGATTCCCACCGCGACCGCCGTGAAGATACCGGCACCCGCGGCCATTCCGTGACGGAGCTTCATGTGATGCCCCTCCTTCGCCTGCGACCTTCGCACCTGAGTATCACAGCGTTCGGGCGACAACACCATGGGGTCTTGCGGATGCGCGCTAATCGGCGTCGCCGGGCCGGGATTCGGCGAGTGCATCGAGGAACGACCGCGCCCACCGGTCGACGTCATGAGCCAGCACCTGGCGGCGCAGGGACCGCATCCGGCGGCGTCCCTCTTCGTCGGATTGGTTGAGCGCGGCCTCGATCGAATCCTTCACGCCCTCGAGGTCGTGCGGATTGACCAGATAGGCCTGGCGCAGTTCGGCGGCGGCACCGGTGAATTCGGAGAGCACGAGCGCGCCGCCGAGGTCGCTGCGGCAGGCGACATACTCCTTGGCGACCAGGTTCATCCCGTCGCGCAGCGGGGTGACCAGCATGACGTCGGCGGCCACGAAGAACGCGATGAGTTCGTCGCGCGGGACCGGCCGGTGCAGGTAGTGCACCACGGGGTGCCCGACTTCGCCGTACTCACCGTTGATGTGGCCGACCTGGCGTTCGATGTCGTTGCGCAACTGCTGGTAGCTGTCCACCCGTTCGCGGCTCGGTGTCGCCAGCTGGACCAGCACGGTGTCGTCGCGCTTGGCGCGGCCCTCCGCGAGCAGCTCCGAAAAGGCTTTCAGGCGAACGTCGATGCCCTTGGTGTAGTCGAGCCGGTCGACGCCCAGCAGCACCTTGCGCGGGTTGCCCAGCTCGGCCCGGAGCTCCCGGGCGCGGCGCTTGATGTCGCGGTGGCGGGCCGCCTGGTCCAGCGCGGCGGAGTCGATGGAGATGGGGAAGGCGCCCACCCGAACGACGCGGGAGTCCAGTTCCACCTCGCCGTAGCGCGACCGCACCCCCACCGCCCCGCGCGACGTGTTGGCCCCGATCAGCCGCCGGGCCAAGAACAGGAAGTTCTGCGCGCCGCCGGCCAGATGGAACCCGACCAGGTCGGCGCCGAGGAGGCCCTCGACGATCTCGGTCCGCCACGGCATCTGCATGAACAGCTCGACCGGCGGGAAGGGGATGTGCAAGAAGAAGCCGATGATCAGGTCGGGCCGCAGTTCGCGCAGCATCTTCGGCACCAGCTGCAGCTGGTAGTCCTGCACCCAGACCGTCGCGCCTTTTGCCGCGGCACGGGAGGTGGCTTCGGCGAAGCGGCGATTGACGTCGACGTAGCGGTCCCACCATTCGCGGTGGTACATCGGTTTGACGATGACGTCGTGATACAGCGGCCACAGCGTGGCGTTCGAGAAACCTTCGTAGTATTCGGCGACGTCGGCCGCGCTCAGCCTGACCGGCCGGAGCTCCAGGTCTTCCTGGACGATCGGTTCGTCATCGTGGTCGGTGTCCTCGTCGACGATCCCGGCCCAGCCGACCCACGCCCCACGCCGGCGGCGCAGCAGCGGCTCGAGGGCGGTGACCAATCCTCCGGGGCTGCGCTTCCACGCCGTGGTGCCGTCGGGAAGCCGCTCCTGGTCCACGGGCAACCGGTTGGCGACTACGACGAAGTCGGAGTTGCCGTACTTGGCCGCCGTTGCGCTTCGCCCACCCCCGGGAGACATTTATGCGTCGAGTTTCGAAGGCCCAATACCCAGCATGGACAGGAACACCCGGCACTCGTCGGCGTCGGTGGCGTACGCCGCGACGACCCGCCTGGCCTGGCTGGCGGTGCTGTCGGCCACAGGTTCCACGTCGCCGATTTCGCCAGGATCAGATTTAGTAGGCATGACTTAACTGTAGGCGACACCGCTGACCGGCCGCAGGCCGTCTCACCAGCTAACGGGCTCTGACGGCGTTTACGGCCGGTTCCCAGGTGTTCGCCGCGCCGCTCGCGAAGACGCGATGGACTCCCGGCCGCGGTGATGCAGGATAAGCGGGTGGTGGATCAGGACGCCGATGACGACGTGGTGTTCGAGTTCCTCGATGTCGTCGTCGAGCGCGAGGGCGTGCGCGCCCTGGACGGGCTGACCGCCGCCATCCCGGCGCACGGTGTGACGGCCGTATTCGGCCCGTCGGGCTCGGGCAAATCGACGCTGCTGCGGTTGTGCAACCGGCTGGAGCTGCCGACGAGCGGGCGGGCGTCGTTCTACGGCTCGGACATCGCCGGGCTAGACCCGCTGTGGTTGCGACGCCGGGTGGGCATGTGCTTCCAGCGTCCGACGCCGTTTCCGGGCACCGTCGCCGACAACCTGCACGCGGCCGACCCGGACGCGTCCGATGCGCGGATCCGCGAGACGCTGGCCCGGGTCGCGTTGGGCGAATCGTGGCTGGACCGCGACGTGGCCGGGCTTTCGGGTGGGGAGGCGCAACGCGTGTGCCTGGCCCGCACCTTGATGGCCGGACCGCAGGTGCTGCTGCTGGACGAACCCACCTCCGCCGTCGACACGGAGGCGGCCGAGGTCATCGAGCGCGCGGTGCGTGAGTTGGCCGCCGACGGCACCCCGGCCCTGTGGGTCACCCACAACTCGGCGCAGGTGGCCAGGGCCGCCGACCGGGTCCTGCGCCTGGAGTCCGGCCGCAGCCTGGGGCTGGGCCCGGTCGCCTCCCGCCCGGGCGACGGCTCGGTGGCGTGATGAACGGTCAAGTCGGCTGGGTGGGCCTGGCGACGTCGCTGATCCTGGTGGCGTTCGCGGCCGGGATCTCGCTGTGGCGGCGGTTGGGGCTACAGCGGCAACTGCTGTGGGCCGCGGCGCGCGCCCTGGCGCAGTTGCTGCTCGTGGGCGGTGCGCTCACGCTGCTGTTCGAGCCGGGCAGGTCGCTGTGGTGGTCGTGGGCGTGGGTCGCCGGGATGGTGGCGTACGCCGGGGATGTCGCGCGCCGCAGGGCGCCGGAGGTGCCGCGGTTCGCGCCGCTGGCCGTGGCCGCGTTCGCCGGCGCGGCGGTGGTGACGCTGGGGGTGATCTTCGGCCTGCGGGTGTTCCCGTTGCAGGGGCGCACCCTGGTGCCGGTCGCCGGGATGATGATCGGCAACTCGATGACCGCCATGGTGCTGGTGGCTCGGCGGCTCGTCGACGAGTTGCGCGACAAACGCGACGAGGTCGAGGCCCGCCTGGCGCTGGGCCAGCCCTGCGGGCAGGCCGCGTCGCCGTACCTGCGAATCGCCTTGCGCTCGGCGATATCTCCGCAGATCGAAACCACCAAAGCCACCGGCCTGGTGTTCCTGCCGGGCGCCATGACCGGCCTCATCCTGGCCGGGGTGCCGCCGTTGCAGGCGGTGCTGGTGCAGGCCGTCGTGATGTTCTTGATCCTGGGCTCGGTCGCGGCCACCACGGTGGTCGTCGGGATGGGCATCGTGCGGCTGGTGTTCACCCGCGACCACCGGCTGCTGCCGCTGGCGCGGCGGCCCGAGAGCGCCCGATGAGAACCATGGTCTGCGGGGCCCGCCACCCCGTCACCCCAGCGCGGGCCCGGTTACACACTGGCCGTAATCTGTAAACAAGGCCAATCAATGCCAATTCAATGACGAACGAGGTGGGCTCAATGACAGTCTCCGAGCAAGCCGACGCCGGGGCGGCCGACGCCAACGCCCCGGAGCTGGTGGCCTACGAAACCCTCGATGAGGGCCGCATCGCCCGGATCTGGCTGAACCGGCCCGATGCCCACAACGCGCAGAGTCGCGGCCTGCTGGTCCAGCTCGACGAGGCGTTCGGCCGCGCCGAGGCCGACGACACGGTCCGCGTGGTGATCCTGGCGGCCCGGGGCAGGAACTTCTCCGCCGGCCACGACCTGGGTTCCGAGCAGGCACTGGCCGAGCGCGCGCCGGGGCCGGGCCAACACCCGAGCTTCCGCTCGCGCGGGGCCACCCTCGAGCCGATCATGGAGAAGCTGTACCACCAGGAGTGGCACTATTTCTTCGAAAACACTTGCCGCTGGCGGGATCTGCGAAAGATCACCATCGCCCAGGTTCAGGGCAACGCGATCTCGGCCGGTTTGATGCTGATCTGGGCGTGCGATCTGATCGTCGCGGCCGACAACGCGAAGTTCAGCGACGTCGTCGCGGTCCGGCTGGGTATGCCTGGTGTCGAATACTACGCCCACCCTTGGGAGTTCGGCCCGCGCAAGGCCAAAGAGCTGCTGCTGACCGGTGATTCGATCGACGCGGACGAGGCGCACCGGCTGGGCATGGTCTCGAAGGTTTTCCCGGTCGACGAATTAGAGGAAAAGACACTGGCTTTCGCGCGACGCATCGCCGAGCGTCCCACGATGGCGTCGTTGCTCATCAAGGATTCGGTCAATGCCGCCTCCGACGCGATGGGTTACACCGAGGCGCTGCGGCACGCTTTCCACGTGCACCTGTTGGGGCATGCCCACTGGGCGGCGTTCAACGAGAACCGGTGGCCGGTTGGTCAACCGCCGCACGTCGAGGATTGGCGTGACGCGAAGCCGACGAAGCTGGCGCGCCGCGATACGCCGTAGCGTCGCGCCGCCGAACCGTAACGAGACCGGGGGTAGCGATATTCACCCCGGCGGGACATGCTTCTATAGCTAGAACCTGTTCGGAGTTCGAGAGGGCCTCGCGTGCAGCTATCTTTCCAAGACCGGACGTATCTGATCACCGGCGGCGGCAGCGGGATCGGCAAGGGCGTGGCCGCAGGCCTCGTCTCGGCCGGGGCCTCGGTGATGATCGTCGGCCGCAACCCGGACCGGCTGGCGGGCGCCGTCGAGGAAATCGAGCCGTTGGCCGCCAACGGCGGCGCGATCCGCTACGAGCCCACCGACGTCACCAACGAGGACGAGGTGGCGCGCGCGGTCGACGCCGCCACGGCGTGGCACGGCCGGCTGCACGGGGCGGTGCACTGCGCCGGTGGCTCGCTGACCGTCGGGCCGATCACCCACACCGACTCGGAGGCGTGGCGGAACACGGTGGACCTGAACGTCAACGGCACCATGTACGTGCTCAAGCACGTTGGGCGCGAATTGGTGCGCGGCGGTGGCGGGTCGTTCATCGGGATCTCCTCGATCGCCGCCAGCAACACCCACCGCTGGTTCGGGCCCTACGGGGTCACCAAGTCGGCCATCGACCACATGATGATGCTGGCCGCCGACGAACTCGGGGAGTCGTGGGTGCGGGTCAACAGCATCCGCCCGGGCCTGATCCGCACCGATCTTGTTGACGCAAGCGTGATTCAGTCGCCGGAGATCAGCGCGGACTACGCGCTGTGCACGCCGCTGCCCCGGGTGGGTGAGGTCGAAGACGTCGCCAACCTGGCGATGTTCCTGCTCAGCGACGCGGCCGCCTGGATCACCGGCCAGTGCATCAACGTCGACGGCGGCCACATCTTGCGCCGCGGCCCCGACTACTCCTCGATGATGGTGCAGATGTTCGGCCAGGACGCGCTGCGCGGAGTGGTCTGAGCCGGGAGAATCGCATGAAAAGGCTTGCGGGCAAGAGGATCCTGGTGACCGGCGCCGCGTCGGGCATCGGTCAGGCCACCGCGCTGCGCTTGCTGGACGAAGGCGCCGCCGTCGCGGCCTGCGACGTCGCCGCCGACGGCCTGGACAACACCCGGGCGCGGGCCCACGAGGCCGGCACCGCCGACCGGCTGACCACCCTGCCGATGGACGTGGGCAGCGAGGAGTCGGTGATCGACGGGGTGCGCGTGGCCGTCGAGCAGCTGGGTGGCCTCGACTCGCTCGTCAACGCCGCGGGCATCCTGCGGGCCGCGCACACCCACGAGACCAGCCTCGAGCTGTGGAATCGGATCGTCGGCGTGAACCTGACCGGGACCTTCCTGGTGGTCCGCGAAGCGCTGCCGTCCCTGCTGGCCAACTCCCGCAGCGCGGTCGTCAACTTCAGCTCCACGTCGGCCTCGTTCGCCCACCCCTACATGGCCGCCTACGCCGCGAGCAAGGGCGGCATCCAGGCCTTCACCCACTCGTTGGCGCTGGAATATGCGCGCGACGGCCTGCGCGCGGTGTGCGTGGCGCCGGGCAGCATCAAGTCCGGGATCACCGACGCCACCGGCGGATATATCCCCAAAGACGCTGACTGGTCGCTGTTTTCGAGGCTGATGCCGGTGTTGCCCACCTCCGTCGAATCCAGCGGCACCGGGATGGCCGAGCCCACCGCCGTCGCCGGGGTGATCGCCATGCTGGTGTCCGACGACGGCGCGTTCATCACCGGCACCGAGATCCGCATCGACGGCGGCACGCATGCCTGATGGCGGTGACCCGCCGCACCCGGCTCCGCCGCGCTTGCGATCACCGCGGGGCGTGATGGCGGCGACCCGCTGCACCCGCTCGCCGCGCTTGCGATCACCGCGCGGCCTGATGGCTAGTTGACGCAGGGCACGCCGCCGCCATCGATCGGCTTGCCCTGATCGGGCGTCGGGTAGGTCGTGGTCGTGCCGTTGTAGTAGTAGCTCTTGGCCTTGGTCGACGTGGTGCTCGAGCTGGTGCTCGTGGTGTCGTCCATCTGCGTCTCGTCGGGGGTGGGCATCGTGAAATTGGTGTCCACGGTCAGGCGGATGTGTCCGGGCTGCACCCTGGGGCTGGGCTGCTTCGGCGCGTCCACGCCGAGCAGGTTGGCCAGGTTGAGCGCATCGGTTTGCGCGCCGGCGCCGTACTCGACCGTCGTGGAGGTCGGGTCGCCGGATTCGCGGTCGCGGACCTGACCCGGGGTGTAGCCCTTCTTTTTCAGCGCGCGGGATACCTCGGTGGCCAGACCGCTCATGCTGCCGGCGTTGACCACGTCGACGATCGTGGACGCATCCGGCTTCACGGCGGTGGTGCTCGGCGCGGTCGTCGTCGTGTCGGCCCCGATCGCCGCCGCCACCTCGGCTTTGATAGCCGCCGGGTCGACGATGTTGACGTCCTGGCCGTCGATGTTGTCGTAACGCACCACCGGCAGCGTCCGGAACTCGACGTTGCCACCGGCCAGCCCACCCAGGCGCTGGATCATGTCTTCGCTCCACCCCGCCGAGAGCACCACGTCCTTGCGCGCCACCGCCATCAGGTTCTTGAGCTTGTCGATGTTGGTGAAGGTGCCCGCGGCCTGCAACTCCTGCATGACCGACGAGATGAACGCCTGCTGCCGGTGGGTGCGGTCCAGGTCCCCGTTTTCCAGGCCGTGACGCTGCCGCACGAACGACAGCGCCTCGGAGGCGTCCAGCCGCTGCCGCCCGGCGGGGAAGTCGGCCCCGGAATACGCGTCGTAGACGGGGTGGTTCAGGCACACGTCGACGCCGCCGAGGGTCTGCGCCAGGTCGAAGAACCCGGCCAGATTGACCTCGGCGAAGTAGTCGATGGGCACACCGGTCAGGTTTCGCACCGCGCGCAGCGTCGCCGCCCGGCCGGCTTCGCGGCCTTTGGTCTCGAGTTCCTTCTGGGTGCTGTTGCCCTGGTTGGCCAGCTTTTGGGCGACGTACTGCTTGGTCAGCCCGTAGGCTTCTTTGATCTTGATATGGTTGTATCCCGGCACCCCGGCGAAGGGCACCCAGTCGTCGCGCGGGATCGAGAAGGCGACGACCCTGTTGTCGGCGCTGACGTGCACCAGGATCATGGTGTTGGTGTTGTAGCCACCGTCGTCGGAATCGCCGGCGTGCAGATGCTTGAGGATCGAGTAGGGCAGGTCGTTGCCGTCCTGGTCCTTACGCGAATCGAGCCCGATCAGCAGGATGTTCATGTCGTCACCGCTGGACCGCGGATCGTCGGGCTGCAGGGCGTTCGAAACCGTGATGCCGCCCAGCGCGCCGTGCGCCACGTAGTATCCCGCCCCGGTCAGCCCCACGGCCGCCACGGACACCAGCGCGCCCAGGGTGCGCGTCACCCCTTTACGGAGACGGGAGGGTTGACGGACGGCTCGATCACGGCGATGGGCGCCGCCCGAGCGGCCCATCACAAACCTCTGCCCACGCCCAGCACATCACCAGGCACCGCAACGGTGCTTTGCGGCGATGTCGCATCAAGCATGATGACAAGTATGCGTTAGCTTGCTACGAAGCCCCCAATCGAGAGCACCCGTCACACGGTCGGGCCGAGCGTGTCCGTCGGGCCGGCCGGGCGCGACCCGCGTCCGCGATCCTCGCTCTACCAGCAGGTTTTTGCCGGTTGCGGGCGGCGGGGTCTCCGAACGGTCTCGAGCCGGCCACGCCGCCGCCCGGATCGAGCCGAAGTTGTTACCGGGCGGAAACGGCCCCGCGGCCCGCTCTCGCAGCGGACCGCCCAGCAAACGCCTCCTAGCGGGCTTTGACCAAGTCCTCGCCTGAGGAGTAGAAGAGCGTGATGTTCGCGCCGGTGACGATCTCGGCGAGGTAGACGCCCGCCGGTTCCACCTCGTAGTAGTAGTGGGCGTTGCCGTCGGTATCCAGCGTCGACGCGCACGAATAGCCCGGCGCCCCGCATCGTTGCTTGATGGGCACCGCCAGGACGGCAAGCAGCGCGACGACGGCAACGCCGACGATCCGCGGGATCCTCGTGACCGCCGACCTCGGTTGCGCCGGATTGACCACGGTTGGAGTGTATGCGGCTGATCCGGCGGGCGCCTGCACGGCAACCTGATCAAGGGTGGCGCCCAGCACCGCACCAATCAAGGCGCACAAGGACTTGGCCCGCCGCTGGGTCGCCGCCGCGTCGATCCGGCATCGCCGCGGGCGTTTGGGTGCCCGGGTACCGCGGGTACGCGCCCATGAGCCGAGCAAAGGACTGAGCATGATCGACACCCGCCTCAGGCTCTCGGCGGAGGGGCCGCAGAATTCGGAGCCCGCGCAGCCGGGGACCCCCGGCGAGACCCCGGAGCGGCTCACGCCGACGGAAACGCCCGAACGGCTGACGCCGGGCGAACCGCCCGAGCGCTTGACGCCATCGGAACCACCCGAGCGTCAGGCGCCGGAATAACAACAGGATTGGAGACAGACATGCGCGCTGAGGAAGGCGATGAATCCGTCAAGGACTACGCGAACGAGGGGCGAGAAGCCCTGGGCCGCATCAAGGCCTCGCAGCACGCGGGCGGTCGCCTCGGCGACATCGCCCGGCGCTTCGCCGGCCTGTGGCGGGGCCAGCGGCGTCCCGAAGACGGCGGTCCCGCCGCGTAACCGCTGCAGCCGCCGGCTAACTCGGTGCCGGATGCCGGTGGGCCCAGGGCCGCGCCTCTTCCAGTTGCGCGGCCAGGCGCAGCAGATCGCCGTCTGACCCGATCGTCCCGACGAACTGCACACCCAGCGGAAGTCCGGTGTCGGTCCAGTGCAGGGGCACGCTGATCGCCGGGCGGCCGGTGAGGTTGGCGAGTTGCGTGTAGGGCACCCAGCCCAGGCTCTCCTGGATGAGGTCATCGAGAATTCCGCTGAGCCCCATTAGTTTTCCGGCACGCACCTTGCTCACTAGCCGGGCCACCCGCTGCAGCACGGGTGACGTCGTGGTGGCGCCGACGGCCAGCGGCGGGGTGGCAAGGGTGGGCGTCAAAAAGAAGTCGTGGATGGCGTGGAACGCCGTCAGGGACTGGATGTAATCGTTCCTGTTCTCCAGCGCGGACATCACGGGCAGCACGCCGCCGGACCGTCCAAGTTCGGCGACGGCCAGAGTGTCGGCCTCAAAGTCGTTGTCGCGGGCGCCGATTCGCGTCTTGATGTCGGCGACCTGCTGATACAGCTGGGCGAACCAGATGGTCAGGAAGTCTCGCCCGAGCGCGGCGTCGTCGTAGGGGGGTGCGACCTCCTCGACCTGATGACCCAACTCGTCTAGGAGCGCCACGGTCTTTTCGAGAGCGGCGACCGCCTCGCGGTGCGGTCGCGCGTTGATGGCCGACCGCGCCGAGTAGCCGATCTTCAGCGTCTCCGGCCGACTTTTGATGTGTTCGCTAAAGGGTGTGTCGGGCAACGCCACTCGGTATGCCGCGCCCGGATCGGGCCCGACGATCGCGTCGAGCAGTGCCGCGCTGTCGCGCACCGTGCGCGACACCACGCCCTGGGTCGCCATGCCCAACATCAGTTCACCCGTCTGCGGGCCGTAGGGCGCCAGGCCCCGGCTGGGTTTCAGGCCCACCAGCCCATTGCAGGCGGCGGGAATGCGGATCGACCCGCCGCCGTCGTTGGCGCCCGCCGCCGGCACGATGCCCGCCGCCACGGCCGCCCCGGATCCGCCCGACGAGCCGCCGGGGGTATGCCCGATGTCCCAGGGGTTGCGCGCCGGGCCCCAGTAGTCGGGTTCGGTCACGCCCTTGGCCCCGAATTCCGGGGTGTTGGTCTTGCCGAAGATCACCAGCCCCGCGTCGAGGAACCGCTGGGTGACCAGGGCGTGCCGGTCGGCCACGTCATGGGCCAGCGAGCGGGACCCGCACGAGGTGGCAAAGCCGCGGTATTCCTGGCCGAGGTCCTTGATCAGGAACGGCACGCCGGCGAACGGCCCGCTCAGCGAGGGGTCGGCGGCTTGCCGGTCGGCGACGTCGTCGAGGCGGCAGACGATGGCGTTGAGCCGCGGATTCACCGCGTCCGCTCGTTGCCGCGCCAACGCGAGAAGCTCGGCGGGGGTGACCTGCTTGCTCGCGAGCAGCTCGGCCAGGGCGGTCGCATCGTGCGACATGTACTCGTCGAGATGCATGCGTTCTCCTTCGTGCGGATGCCGTTGACGTTAAGCCGACGCGAGCTTTTGGTGGGCGCGCCTTAGTATCACCTGATGCCCACGGCAGCCGAACCGTTCACGATCCAGGGTCCCGGCGGGGTGCAGATCGTCGCTGACCGCCTCGGGAATCCGCACGCGCGCGCCGTGGTGTTCCTGCACGGCGGCGGGCAGACCCGGCGGTCGTGGGGTAAGGCGGCCGCCGCTGTCGCTGCCCGTGGGTGGCAGGCCGTCACCGTCGACCTGCGCGGCCACGGCGAATCGGATTGGTCCGATGACGGCGACTATCGCGTCGTCAGTTTCGCCGCCGACGTCCAAGAGGTGCTGCGCACGCTGCCTGCGCAACCGGTTCTGGTCGGCGCCTCCCTGGGCGGTTTCACGTCGATGCTGCTCGCCGGGGAGCTGTCGCCGGGCATCGCCAGCGCGGTCGTGCTGGTGGACATCGTGCCGAACATGGACCAGTCCGGGGCGAACCGGATACACGCCTTCATGGCCGACCGGGTCGAGTCGGGCTTCCGCTCGCTCGACGAAGTCGCCGACGCGATCGCCGAATACAATCCGCACCGGCCGCGACCGACCGACCTGGAGGGCCTGACCACCAACCTGCGTCGCCGCGGCGATCGCTGGTACTGGCATTGGGATCCGCAGTTCATCAGCGGCACTGCGGCTTTCCCCCCTTCCGAGGTGACCGACCCGGATCGGATGCACAACGCGGTCGAGGCCATCCTGCGCGGCGGGGTGCCGATCCTGCTGATCCGCGGCCAGATGAGCGACCTGGTCAGCCAGGAGCGCGCCGACGAATTCCTCGCGCGTTTCCCGCAGGTCGAATTCGCCGACGTCCGCGGTGCGGGCCACATGGTGGCCGGTGACCGCAACGACGTCTTCGCCGACGCTGTGCTGGAGTTCCTTGCCCGGCATGTCGATGCCGGGTGAACCACGTGCGCGGAATAGATTGGTCGCCATCTCATTTCAGGCGGGCGGCGCTGCTACCATCTGCCCGGCACGAGCGGAGGAGGGCGGCGTGACCATGCCGTGGTTGCGGGGTTTGGGACTCTTGGGCGCCGTGCTGGTGGCCGCCACGACGGCGGCGAAAACCGCTGTGGCGGCACCGCCCCCGGCCCTGCCGTCGCCACCGCCGGCGCCGGGCATCGGGGTCGATCACGAATCCGGAAGGTGCACAGCAGGATTCGCGGCGCAGGGTTCCGACGGCAGTTACTACCTGATGACCAGCGGCCACTGCGACGCGCACGACGGCAGCGAGTGGACGTACGGCAACGATGCCCCGCTCGGCAGGATCTCCGCCAGCGAGCATGAGGGCGACAAGAGGGACGCCGCGATCATCCGTCTCGAGCCGAGTGTCGGCATGCCGGTGGGCGACGTAGGTGGCCGGTATCAGGTTCGAGATGTGTTGAGCCGACAGCAGATTCAGGCCGGCATGCCGTTCTGCAAGATCGGCGCGGTGACCGGTGAGACATGCGGCGCCGTCAAAGGCATCAATGGTGACGTCGTCGAAGCCAGCGTGTTCAGCCTGGACGGCGACAGCGGCAGTCCCGGCTTCGTGATGAACCCGGACGGCACCGTCAGCGCGGTCGGCCTGTTGATGTCGTCGCCCGACGGTGATGACTACACGACCTACTTCATGCTCATCAATCCGCTGCTGGGCAAGTGGGGGCTGCGCGTTCTTCCGTGACGGGCGGCACGGCTCGCGACCAGGCCGGCGGAACGTAACGTAGCGTTTGCAATTCCGGGGTACCGGGTACCAGGTGGACCGGCCGTAACGTGTCGGCCCGAAGGGTGCAGGTAGTCCACCTGTGTTGACGCGGCCAACGTGTGAGGCAGCGGAACCAGCGACACGAAGGGAAGCAGTAGTGAAGCGTGGGATCGTGGTCGGCGTAGCCGGCGTGGCCCTGGTGGTCGCGGCCAGCGCCGGATGTTCGAGCAACAAATCCAATACCGGGGCTTCGTCGGGCTCGTCGTCCGCTGCGGCGGCAGCGGCGGGTCCGGTCCTGACCGTCGACGGTCAGAATCAGAACATCAGCGGGCAGGTCACCTGCACCGCCGCGGGTGACAACATCACGATCGGGATCGGTGACCCGACCAACGGGCTCGGTGCCGTGGTCAGCAACGGCAACCCGCCGCTGGTGCACTCCGTCGGGCTGGGCACCGTCAACGGCGTCGCACTCGGCTTCTCCGACGCCGCACCAAACCAGGCCGGCAGCGCCGGGGCCGCGGTCAAGGGCAAGGACTGGGCGATCAAGGGCACCGCTACCGGTACCGACATGAGCAATCCGCAGCAACCGCAGCAGGTGACCAAGCCATTCGAGTTGGACCTCACCTGCCCGTAGTGCAGGTGCGATAACTCCCAAGAGGGGACGCAGTTATGTCTATGAAACGTGTCGTCAGCGCCGCCGCGTTAGCCGCCGGGCTGAGCATTTCCGCGGCGACGCTGAACGCCGGGTCGGCCTACTCCGCTCCGCTTGACCCGCCGCCGTGCCCGAACTGCCACGGCGGTGGCGGCGGTGGTGGCGGTGGCGGGGGCAACCCCGGCGGGCCGGGCGGACAGCCCGGTGGCCAGCCCGGCGGTGGTGGCGGAAACGCCCCAGCGCAGGGCGGGCCGAACAACCCGCCGCAAGGTGGGCACAACAACCCGCCGCAGGGTGGTCAGAACAGCCCGCCGCAGGGTGGTCAGAACAGCCCGCCGCAGGGCGGTCAGAACAATCCGCCGCAGGGTGGTCAGAACAGCCCGCCGCAGGGTGGTCAGAACAATCCGCCGCAGGGCGGTCAGAACAATCCGCCGCAGGGTGGCCAGAACAACCCGCCGCAGGGTGGACAGAACACCCCGCAGCCCAACCAGCACGGTCAGTATCCGGCCCAGACGGGGCAGAACAACCCGCCCAACGAGCACGGGCAGAACCCGCCGACACAGGGCGGCCCGAACAACGCGCCGGCGAACCAGAACCCGCCGCCGAACAACAGGCAGCGGTACGAGGCGCTGAACCCGCCACCCACGCAGCCTCCGCACCCGGCCTACATCCCGCGCCACGATGTGGTCACCGCCAACGCACAGATCGGTGGTCCCGCTGGTCCGGACATCCAATTCAGCATCGTGGGTCGCGGGGCGCCCCCGCCGCCGCGCCCGCATGGCTACGGCTGGAACGACGGCCCGGCTCCGGGCCACCCGCCGCCGCACTGGGAGGGGCCGCCGCCTCCGGGGGGCTGGGACGGACCGCCGCCTCCGGGAGGCTGGAACCGGCCGTGGGCCGGTCCGCCTCGTGACTGGGATGCGGGACGACGCGACTTCGGGCCGTTCAACTACAACACCTTTACCGTCGTCCCCGTCTTCAACTGGCAGTACGGGGGTTGGGGTTACTGGTTCTTCGGTGTCTGGGTGCCGCTGTACTGACCCGGCGCTGATCATCTGAACCGTCAGCGGGCGTTGCCGCAATCCGGCGCGCCCGCTGACGTGTCTGCGGACCTTCGCCGCACTGCGGCGGGAGAGCGCGCGTGGCAGGCTCCGGGGATGGACGTGAGAGAAAACGTTCGCCGAGCCATCGATGTCATGACGGCTTGGTCGTCCGACAGCGGCCACGAATTCACTTGGAGCCGCCTGGTCGAGAACGTGGTCGACGAGCCGGACGGCGACATGATGCTGTTGATGGGCTTCGTCAATCTCGCCGGCGAGCTGGGGATCCGACTTGAGCGGGCCACCGGTCAGGATGTGGGATCGCACCTGCGAGACATTGCCCGCAAGTACGTCTAGCGCGTCGGTCTACTGCGGATGGGCCGCCACATAATCGGCGGCCGGGATCGGCGACGATGCGTCGTAACCGATGGGCAGTAACACGTCGCCCGCCGTCGTCAGGCAGTAGACGTCCCACCGGTAGAACGCGGCGAACGTCGCGGGATCGGCCGCGATCAGCGCCGCATAATCGTCGACCGCGCGCACGTATTGGTTGGCGTGGTTGTACCCGTAGATGGCGTGATCGCGATCGGTGGCGAAACCGTTGGCGGCCAGGTAGCGACCCGCCGCCAGGATGCTGTCATGCGGTGAGTGGATGTCGCCGCCCTGGCCGTAGCCGGCGAACGTCGACGGCAGGAACTGCATGGGTCCCTGCGCGCCGGCGGTGCTGGCGCCGACGATGCTGCCGAAGCGGGTCTCGACGAGGTTGATCGCGGCCAGGTAGTTCCAGCCGACGCCGGATTCAGCTTCCGCCTGGTGGTAGTAGTTCATCAGTTCGTCCGCCGGTGCCGGCGGCTCGATGCGCCACGCGGGCACGGTTTCTCGCACCGGGGTCAGCGCCGTCAGTTGCCGGCGGGCGTCGACGTTGCGGTCGTAGACGTCGGCCAGCTCCGGCGGGATGCGCCCGCGTGTGGTGGCGTCCCATTCGGGGTGGCGCCCGATGGCGCGGTAGGCGGCCTGCTCGCGACGCGCCGCCACCGTCAGCGCTGCGTCCGG
>NZ_QMEU01000009.1 GCF_003284975.1 Mycobacterium colombiense
CGGGTTGACCCGCGGCATGTGGATCGGTTGGCTCGAGTTCGACGTACTGCTGGGCGACGTGCGGTCCCTCAAACAGAAGCGGTCGGTGATTCGTCCCGTGGTCGCCGAGTTGCAGCGCAAGTTCAGCGTGTCGGCGGCCGAAGTGGGTTCGCATGACTTGTACCGGCGAACGAGCATCGGCATCGCCACGGTGTCCGGGGATCGCGGTCATGCCGTCGACGTCTTGGACGCGGCCGAGCGGCTGGTGGCCGCGCATCCCGAATTCGAGCTGCTGTCGGTGCGGCGCGCGTTGGTGCGCAGCGAGGACCTCGGCTAGCCGATGGCGACGACCCGCTGCGCCCGGCTACGCCGCGCTTGCGATCGCCGCTAGCTAGCCGTCGCGGCCTTCGCGCTTGCGGCCCAGCGGCACGGGCGCGACGACGCCGGGTGCGAGCCGCCGCGTGAAGATCAGGAAGGCGGTGTGCCCGCGCATCGAATGCTGCGGCCGGACCGCGAGACCGACGACGTTCCAGCCGCGCTGCAACGTCTCCCACGACCGCGGCTCGGTCCAGCACTGCTGGGCCCGCAAGGCCTCGACCGCGCGCGAGAGCTGGGTGACGGTGGCCACGTAGATGATCAGCACGCCGCCGGGAATCAGCAGCCGCGCGACCGCCTGCAGCACCTCCCACGGCGCGAGCATGTCGAGCACGGCGCGATCGAAGGATCCGTCCGGCAGCTCGGAGTCGCAGACGTCGCCGATGATCAGCTGCCAGTTGTCGGGCGCCTGGCCGCCGTGGAACACCGACACGTTGCGTTCGGCGTGCTCGGCGTGATCGGCGCGCAGCTCGTAGGAGGTCACCCGGCCGTCAGGCCCGGTCGCGCGCAGCAGCGAGCAGGTCAGCGCGCCGGAGCCGGCGCCGGCCTCCAGCACCCGCGCGCCCGGGAAGATATCGCCCTCGTGCACGATCTGGGCGGCGTCCTTGGGGTAGATCACCTGGGGTCCGCGCGGCATCGACATCACGTAGTCGATCAGCAGGGGCCGCATCACCAAGTACACGGCGTTGTTGCTCGACTTGATGACGCTCCCTTGCTCGAGCCCGATCAGCGCGTCGTGCGGAATCGCTCCGCGATGGGTGTGGAACTCGGCGCCCGCGGTGAGCACCACGGTGTAGTGCCGACCCTTGGCATCGGTGAGCTGGACACGCTCGCCCTCGGTGAACGGGCCGGATACGGACACGCGGTCTAGCGTGCCAGCCGACTCGCCGCCGCGGGTGCTTGGGGGTTGTCGGCGCCCGGTCCTAGGCTGCCGACATGATCGTCCAGCCCGAGGCGCCCCAGTCTGAGGCGCCCCAGCCGGAGATGCGCCCGCCGGGCCAGGCGTACCGCCCGGCCCTGTCGCCGTCGCGGGCCGCGGACTTCAAGCAGTGCCCACTGCTGTACCGGTTCCGGGCCATCGACCGGCTGCCCGAGGCCCCGTCGCCGGCGCAGTTGCGCGGCTCGCTGGTCCATGCCACCCTGCAGCAGCTGTACGGCCTGCCCGCCGAACAGCGGGGCCCCGACACCGCCATGGCGTTGGTGGAGCCGGCCTGGGACCAGGTCATCGCGGCGACGCCCGAGCTGACCGCCGATGTGGATCCCGGGCAGCGCGCCCAGTTACTGGCCGAGGCGCAGGCGTTGCTCGCCGGTTACTACCGGCTCGAGGATCCCACTCGCTTCAGCCCGGAATGCTGCGAGCAGCGCGTCGAGGTGGAACTCGCCGACGGCACCCTGCTGCGTGGCTTCATCGACCGGATCGACGTCGCCGCCACCGGCGAACTGCGGGTGGTCGACTACAAGACCGGCAAGGCGCCGCCGGCCGCCCGGGCCCTAGCCGAGTTCAAGGCCATGTTCCAGATGAAGTTCTACGCGGTGGCGCTGTTGCGGTCGCGCGGTGTGCAGCCCACCCGGTTGCGGCTGATCTATCTGGCCGACGGACAGGTGCTGGACTACACGCCGGATCACGATGAGCTGCTGCGCTTCGAGAAGACGTTGATGGCGATCTGGCGGGCGATCCAATCCGCCGGACACACCGGCGATTTCCGGCCCACCCAGTCGCGGCTGTGCGACTGGTGTCCCCACCAACAGCACTGCCCGCTTTTCGGCGGCACCCCGCCACCCTACCCGGGCTGGCCGGAAACCCTTGTTGCGCAGAGCGGTTCGCATCCCACCGAACCGGCCGCCTAAGCCTGGCCGTCCAGCGGCGATAGCTCCTGCAGCATGGTGGGAATCAGCTCGCTGACGGTGGGATGGATGTGCATGGTGCGCGACAGCGTGGTGTAGGGCGCCTTGGCCGACATCACGTCCAGGATGGCGTGGATGGCCTCGTCACCGCCGACCCCGAGGATGGCGGCGCCCAGGATCTCCTGGGTGTCGGCGTCCACCACGACCTTCATGAAGCCTTGCGTCTCACCCTTTTCCACCGCCCGGCCGACCCGGGTCATCGGCCGCTTACCGACCAGCGCCTTGCGTCCCGACGAGCGGACCTGATCGACGGTCATGCCGGCGCGCCCCAACGGCGGATCGATGTAGAGCGCGTAGGTGGTGATGCGGTCGCTCACCCGGCGCGGGTCGTCGTCCAGCAGGTTGGCGGCGACGATCTCGAAATCGTTGTAGGAGGTGTGGGTGAATGCGCCCTTGCCGTTGCAGTCACCCATCGCCCAGATGTGTTCGACGCTGGTCTTGAGCTGATCGTCGACCACGATGTAGCCGCGGGCATCGGTCCGCACCCCGGCCGCGTCCAGGCCCAGGTCGTCGGTATTGGGTCGCCGGCCCACCGCCAGCAGCAGGTGACTTCCCTGAACGGGCGCGGCGCCCTCACCAGTCGTCAGCTCGAACCCGTTGCCGTTCTTGGCTATTCGCACATCATCGGCCCCGACGATGACGTCGACGCCCTCGGCGCGCAGGATTTCTTCGATGGTGGCCGAGACGTCCTCGTCCTCACGCGACGCCAGCCGCGGGCCCCGTTCGACGACGGTCACGCGGGCCCCGAACCGCCGGTACATCTGCGCGAACTCCAGCGCGATGTAGCTGCCGCCGACGATGACGAGATGCGTTGGCACCGTGTCTAGTTCGAGAACGGACACGTTGGTGAGGTAATCGACGTCGGACAGGCCCGGGATGTCGGGCACCACCGCACGGCCGCCGACGTTGAGGAAGATGCGGTCGGCGCTCAGCTCATCGTCACCGACTCGCAGCGTGTGCGGATCCCGAAAGACCGCGTGTCCGCGAAAAACTGTGCAGCCCTTCATGCCTTCGAGCCAATCCTCGACGCCCTTGCGGTCACCCAGCATGATCTCGTCCTTGCGGGCCTTGACCTTTGCCATGTCCACGCTGACCGGCCCGGTCCCGACGCCGTATTCCGCGCCGCGACGCGCCAGATGGGCGGCGTGCGCGGAGGCCACCAGCGTCTTGGTTGGGATGCACCCGGTGTTGACGCAGGTGCCGCCGATCAGCTTGCGCTCGATCAAAGCGACGCGCTGTCCGGCAGCGGTCAGCCGGCCTGCCAACGGCGGGCCGGCCTGCCCGGCCCCGACGATGATCGCATCGAAATGCGCTGTCACTTAACCGCCGTCAGCAGGTATTCCGTCAGCAGGTGGCCCGTCGCCGCTGCGATGGCGAACCCGCCCACGATCGCGACGGCGTCCTCGAGCAGCGCGATGGGCAGGTCCCGGCCACCCGTCGCTGCCACCAGTCGCTTGCGCGCCTGGTAGCCGCCGAGGGTACCGAGCACCGCACCGATGACACCGGCGCCCAGCGCGGTGAACGTCCAGTGCGGCCAAGCGCCCAGCGCCGCGCCCGCGAGCCCACCGGTGACGATCCGGGCCGCGAAGATCGGCGGCGCGGTGCGGGCCGGCGTCTTGGGCAGCTTGTCGTTGATCAGTTCGCCGATCGCCAGGACGGTGAAGATGATCACCGCAATGATGTTGGTCAGCCAACTCGCCCAGGTGCCGTGCAGGTCGATCCAGCCGATGTAGGCGGCCCAGGCCACGACGGCGGGCGCCGTCAGCGACCGCAGCCCGGCCACGACGCCAATCAGTAAAGCCAATAAGACGAGCAGCGCGTGTGTCACGGAAACCCTCCTGGGAGACGAACAGCCGGCGACCGATCCAGGGACGGCCCATTCGCCAACCCGGGCAGTCCCCCGAGGCGGACGCTAACACAGCCGCGGGTCTTGCACCGCCTGCGAATCAGAACCGGCAAAACCTGATATCGGATGCCAGGATCGCCTTGGCGCCGATGGCGGCCAGCTCGTCCATGATCTCGTTGACGCCCCGACGCGGCACCAGCGCGCGGATGGCAACCCAGTCCGGATCGGCCAGGGGCGCGATGGTGGGCGACTCCAGCCCCGGCGTGATCGCCGTGGCCTTGCCCAGCACCGAGCGTGGGCAGTCGTAATCGAGCATCAGATACTGCTGGCCGAACACCACGCCCTGGATCCGCGCCACCAGCTGATCGCGCGCCGCCTGCGTCCCCGCATTGCTGCTCGCGTCGCTTTCGATCAGCACCGCTTCCGAATCGCACAGCGGGTCGCCGAAGGCGACCAGGTTGTGCAGGCTCAGGGTGCGCCCGGAGCCCACCACGTCGGCGATGGCGTCGGCCACGCCGAGCTGCACCGAGATCTCCACCGCGCCGTCGAGCCTGATGACGGTCGCCTCAATACCGCGCCCCGCCAAGTCTTTTCGGACCAGATTGGGGTAGGCGGTGGCGATCCGTTTGCCGGCCAGGTCGGCGATCTTCCAGTCGCGCCGGGCCGGTCCGGCGTAGCGAAAGCTCGACGAGCCGAAGCCCAGCGCCAGACGCTCGCGCACCGGTGCGTCGGAATCGGCCACCAGGTCCCGGCCGGTGATGCCCAAATCCAGCTCCCCCGAACCCACGTAAATGGCAATGTCCTTGGGCCGCAGGAAGAAGAACTCGACCTGGTTCACCGGATCGATGACGGTCAGATCCCTGGAATCGGTGCGGCGCCGGTAACCGGCCTCCGCGAGAATCTCGCTGGCCGGCTCGCTGAGCGTGCCCTTGTTGGGCACCGCAACCCGCAGCATGGTCACAGCTTCCGATACACGTCGTCGAGGGTCAGCCCGCGCGCCACCATCAACACCTGTGTCCAGTAGAGCAACTGGCTGATCTCCTCGGCCAGCGCGTCGTCGGATTCGTGTTCGGCGGCCAGCCACACTTCGCCGGCTTCCTCGAGGATCTTCTTGCCCAGGCCGTGGACGCCGCCGTCGAGCGCGGCGACCGTCGCGCTGCCGGCCGGCCGGGTACGGGCGCGCTCGCCCAGCTCGGCGAACAGATCCTCGAAGGTCTTCACGGCCAGCGATTGTTTCACGCGGCGGCGAGCAAAGTCACGGCGGTTTAGCCCCGGCGGCGTCCTGGCGGATTCGTCACTCGAATCCGGCGAGGGTGAGGCGCAGCGCTTCCTCCAGCTGCACGTGGAACGCCGGGCTCTCGGCGACGTTCGAGGTCAACCAGCCGTCGAGGACGAATTTCACTGTGGCCAAACTGGTATGGACCAACAAGGCGGGTCGGATGTCGGCCGCCGAATCGACACCCATCCGGTGGGCGACCTGCTCGATCAGCCTGCCGTGATCGGTTTCGCTGACCAAGACGGATTTGCTCAACAGGTGGGGCGCGGTTGCGACGGCCAGGCGCCAGGTGTCGAGGTTGTCGACCTCGCTGACGTCGCGGGCGTGCGTGACGAACAGCTGGATCAACGCTTCGACCGGTGACTCATCGGCCGGCCTGGCGCTGTAGGAACCCACGATCTCGGCGGCGGCCTCCCGGACGGGGTCGACCAGCAGGCCCTCCTTGGTGGGCGCGTACCGGAAATAGGTGCTGATGGAGATCCCGGCGGCCGCGGCGATGTCCTCGGTGGTCACCGCCTCGAAGCCGCGTTCGGCGAACAGCCGGTGGGCGGTCTGCTGAATCTGGGACAGCAGCTCAGCACGGCGTCGGTCACGCAGCGATGAGTTTGCTGAGGGCATGCCATCACCTTCGTCAATCCGACATCAGAACCCCACGGCGCCGTTGGCCGACGAACTGAGATGAGTGACTCTACACTATTGAAAGTCCCTATCAAGTAGGCTAGTGTGATGCAGCACACACCAATGAGCTGCGGAGATCTAGGGCTTGTTGACACTATTTTAATAAGGATAGGGTTCAACCGTCGCCCAAAGCGCTCCGCTCGGCACTCAGGACTGAGGGGCGGGAAGAGGGCCGATGAAAGCGCTAGCTGGTACCCGATGACCTGCACCGTGGGTTTGCTAGGCGGACCGCAGGTCACGCCGTTATGACGACGACGCAGCTTGATGGCGTCACCGCTATCCGGAACTGGTCCGTCGGATACGTCAAGCGTCACCCGGTCGCCTCGCTGACGACGGTAGGTGAACAGTTCGTGCTGGGTGTGCGAACCGCCCAATATTTCTTCTACGACCTGGTGACCGGACGATTCCAGTGGCATGAGTTTGTCCGGCAGGGCGCGTTCATGGCCGGCACCGCCGTGTTGCCGACGATCCTGGTGTCCCTGCCGATCAGCGTCACCCTGTCCATCCAGTTCGCCTTGCTGGCCGGCCAGGTGGGTGCCACGTCGCTGGCCGGGGCGGCCAGCGGGCTGGCGGTGATCCGGCAGGGGGCGTCGCTGGTGGCCGCGGTCCTGATGGCCTCGGCGGTCGGGTCCGCGATCACCGCGGACCTGGGCTCCCGAACGATGCGCGAAGAGACCGACGCGATGGAGGTGATGGGCGTCTCGGTGATCCGCCGCCTGGTGGTTCCCCGCTTCGCCGCGGCGGTGATGATCGGTGTGGCCCTCACGGGCGTCGTGTGCTTCGCCGGATTCTTCGCGAGCTACATGTTCAACGTGTACTTCCAGAACGGGGCGCCGGGCAGCTTCGTGTCGACGTTCGCGTCGTTCGCGACGACCGGTGACATGATCCTGGCTCTGATCAAGGCCATCGTGTTCGGCGCCATCGTGGCCATCGTGTCGAGTCAGAAGGGCCTGTCCACCAAGGGGGGACCGACCGGTGTCGCCAATTCAGTGAACGCCGCTGTGGTGGAGGCGATCCTGCTGTTGATGATCGTCAACGTGGCGATCAGCCAGCTGTACATCATGTTGTCGCCGCGTACGGGACTGTGACATGACGGCCTCCGCCTATCAACCGTTCGCACCGATTTCGGTCCCCCTCGTTCGGCTCTACCGCCGCGGCAAGGTGCCGGTCATTCGGCTCGGCCACCTCCTGGTCTTCTTCGTCCGGGCCGCGGTCGCCGTGCCGCTCGCCCTGCGCCAGTACAGCGCCGAATTTCTGCGGCTGCTGTCGAACATCACCTGGGGCAACGGCTCGATCGTGGTGGGCGGCGGCACGGCCGGGGTGGCCGTGGTGCTCGGCATGACGGTCGGCGCGCTGGTCGGCATCGAGGGTTACAACTTTCTGGATCTGCTCGGTCTGGGCCCCGCCACCGGATTCGTCTCTTCGTTGGTCAACACCCGCGAGCTGGCTCCCCTGATGGCGTCGCTCGCCTTCGCCATGCAGGGCGGTTGCCGCTTCACCGCCCAGCTGGGGTCCATGCGGATCGCCGAAGAGATCGACGCCATGGAGTCGATTGCCATCCGCCCGATCCCGTACCTGGTGACCACCCGGCTGATCGCGTCGGTGGTGGCGATCGTCCCGCTATACGCCGCGTGCCTGGCGATCGGATACCTGAGCACCCAGGTCGTGGTGAGCCTGGGCAGCGGCGGGTCGACCGGCTCCTACCTGCATTACTTCACGCTGATGCTGGCCGGGCAGGACATCGTCTACTCCTTGTTCAAGGCGGTCATCTTCGTCTGGATCGCGTCGACGATCCAGTGCTACTACGGCTATTACGCGAGTGGCGGGCCCGAGGGCGTCGGCGTCGCCGCCGGACACGGGATGCGGGCCAGCATCACCGTGGTGATCATCGTGAACATGCTGCTCACCATGGCGTTGTGGGGCGTCGACTCCGGCGCACGGTTCGGCGGGTAGGTCGGTGGAACGTGCCCAATTCCTTTGAGCTGGACGGCCGTGGCCCCTCCGATCGGCAGCTGTTCGGCATCGGCATCGCGGTCGTAGTGGTCAGCGCCCTGGTCACCACCGCGATGCTGGTGAAATCCACCGGCAGGCTCAACGAGTACGTGCGGGTGGTCGCCGATCTGATCAACGTCGGCGATGGCCTTCCCCAGAAGTCCGATGTCAAGTTCCGCGGCGTCCTGGTCGGGATGGTCAACGGCGTCGTCCCGGCGGCGCACGGCAAGCCTAACTACGTCCACATCGACCTCAAAGAGGAATACGCGAAGTCGATTCCGGCCAACGTGACCGCACGCGTGGTGCCGAGCAACGTCTTCGCCGTGTCGTCGGTCCAACTGGTGGGCTTCCCGAACCAGGAGGGCCGCAGCGGGAAAATCCGCGATGGCGCGCACATCTCGGAGGACAAGCGGCTCCCGACGGTTCTTTTCCAGACGACCGTGAGCAAGCTGCGTGACGTGCTCGCCGCCGCGGGTCGTGGCCGTGACGACAGGTCGGTGGGGATCCTGGCCGCGCTGGGCGCGGCGACCGATCACCGCCGCGTCAGCCTGCTGACCGCCGGTGCCCAACTGAATCGCCTTCTCGATCAACTCAATTCGATCGTCAGCACCGACACCAGTCCCTCGACGGTGTCGGCTCTGCTGGATGCCACCACGGGGCTCGCCCAGACGGCGCCCGATCTTCTCGATGCGTTGCATCAGGCCGTCGAGCCGATGCGAACCTTCGCCGAGACGCGCGGGCAGTTGGCCTCGCTGCTCTCCGGCGCCGACTACACGGTCGGCACCACCCGCCAATCGTTCGACAACCACATCGACCAACTCATCAGGATCACAGGCGATTTCACGCCGGTGCTCGGCGTCTTGGCGCAGAAGTCGAACAACTTCGTGCCCGCCGTCACCAAACTGGACAATCTGGCCAACCAGTTCATGGAACAGGTCTGGAACCCGCGGACCAACCTGGGCAACATGCGCGCGATGCTGACGTTCACGCCGAGTTCCACCTACACCCGTGCCGACTGTCCGCATTACGGCGAGCTCAAAGGGCCCAGTTGCTTTACCGCACCGCTTATTCCGGTGCGCCCCGATCTGCCCGACGTGTTGTTGCCGCAGAACTACCATCCGCCGAAGGACCTGGCCCCACCGCCCGGCACGATGATCGGCCCGGACGGAAACCTGGTCGCCGTGGGCCCGCCGCTGGTGAACGGGCCACCAAACCTGGTCGACCCCAATCCGCCACTCGCTCCGGGCATTACGCCGTCGCCGCCGGTGCCGGGCAGTGCGAACCCCGACAACCCCTCACCCGGGGCGCCCGCGACGCCGCAACAACACGAACCGTGGGTCGCGCCGGTGGCACCGAAGGCGCCCTGGATCCCGCAGGCCTCGTACCGGGCCTCGTTTGGCGGCAACGTGGGACCCGTCGGGAGTCAATACGAACGCACCATGCTCGGTGTGATCACCGGCGCCCCCGCGACCGAGGCCACCGAACTTCTGCTGGGACCCGTCGCTCGCGGCACCACGGTCTCACTGGCTCATCCGCCCGGGGAGGTCAAATGAGGTTTCGCGGCCCGCTCATCGCACTGACCCTGTTCATGATCGTCTCGTTGACGCTGACCTGGCTGGTGTATGTGAGCCTGCGGCGTGACGTCGCCGGCGACACCGCCAGGTATACAGCGGTGTTCAGCGACGTGTACGGACTACGCGACGGCGACGACGTCCGCATGGCCGGCGTGCGCGTGGGCCGGGTCGAAAAGGTGGAACTGGACGGGACTTTGGCGAAGGTCTCGTTCGTGGTGCAGTCCGAACAGCGGTTGTTCGGAAACACCCTGGCGTCGGTGACCTACCAGAACATCGTCGGGCAGCGTTACCTCGGGCTGTCCCTGGGCAAGGAAGGCAGTCCGCAGCTGCTGGCGCCGGGCAGCACCATCCCCCTGGAGCGCACCGAGCCCTCTTTCGACGTGACCACGCTGCTCAACGGCTACGAGCCGTTGTTCAGCCTGCTGAACCCCCATGATGCCGACAACCTCACCAAGGGCATCATCGCCTCGCTGCAGGGCGACACCTCGTCGCTCACCACGCTCGTCGGCCAGACCTCCACGCTGACACAGACTTTCGCGGGTCGCGACCAGGCCCTGGGCAGCGTGATCACCAACCTCAACAAGGTGGTCGGCAACCTCGCCCAACAGAACGACGATCTCGACGGGGTAATCACGGCGGCCCGCAGCGTCGTCGGCGACCTCGACCGGCGGCGCCCGGACCTGGTCGCCTCGGTCGGTTCGCTCGCCCGGGTGACCAACCGGCTGTCGGCCTCGGCGACCGACGTCTACCCGGCACTGCGCGAATTCATCGACCGCCAGCCCGGCGTCGCCAAACACATCATGGACGTCGAACCGCAGGTGGCGTTCTTCGGCGACAACATTCCGCTGCTGCTCAAAGGCCTTACCCGGGTGGGCAATCAGGGCGCCTACGGCAATGCCTACGTGTGCGACGTGAACTTCATGGGTTTCTTCCCCGGGCTCAACGATGTCGTGCCGATCATCATCAACGCGGCCACGCCGGGAAACCGGGCCTGGCACACCCCGCGCTGCAGGAGCACGGTCGATGGCTGAGGCATCGGTAGGGCGGCGGTTGTCGGCGCTGACGAAGCGCCCGCTGGAAAGCTACAACAAGACGTGGCTCGGGTTCATCGCCGTCGCGGTGGTCGCGGTGGTGATTTCAGTCATGCTGGTGGTGCACGCTATCGGGGCCGGCTATCGCCATTACACCGCCGAGTTCCTGCAGGCGGCCTCGCTGCGGGCCGGCAACCCGATCGTGGTCGCGGGCATCCCGGTGGGCAACGTCACGAGCATGAAACTCGTCGGCGACCATGTCGAGGTGGGGTTGAAGGTCCGCGACGACATCAAGCTGGGCAAGGATTCTCGCGCACAGATCCGGGTGACCACCATCCTGGGCTCGCGCTATCTCGCGCTGGAACCCAAGGGCCCCGCCCGCCTGCCCAACGAGACCTTCGACCTGGCGCACACCGAGGTGCCCTACGACCTGCAGGCCGCGTTGCAGGACGCCACCACCACTTTCGAGCAGGTCGACTCCGACAGGTTCGCACAATCGCTGGCGGTGCTCGGCAAGCAGCTCGAGGGCCTGCCCGCCGTTGTGCCGCAGGCCATCACGAACATCAACACTTTGTCGTCGATCATCGCGGTGCGACGCGACCAGCTGGGACAGCTGCTGCACAGCACCGAGCAGGTCACCAACACGCTGCGCCGCCAGCAGGCCGGCATCGGCGCCCTGGTCGACCAGGGCCAAGACCTGCTGGGCCAATTCGTCGCGCGGCGCGCCGTTTTTCACGCGATGATGCAATCCCTGTCGAGCCTGGTCGACACCATGAGCCAGGTCGTGGTGAACGACCGCTCGGGTCTGGACGCGTTGATCAGGGACATGCGTGACTTCACCAACTTGATGTCGGCGCACGACGACCTGCTGCACAGCATGCTACAAACCAGCCCGATCTTCTTCCGCGAGGCGGCCAACCTGACCGGTGACGGCAACGCGATCAACTTCAACGCCCCCAATGTCCCGTTGATCGATTCGTGGATGTGCGCAATCAGCGGGCGCGCCAAGCAGTTCGGCATGATCCAGTACTTCAAGGACTGCAAGTGAACGGGCGCGGCGCCAAGGTGCTGGCCATCGTCGCCGCGATCGCGGTCCTCGCCGCGGCGGTCGGCACCGGCTGGTGGTACCTGAGTTCGGACGACGACACGATCACCGTGACGGCCCAATTCGACAGCGCCTCAGGCCTCTACGAGGGCAACGAGGTTGCGGTGCTGGGCATGCCGGTGGGCAAGATCACCACGATCAACCCCAAGGGCGGTTACGTCGAGGTCCAGTTCACCGTCGACCGCCACGTCAAGGTGCCCGCCACCGCGCAGGCCGTCACGGTGTCGACGTCCATCCTCACCGACCGGCAGATTGAGCTGACGCCGCCCTACCACGGCGGACCGACCCTGCAAAATCACGACACCATCGGACTGCCCAGGACCAAGACCCCTGTCGAATTCAGCAGTGTCCTCAATGTTTTGGACAAGGTGACCAAGTCGCTCGAGGGTGACGGGCGAGGCGGCGGACCGATCGCCGACGTGCTGGGTGCCGGCACCGAGGTGGTCAACGGGAACGGCGAAAAGATCAAGGCGGCCCTCGGCGAGCTGTCCCAGGCGCTGCGGTTGTCCAGCGACGGCGGCGCGGCCACCCGCGAACAGATCACCACGATCGTCAAGAACCTCAGCACGCTGTTCGACGCCGTGGCCGCCAACGACACCAAACTGCGCGAATTCGCCTCCACCATCCACCAAGTCAGCCAGATCATGGCCGACGAGGACCTGGGCAGCGGCAGCACCGGACGCAAGCTCGACCAACTGATCCAACGGGCGGGTGACCTGCTCGACGCCAACCGCGACAACGTCAAACAGGCCGTGCTGCATGGCAATGACACGCTGAAGACGGTGACCGATCAGCGGCGCGACCTGGCCGAGCTGCTGGATCTGGCCCCGCTGGTGGCCGACAACGCCTACAACATGATCGACCGGGCGAACGGCAGCGTGCGGGCCCGCTTCCTGACGGACCGGCTGCTGTTCGACAGCCAGTACACCAAAGAGATCTGCAACCTGATGGGGCTTCGGCAACTGGGCTGCAGCACCGGGACCATCCAGGATTTCGGCCCCGATTTCGGGTTGACCTACGTGCTCGACGGCATGGCCGCCATGGGGCAGAAATGACGGGCCCGGGTGTGCGGGGCATGCTGACGGCCGTGGCCGCGGCGATGGTCACCGCGGGATGTGCCTCGAACGGCCTTGCCAGCCTTCCCCTTCCGGCCCCGGGCCTGGGCTCGGGCGGATATTCGCTGAACGCGGTGTTCTCCAACGCGCTGAACCTGCCGATGAACGCCAAGGTCAAGCTCGCCGGCGCCGACGTCGGGCAGCTCGAATCGATGGTCGCCCGCAATTACACCGCGGTCACCCGGCTGCGGATCCGGGACGGCGTGCAACTGCCGCGGGGAAGCACCGCCGAATTGCGCACGGCCACACCGCTGGGCGACGTGTTCGTGGCGCTGAAGCCACCGGACGATGCCGACGGTCCGCTGCTGCGCGACGGGGACACCATCGGCTTGGACTCGACCGCGGCCGCCGCGACCGTCGAGTCGGTGCTGAGCTCGGCGGCGATCCTGGTGAACGGCGGGGCGGTGCGCAATTTCACCAACATCATCAACGGGTTCGGCAAGGCGACCGGAGATCAGGGCCAGGCGTTCGGAGACATGATCCGCAAGTCCAACGAGCTACTCGCGACGTTGGACGGCCGATCCGATCAGATCTCGCACGCGCTGACCCAATTGTCGCGCCTGTCCGACCAACTCGACGCCAAGAACCAGACGATCAGCGACCTGATGTCGGCGGCCCGCCCCGCCACCTCGGCCCTAGCCGACAACACCAGTCAACTGTCGAACCTGGCCGTGCAGGTCGGCGACACCTCCCGGTTGCTGGCCAGGTTCCCGTCGATCGGCGGGACCGACACCAGCGGCCGCAGCATGATCCGCGACCTGAACACGATCGCCGGGGCCGCCAACGACGTTGTGACGAGCCCCGACACCAGCTGGCTGTCGATAAATCGGCTGATTCCCGCGCTGGTCAAATCGACTGCGGGGAACTCGATTTCGGTGAATGTCGGCGTGGACAAGATCATGCTCGGATCGCTGCCCGACATCGGTTTCCCCGGTGACATCGGGCTGCACGGGCCGCACCACTACAACGTGAACCTGCTCGTCGGCACCCTCAAATACACCCTGTGGCGACTGCAGGAACGTGTGGTCGGCCGGGGACCCAATTCGCCTCAGATTCCGGTGATTCCGGACCCCAACGTTCCGGGACAGATCGACGTCGCGCCTGGGCCCCCGCCCGCACCGTCCCCGCCGCCGGGGCCGCCCCCACCGCCAGGACCGCAACCGTGATCCGCGCCGTCGCCGACTTCGCCAATCTCGTTGTGCGCACGGTGCGCACCGCGCACCGGCAACAGGTCTGGCTGTCGGTGGCCGGCCTGGTGCTCATCCTGGTCGTGGCGACCGCCTATCTGCTCGTTGGCGCGCTACGGGTGAAGCCCTTCGCCTCGTCCTACCGGGTCACCGTGCAGCTGGTGGAATCCGGCGGCCTGCTACCCAACCAGGACGTCGCGCTGCGCGGTGTCCGCGTCGGCCGCATCGAATCGCTGCAGATCACCGACAACGGCGTGAACGCCGTCGCCAGTATCACGTCGAAGGTGCGGATCCCCGCGAACAGCGTGGTGCACGTGTCGGCGCTGTCGCCGGCCGGCGAGCAGTACATCAACTTCGAGGCCGCCTCCGACGCCGGGCCGTACCTGCACGACGGCAGCCTCATCGCCTCAGACCACACCACCGTTCCCGTCAGCTTGGCCGAGTTGCTCGGCGACGCCGACGGGCTGCTGGCCCAGGTCGACCCGCACAAGATCGAATTGATCAAACGGGAATTGAGCCTGAGCAGACAGGGCCCGGCCAAGCTGACCGCCATCGTCGACGGCGGCACGTTCCTGCTCTCGGCGCTCGATTCGGTGCTGCCCCAAACCACCAGCATCATCAAGACCAGCCGGGTCGTGCTCACCCTGGCGAGCGACAAGAACGCCGGATTGGGCTCCACCGCAACCGAACTCAACCAGACGCTGACCGGCGTGGCGAGAATGCAGGCCGGCTATCGCCGGTTGACTCAGCAGACGCCGCGCACCCTGTCAGCCGTCGACAATCTGTTCGCCGACAACTCCGACACCATGGTGCAGTTGCTGGGCAGCATGGCCACCATGTCGCAGCTGTTCTATCTGCGGGTCCCGGCGCTCAACGCACTGTTCCCCGACTACCGCGGGTCGGTATTGGACGCGGTGACGAGCGCCTTTCACGACGGCGGCGTCTGGGCGACCGCCGACCTGTATCCCCGCTACGTCTGCGACTACGGGACACCGGCGCACGCCTCCTCGGCCGCCGACTACTACGAGCCGTTCATGTACACCTACTGCCGCGACGACGACCCGGCGGTCTCGATCCGCGGGGCCAAGAACGCGCCACGGCCGGGCGGCGACGACACCGCCGGTCCGCCGCCGGGCGCGAACCTGGGCCAGCGAACCGATCCGACCCCGCGAGGCCGCTACACCATTCCCACCCCCTACGGCGGTCCGCAACTGCCGATCGAACCGCCCCACTGAGCCCTGGCCCATCCCAGCCGACCTTTAAGGAGATGATCGTGGTCGTGACCACCAAGAAGAGCCCGAAAGTCGATACCGAAACGGACACGGACGTCGAAGCGGAAAAGGGCGCCGAAACAGCGGCAGCCGCAAGCGAAGACACCGACGAGGCGCGCGCCGAGGAGCCCACCGACGAGGCTGACGGGCAGGACGAGGACGAGGACGAGGACGAGGACGAAGTTGGCCCGCTGCTCAAACGCAAGCGTCCCGACACCGAGCGCGCCAAGCGGCCCTGGCGGCGGTATCTGCGCCGCAGCGTGCTGCCGGTGTTACTGGTTGCCGCGCTTGGCGTTTCGGGGTTCCTCGGGTGGCGGCAGTGGCAGGATCATCAGCTGAAGCTGGCGGGCGAACAGGCCCAACAGGCGGCCATCGCCTATGCGCAGGTGTTGACGAGCATCGATTCGAACAAGGTGGACGACAACTTCAAGCAGGTGCTCGACGGCGCGACCGGCGAATTCAAGGACATGTACACCCAATCCAGCGTCAAGCTTCGGCAACTGCTGATCGACAACAAGGCGACCGCGCACGGCGTGGTGGTGGACTCGGCGATTCAGTCCGAATCGACCGACAAGGTCGTCGTGCTGCTGTTCATCGACCAGACCGTCACCAACACCGCCGCACCCGACCCGCGCATCGACCGCAGCAGGATCAAGATGACCATGGAGAAGATCGACGGTCGCTGGCGGGCAAGCAAAGTCCAACTCCTCTGAGTCGAGCGGAGCAACCCCATGCTCAAAAGACTGTCGGCGGCAATTGTATTGGTCACGGCGGCAACCATTCCCGGCGCGGCCACCACGCACGCGTCCGCGCCGTCGTTCTGCGGTGAGCTCGGCGGCGATTGGGACGGCCAGTACTGCCACACCGCGGTGACGTCGGAACGCAACGCCGTTCGCGACATCAAGGTGGCCGTGCCCGACGACCTCGTCGACAACCCGACCACGGGGCCGGTGATCCGTGACTACCTGCACACCCTGGTCAACAACTGGAAGACCGCAAACGCCAGCATGGCCGCCGACAGCTACGGCGAGGAGAACTTCGAGGTCTTCCGGCACGGCAACCTGCTCAGCGCGGTGTTCCACGAGGACTATCACGCCGACGGGCCCAAACCCAACAACGCCTATCGGACGTTCACCTTCGACATGGCGGCGGGTCGACGGGTGCAGCTCGCCGACCTGACGACGTCGAACCCGCTGACCGCGATCCCGCCGCTGGCTGCGCCGTTCATCGACACCGCACTCAATCAGGCTCCGCCACCGCATGATCCGGGCACCTACCCCTTCATCCTCGACCGTTGGACTCCCGACAAGGTCTACTCGGGCGCTTACAAGGCGTGGGCGCTGACGCCCGACGAGTTGATCATCTACATGCCCGACTATCCGGTCGGTCACGACGAGCCGATCAACTTCTCCCCCGGGCTGCCGCAGTGGTACATGGACGGCGGCACCGTCCAGGCGCACATCCCGCTGTCGGCGCTGGGTCCGGTGCTGCGCATCTGAACGGAGCCCTCGGTCCTGGCGCATCGGCTCCGCATGTGGCCGAGTCGTTTTCACTCCGGCGAATCGCGCACCGCCTGCTGCTGATCACGACGCGGGCACCCCGTGTAAGTCGGCCGCGGATGGGTACGTTCCGAAAGTGCGCCCGCCTCTTTGCTATCTGAATGCTTGCCGTGCTCGCGATGTCCAGCCGCCACCGGCCCGCCCCGCCCTGCCGCCGGTGCGGACGATCTGATGGCCGCACCCAAGCCGGTGCCCGAGGACCTGCGCCAGCTGGCCCAGGCCCATGGCGTGGCGACCTTTTACCGCAATGAGCGTCGGGAACCGGTAGAGGTCGATGCCGACGTGGTGGTCCGGGTGCTGGCGTTGCTCGAGGTCGACGCCGCCAGCGAGGCCGATCGGCGCCGCGAATTGGCGAAGCTGGCCGAGCGCAAGCGCGCGGGAGCCCTGGCGCCGACCATCGCGATGCGACTGGACGGCCGGCCGCGGCCGTTGCCCGGAGCGGCGGTGCTGGTCGCCGAGGACGGCACCCGCGCCGACGTACGCGGCGAACTGCCCGGCGATCTGGCGCCGGGCTGGTACCGGCTGCATACCGCGGACGGCCAGGAGGTCACCCTGGTTGCGGCCCCGCCGCGGGTGCCCCAGACGGCGGTGACCTGGGGATGGATGCTGCAGCTGTACGCGCTGCGCTCGGGCCGCTCCTGGGGCATCGGTGATCTGGGCGACCTGCGGGCGTTCATCGATTGGACCGCGGCGGCGCACGGCGCAGGCGCGGTATTGCTCAACCCGCTCAACGCCCCCGGCCCGACGCATCCGGTTCAGCCCTCGCCCTACACCCCGTCCAGTCGACGATTCAGCAACCCGCTGGCCCTGCGCATCGAGGACCTCGACGCCTACCATCGAGCAGACCCGCAAACCCGCGCGGAAGTCGACGCCCTGCGCGTCTGGCCGGAGACCGAGCGGATCGACCACGACCTCGTCTGGGCCGCCAAGCGCGACGCGCTGGAGTTGCTGTGGCGCGCGGAAAATCGGCCCTGCCCACTGGACGAGTCCCCGTCTTCCGCGGCGCTGCGCGACTGGGCGACCTACTGCGCGCTGGCCGAGCGGTACGGCGGGCGCTGGCCGCGATGGCCCGAATCCCTGCGCGATGTCCACGGACCGGGAGTCACCCAGGCTCGCCGCGAACTGGCACCCAGGATCGCCTTTCACGCCTGGGTGCAGCAACGCTGTGCCGAACAGCTCGGCGAAGTCCGCAGCGCCGCGCGACGAGCCGGCATGGCGCTGGGTGTATTGCACGACCTGCCGGTGGGCGTCGACTCCGACGGGGCCGACGCGTGGGCCCTGGCCGACATGCTGGCCACCGGAGTTCACGTCGGCGCTCCCCCGGACAATTTCACCCCGCGCGGCCAAGACTGGGGGCTGCCGCCCTGGCGGCCGGACCGGCTCGCCGCCACCGGTTACACCGCGCTGCGAGACATGCTGCGCGCCATACTTGTTCACGCCGACGGACTGCGGATCGACCACGTCGCGGGGTTGTGGCGGTTGTGGTGGATACCGCCGGGCGAGTCGGCCGACCGGGGCACCTACGTCCACTACGACGCCGACGCCATGCTTGCCGTGCTCGCGCTGGAAGCCCAGCGGGCCGGCGCGACCGTCGTCGGCGAAGACCTGGGGACTGTCGAGCCGGAAGTCACGGAAGCGTTGGGCGACAACGGAATGCTGGGCTGCGCAGTGTCCTGGTTTACCCGCGACGAGTCCGCGCCCGGCCAACCCTTACTTGCGTCGTCGCAGTGGCCGGCGCGGGCGGCCGCGAGCCTTTCCACCCATGACCTGCCCACTGCGGCCGGCTTTCTGCGCGGCGAACACGTGCGGGTGCGCGTCGAGCTCGACCTGCTCGACGACGTACCGGCGGAGCAGGCCTCGGCCGATAAGGAAAAGGCCGAGTGGCTGGCCCTGCTGCGTTCCGAAGGGCTGTTGCCCGACGACCCGGACGAGAACGACGCCCCGAACGAGAACGCCATCATCACCGCGATGCACCGGTTCTTGGCGGCCACGCCGAGCAAGTTGAAGCTGATCTCGCCCTACGACATCGTCGCCGAACCGCGACAACCGAATCTGCCCGGCACCATAGACGAATATCCGAACTGGCGGCTGCCGTTGCCGCAAACGCTGGAGCAGCTGCGCGAGGACCCGCGCGTCGCCGAAATCACCGCCATATTTCGGGCCGCCGCCGAGGGCTGAGCCCGCCGAGGGCTCAGTCGTCCGAAGAGCTCAGTCCTCCGGGTTGTAGCCGAGATTGGGGGCGAGCCAACGCTCGGCTTCCGCCAGGGTCCAGCCTTTGCGCTTCGCGTAGTCGGCGACCTGGTCCTGGGCCATCCGGCCGACCACGAAGTACTGCGACTGCGGGTGCGAGAAATACCAGCCGCTGACGGCGGCACCGGGCCACATCGCCATCGAATCGGTCAGCTCGATGCCGGTCCGCTCACGGACGTCCATCAACTTCCACAGCGTCGCCTTCTCGGTGTGCTCGGGGCAGGCCGGGTAGCCGGGGGCGGGGCGGATGCCACGGTACTTCTCATCGATGAGCGCGTCGTTGTCCAGTTGCTCGTCCGGTTGGTATCCCCAGAACTCCTTGCGGACCCGTTGGTGCATCCGTTCGGCGAACGCCTCGGCCAGCCGGTCGGCGACCGACTCCAGCAGGATCGCGCTGTAGTCGTCGAGCGCCGCCTTGAACTCGGCGATCTTCTCCTGGCTGCCGAGCCCCGCGGTGACGGCGAAGGCGCCGATGTAATCGGCCAGGCCGGTGTCCTTGGGCGCGACGTAGTCGCTCAGCGAGCGGTTGGGGATTCCTTCCCGGTGCTCGCCCTGCTGGCGCAGGTTGTGCAGGGTGGTGAGCACCTCGGTGCGGGTGTCGTCGGTGTACACCTCGATGTCTTCCACCCCCGAGCCGACCGCGTTCGCGGGGAAGAACCCGATCACGCCGTTGGCGGTCAGCCACTTCTCCTTGATCAGGGTGTCGAGCATCTCCTGCGCGTCGTCGTACAGCTTGCGGGCGGCCTCGCCCGAAGCCGGGTTGTTGAGGATGTCGGGGAATCTGCCCTTCATCTCCCAGGCGTTGAAGAACGGCTGCCAGTCGATGTACTCGCGCAGCTCGGCGAGGTCGTAGTCCTGAAATTCCCGTACGCCCGTACCTATTGCGGGCACCGGCGGCGTGTAGCCGTCCCAGTCGATCGGCGTCCGGTTGGCGCGGGCCTTCTCCAGTGTCAGCGTCGGCCGCTCGTTCTTCTGGGCGTGCCGTTCGCGCAGGGACGCGTAATCCTTCTCGGTGGCCTCCAGCAGGGGACCGCGCTGCTTGGGGTCCAGCAGCGCGGCGGCGACCGGCACCGACCGGGACGCGTCCTTGACCCAGACCACCGGACCGCTACGACGTGGCGAGATCTTCACGGCCGTGTGCGCGCGCGAGGTGGTCGCGCCGCCGATCAGCAGCGGGATCTCCAGGCCCTCGCGTTCCATCTCGACGGCGAAGTTGGCCATCTCGTCCAGGGACGGCGTGATCAAACCGGACAGCCCGATGATGTCGGCGTCGTGCTCCTTCGCCGCGTCCAAAATCTTCTGGGCGGGCACCATCACGCCAAGGTCGATCACTTCAAAGTTGTTGCACTGCAACACGACTCCGACGATGTTCTTGCCGATGTCGTGAACGTCGCCCTTCACCGTGGCCATCACGATCGTGCCGTTGGTGTCCTTCGCCTTGGAAGCCCCAGTGGTGCCGACGTTCTCCTCTTTTTCCGCCTCGATGAACGGCAGCAGGTACGCGACGGCCTTCTTCATCACCCGGGCCGACTTCACGACCTGGGGCAAGAACATCTTGCCGGAGCCGAACAGGTCACCGACGACGTTCATGCCGTCCATCAGCGGGCCCTCGATCACCTCGATCGGGCGCCCGCCCGCGGCGGCGATCTCACCGCGCAGCTCCTCGGTGTCGTCATCGACGTGGGCGTCGATGCCCTTGACCAGCGCGTGCGTGATCCGCTCCCGGACCGGCAGGCCGCGCCACTCGGCTGCCTTCGGGTCCTCACCCTTGTCCTTGCTGTTGAACCGCTCGGCGATCTCCAGCAGCCGTTCGGCCGCGTCCTCGCGACGGTTCAACACGACGTCCTCGATCCGCTCGCGCAGGTCGGGGTCGATGGAGTCGTAGGGCACCAGCGCACCGGCGTTGACGATACCCATGTCCAGGCCGGCCTTGATCGCGTGGAACAGGAACACCGCGTGGATCGCCTCGCGGACGGGGTTGTTGCCGCGGAACGAGAACGACACGTTGGAGATACCGCCGGAGATGTGCACCCCGGGAAGGTTCTCCTTGATCCAGGCGCAGGCCTCGATGAAGTCGATCCCGTAGGTGGCGTGCTCCTCGATGCCGGTCGCCAGCGCGAAGCAGTTCGGGTCGAAAATGATGTCCTCGGGCGGGAAGCCGACCTCTTCGGTCAAAATCCGGTAGGCGCGCCCGCAGATCTGTTTGCGGCGTTCCAGGTTGTCGGCCTGGCCCTGCTCGTCGAAAGCCATCACGACCACGGCGGCACCGTACTTGCGGCACAGCCGTGCCTCGCGGATGAACTTCTCCTCGCCCTCCTTCATGGAGATCGAGTTGACGATCGGCTTGCCCTGCACGTTTTTCAGGCCGGCCTCGATGACCTCCCACTTGGACGAGTCGATCATCACCGGCACGCGGCTGATGTCCGGCTCGGCCGCGATCAGCTTGGTGAACCGGTCCATCGCGGCGACGCCGTCGATCATGCCCTCGTCCATGTTGATGTCGATGACCTGCGCACCGGCCTCGACCTGCTGCAGCGCGACCGAGAGCGCGGTGTCGTAGTCCTCGGCCTTGATCAGGTTGCGGAACCGGGCGGAGCCGGTGATGTTGGTGCGCTCACCGATGTTCACGAACAGGGAGTCGTCGGTGATGTTGAGCGGCTCCAGGCCCGAAAGCCGGGTCGCCACTTCGATTTTCGGCACCTCCCGCGGCGATTTGCCCTCGACGACCTTGGCGATCTCGGCGATGTGGGGCGGCGCGGTTCCGCAGCAGCCACCGACCAGGTTGACCAGGCCGGCCTCGGCGAAGTCGGCGATGTAGCCGGCCTGCCGCTGCGGGGTCTCGTCGTACTCGCCGAAGGCGTTGGGCAGGCCGGCGTTCGGGTAGCAGGAGACGAAGGTGTCCGCGATGCGCGACATCTCGGCGATGTACGGCCGCATCTCCGGCGCGCCCAGCGCGCAGTTGAGCCCGACCGCGATCGGCTTCGCGTGCCTGATCGCGTTCCAGAAGGCCTCGGTGACCTGACCGGACAACGTCCGGCCGGACGCATCGGTGATGGTGCCCGAGATGATCAACGGCCAGCGGCGTCCCCGGTCCTCGAACAGAGTCTCGACCGCGAACACCGCCGCCTTGGCGTTCAGCGAGTCGAAGATGGTCTCGATGATCAGCAGGTCGGCGCCACCGTCGACCAGGCCGTTGGCGGCCTCGAGGTACGCGGCGACCAGCTGGTCGTAGGTGACGTTGCGGGCCCCGGGGTCGTTGACGTCCGGGGAGATCGACGCGGTGCGCGTGGTCGGCCCGATCGCGCCTGCGACGTAGCGGGGCTTGTCCGGGGTGCTGTACTCGTCGGCGGCCTTGCGAGCCAGGGCGGCGCCGGCGTAGTTCAGCTCGTAGGCCAGCTCCGCCATGTCGTAGTCGGACAGGGAGATCGCGTTCGCGTTGAACGTGTTGGTCTCGAGGATGTCCGCGCCCGCCTCGAGATACTCGCGGTGGATCCCCTCGATGATCTGGGGCTGCGTCAGGTTGAGCAGGTCATTGTTGCCCTGCAGCGCGGTCGGCCACTCCGTGAACCGGTCGCCGCGGTAGCCGGCCTCGTCCGGCCGGTCGCGCTGGATCGCGGTACCCATCGCGCCGTCGATCACCACGATCCGCTGGCGCAGAGCTGCCGTCAGCTCGTCGGTGCAGTTGGGGCGGATGTTCGGCGCGAAGGTGGTCGACGGCGAGACGGTCGACTCAGAGGCGGTCACGTGCACTCCTTCCATAGCGGAAGGCGTCCTTGACTCTGCCGAGCGTGGCGGATACCGGTAAAGACCCGTATCCGTTGCAACGCCTCTCGACCAGAAAAGTCTACGTCGTCACCCGATCGACGCCCGGACGCCCAACTCATCGCCGCTATCGACAGCTCGTCCAGCTGTCTGCGACATAGTTACCAAGGTTAACGAAATCACAGCCGGACCTATTTCGTCTGGACCGCCGAGGATGTCAGTGTCGCAGCGGTGTTCGTTGGCGGCTGTCACGCCATAAGAATAGTCGTCCTATGCAGAGCCCCCGGCTGAGCGCCAATCGGCCGACAATCCTTAGCCACCACGGCCCGAACATCGGGCCGGAAGGCCGTACGCTAAATCTGTGACCCCGCCCGACGGCCCCCCCTTTGGCCTCCCTGGTGAGAAGGCGGCATTGCCCGAACTGCACCACACCGTCGTCGTGGCCGCGTTCGAGGGTTGGAACGACGCCGGCGACGCGGCCAGCGACGCGCTCGAGCACCTCGAGGCCATCTGGGAAGCGGACCCGATCTTGGAGATCGACGACGAGGCCTACTACGACTACCAGGTGAATCGCCCGGTGATCCGGCAAGTGGACGGGGTGACCCGCGAGCTGGTGTGGCCGGCGATGCGGATCTCGCACTGCCGCCCGCCGGGCAGCGACCGCGACGTCGTGCTGATGCACGGGGTGGAACCCAACATGCGCTGGCGGACTTTCTGCGCGGAGCTGGTGGCCATCGCCGACAAGCTCAACGTGGACACCGTGGTGATCCTTGGCGCGCTGCTGGCCGACACCCCGCACACCCGGCCGGTCCCGGTGTCGGGCGCGGCATACTCCCCCGAGTCGGCGAAACGCTTCGGCCTCGAGGAAAGCCGCTACGAGGGGCCGACCGGCATCGCCGGGGTGTTCCAGGACTCCTGCGTGGCCGCCGGGATTCCCGCGGTGACGTTCTGGGCGGCGGTGCCGCACTACGTCTCGCAGCCGCCGAACCCGAAGGCCACGGTGGCCCTGCTGCGCCGCGTCGAGGACGTCCTCGACATCGAGGTGCCGCTGGCCGACCTGCCGACGGACGCCGAGGAATGGGAGCAGGCGGTCACCGAGATGACGGCCGAGGACGAGGACCTCGCCGAGTACGTGCTGTCGCTCGAGCAACGCGGCGACGCCGAGGTCGACATGAACGACGCGCTGGGCAAGATCGACGGCGACGCGCTGGCTGCCGAGTTCGAGCGTTACCTGCGCCGGCGTCGCCCCGGTTTCGGGCGCTAGTGGCGCTGACCACCGGGCGCTGCCGGGATTCTTCGAATTTGCCGTCGACCGATCAATTGCGCAAGCATCGCTTCGCGACCTACCGATTGGACGTTTCATGGCCGCGTTGCCCGATGATCGCAACCCCGATCCCGTAGCCGGCTCAGCTCCTCTAGCCGGCCCAGATCCCGGCGCAGTCGGCGAAGACGCAGGCTACCGCAAGGGACTCAAGCCCCGCCAGGTGCAGATGATCGGCATCGGCGGGGCGATCGGCTCCGGGCTGTTCCTCGGGGCGGGCGGGCGGCTGGCCAAGGCGGGACCCGGGATGTTCCTGATCTACGCCGTGTGCGGGATCTTCGTCTTCCTCATCCTGCGGGCCTTGGGCGAGTTGGTCTTGCATCGTCCGTCGTCGGGCTCGTTCGTGTCGTACTCGCGAGAGTTCTTCGGCGAGAAGGCCGCCTACGCGATCGGCTGGATGTACTTCCTGGGCTGGTCGATGACGGCCATCGTCGACACCACCGCGATCGCCACCTACCTGCGGCGGTGGACGGCCTTCGAATCCATCCCTCAGTGGGTGCTGGCCCTGCTGGCACTGGTCGTGGTGTTGTCGATGAACCTGATCTCGGTGGAGTGGTTCGGCGAGCTGGAATTCTGGGCGGCGCTGGTCAAGGTTCTCGCGCTGGTGGCCTTCCTGGCGGTCGGGATCGTCTTCCTGGCGGGGCGGTATCGGATCGACGGCCACCGCACCGGGCTGAGCCTGTGGACCAATCACGGCGGACTGTTTCCCTCCGGCGTGCTGGCGGTCCTGCTGACTACCTCGGGCGTCGTATTCGCCTATGCCGCCATCGAATTGGTGGGCACGGCCGCCGGGGAGACCGCCGAGCCGGAGAAGGTCATGCCCCGCGCGATCAACGCGGTCATCGCGCGCATCGCGATCTTTTACGTCGGGTCCGTGGCGCTGCTGGCCTTGCTGCTGCCCTACACCTCCTACAAGGCCACCGAAAGTCCTTTCGTCACCTTCTTTTCGAAGATCGGCTTCCACGGCGCCGGCGACCTGATGAACATCGTGGTGCTCACCGCCGCCCTGTCGAGCCTGAACGCCGGGCTGTATTCCACCGGCCGCATCATGCACTCGATGGCGTCCAGCGGCAGCGGTCCCCGGTTCGCCACCCGGATGTCGAAGAACGGGGTGCCCTTCGTCGGCATTGCGATGGCGGCCGCCATCTGCCTGCTCGGCATCGGCCTGAACGCCGTCAACCCCGGCGAGGCCTTCGAGATCGTGCTCAACATCGTGGCGCCGGGAATCCTCGCGAGCTGGGCCACCATCGTGCTGTGTCAGCTGCGCTTCTACCGGCTGGCCAAGGCCGGGCAGGTAGAACGCCCGCAGTTCCGGATGCCGTGGGCCCCGTATTCCGGGTATCTCACCCTGGCATTTTTGGCCGGCGTCCTGGTCATGATGGCGTTCGATAAGGACACCGGCACCTGGACCATCGCGACGGTGGTGGTGGTCATTCCGGCGCTGAGCGCCGGATGGTTCCTGGTGCGCCGGCGGGTGGCGGCTGTCGCGTCGCAGCGCGCGGCCCCGACCGGCTAGGAGCTGCCGAGGTCGCGGTTGTAGGCGCTGGTGGAGCGGCCCAGCGCGGCGACTTGGGCGTCCAGCTGGGGCAGCAGCTCGGCGGTGGATTTGCGCAGAGGCATTTCGCCGACCGGACTGGACAACACCGGCTTGACCCAACGGAACAGCGCCACCCAGCGCGGGCAGTAGACGCGGGTGCGCCGCCGCTCGATGCCCTTGACGAAGGCGGCCGCGCACTTGTCGACGGTCGTCGTCTTGTTCAATGGCCACGGGAAGCTGGCCAGCAGCTGGTTGAACGCCGGCAGGTCGGACTGGGTGTCGCGGACCAGGGCGGTGTTGATCCAGGACATGTGCGCCGAGCCGACCGTGACGCCCAGGTGGGCCACCTCCAGCCGCAGCGCGTTGGCCAGCAGTTCGACGCCGGCCTTGGAGGCGTTGTACGGCGCCAGCCCGGGGCAGGCGGTGTAGGCGGCCAGCGACGAGACGATGAGGACGTAGCCGCGGCGCTCGATCACCGCCGGCAACGTGGCGCGCACGGTGTGAAAGACGCCGAGCACATTGATGTCGAGCACTCGTTTGAATGCGTCGGAATCGACCTGCAGCACCGATCCGTAGCTGGCGATGCCGGCGTTGGCCACCACCATGTCGATGCCGCCGAATCGCTCGACGGCGCGGGCGGCGGCGGTCTCCATCGCGGACAGGTCGCGCACGTCCGCGACGGCCGTCAGTACCCGTTCTTCGCCGAGTTCGGCGGCGAGGGCTTTCAGATCGGCTTCGTTGAGATCGGTCAAGACGAGCTTGGCGCCCCCGGCAGACAGCCGCCGAGCGGTCTCGGCCCCGATCCCCCGGGCACCGCCGGTGATGAAAACAACTTTGTCCTGCAGCGATGTCATGGTCGCCAACGTACCGTGCGGGCAGTCGGGTGCATCGCCCGCGCCGCGACCTCGGTCGACACCGACAGGATTGTGCACGCGAGCCGCCGATCTGCGGTGAATCAGCAGGCTAATGAATTAGCCTGGAATGGCCCTCGCGCACCGCTGAAATTGACATTAACGAAAATGCCAGGATATTAGGCCGCTCTCACAAGTTTGCGTGGTGACAATGTGTAAGGCTTTATCTGCGGCGGCTCTGGCCACACTGTTCTGCGGAATGATGAGCTGCGCCGGATCGACGGGCTTTTCTCCGTTAACACTACGCTAACTGGACGCTCCCACTACTCTATTTGGCTCGCAGCTAGCCCGAAGAGACCAGCGCCGGCCATAGGCTCCGCGGCATGGCACGCAATTGCGCATGTCGCTGGGGGGTCTCGGTGGATGACAAACAACAGCTCGACCCCACCGTCAGCGACGTTGGTAGATCGTTCGCAAGGCACACCGAACGTTATCGAAACAAAGTCGACATCGACCGTGGCCGCTAAACCACCGGCGCGCGGCGGCACCGCCAACCCTGCCGCCGCGCGCCGGACTAAACCGCACGCGCCGCTGCGTGCACCTGGCAGCGGCGGTCTGCTGCCGGGGAACCGGTCTCAGTGTGCTGCACTGCCTACCCCGTTTTCACCGCCGACTTCTCCGAGTTCGCCTGCCCCGGAGTTGGGGCGAGCTACGGGTGTGCGACCGGAATCAGCCGGCTTCGGTCGCGTCGGCTCCCGTATCTGAAAGGGAGGGACAATGCACAGAAAATCGACCCCACCTGATTTCTCAGTGTGGAAATTCGTGTCGCATGCCAGCTTGGGTGATCTTGACACCTATCTCTGGCACCGTCAGGGCAGCAACCTATTCTGCTGGCGCCCGGTGGGAAAGTCTCGGGATGCAGCGAAAAAGAACAACGTCGCAGAATGACGGGCGGAACTAGCGTCATCCGCTAAACACGAAGAAAACAGCGCGGGTGGGACTACACCACAACTTAGCCGCCCCCACAGCTTGTCTGAGAAGCATCCATCTGCTCTACAGTGAAAATTTCGGCTTTTGCCTTGGTCAACACGAAAAACAACACCGATTGTGACCGTCTCCACCGACATACCGAGCCGGCTGGCGGGCGGTTTACGGCGAAGCGGACCGCGCCGGGCGACGCGCAATCCCCAGCGAACCGCCGCCGCGACAACGCCCTACCCGTGTAAGCGGGCGAACTGACCTTGCCGGTACTGCTCGACGCACGCCGACCGCCGCACCTTGCCACTTGTCGTGATCGGTATCGACCCGGGCGCCACCACAACCAGATCCGCGACGCCGAGGCCGTGCGAGTTGGAGACTGCCGAGGTCACTTCGCGCTCGACGACGGCGAGCTTGTTCGCCCCCTCTCCGTGGGGCGTGGGCTGGTTTTTGACTTCGGCGATGACGACAAGCTTTTCCATGCCCCCATGCGGGACCGCTATCGCCGCGCACCGGCCCCGGGTGATCTCCTGGACCGTCGCTTCGATGTCGTCGGGCGAGTGGTTACGCCCGTAGACGATCAGCAGATCCTTGATGCGGCCGATGATGAACAGCTCACCTTCAAAGATGAATCCCGAGTCGCCGGTTCGCAGCCACGGCGCTTCGGGTGTACCGTCCGACGCAGCGACCAGCCGATCGCCGAACGTGCGTTCGGTCTCCTGGGGCTTTCGCCAGTAGCCCATGGCGACGTTGCCACCGTGCATCCAGATCTCGCCCACGGTGCCCTCGGGACACTCGATCCTGGTGTCGGGGTCGACAACGCGGATCATCGGTGACCGCGGCGCCCCGTAGCTGACCAGTGGTGTACCGGTGGGACTTTCGCAGCGGTCCGCGCTACCGGCGGCCAGCTTCTCGGGATCGAAGTGCACCATTTTGGGCGGCTGCGCCGGTGTGCGAGTCAACGCGTACACCGTCGCCTCGGCGAGCCCATAGCTTGGCCGTACCGCGTTGTCGGGCAGATTGAACCGCGCGAACCGATCGGTGAAACGCCGCAGCGTCGCGGGATGCACGCGCTCACTACCGTTGAGGATGACCAGCACCTCGCCCAGATCCAGTCCCGCCAGGTCCTTATCCGATGTCTTGCGTGCCGCCAACTCGAACGCGAAGTTCGGCGCCGCCGAGAACGCGTGACTTTCCTTGGCCAGCAACTGCATCCACCGCGCCGGTCGCTGCAGAAACGACACCGGGCTGGTCAGCACGGTGCGGATCCCGCCCAGCACCGGCGCGCACACTCCCAGTATCAAACCCATGTCGTGGTAAAACGGCAGCCACGACACAATGGTCGTGTCCGGCGGGGCGACGCCTCCGTGCTCCGCGCAGAAGTCGGACATGATCTGCCGGAAATTGGCCAGCAAGTTGCCTTGAGAGACCATGACCCCGGCCGGTTGCCGGGTCGATCCGGACGTGTACTGCAAATACGCCAGCTCTGAATGATTGTCGCACCCGGGGCCGGATCCTGTCCGGGCGTCCAGGTCCAGCAGGTCGACCTCTACGACGGATGGAACCAATCCGCCGGATTGCGACTGGACGTACCCGGCAACGGTTTCCGCGGCCGGGGACGTTGTGAGAATGACGGTTGGCGACGCGTCGCGCAGCACCGAACTGACGCGTTCATCGCTGACGCCGCCTAACGGCACTGAAAGCGGAACCGCGATCTGACCCGCCTGCAATGCAGCGAGAAATGCCACAATGTAATCCAGCCCCTGCGGGGCCATGATCACGGCGCGATCACCCGCCGACCCGCAATCATGAAGCCGCCGCGCAAGGTTGCGCGTTCGCCGATGCAGCTGCGACCACGTCAGACTTTCAGCAACCCCGTTCCAGTCCTGCTCGTAATCGACGAAGGTGAATGCCGTGTCATCGGGCTGCAAGCTGGCGCGTTCACACAGCAGGTCTGACATAGGCGTCTCAACCATCATCACTCCATTCCGCTACGGCCGGGGGTCCAAAAGGGCTTCGTGCGGATCTGCCTTCGATCCCAGCCACGTTCGGTGATCAATATTTTGCGCAACGTTTGTATGGTGCGGGCCTCGCCGGCGAGGTAGGCGACGCCGGGATAGTCGGGCAGCGGGAGCCTGCGCAGGGCGTCGGCGAGCACGGCCGAGTTCGCCGCCGGTGCGCCACCGCGCTCGACCCGGGTTAGTGGGGAGGCCAGGGGCAGGTGATCGGTGTCGGTCACGGCCTCGATCACTCCGTAAACCTCGGCGGTTGGGGGCAGGGATCGAAGCATCGCGGCGAACGCGACCGACGCGGTTTCTTCGCCGGCGAACAGGTGGTAGGGCGCGTCCCGGCGGATGACGAGCTTGCCCTGGGGCCGGGTGAAATGGACGCCGTCTCCGACCGAGGTGGACATCGCCCAGCGCTTGGCGGGTGTCGCGCCCTGCCGGCCACCGTCGTGGTCGACCATCACGATGTCGAGTGCGCCGAGGTCGGGATCGGCGTCGTAGATCGAATACGTGCGCAGCACGGGGTATGGGTGCAGCCGCAGCACGGCATCACGCAGACTCTCGACCTGCAGCCGGACATGCTGACCTGGCGTCCAGGTCAGGCCCCGCAGGCGCGGGCCGCTGAACCGGATGCGGCGCATTCTCGGTGTCAGCCTTTCGATCTCGCTGACCGTCGCCGAAAGAAACACTGCGTCGCGCAGGGTGCTGATGACGGGAAAGTTTTCGACGAGGGTAGCCACGAAAAAACTCCAACTGCTCAGTAGTTGTTGCAGGTGGCGAAGACCCGCTGGACAAGTCCGAACTGCTCGTCAGCCCCCGGCTGGCTCGCCAGCATCTGGGCCATCTGCTGGCGCTGACTCGGCGGCGCGGCCAGGAACTGCCGCAAAAACGAGCCGCTCTCCGGCGAAGCGTTGAATTGTTCGGCCGCTTGGGGATCCGCCGCCTGCAGCGCCGACATCACCTGACCGTAATTGCAGGTGGTGTTGACGAACGGGCTGAGATCCCGATCGGCCGACGCGAGCCCGGCTCCAGCGGTCAATGACAGTGCCAGGCCACAGACCCCGACAGCGAACCTGGTCAACGATACGATCCTCATTTTTTGACACCTCCAACTAATCGTCGCAATGGACCGGCTCACCGAACCGGCGTGAACTCGAGGTGTAATTCCTTGAGGCGCCTGAACAATGGGGTGCGGTCCCATTTCAGCCGACGAGCGCCCGCCGGGCCGTGTTCGGCCTCTGAAAGCCGGATGTCGGCCATTCGGTTAAGGATGCGTTCCAAGCTCACCCGCACTTCGGCGCGAGCAATCGGGGCGCCCGGACACGTGTGGATACCACGGCCGAATGCCATGTGGTGCAATATGTTTGGGCGGCCAAGGCGAAACTCGTCGGGGTCGTCGAACCGCCGTGGATCGCGGTTTGCCGCACCGTTCATCACCAGCACGCTGGTGCCGGCTTGCACATCGATGTCGCCGATCCTGGTGGTGCGACGCGCCAGGCGAAAATTCGTTTTGATCGGGCTTTCGATGCGCAGCATCTCCTCGATGAAGGCGCTGATCTTTGAGTTGTCCTCGCGCAGCTGCTCTTGCAAGTCCGGTCGCTCCGCCAGCGTCAGCATCGACAGACTCAGCAGATCGATCGTCGTGCCGTGGCCGGCGGCGAACATGAAGGTGGCCACGCGGGCAACATCAAGCGCGTCGGGTGTCGTGCCATCGGGAAACTTCGCCAGCGCAAGCTCGGTCAGCACATCGTCACGCGGCTCGCGCCGCCGCTCCTCGATGTACTCGACGAACCACTCCTCTTTCACGCCGACGAAACCACTGCGGTCACCCTCGAGCCGGCTGGCATACGCAGCGCGGCGGAATCGCTCACGGTCGGCCTCGGGCACGTCGAGCAGGTCGGTAATCGCGTCAAGCGTGAATGGAAAATTGTAGTCAATGACCATCTCGCACTTGCCCTTGGCGAGGAACCGGTTGAGTTGCTCGTCGGCAAGACGCCACAGGAAGTCCTCGTTGTTCTTGAGCTGCTTCGGCGTAAACAACCGGCTCAACAGCGAGCGGTGGGCCGTGTGCTTCGGAGGATCAAACGTCAGGAAGTAGTCGCCGAACGTCACCCCCTGGCGGTGCCGCTCAATCAGATCCGAAATGTCGTCGCTGTCGGTTTTGGTCGGAATCCCCGACCATGGGCCGCTGACGATATTGCAGACCGAGAAGGCCTGTTCGGGGTCGCGTTGAACCGCGAGGGCCTCGTCATACCCCGACACCATCACCACACCGTGCGCAGGCTCACGCCATACCGGGCACCGCCGGATCGCGTCGTAGTAGTCGTATGGGTCATCGACGAGCGACTTCTCGGTAAAAAAGTCGAGGTTTTCGGGAGTGGACTTTCGAGTGACCATGTAGTCAGATGTCATTTTTCAACCCTCTCAGCTTGAGGCGGCGTCCGCGGGAACCAGCTTGTCGCGCAGCAATTCGGCTAAGCCGCGGATCGTGCCAATCTTTGCGATGTCGGCGGGCGTCACCCGTACGCCCGTTTCGGTCTGGATGCGGGTAAGCAGTTCGAGGCCACCCAGCGAGTCGAGCCCGTACTCGGAAAGCGGACGGTCGGGATCGACGTTGCGACGCAGGATCAGGCTGACCTGGTCAGAGATCAGGCGCCGCAGCCGGATAGGCCATTCGTCCGGGGCCAGCTCATTGAGCTCGGCACGCAGTTTGCTTGTGCCCGTTGAACTTTGTCCCTCGGAGCGGAACGCTTCGGCGAACGGACTGCGCTCGGCGAACGCGGCCAACCACGGTGTGTTCGTCAACGGGGCATAGCCGGTGCAGGCACGGTCGTGGCGCAGCAGCGCATCGAACGCATAAGCGCCTTCGTCGGGAGCGATCGCGGCGTCGGCGCCTTCGGCCAAGGCGGTGCCACGTCCAATTTGCCCCCACGCGCCCCAGGCGATCGCGGTGGCAGGCAGACCGCGAGCCCGCCGCCAGCGGGTGAAGGCGTCCAGCCAGCTGTTTGCCGCGGCGTAGGCACCTTGCCCGGGTGACCCCACCAGCGCGGCGGCCGAGGAGAACGAGCAGAACCAGTCCAACGGCTGCGAAGCGGTGGCGGTGTGCAGATTCCATGCACCATAAACCTTTGGGGCCCAGTCATGTTCGATGAGATCATCCGTAATGTTGGTCAGCGTGGCATCCTCGATCACCGCCGCCAGATGCAGCACACCGCGCACCGGAAGCCCGGTGGCGGTTGCCGCGGCCACCAACCGCTGAGCCGTGCCGGCCTCGGCTATGTCGCCGCACTCGACGACGACATCGGCACCCGCCCCGCGGATGCGCTCGATCATCGCCCACGCCTCGGGAGTTGGCTGGGAGCGCGAGGACAGCACGATACGCCCGCAGCCGGCCTCCGAACCAGGCGAAGCCATCTTGTCGGCCAGAAACAGCCCCAGGCCACCTAGTCCACCGGTGACAATGTAGGCGCCGTCGCTGCGGAAGACCCCGACCTGCGCCGGCGGCACCATCACGCGGCTGCGGCCGCTGTGCGGGATATCGAGCACGAGTTTGCCGGTGTGTTGCGCGCCGCTCATCACCCGAATCGCCGTGGCGGCATCGGCAAGCGCGTAGTGCCTGGTTTCAGGCATCGGCAACGTACCGTCCGCGGTGAGCCGGTACACGGTGCTCAGCAAGTCACGCAGCCGGTCCGGATGACTGAACGACATCAACGCCAGGTCGAGGGCGTAGAACGTCAGGTTGCGCCGGAACGGGAAGAGCCCCAATCGGGTATCGCCGTAGATGTCGCGTTTGCCGATCTCGACGAATCGCCCACCGAACGCGAGCAATTCGACGCCCGCGCGCTGGGCGGCCCCGATGACCGAGTTGAGCACGATGTCCACGCCATAACCGTCGGTGTCCCGGCGTATCAGGTCGGCGAACTCTACGCTTCGCGAATCGTAGACATGCTCGATTCCCATGTCGCGCAATAATTGTCGACGTTGCTCGCTACCGGCTGTGGCGAAGATCTCGGCGTTCGCAGCCCGCGCGATGGCGATCGCCGCCTGTCCTACCCCACCGGTCGCGGAGTGGATCAGCACCCGATCACCGGCACTGATGCGGGCCAGGTCGTGCAGGCCGTAATAGGCGGTGGCGTGCGCGGTGGTCACCGCCGCGGCCTGGTGATCGGTCAGGCCGACCGGCAGCGTGACAGCCAGGCGCGCTTCGCAGGTGAGGAAGTTACCCCAACAACCATTGGCGCTCAGTCCCCCAACATGATCGCCCACCTTGTGGTCGGTCACGTCCGGCCCGACGGCGGTCACCACGCCGGCGAAGTCGGTGCCCAGCTGCGGCAGCCGCCCCTCGAAGGCGGGGTAACGGCCGAACGCAACGAGCACGTCGGCAAAGTTGATGCTGGACGCGCTGACCGCCACCTCGATCTGTCCTGGCCCGGGTGGAATGCGGTCGCTGGCAACGAGTTCGAGTGACTCCAGATCACCCGGCGTACGGATCTGCAGGCGTATCCCGTCCCGCTCGCGGTCTGCGACGACGGTTTGCCGCTCCTCGGGGAGCAGTGGGGCGGGGCACAACCGCGCGGTGTACCACGCGCCATTCCGCCAGGCGGTCTCGTCCTCCTCCAACCCGCCGAGAAGTTGGCGTGCCAGCTGGTCGGCGTCGGTGGCCTCGTCGACGTCGATCTGGCTGGCGCCCAGGTGTGGGTGCTCCATGCCGATCACCCGGACCAGGCCCCGCAGCCCGGCCTGCTCGAGGTTGGGCACGTCGTTGGACACCACGGTTTGGGCGTTGCGGGTCACGACATATAAGCGCGGCGGTTCGCCCGGAAGATCCGCCAATTCACGGGCAATGCGCACCAGATGTTGCACATAGTCCCGGCCCAGCTGCGCACTCCGCTCGTCAGGGTTACCGTTTTTCGGTCCGGTGAGGATCGCCACGCCGGTGAATTCACCGGCACGCAAACGGTTTCCAAGTTGCTCGGAGTTGGAGGTGTGGTCGGCCTGCTGCGGCCAGGACATGGTGGTGCACTGCACCCCATGGTTCTTCAGGGCGTCGGCCAATGTGCTGGCCACCACGTCGGCGGTGGCGCTGGTGCCGATCAGTAGCCAGCTTCCGGCGTCGGTGTGGTCCAGCTCGGGCAATTCTCGTTGCCGCCATTCGATGGTCATCAGCCGCTCGGCCAGCAGTCGATCGTCATTGCCGCTGCCCGATGCGCTGGTGCCCACACGCAGCCCCTGCACGGTGACCAGGACCGCCCCGTGTTCGTCGAGCAGGTCGATGTCCGCCTCGACCCCGGAGGTATCGGCTTTCGTCACCCGTGTGTAGCAGTAATGGACGTTGCGGGCGGCGCCGTAGGCGCGCAGTAGGCGAATACTCAATACCAATCCGAGCGCGCCTTCGCCCAGGGCCTGAACGTCCGGATGAGCCTCCACGGACTGAAAACACGCGTCCAGCAGTGCGGGGTGCACGCCGTAAGCCGCTTGCTGCGAGCGGATTTGGCGGGGTAGCGCCACCTCGGCCAGCACGGTGCCCGTCGCCCCGTCGCCGGTGTGTACCGCGCCGAGACCGGCGAACGCGGGACCGTAGTGGACGCCCCTCTCGTCCATGCGCTTGCGCACTTCTGCGCCGTCATCACAACCCGGATGCGCCGCGAGTAGTGCGGACATGTCGTGCGCACGTGGCTGCTCGTCCTCCGCGACGTGGAGGACGGCGGAAGCATGTCGCGCCTTTTCGGCGCCCTGATGTGACTCCACGGTGAAGTCGACAACGCCCGGCGAGGACAACGACCCCGAGGCGCCGATCGTGGTCAGCTCGTCCAGCAGGAGCGCCTGCTCGAAGCGGATGTCACGAACCTCGGCTGCCTCGCCCAGCACGGTACGCGCCGCCGCCAGCGCCATCTCGCAGTAAGCGGCTCCCGGCAGCATGGGCACGTCTCGAAGCCGGTGGTCCGCGAGCCAGGGTTGGGCGGCGGTGCCGACCTCGGCCTGCCAGACGTGACGTTCCGGTTCCTCGTCCAAGCGCACATGCGGCCCCAGCAGCGGGTGCACTGCAACGGAGCAACCACCGTGTGTCGGGGATTCCTGGCCCCCGCCGCTCAACCACAGCCGCCGGTGCGTCCACGTCGGCAGCGGCGCGTCGACCAGCCGCCCGCTCGGGTAGAGCACCGAGAAATCGACCGCCGCGCCCGCGGTGTGCAGGTCCGCCACAAACCCACGCAGGCCGTGCGGAAGCTTCTGTTCGCGGCGCATACCGGCCAGAGCGGCCATGGGCATCTCGCGATTGCGGGCGGTCTGCTCGAGGGCGCGGACCAGTAGCGGGTGCGGCGACAGCTCGGCAAAGACCCGGTAGCCGTCCTCGAGAGCTGCCTGCACAGCCGTGGCGAATCGCACCATACGGCGCATGTTGTTCGCCCAATAGCGGGCATCGCACACCGGCTGCTCCCGCGGATCGAACAGGGTCGCCGAGTAGAAGGGCACTTGCGGCGTCATCGGGCTGATGTCGGCGAGCACGTCGATCAACTCGTCCATGATCGGATCGACCTGAGGCGAATGGAAGGCGACATCGGTGGGAACCTCGCGCGCCATCACGTCGCGCTGCTCCCAGGCCGCGACCAGGTCGTGAACCGTTTGCGCGGCGCCGGCGATCACCGTGGACTGCGGCGAGGCCACGACCGCCACCACCACATCGTTGATACCGCGTGCCGTCAGTTCCGAAAGCACCTGCTGCGCAGGCAATTCCACCGAAGCCGTGGCACCGGCACCGGCGACGCGGGACATCAGCCGCGAGCGCCGGCAGATCACGCGCACCCCGTCTTCCAGCGATAACGCGCCCGCGGCGACAGCCGCCGCGGCCTCACCGAGGGAGTGCCCGATGACCGCCCCCGGGCGCACCCCGTAGGCCTTCATCGTGGCGGCCAGGGCGACCTGCATGGTGAACAGCGTCGGTTGGACCCGGTCTTGACCGGTCACGGTCTGCGGCGCCGAGATCGCGTTGGTCACCGAGAATCCGGACTCCCGGGCGATCAGCGGCTCGGCTTGCGCGACGGTGGCGGCGAACACCGGTTCGTTCGCCAACAGGTCGGCGCCCATCGCCGCCCACTGCGAACCCTGCCCGGAGAACACCCATACCGGTCCGCGGTCGTCCTGTCCGACCGCGGCCGGATACGGAGTGTCGCCGTCGGCAATTTCGCGCAGGGCCTCTGCGAGCTCGAGCCGGTTGCCGGCTATGGCGGCGGTGCGTACCGGGCGGTGCGCGCGCCGGCGCGCCAGGGTATAGGCAAGGTCGGGCAACGCTAGGTCGTCATGTGCTCGCACCCAATCGGCCAGCCGGCCGGCGGTGCGGCGCAGTTCATCGGCCGAGGTGGACGACAGTGGAAACAGCAGAGACGCCGTCGCCGAAGCTTCGGGCGAGACACCCTCCGGCACAGCGGCTTCGAGAACCTGTTCAGCTGCTTGTTCCACGATGGCGTGCACGTTGGTTCCCGACAGCCCGTACGACGAGACCGCCGCCCGCCGCGGGTGATGGCCGTTCGTGACCCACGGTGTATTCTCTTGCGGCACAAACAGCTTCGTATCTATCCGGGCAAGGTCATCGGGCAGCCGGGTGAAGTGCAGATTCCGGGGAACCACACCGTGTTGCAGGGCGAGGATGGCCTTTAGCAGCCCGAGTGCTCCGGAGGCCGCTTGGGTATGCCCGAAATTGGTCTTCACCGACGCCAGCGCGCAGGGGCCGTCGACGCCATAGACGTTGGCCAAACTGGCGTATTCGATCGGGTCACCCACCGGGGTGCCGGGGCCGTGGGCCTCGACCATGCCGACCGTGTCGGCGTCCACGCCCGCGGCGGCTAACGCCGCCTGATACACCGCCGTCTGGGCGGTCTCCGATGGTGTCGCGATGTTCACGGTGTGCCCGTCCTGGTTAGCAGCGGTCCCACGCAGCACCGCCAGGACTCGGTCCCCGTCGCGTTGCGCGTCCGCCAACCGCTTGAGCAGCAGCATGACGCTGCCCTCCCCGCCCACGAACCCGTCCGCCGCGACGTCGAAGGCGTGGCAGCATCCGGTCGGTGACAGCATGCCCTCGGCCGACCCGGCCGAGAATTTCCGCGGATCCAACGCCAACGTGGCCCCGCCGGCCAGGGCGAGGTCGCTTTCACGCTCGTGCAGGCTGCGGCACGCCAGGTGTATCGCCGTCAGGCCGGAAGAACACGCCGTGTCCACCGTCAATGCGGGACCATGGACTCCCAAGGCATAGGCGATGCGCCCGGAAGCCAGGCTGAAGCTGTTGCCGGAGAAGCCATATGCCCCCTCCACGGAGTTCGCGTCGGCGGCCAGCAATTGGTAGTCGCCATGCGTCAGCCCCAGGAACACACCGGTCAGTGAGTCAGCGATGCGCTCCCGCGTGAGACCGGCGTGTTCCATGGCCTCCCAAGAGGTCTCCAGCAGCAACCGGTGCTGCGGATCCATCGCCGTCGCTTCCCGCTCGTTGATCCCGAAGAACTCGGGATCGAAACCGGCGACGTCGTCGATGAAGGCGCCCCACCGCGATACCGACCGGCCCGGCACACCGGGTTCCGGGTCGTAGTACTCGTCGGCATCCCAGCGATCGGGCGGGATTTCGGTGACCAGGTCATCGCCGCGTAACAACGCTTCCCACAACTGATCCGGCGAGTCGATGCCGCCGGGAAGCCGACACGCCATTCCGATCACCGCAACAGGAGTGACAGTCGTGGTGGCCGTCGGGGGTGACGAGACGGTCGAAGGCGAGCGCTGCATGGCGTCGTCGATCAGGTGGGCAGTCATTTCGCCTCCTTGCGGCAACGACCGAGTGGCTTGTCAGTCGCCGGGGTGCCGTCGGTGTTGTGGTCGAACGGGGTAATGGGTCGGTGCGCTCGCTGCAACCGACCTCGCGCGCTAGGGCTGCGCCCGGAAAGGGCCTCGACGAAGTGCATGCCCCGAGCGTCGTGGCTTTCAATCCTGTTGTCAGGCTTATCAAGTCGGTAGCGTAGTCAGGACTCATACATAGAGTGGTAGACGCAAGACGACAGAGTGGTGGCTCCGGCACCGGCAGTAAATTACGCAACCGAAAATCAGCCAGCTTGCATGGATTATATTCTGCGACAGCGCTTTTCGTACATCTACGAGCATGGGATATTGCGCGGCGGGCTGCCCGAGAGGGCCGTACCGCGACCGGCCCGCTCGGCGTCCAGCAGACGTACCGACGACGACTAGCTAAAGCTCCCCGGCATCGAGGGCCCCCTTGACCTCCTGCGCGCGAGCTACCTGCGCCGCGGTGTACCCGATTAGCAGCGCCACCCCACCCAGTAGCACGACCACCCCGGCCAACCACAACAGGCCGTAGGTGTAGCCGCGGTCCAGCGCATGCAACTGGGCGGCATTCATGAACGTCACCGGACCGAGGGTGCCGCCGAGGCGCAGCGTGCGCGAGGTGATGGCGACCTGGATGACGACCAGCACCAGCGGTCCACCCAAGGTCTGCAGCATCATCGAAATCGCCGACGTGGGCCCGATCCGGTCCGAATCGACGGAGGCGATCACCGATAGCGTGAGCGAGACGAAGACCGCCCCGATGCCGATAGCGCCAATGACGAGCGGCAACACAAGATTCGGGAAGTACGGCGTGCCGCGGTTGAAGGTCGATCCGTATAGCGCCGCGCCCAGAATGAGGCCGCAGCTGGCGATTACGACCACCCGGGGCGGGAACCAGGTCACCAGCTTCGACGCCACGGCCACCCCGATGGCCATCGCGATGCCGAACGGGACGAAGGCGATGCCGGCGCGCAGCGGACTGTAGCCCATGATGGTCTGCACATACAGGCCGACCACCACGGTCAGGGTGAAAAATATCCCGCCGGCAAGGAACATGGATGCGAATGTGGCCATCCGGTTGCGGTCGAAGAACAGGCTGACCGGCACGAGGGGGTTCTCGGCCCTGCGCTCCACGACGAGGAACGCCACGAAAGCGGCCAGAGCCACCACGCCCGAACCGAGCGTGACGGCCGACAACCACCCCTTCTCCGGGCCGATCGAGAGGGCGAACACTGCGGCGGTACAGGTGAAGGTGGCCAGCACAGCCCCCGCGATGTCGAGCTTCAACCGCTCCTTCTGGGTTTCCGGCAACGTGTTGACGGCGAGGTAGATCACGGCCAGCCCGATCGGCACGTTCACCAAAAACGCCAGGCGCCACGACATGTCGGTGAGCGCCCCGCCCACCACCAGGCCCAGCACCCCACCGAGACCAGACGTCGCGCCGAACACCGCCGTCGTAAAGTTACGTTGCGGCCCCGTCGGGAAAGTGGTCGCTATCAGCGCCAAAATCGTCGGTGTGGTGATTGCGGCGGCCCCGCCGTGCAGCAGCCGTGCTGATATCAGCACGCCCCCATCCCAGGCGACGCCGCACAGCATCGAGGCGAAAGTGAACAGCGCGACCCCGCCGATGAAAGCACGCTTGCGGCCGATAGCGTCACCCAGGCGGCCGCCCAGCAGCATCAGACCACCAAAGGTCAGCATGTAGGCGGTGATCACCCAACTCCGCGCGGCATCCGATAAGCCGAGCTCGTTCTGGATCCTGGGCAGCGCAAAGATCGCGACGGGGCCGTCCATCGACACCATCAGCTGTATGCCGCCGATCGCGACAACTACGGCGACGAACCGGCGAGACCGCAGCAGAGCCGGAAAGCGCCGCTTCGTATGGTGCAATGTGGTCGGTTCGACGGACATCTTGAACCGCTACTTCGCCGCGTCGCCATAGCGCCAAATGCGCGTTCGGAGAGCGAATCCCTGCGTCTGGGTATCACTCACCGCGTCGCGACCAAACAGACCCTTCTCGACTTTTCGCATGGAACCCAGCTCTTTCGTGAGTGTGATGTCGATATTGCCCAGGTGCGTTCAAGGCGCTTTTGGTGCGTTTAATCTATGCGCGCAGGCTCGGTTTCCATCAGGGCTTTGATGTGTGGTCCGTACTGGAAGAGTGATTCGGCAGTCAACATTTCCAGGTGCGCGCATTCGATCGGGTAGCTGTTGATGTCACCAGAAACGTAGGGTCGCCAACTTTGCGTAGGACACGAGCCCCGATCGCCCTTATCCCGCATAGCGGAGAATAGGGTTATATCCCCATCGAAGACGCCGGGTTCGTGGACTTGAGCCAATGCCTGGTTACGGTTGATGTTCTGAACACCGAAATCCACAAGTTGCTTGTACCGAGCAAATTCGACGATTCCTTGTTCGCGAAGGAGCGCTTCCACCCGTTCAACGGTGAGCGGCTCGTTCTGTTCGGGAACATCTATACGACACAGTCGCAAGACCTCTTCTAGCACGTCCTGTTCGCCCACATTCGGCAGGTCGACGCCGCTGTCGGTGACGAGTAAAGCGTCGAGAAGGACGAGGTGTGCGATTACGCATCCGCGCCGCTGCAGCTCGATGGCAATTTCATGCGCGACAATGCCGCCAAACGACCAGCCGAGAAGGTTGTAGGGCCCGGTTGGATCAACCCCTTGGATCCGGTCGGCGTAGGTTACCGCCATCTCGCGGATCGACTCAGGTTCGGCCTCGCCATTTTGCGGGGTTTGTTGAATGCCAATGATCGGGCAGTCCAAGTAATCACCCAGAGCGTAATACGGCCAGACCAGCCCGCCCGCGGGATGGATGCAGAACAGCGGGCGGCCCGCGCCCTGTTTGAGGAACTCAACGGGGACCAGTTCCACTTCGGCGGTATCTTGGTCCAATTGCTGGCTCAAGCTTCTCACGGACGGCGCCAGGAATAGTGTGCGCACCGCGAGGTTGGCGTCCAGGCTGGTGTTGATCGCGGCGATCAGGCGCATCGCCGACAGCGAATCCCCGCCCAAATCGAAGAAGGAGTCGTCGACCCCGACCCGTTCGAGGCCGAGTATTTGGGCGTAAATGCCGGCCATGATCTCCTCGGTGGGGGTGGTTGGGGCGCAATAGCGATCGCCCCGTTGGTATTCCGGCGCCGGCAGGGCGCGGGTGTCAAGTTTGCCGTTGCCCGTCAGGGGCAGTGCGTCAAGCACCACGACTGCGGCGGGCACCATGTAGCCCGGGAGTCGCTGCATGAGCTTTGTGCGGGTGTCGACCGGATCTGCGGTGCCGGTGATGTAGCCGATCAGGCGTTTGTCACCGGGGCGGTCCTCGCGCGCGATCACCGCCGCTTGATCTACCCCGTCGATTGCGGCCAGGGCGGCGCGGACTTCTCCGAGTTCGATGCGGTAACCCCGGATTTTGACTTGCTCGTCGGCGCGGCCCAGGTACTGCAGTTGCCCGTCGGGGCCCCACTTCACCAGGTCTCCGGTGCGATACATCCGTGTCCCCGGTGCCCCGAACGGGCAGGCAACAAACCGCGATGCGGTCAATCCCGCGCGGAACATATAGCCGACCCCGACTCCGACACCGGCCACATACAACTCCCCGACCACCCCGACCGGCACCGGACGCGCCCACTGATCCAGCACGAACAACGCGGCACCTGGGAGCGGTGAGCCGATCGGCGGCGCACCTGAACCGGCGACCAACGGCGCACTCCTGGAGGCACACACCGTGGTCTCGGTCGGGCCGTATTCATTGACCATCAGCCGCCCCGGCGCCCACTGATCCACCACCTCGGCCGGGCAGGCCTCACCGGCCACCAGTAACGCCATCGACTCCAAGCCCTCAGGGGAGAGCATCGCCAGCGGAGACGGCGACTGACTCGACACACTGACCTGTTCGGCGACGAGCAAGGCATGCAAGTCTTCGGCCGAGCGTGTCACCGACTCGGGCACCACCACCAGCCGTCCCCCATGCAGCAACGTACGCCACATCTCTTCGACCGAGGCGTCGAAGGCCAAGGAATGCCCCAGCGTCGACGGCCCTGCCGGCAGGTGGATATCCGGCGGCCCGAACATCTGGGTGACGTTGTGGTGGGTGATGGCAACGCCTTTGGGCACACCGGTGGTGCCAGAGGTGTAGATGAGGTAGGCGATGTCGTCGGGCGCCGGCGCGGACAGGTCGGTGCACGGGTAGCTGTTGATGCCGGGGTCGTTGACGTCGATGACCACCAAGTCGCACGAGTACTCACCGAACCGATCGGTGAGCTCGGTGGTAGTGAGCGCGGCGATCGGCGCGACATCGGCCAGGATGAATTCGATTCGCGCGTCGGGATGCGCGGGGTCGATCGGCAGGTAGGCCGCCCCGGTCTTGAGCACCGCCAGGATCGCCACGATCGCCTCGGTGCAACGGGAAAACAGCAGTGCCACAGTCTGTCCCGGGCCCGCCCCGTGGCCGGCCAGCAGATGCGCCAACCGGTCAGCTGCGTGGTCGAGGTCTCGGTAGGTCATCGAGTCGCCGTCGCAGGTGATCGCCACCGCCTCGGGCGTACGCGCCACCTGCGCAGCGAACAGCGTCGGAATCGACACCGCGGTGGACTGCGCCGCGGTCAACGCGGCCCGGTTGCCGATCCCGTCGAGGTGGGCGTGCTCACGCTCGTCGAGCAGATCGACCGCTGACAACTGCCGGCTGGGGTCGGCACTCACGGCCGCCAACACTCGGCGCAACCGCTCGATCAACGCCTCGATGCTGGCCGCATCGAACACGTCGGTGCGATACTCCACCGACCCGCCGATCCCGGCCGGCTGGCCGGCCTCGGCGAAACGTTCGGCCAGCGTGAATGTCAGATCCATGCGGGCGACCCGCGTGTCCGCCGATAGCGGCGTGACCTGCAAATCACCCAAAGCAAGCCCAGCGGCCAGGTCATTGTCGGGCCCGGCGAAGTTTTGCCAGGCCAGCGCCACCTGCACCAGCGGGTGATGGGCCAGGCTGCGGGTGGGGTTGAGCCGCTCGACGAGTAACTCGAAGGGCACATCCTGGTGCTCGTAGGCGGCCAGGCTGCGGGCGCGCACCTGGTCGAGGGCTTCGGTGAAGCTGGGATCACCCGACAAATCGACCCGCAGCACCAAGGTATTGACGAAGAATCCCACCAGCTCATCGAGCGCGGGATCGTCACGCCCGGCGATCGCGAACCCGACCGCCACATCATTGCTGGTGCTGAGCTTGGCCAGCAGCACCGCCAGGGCGGCCTGAATCACCATGAAGCTCGTCGCGTTGTGCTCGCGAGCGACCCGACGAATCTGCTGCTGCAGCTCGGCGGGCCAGTCCACCATCACACTGGCGCCGCGGTAATCGGCCACCGGCGGGTAGGGCCGATCGGTGGGCAATGCCAGGCGTTCGGGCAGCCCGGCCAGTTCCTGTTCCCAATAAGCCAGCTGCGCAGCAATCGGGCTGTCGGCATCGGCCACGTCCCCGAGCTGTGCGCGCTGCCACAACGTGTAATCGACATACTGCACCGCCAACGGCGCCCAACCCGGCGCCCGCCCCGCACACCGGCTGGCATAGGCCACCCCCAAATCAGCCACCAGGGGGGCCATCGACAAGCCGTCGCCGGCGATATGGTGCATCACGGCCACCAGCACGTGCTCGTCCTCAGCGACGCGGAAAAGCTTTGCCCGCAAAGGGATCTCGGTGGCCAACTCAAACGAGTGCCGCACCGTGGGGTCGATGGCATCCTGCAGCCGATCCGCCGACCAGCCGGTGGCATCGACGACCTGCCAGCCGAAGTCGGCCCGCTCGGCAGGGATCACTACCTGGCGTGGTGTCCCGTCGACCGCGGGGAACAAGGTGCGCAGGCTTTGCTGGCGAGCCACCACATCGGCCAGGGCCGCCCCCAACGCATCTGCATCCAGGCGCCCACTGAGCCGCAACGCCGCAGCCATGTTGTAGACGGGTGACGGCCCCAGCAATTGATCGATGAACCACAACCGCTGCTGGGCAAACGACAACGGCACCACCGCAGGCCGCTCGAGGGCCACCAACGGCTCGCGCCGAGCCCCGTCGACACCCACACGCAACGCCAACTGGGCCACCGTTGGCGCCTCGAACACCGTGCGCACCGACAACTCGGCGCCCAAACCCGTCTCGATCGCGGCGACCAGACGCATCGCCAACAACGAATCCCCACCCGAATCGAAGAACGAGTCATCGACACCGACCTCGTCGGTCCCCAACACCTCGGCGAACACGCCGGCCAAGATCTCCTCGACCGGGCTGGCCGGAGCGCGATAACCGGCGTTCTGATACGCCGGCGCCGGCAGGGCGCGGGTATCGAGTTTGCCATTGGGCGTGAGCGGCAGCGCCGCCAACACCACGACCGCGGCCGGCACCATATACTCCGGCAACCGTTCGCCCAGCGCGGTGCGTAGCTCGGCCGGGCTGGCCGTCCCGGTGACATAGCCGACCAGGCGTTTGTCGCCCGGGCGGTCCTCGCGGGCTACCACGACCGCCTGCTGCACCCCGTCCAGCGCTGCCAGAGCCGCCTGGACCTCCCCCAGTTCGATGCGATACCCGCGGATCTTGACCTGCTCATCAGCACGTCCCAAATAGCGCAGCTGCTCATCAGCACCCCACCACACCAAATCTCCGGTGCGATACATCCGCTGCCCCGGCGCCCCGAACGGGCACGCCACAAACCGCGACCCGGTCAACGAAGACCGGCCCACATATCCGTTCGCCAGCCCCCCACCGGCCACGTACAACTCCCCGACGACTCCCACCGGAACCGGCCGCAGCCAGGCATCCAGCACAAACAACGCCGCCCCTGACACCGGCGCGCCGATCGGCACCACACCCGAACCCGCCGCCAGCGGCGCGCTCATCGCGGCATAAATCGTGACCTCGGTCGGGCCATAGGCATTGACCATCACCCGCCCCGGCGCCCAGCGATCCACCACCTCGGCCGAGCAGGCCTCACCACCCACCAGCAGCGCCACCGACTCCAATCCCTCAACCGGCAACGCCGCCACCGCCGACGGTGTCTGGGTCAACACGCTGACCTGCTCCGCCACCATCAGGGCATGAAACTCTTCCGGGGAACTCGTCACCGACTCGGGCACCACCACTAGGCGCCCACCGTGCAACAACGCGCCCCAGATCTCCCACACCGAGAAGTCAAAGACATAGGGATGGCACTGCGTCCACACTCGTCCGGTCGGCAGGCCGGCGTTCAATGACTCCACGTGCTGGGTGAGGTTGTGATGGGTGATCGCCACTCCCTTCGGCACCCCGGTGGTGCCCGAGGTGTAGATCAAATAGGCGATGTCGTCGGGGGCCGGCCCCGGCACACCCGTGCTCGGGTAGATGTCCACGCGGGGATCGTCGACATCGATGACCAGCAGCTGACGCTCGTCGAGACGCACCCGCAGGTCCGCCGTGGTGATCGCCGCGATCGGCTGAGCGTCGTCGAGCAGGAATCCGATCCGCTCCGCCGGCGCCGCCGGGTCGATCGGCAGATACGCCGCCCCGGCCTTGAGCACCGCCAGAATCGCCACGACCGCCTCCATCGACCGGGAAAGCAGCAGCGCTACAGGCGTCCCCGCGCCCACTCCTTCGGCTAGCAAGAAGTGCGCCAGCCGGTTCGACGACTCATCAAGCTCGCGGTAGGTCATAGAGCGGCCTGCACACGTCACCGCCACCGCCTCCGGTGCGCGAGTCACCTGCGCGGCGAACAACACCGGGATCGACACCCGCGGCAGTGCGGGTCGGGTCAACGCCGCCCGGTTACCGATTTGATCCAATCGGGCATGCTCACCCTCGCCGAGCAAATCCACCGACGACAGCCGCCGGGTGGGATCGGCGGTCATGGCCACCAACACCCGCTCCAACCGCTCGATCAACGCCTCGATGCTGGCCGCGTCGAACACGTCGGTGCGATATTCGACCGTCCCGGAAATCCCGGCGGGCTCACCGGCCTCGGTCCAGCACTCTTTGAGGAAGAAGACCACATCCATCTTCGCGGTTTGGGTATCACCGACCAGCGGCGTGACCTGAAGATCGCCCAAATTCAGCCCGGTCGCGGGGACATCGATCTGCCCGGGGAAGTTGTTCCAGGCGAACACCACCTGAACCAGCGGGTGATGGGCCAGCGACCGCGCGGGGTTGAGCCGCTCGACGAGCACCTCGAAGGGCACGTCTTGGTGCTCGTAGGCGGCCAGGCTGCGTGCCCGCACCTGGGCCAGCAGCTCCGCCACGGTCGGATCGCCGGTGAGATCGACGCGCAGCACCAGGGTGTTGACGAAAAAGCCCACCAGCTCATCCAGTGCGGGATCGCGGCGCCCGGCGATCGGGAATCCCACTGCCACATCGCTGCTGGCGCTGAGCTTGGACAGCACCACAGCGAGGGCGGCCTGCGTGACCATGAAACCGGTTGCGTTGTGCTCGCGGCCCACTCGGGCAACCTGCTGCTGCAACAGCGCCGGCCACTGCACCGCCACCCTGGCGCCGCGCTGATCGGCCACCGCCGGGTAGGGCCGATCGGTGGGCAGCTGCAGCCGCTCGGGCATCCCGGCCAACGCCTGCTCCCAGTAGGCCACCTGCGCGGCGATGCGGCTTTCAGTGTCATCGAGATCGCCGAACTGCGCGCGTTGCCACAGCGTGTAATCGACGTACTGCACCGGCAATGGCGCCCAGCCCGGGGGTTGCCCCTCGCACCGGCTGGCATAGGCCACCCCTAGGTCGCGCACCAGCCGGGTCGTCGACCAACCATCGGCGGCGATCTCGTGCACCACCGCCACCACCACGTGTTCATCCTCGGCAATGCGGAAAAGTTTTGCCCGCAAAGGGATTTCGGCGGCCAGGTCAAATCCGTAGCTCACCGTGGCGCGGATAGCCTCCTGCAGCCGGCCTGCCGGCCAGCCGGTGGCGTCGACTACGTCCCAACCGAAGTCGGCTTGCGCGGCGGGCACCACCAGCTGCCGCGGTATCCCCTCGACCGCCGGGAACAGGGTGCGCAGGCTCTCGTGGCGGCCCACCACATCAACCAGTGCCGCACCCAGCGCGTCCACGTCAAGTGGCCCGGCCAGCCGCAACGGCAGTACCACGTTGTACAGCGGTGAGGGCCCCTGCAACTGGTCGATAAACCATAACCGGCTCTGGGCAAACGACAACGGAACCACCGCCGGCCGCTCAACCGGCATCAGCGGCTCCAGGCCCCCGCCCTCACCGACATGGGACGCCAACTGGGCCACCGTGGGCGCCTCGAACACCGCACGCACCGAAACATCGGCATCCAGACGGGTGTTCACCGCGGCGATCAAACGCATCGCCGACAGGGAATCCCCACCCAGGTCGAAGAACGAGTCGTCGACTCCGATCTTGTCGATCCCGAGCACCTCGGCATAGATGCCGGCGAGGATTTTTTCGGTCTGGGTCTGGGGCGCCCGGAAGGCTGTGGTGGCAAACACCGGTGCCGGCAAGGCTTTACGGTCGATCTTGCCCGAGGTCGTCATCGGGAACTCGTCGAGCACCACGATATGCGTCGGCACCATGTATTCGGGCAACCACGCGCTCAATTGCTGACGCACCGCGGTGATTTTGGTGTTGGTCTGCGGGTCGTTGGCGTAACCGGTGACCCGGTGGGGCCCGTCAGCAGGCAGATACAGATCGGTCAGCGCCGACGTCTGCTCAGCGTCCGCCGCAGCGATGAACACCGCATCCACGGTGCCCGGTTGGGCACCCCACGTGACGGCGACGTGATATCCGGCGCTCTCCCCAAGACGGTGCAGTTGTTCGGGGACAACGGCATCGGCGCCGTCGGCGAGGGCCAGTGCGTCCTTTAGGGACAGCCCGTCGACAAGGGCTTGTTCGATGTGGACGTCGCTGATAAGTCCGGCGCGGGGGATCTCGGTGACGCGAACGGTGTCGGGACGCTGCGCCACCAACCGGTCGCGTAGCCCGCCCAGGCCCGCACACTGGGTCCACGCCCAGCTGTCGGCGCCGGCCAGTGAGCGCACCGGCGCGGGGGATTTACGGACGACGAGGTCGTAACGATAGCGGTTGAGTTCGTTGTCGGCCATCCCGCGCTTGACTTCAATATCCAGCCCGGCCGTCGACGGGTGGCCAGCAGCCCAGGTGGTGAAAAACTCTGGGGCCAGCAACAATTCGGCTTCGCCGAGTACGGCGCGCTGAACTCGTTGGCGAATCTCGTCGGCGTCGGCGATGTCGGTGGCGCTGCGGGCGAGCGCGATCCCGGTTTGAAACGCGCCCTGCAGACTGTGGTTGCGCACATCGCCGATAAACAGTGCCCCGCCCGGTGCCAGCAATCGCATCGCCACCGCCAGCACGTCGGTCAGATACCGCGCGCTCGGGAAGTACTGGACCACCGAGTTGAGCACCACGAGATCGAAGTGGCCTTCCGGCAGCCCAGCGGCGACATCGGCGGGCTGCACCTGCAACCGCACCCGATCGCCCCACGACCGTCCGGCCACGGCGGCCTGCAGCCGCCGGATCGTCGGCGCGGAGAAGTCCGTCGCCCAATACTCGGAACACATCGGGGCCACCTGGGAAAGCAATAGCCCCGAGCCCACGCCGATCTCCAGCACCCGCGCGGGATGCAGTCGAAGGATCCGATCCACCGTGGCCGAACGCCACTCTTCCATCTCTTCGAGCGGAATCGGATCGTCGGTGTAGCTGCTGTTCCAGCCGCGGAAGTCCATGCCGAACTCCGGCGCCTCCACGTCAGCGCCATACGCCTCGTCGTACAGCTGTTGCCACGCTTCGACGGTTTCGGCGTCGTGCTCGGCCGTCGTGGTCTGCTCGAGGGTCACATAGGCGACCAGATGCGAGCCGGTTTTGCTCTCATGCACGGTCGCGGCCGCGCGCGTGACCTGCGGGCAGCCCAGCAAGGTGTTTTCGATTTCGCCCAGTTCGATGCGGTGTCCACGCAGCTTGATCTGTGCGTCGGCACGGCCGAGATATTCCAGGGTTCCGTCGGGTGCCCAGCGCACCAGATCGCCGGTGCGATACAGCCGCGCGCCCGCAGGCCCGTAGGGATCCGCCACGAATCGTTCCGCGGTCAATTCCGCCCGGCCCAGGTAGCCGCACGCCACCGCCGGTCCGCCCAGATACAGGTCACCGACCACCCCGATCGGGGCGGGGTTCAGCCGCGCGTCGAGCACCAGTGCGCGCATCCCCTGGAGCGGGGTGCCGATGCGGACCGGCTGCCCCGCCAGCAGCGGCGCAGTGGTGGCCCAGATCGTGGCCTCGGTGGGACCATAGCCGTTGAACATGCACCGCCCCGGCGCCCACGCGGTCACCAACTCGTCCGGGCAGGCCTCACCACCGACGATCAGCGTGGACAATCCAGCCAGCCGGGTTCGATCCAGCGTCGAGAGCAGCGTCGGGGTCATCACCGCGGCGTTGACCCGATGCTCCTCCAGCAAGGCGGTCAGCGCCTCGCCGGCAAAGACCTCCGGCGGCGCAACCACCAACGCGCCCCGCGCTCCCACCGCGACCAATAGCTCGCCGAGCGCGGCGTCAAATGTCGGGGAGAGCACCGCCAGCATCCGGGCGTGCTCGCCCATGCCGAATACCTCGCGGTGCGCCGCGGCCACCCCGGGCAGACCGCCGTGGGTGACCGCCACACCCTTGGGGGTGCCGGTGGACCCCGACGTGAAGATCACATAGGCGGTGTTATCCGGTCCCAGCGACGCCAGCCGGTCGGCGTCGGTGATCGCCCCCGCGCACCGCCCAGACAGGTCCAGGCCGTCCATGCGCAGCACCGCGCGCGTCCCGGCCCCGGCCACGACGTCGGCATCGCGGGTCAGGACGCACACCGCGTCCACCGTGTCCAGCACCGTGGTGATCCGCTCGACGGGGTGAGTGGGATCGACCGGCACATACACGCCGCCGGCTTTCTGCACCGCCCACCACGCCACCACCAGCTCCGTGGACCGGCCGATCGCCACGCCGACGGCGCGTTCCGGACCCACTCCTGCCTCGATCAGCACTCGCGCCAGCCGCGTCGATGACTGGTCGAGTTCGCGATAGGACAGGTTCCGGGCATGATCGACGACCGCCACCGCGTCCGGGTCGGCGGCCACCGCCGCTGCCAACAACTCCGGCGCTACTCCCGTCGGCGCCTCGACGCCGGCGCCAGACCACCGCGAGAGCACCAAATCCCGCTCCCCGGGATCCAGCAACGCCAGGTCGCCCACCACCACCGACGCGTCCGCTACGACCGCTTCGATCACCCGCTCAAACCACGTGACGAAGCGCTCGATGGTGACCCGGTCGTACAGATCGGTCGCGTAGGTCACGACGCCGGCGGCCATCGGCGCGGTCGGGTCCTCGGAGGGCACCTCCCGCAGATCGACGTCCAGGTCGAACTTGGCGGTGCGGCTGTCCACCGCGAGTGGCTCGACGCTGAGCCCGTCCAGAGCCACGTCGGGGCGCACATTGTTCTGGAAGGCCAAGGCCACCTGGAACAGCGGATGATGCGCCGTGGAGCGCACCGGGTTGAGCTGCTCGACCAGCCGCTCGAAGGGCAGATCCTGGTTGCTGTAGGCGTCCAGCGCCTTCTGACGCACGCCCTCGAGCACCTCGCTGAACCGGTTCGCGGGTGTCACACCCACCCGCAACACCCACGTGTTGACGAAGAACCCGACCAGCTCATCGAGCGCCGCATCCATCCGGCCGGCGATCGGGGTGCCGATCGCGAGGTCTTCGCCGGCCCCGGCCCGGTGCAACACCACCGCCATGGCAGCCTGCAACACCATCGAGGCGGTCGCATTATGCGCAGCCGCCAACGCCTTGATTCCGGCCCACAGCCGCGGATCGAGGTGCACGTCCACCGCATCGCCGCGGTAGCTCGGCACCGGCGGGCGCGCCCGGTCCGCCGGCAGCGACGCCACCTCGGGTAGATCGGCCAACTCCTGCCGCCAGTACGCCAGCTGCCCGGCGATCACGCTGTCGGGATCGGACTCGACGCCCAACCATTCCCGTTGCCAGAGCGTGTAATCGGCGTACTGCACCGGCAACGGCGCCAACTGCAGGGTCTGGCCCTGCCGGCGCGCCCGGTATGCCTCGCCGATATCTCTGGCCATCGGCGCCAGGGACCACCCGTCACACGCGATGTGGTGCACCACAATTCCCACGACATGCTGCTCCGGGCTCACCGCATAGATCTGCGCCCGAATCGGGATCTCGGTTGCCAGGTCAAACCGATGGCCGGCCAGCCCCACCAGCTCGCCGACCAGATCCTGCTCCGCCAACGACACGACTGCCGGGCTCCCGCGACGCCACATCCCCGCCTCGGCCGGCAGTACCTGCTGGAACGGCACACCGTCGATATCCGGAAATATGGTGCGCAGCGTCTCGTGGCGGGCGATCACGTCATCGATTGCCGCCGCCAGCGCCTCGACGTCCAGCAACCCGCTGATCCGAAACGCGGTCGGCATGTTGTAGGTCGTCACCCCGCCCTCGAATCGGTCGAGGAACCACAACCGGCTCTGGGCATACGACAGCGGCACCACCGTGGGCCGCTCGCCGGCCACCAGCGGCTTACGCCCATTCCCGGCCCCGCCGATACGGGGCGCCAACTGGGCGATCGTGGGCGACTCGAACACCGTGCGTACCGCAAGGCCGGCGTCCAGGGATTTGTTGATGGCGGCGATGACCCGCATGGCAGACAGCGAATCCCCGCCCAGGTCGAAGAAGGAGTCATCGACCCCGACCCGGTCGAGCCCGAGCACCTGGGCGTAGATGCCGGCCAGGATCTCCTCGGTGAGAGTAGCCGGGGCGCGGTACCGATCACCCTCCCCGTATTCGGGCGCCGGCAAGGCCCGGGTATCCAGCTTGCCGTTGACCGTGAGCGGCAGCGCATCGATCACCACCACCGCCGCCGGCACCATGTAGGCCGGAAGCCGCTGACCCAGCCATGCCCGAACCTCGGCCGGGTCAGCGGTTCCGGTGACATAACCCACCAGCCGCTTGTCGCCGGGGCGGTCCTCGCGGGCGATGACCGCCGCGTGCTCCACCCCGTCGAATGCGGCCAGCGTCGCCTGGATTTCGCCGAGCTCGATGCGATATCCCCGGATCTTGACCTGCTCATCGGCGCGCCCCAAATACCGCAGCTGCCCATCGGGACCCCAACTCACCAGATCCCCGGTCCGATACATCCGCGCGCCGGACTCGCCGAACGGGCACGCCACAAACCGCGACGCCGTCAGCCCCGCGCGCCCCAGGTATCCGTACGCCAGTCCGCCGCCGGCCACGTACAACTCCCCGGTCACCCCGACGGGCACCGGGTGCAAGCCGGTGTCCAGCACGAAAAAGCCGAGATGGTTCAGCGGCAAGCCGATCGGGCTGACACTGCGGTCGACGTCGGCGACGGTGATTTCCCGGAACGAGGCGTGCACCGTCGTCTCGGTGATGCCGTACATGTTGATCAGCCGCGGTGATCGTGGGTGGCGGTCCAACCACGTCCCAAGGCGCTGCGGTTCGAGCGCCTCGCCACCGAACACCACCATCTGCAGCTTGAGCCGTTGCTCGGACTCGGGTGCCCGCGCATCGGCGGTTTGCAGCGCATAAAACGCCGACGGCGTCTGACTCAATACGCTGACCTGTTCGGCAATCAGCAAAGCGTGCAGCTCTTCAGGCGAGCATGTCACGGACTCCGGCACCACCACGAGCCGTCCGCCGTGCAACAGCGCACCGAAGATTTCCCACACCGAGTAGTCGAAGGCCAGCGAGTGACACTGCGTCCACACCTGCCCCACCAGCTGTTGGTCCGCATTCAAGGAGTCCAGTAGCCGGATCACATTCTGGTGAGCGACGGCCACCCCCTTGGGAACCCCGGTGGTGCCCGAGGTGTAGATCAGGTAGGCGATCGCTTCGGGACCTGGGGCCGGCAGGCCCGTGCACGGGCAGCCGAGGATGCGCGGGTCCGCGACGTCGATGACCGGCAGGCCACAACCGTCGAACCGCTCGGCCAGTCCTGCGGTGGTGATCGCGGCGATCGGTGCGGCATCGGCAACCATGAACTCCATGCGCGCGGTCGGATGCGCCGGGTCGATCGCCAGATAGGCCGCCCCGGTCTTGAGCACCGCCATTACCGCCAGGACCGCCTCGGCCGACCGTGGCAACAGCAGCGCCACATTCTGTCCCGGGCCGGCGCCCAGGGCGGCCAGCAGGTGCGCCAACCGGTTGGACGCCTCGTCGAGCTCGCGGTAGGTCATCGACTGGCCTGCGAAGGTGACCGCCGCCGCCTCTGGCGTGCGCGCCACCTGAGCGGCGAACACCGCCGGGATCGACGCCACGCTTGGCACCGTCCGGGCCAGCGCCCCCCGGTTACCGATCTTGTCCAGGTGGGTGTGCTCGTCGGCATCCATCAGGTCCACCGACGACAACCGTCGGCTGGGGTCGGCGATCATGGCCGTCAATGCGCGCCGCAACCGCTCGATCAGCGCCTCGATGCTGGCCGCGTCGAAGACGTCGGTGCGAAACTCCACGTCCCCGGCGATTCCGGCGGGGTCCCCGGCCTGGGTGAAACGTTCCGCGAGGGTGAACGTCAGATCCATGCGCGCCGATTGAGTGTCCACGGGCAAACGCGTGACCTTCAGGTCACCCAGGTCCAGCCCGGCGGCGGGGTCGCTGGTGTGCCCCGGGAAGTTCTGCCAGGCCAACACCACCTGTATCAGCGGGTGGTGGGCCAGGCTTCGGGTCGGGTTAAGTCGATCGACGAGCACCTCGAAGGGCACGTCTTGGTGTTCGTAGGCGGCGACGCTGCGCGACCGCACCTGGGCCAGCAACTCGGCCACGGTGGGGTCCCCGGCCAAATCGGCCCGCAGCACCAGGGTGTTGATGAAGAACCCCACCAGCTCATCGAGCGCTGGGTCGCTCCGTCCGGCCGTCGCGAATCCGACTGCCACGTCGCTGCTGGCGCTGAGCTTGCCCAGCAGTACGGCCAGGGCGGCCTGGATCACCATGAAGCTGGTCGCGTTGTGCTCGCGTGCCACCGCGCGCACCCGCTCTTGGAGCTCGGCCGGCCAGTCCACGATTACGCTGGCGCCGCGGTAATCGGCCACCGGCGGGTAGGGCCGATCAGTGGGCAACGCCAGGCGCTCGGGCAGCCCAGCCAGCTCCTGTTCCCAGTAGGCCAGCTGCGCAGCGATCGGACTCTCGCGATCGGCGACATCACCCAACTGCGTACGCTGCCACAGCGTGTAATCGACGTACTGCACCGGCAACGGCGCCCAACCCGGGGCTTGACCCGCACACCGGCTGGCGTAAGCCAGTCCCATATCACGCACCAGTGCGGTGATCGACCAGCCGTCGGCGGCGATGTGGTGCACCACGGCCACCAGCACGTGTTCGTCGTCGGCGACGCGGAAAAGCTTTGCCCGCAAGGGGATCTCGGTGGCCAGATCGAACGTGTGGCACGCCGCGGCGTTTACGGCCTCGCTGAGGCGGCCTGGCGACCAGCCGGTGGCATCAATGATCTGCCAACCGAAATCAACTTCTTCTGAAGGGATAACCACTTGCTGCGGTGTTCCCGTGGGCGCCGTAAACAGCGTGCGGAGGGTCTCATGGCGGGCCACCACATCGGCCAGCGCCGCACCCAACGCCTCGGCATCCAGCCGTCCACGCAGCCGCAGTGCGGCAGGTATGTTGTAGATCGGTGACGGTCCCTGCAATTGGTCGATAAACCACAACCGCTGCTGGGCAAACGACAGCGGAACCGCCGCAGGCCGCTCCACCACCGCCAACGGCTCAAGCCGACTTGCGCCCGCGCAAACGCGGAGCGCCAACTGGGCCACCGTGGGCGACTCGAACACCGTGCGCACCGAAAGCTCGGCGTGCAGGCTGGTTTCGATCACCGCGATCAGGCGCGTCGCCAGCAGCGAATCCCCACCCAGATCAAAAAACGACTCGTCCGCCCCGACACGCTCGACGCCCAGCACGTCCGCGTAGATACCGGCCAGGATCTCCTCGACCGCACTGGCAGGTGCGCGATATCCGGCGTTCTGGTATTCGGGTGCGGGCAGGGCGCGGGTATCGAGTTTGCCGTTGACCGTGAGCGGCAGCGCGTCCAGCACGACCACCGCGGCGGGCACCATGTATTCGGGCAATCGCTCGGCCAGCGCGGTACGCAGTGCGCCGGGATCGACTGTCCCGCTGCTCGATTCGGTGACATAGCCGATGAGGCGCTTGTCGCCGGGGCGGTCTTCGCGGGCGATCACGACCGCTTGCTCGACGCCGTCGAGGGCGGTCAGTGCGCTCTGGATCTCGCCCAGTTCGATGCGGTAGCCGCGGATCTTGACCTGCTCATCAGCACGCCCCAGATACTCCAGCTGCCCATCGGCACGCCAGCGCACCAGATCCCCGGTCCGATACATCCGCTGCGCCGACGCAACGGTGAACGGGCAGGCCACAAACCGCGAGGCGGTCAACGAGGCCCGACCCACATACCCGACCCCGACCCCGGTGCCGGCCACATACAACTCCCCGACCACCCCGGCGGGCACCGGGCGCAACCAGCTGTCGAGGACAAACAGTGCGGCCCCACTGACCGGCGAGCCGATCGGCACCACACCAGCGCCCGCGGACAGCGGGGCGCTGATCGCTACACACATCGTGGTCTCGGTCGGGCCGTACGCATTGACCATCACCCGACCAGGCGCCCACCGATCCACCACCTCGACGGGGCACGCCTCACCGACCACGGCCAAGGCCACCGACTCCAATCCCTCGACCGGCAACGTCGCGAGCGCAGACGGCGTCTGAGTCAACATGCTGACCCGCTCGGCCGCCAAAACCCGATGCAACTCGTGCGGAGAACTGGTCACCGGTTCAGAGACCACCACCAGGCGCCCACCGCGCAACAGCGCACCGAAGATCTCCCACACCGACACGTCGAAAGCCAACGAGTGACACAACGCCCACGTACCCGTCTCCGGCAGGCCCGCGCCCAACGACCCCAACAGTTGGGTCACGTTGGAATGGGTGAGCGCCACCCCTTTGGGCACCCCGGTGGTGCCCGAGGTGTAGATCAAGTACGCGATATCGGCGGGCTCGGGGCCCGTCAATCCGGTACTGGGCTGGGCATCCACAGCGGGATCGTTGACATCGATGACCACCACGTCATGGCTGTCGAGCCGCTTGGCCAGCCCACCGGAAGTCACCGCGGCGATCGGTGCGGCATCGGCCAGCACGAATCCGATCCGCTCATCGGGTACTGCCGGGTCGATCGGCAGATACGCCGCCCCCGTCTTGAGCACAGCCAGGATCGCGGCCACCGCCTCGGCCGAACGCGAAAACAGCAGTGCCACAATCTGTCCCGGGCCCGCACCTCGGCCAGCCAACATGTGCGCCAGCCGATTCGAAGCCTCATCGAGCTCGCGGTAAGTGACCGACTGGCCCTCACCCACCACCGCTACCGCATCCGGAATCCGGGCCACATGAGTCGCGAACAGCGTCGGGATCGACACTGGCACACTCGCCGACTCGCTCAACACCGCGCGATTGCCGATTTCCCCCAGCCGGGCATGCTCACCCGCGCCGAGCACATCCACCGATGACAGCGGCCGGGCCGGGTCGGCGGTCATCGCCACCAACACCCGCTCCAACCGCCCGATCAAATCGCGGACGTCACAGTCAGAAAGCCATTGTCCGGCGCCCCCGAACCCACCCGTCGTGGCGCCGGGCTGCATGCCGAGAAAAAGCCGATCGTGGTCGCTGAAAAAGTCCAGCCCAAGCTGATCGACGAGATTGGTGTGGGTCAGTGTGCCCGAAACCGTGGCACCAGCGATATTCGCCAGATTTGTAGTCGGAATGAAATTGAGGATTATGCGATTCGACCGCCGCGCAGAGCCGCGAAGACGCCTGTTCTCGATGAGGTGCACCGGGAACCGCTGATGGTGCAGCGCTTCTCGCAGTCGCGTGTCGACATGTTCACAAAAACTGGCAACCGAGGACCCCGGCGAAGCTTTTAACACCAGTGGGACGAACCCGGTAATCATGCCGGGCACCGCCTGTGTCTCCGGACGCACCCGCCTGCTTACCGGAAATTCGAACACCACCTCGGAGCTTTCGACGTCGCATCCACCCACCAGCAGCGCGCACGCCGCAGCGATCACCGAAGAGCGGCGCACGCCCAACGCCTGCGCCAATTTTTGGATCCCGGCGACTACGGCGGGGTCTAATTCAACGGGTGGAGACGCCTCATATGGCTCACGCGCGCCCGCTGCGGGCGCCGCGCGATAACGCGGTTCGCTTTCCGCCGGCAGGTTCTTGGCCCAATAGGCCTCATCATCGAGGTAATCGGTGGACGCTTCGTATTCCAGCTCGCACGCAATCAGATCACTCAGCGATCCAAAGAAGACGGGGGGAATCGGTGCGCCCGAAGCCAGGGCGTTGTAGACCTCTCCGATCCGATGGCAAATAAGGGCAAGGCCCATTCCATCCGCCACTATGTGGTGGCAGCACACGAAAAGATAAAACTCGTCCGGCCGCGTTTGCAGTAACGCAAATTTGAACAGCGGGCCATCAAGCGGCATCACCGTGCTCTGAATCGAGGCTGCCAGCCGATAGGCTTCCTGGACGGGGTCCTGCGAGCCCATGTGCTCATAGCAGGCGAGCTCAACGTCCGGGTAATCGACCGCCTGCTGAAAGACCTGGCCATCCACCTGGAAGAAGGCGGCTCTAATCGGTTCGGCCTCGCGCACCACTTGCCGGATCGTGTGCTCAAGCAACCAAGGGTCGACCGTGCCCTCGATTCGCAGAAGATAGCCCAGTTGCCACCTCGCACCTTGGTGGTCCGTTTGCTGCGCAAGCCAGATGTCTAGCTGTCCGCGCGTCAGCGGGAATGGGCCACCGTCGGGTTCCGTCAGTTGTTCGCGCCCAGCCTGCAGCGCCCGGTCATCAATCGTCATCGGATTTCCTTCGCGGTTTAGACGCCAGAACCCCGGCGCTCAGTCGCCAGCCTGGTTCGTAGAGTCTTCGGCCGGATATCGGGCCAGTTCTGTTCGATGTAATCCAGGCACGCAGCGCGATCCGCTTCGCCGTAGACCATCTGCCAGCCGGCCGGAACGTCGGCGAATGCCGGCCACAGGCTGTGTTGCTCTTCGTCATTGATCAGGACGAAAAAGCTGCCATTGTCGTCGTCGAACGGATTGATGCTCACTAGTCCTCCAAGTTCTCGGATTGCGCACTTGCTGTTCTCGACCGGGAGCTCGGGGCTTGACCGAGCAACGGTCTACACATGATCGGGAGCGTATGGGTTTGAATCCTGTTGTAAGGCTTATCAAGCCGCGTAGCGTAGTAACTGCACACACATAGAGTGGTCAGCGCACGCCGACACAGCAGCTTGCGTAGTCGCAGACAGTTGTTCACTAAGGATGCACGTGTCAACGTGGAATTGATTCTGCAACAGCGGTTTCCGTCGCGACTGCGGGTCCGAGCTTTCAGCAAACACTCGGTACCGATTCGATGGCCACAGAGGATCACCCGACGCCGACTAGACAGCTGTGCGCCGGGTCCGACATGCGCGGATACAGTCACCCCCACCCCGGGGGCCGGGTTGAGACCTGTGTCGAACGCTCCCTATCTAGGCTGATGTACGCATTTTGAAAGTGCCGTCGTGCCGATACGGGCGGTGATGCCGTCAGGCGCTGAAGACGATATCGGTTCTGTTCTCCGTCGGGACACTCTGGCAAGCAACGGTTTTCGGTGTCAAAGACCCGAGAAAAGTCGAGAGAGGCGGAATTTCGTCGGCGGCGCATTCGACGCTGATCACCGACGGCCCGTCGACCTCTAACGCCGAATGTATGGCGGCGCTCAAACCGTCGACGTCGTCGACGTCGACCGATGGAAGGTCCGGAAACATCGCGGCGAGACCGGCTCCGAGCCGACTCGTTGTGAAGGTGTTGTGACTATGCCGATTCCCGTAGAACAACTTTTCGCTCATTGCGCACATGGCGTGGGCGTTGTTGTTGAATAAGACGAACGTCACCGGTAGCCGGTATTGCACAGCGGTATGCACCTCCATGCCGTGTGTGAAGAAGGCGCCGTCCCCCGCTATCACCACGACGCGCTCGTGTCGCGGCCCGAATCTTCTACGGCCGAAGGCCATTCCGATACCGGCGCCAAAGCTGTAGCCCATGCCGGGGGCGACCGCGAACCGGCCCCCGCGGCGAACCGGCAGATAATGGACGGCCGCCGCGCCGCTATTGCCGACGTCGACGACAACATCGACCCCATCGGGCAACACGCGGTCGAGCATGCTCATCGCGTCGCGATAGCGCACCCCGGGACCGTCGAAGATCGGCATATTCACCTCGCTGCTCGACACGGCGTCGGGAACTCGAATTCCGGTCGGCCGCTCGCGCCCGGTCAGCGCGCTCGTCAGCATATGCAGCGATGCCTGCAGATCGTCGGTGTGGACGTGGGTGCAGGCGACGTATGGCGGTACCGATCCGATTGAGATGGTGGGCACCGCGGCCAGCGCATCGTCCAAACCTGCGCGCGCTGTCATAGGCAACCGGGTGCCCACCACCAGGCACAACGCGCTGCCGGCCACCGCTTTCGCCACACCCGGGTGGCCCATGACACCGGTGACGCCAAGCGCCGAAGACAACCCGAAACCCGGTGTGCCGGCGGCATCCTTGGCGTGCGGCACGCACGCCACCCGGGCGCGGAGCACCGCCCGCAACGACGCCAGTTCGGCTCGCGCATCGTCACGAACCACCTGTTCACCGGCGATGATCGTCACCGGCCCCGTCACCCGGCGCAGCATTTGCACGATCGGACGCGGATCACCGATGTCCCGTGGACTATCAATTCCGCGCTCGGGCATAAGGCCGTGGATGCACACGTCAGATTGCTGAACGTCTTTGGGCAGCAACAACACCGCAGGCCCGCCCGTTCGCGCCGCCGCCACGGCGGCGGGCAGCGCCGAGGCGATGTCCGCGGGGGCCCGCACCCGTCGGCAGAACACCGACACCTCGGAGAACAGCGCCTCGGCATTCAGTGAACCGTTGCGGCCGCTCGTGTCCTGAAAGCTGCCGCGACCATCCATCGCGGTTGCCGGCTGACCCACCAACGCCAACAGCGGCGTGCGGCTGGTCGACGATTCCTCGAGGCAGGCAACAAGGTTCAGCGCGCCCACGCCGGACGCCGCCACCACGCCTAAGCCACCGCCACTGCGCCTATAACCGTCGGCCATCGCCGCGGCCGAGAATTCGTGTTTGGCCAACACCGCGCCGATGTCCGAGTGTGAGAATGCGGCGTCGTACAGGTCTTCGATGTTGCCGCCGTCGACGCCGAATATGTAGTCGACTCCGATTGACGCGAGATACCCGACGATGTGGTCGACCACCCGGTGGCTGTGAGACATGATTTCAACCCCTGGAAACGGTGTAAGTATGTTGCGTGCCCGCTCCAGCCCGGTGGAGAATTTGAGCTTATGTTTGCTCGAACAGCCCTCATGAACCGATTGATTCGACTCAAGTGGTACGCGCGCACAGATCGAGTGGTAATCCGGCAGGTAGTACGTGCCGGCTCGCTCGCGGCCGGCTTGACCAGCGGTCACAGAGTGCTCGGACCGTCGCCCAGCAGCGGAGAAATGCATTGCCTGCGCCGAGCCTAACGCGTGCAGCACTCGCGCTATCCGCTTGCGCGGGAGGGTCTTTCGGATTGCGAACGACGCGGGCCGGTGCCTGAGACCGGGGCGAACCACCCAGCAGCCGCGGGGCTGGCTACCGGTGGCACGATCCGAACGTCCGAACTGCATGTTGGTCAAGACGCGTCTCGGCTCATGAGACGGATGAGCTCGTCGCGATTGTTGATGCCCAGTTTGGTGAATAGACGGTACAAATGGCCCTCCACCGTGCGTACCGAGATCACCAACCGGTCGGCAATTTGCCGGTTGGACAGGCCGGCCGCGACCAGCAGCACGATCTGACGCTCCCGGCCGCTGAATGGCAGGGGCCGCGCTGCGGCCTCGAGCGCCGGGGTGCGCACACCGCACTGGCTGGCCAAGGCGTGTGCCCAGGTCGACGATTCGATCTCCTTCCGACGGTCGCCTCGGCAGGCATGTTCTCCGGCCGCCTGAGCCGATGCGTCGGCGGCAAACGCCAACGCGCCGAGGTCAGCGAACTGATGCGCCGCGGCATCGAGGAGATCGCCGTCGTGTCGGGCGAGGCCGCGAGCATGGTCGGCGACCGCCCGCGCCGATGGAGTGTTCAACGTCTCGACAAGTTCCGCCACGCGCGCGGCCTGCGAACGATCGCCGAAGCGCACAGCGGTATGGCGTGCCCGGATCTCCGCCACGTGCATCCCGGCCGCTCGTGCGATGTCGGCTGCCTGCAGCGCGTGTGTCTGGGCGGCCGCCGGGTCGCCGTCGGCCGCCCGCTCCCAGGCCCGGGCAAGCTCGAGCTCGGGCAAGAACACCGCAACGTGCGGTCCGTAGGCTTTCTCCGCACGCTGCAAGGCCGCCGCAGCCGCCGCAGTCTCCCCGCGTGCACCCTCGGCCTGCGCATGCAGCGCGGCCACCACAAGCAGCCAAGGCGACGGAAAGCCTTGGGACAGTGCGGAGATCGAGCGGTCGAGGGTGGCGCAGGCTGTCGGTAGCTCGCCGCGGGTGACCTGCACGAGCCCGAGCATCGCATCAACCATGGCCTCGGCCGCCGGGATGCCGATCGCCATTGCGGCATAGCGCTTGTAGATCCGCTCGGCCGCGGGATAGTCACCGGCGGCAGTCGCGACCATGACCTCGGCAACTCCGATGGCGAACCGTTGCGATCCGGCTTTGCAGATTGCGGCCGCACGCAGCCCCGCCTCGGCTATTCTGCCGACTTCGGCAAACCGTCCGGCGGCCATCAACGCACCGCATGTCGCGACCGCCGCCCACACGGTCGCCATAGGTGCGACATCGGACTCGCACAGCCCCGGTCCGAGTTCGATAGTCGTTTGAACGTCGCCGCAGAAGAAACCGATGGAAACCTCCAAGGCATTGATCAGATGTATACCCTGCTCGGACGCAACATGCTGTTTCACGTCGCTCAATACCCGCCGCGCAGTTTCCGCGTCACCGCACCCCCACGCCAAGTTTGCGGCTCGCAGACACCCCCACCGCGCGATCAACCCCTCATCGGCATCATCGACGTCGACGTCGAGCAGGATGGCTTCCGCTTCCTCGCCGCGTCCCTGCCAACTCACCGCCTCGGCGAGCACCAAAGCGGCCGGCAGGCCACCGCCGCGGTCGACGGCGAACCTCGCCAGCTCCTCGCCCAGCGCCACATTCGACATCGCCAGCGCGTCGGCGGCCGCCTTGACGGCTATGCCCAGGTCGGGCTCCAGGTCGCTGCGCATCATGAACTGGGCCAATTGGATCCGGCCCCGCAGGTCGGGCAATTGCGAGCGTCGCCCCGCTGCCCGAAGATGCCGTCGCAGGGTCTTCACCAATAGACCATTGATCTGCCGCGAGCGCACCATCCCGGCGTGCCGGGTCGCCGCCTCACCGAGCATGGGATGATTCAGTTGCACCAGGGTGTGGGAGCCGTCGGTCACCAGCTGGATCAAACCACGGCGCTCCAGGTTTGCCATGGCATCGGCATCGCCGATTTCGCGCAGGATCTCCAGTTCGAGCAACTCGGCGGTGGCCAAGATCTCCACCACCTCCAGCTCCGCTGGACTCAGCGATTGCAACCGAAACTCCAACGCATCGTGAAGTTCACGGTCTGCGCGCAACGGGCCCCGAAGTTGCCAACCCTCCTCGGTGTGAACCAGCGCCCCGCTTTCTCGTCCAGCGGCCAAAAGACCACGTAGCAGCAACAGATTTCCGGCACTGCGCTCGAACAATTCATCAACCAATCCAGACTCGACCGGACCACCCAGAACCGCACCCGCCAGGAGGGCGGTCTGCTCGCGCGTGAATGGATCGACGTGAATCGTCAGCAACAGCCGTTCTTTCAGCAACGCGGTCACCGCATCCGAGACCGGCTCACCCGAGCGGATCGTCACGATCAACCGCGCACTGCGGCCGGCCGCGAGCTGATTGACCAAGGTGGCCGACAACGGGTCGAGCAACTGCGCGTCGTCGACGACCACCACCAGGTTCTTGTCCTGGCTCAAAGTGTTGTGCGCGGCGGCCAGCATGATCGCCGGTTCATGTCCCACGCCGAGACTCACCACCCGCGAAAACGCGCCGAGCGGGAGACCGCGGCCCGTTTCAGTGCCTAACGCGAAACGCACCGTACGGCCGGCCGACTCCACCGTCTTCGCCAGCATGCGGGCCAACGTCGACTTGCCCACCCCGCTGTCGCCGACCAGCGCCACGCCCTGGAACTCGCCGTTGCTGAGCGCCGCAAGCGCACGCCGAAACTCGGCGTCGCGCCCCACGATGGGCCATATCGGTTCATTCGGTCGTTGTGTCACGATCTCCCACTCCCACCGAAAACTTCCGGCAAAGCCGACCAGTACCGGTGCGCTTGTCGCCTGCCGCTACATGAAGGCTGTATTCGCTACTGCGAGATAAAGCCTGAAGAAGTCAAGCGAAGCCGAGGTACGGCCCGCGCTGACCTCGACCGCCGGTCGCTCCCCGGGTGAAACCGTCTGTGCGGGACCGCATGTGTCGACTTCGTGGTCGACGTTCGCGACGGTGTGCTTGTCACGGCCTCTCATGAGCGGGAGCGTATGGCTCCCCAAGCAGGCATCATCGGAATCCACAGCTAAGTCGAGTGGTCCGTACCGAGAGATAGAGTGGCGGCCGCCGAACTTCATAGGTTTTCTATAAAGAGTCAGCCGGTACGAGGGTGGTCACGGGTCCCGAAACCCGGGGACTCGTCGTCACGAAGTGACAACTCGCCTCGCGCGGACGGCTCCTTGCGGGTAAGACAGATGAGTTGGTCGCGGTTTTTGATGCCGAGTTTGGTGAAAACCCGGTACAGGTGTCCCTCGACCGTGCGTACCGAGATGACCAGCTGGTCGGCGATCTGCCGGTTGGACAGACCGGCGGCCACTAGCATGACGATCTGGCGTTCACGGCCGCTGAACGGAAATGGGCGAGCCGACGCGTCGACCGACGGGGTGCGCAAACCGCATTGGCTGGCCAGCGCGTGTGCGCGGGTGGAGGAGTCGAATCTCTTGGCGCGGTCGCCTCGGCGGGCGTGTTCGTCGGCCGCCTGAGCGGACGCGTCGGCGGCGAAGGCCAACGCGCCCAGGTCAGCGAACTGATGTGCCGCGGCATCGAGCAGATCGCCGTCGTGCCGCGCCAGACCGCGGGCATGGGCGGCAACCGCCTCGGTGAACGCGGTGTTCAGCATGCGAGCGAGCTGCTCAAGCCGCGCGGCTTGCGAACGATCGCCGAAACGCACGGCGGCATGGCGCGCCTGTAGTTCGACCGCGTGCATCCCGGCCAGTCGCGCATTTTGCGCCGCGCGCAGCGCGTGTGTCTGGGCCGCCGTAGTGTCGCCGGCGGACACCCGCTCCCAGGCCCGGGCAAGCTCGAGTTCGGGCAAGAACACCGCGACATGCGGTCCGTAGGCTTTCTCCGCCAGGCGAAGCGCCGCCGCAGCCGCGGCGTTGTCCCTCCGCGCGCCCTCGGCCTGGGCATGGCGCGCGGCCACCAGGACCAACCACGGCGACGGAAAACCCTCAGCGATCACCGCCTCCGATTTGACGAACGCGGTGCACGCCGACACGAGTTCCCCGCGCGCGAGGTGCACCAGTCCCAGCATCGCTTCCACAATGGCCTCCGCTTCGAAAAAACCCGTAGCCATCGCGGCGTAACGCTTGTAGGTGCGCTCGGCCGTGCGATCGTTGCCGAGGGCGGTCGCGGCCATGACCTCGGTCATTCCGATGTTGAACTGATGCGGCCCCAGCCCGCACAGCGCGGCCGCACTGAGCCCGACGCCCGCCAGGCGGCTTACGTCCGAAAATCGCCCGGCCACCGCGAGGGCGCCGCACGTAGGGAACGCGGCCCACACGGTCACAATCGGTAGTGCATCGGACGCACAGAAGGCCGGCCCCAGCGCAATGGTCGTCTCGATGTCGCCACGGAAGAATCCCATGGACACCTCCAGCGCGTTGATCAGCTGGATTCCGGCCTCGGCTGCGACCCGCTTTTTCACGTCATCGAGTGCCCGGACCGCGGCTTCGACGTCTGCACAGCCCCAGTACAGGTTGGCAGCGCGCAGACAACCCCACCGCGCGATCAACCATTCGTCGCCGTCATCGGGTTCGGCGTCGACAAGCACGCAATCGGCCTCTTCGCCGCGACCCTGCCAACTCACCGCCTCGGCGAGCACCAAAGCGGCCGCCAGGCCACCACCACGATCGACCGCGAACCTCGCCAACTCCTCGCCCAGCACGACATTCGACATCGCCAACGCCTCCGCCGCAGCCTCGATGATCACTTTGAGGTCGGGCTCCAGGTCGCTTCGCATCATGAACTGGGCCAACCGGATTCGGCCCTGTAGGCCGGGCAACTTCAGCAATCGGCCGCCCGCCCGCTCGTGCTTTTGAAGGGCCCGCGCCAATTTGCCGTTGACTTGTCGCGAGCGCACCATCCCGGCGTGCCGGGTCGCCGCCTCACCGAGCATGGGGTGATTCAACTGCGCCACCGCGTGCGACCCGTCGTCGACCAACTGGATCAGACCACGGCGCTCCAGACTTGCCACCGCCTCCGCATCGCAGATGTCGCGCAGAATCTCCCACTTGAGCCGCTCGGCAATGGCCAAAATCTCCACCACCTCCAACTCCGATGGAGTCAGCGATTGCAGCAGAAAATCCAAAGCATCATCAAGTTCACGATCCGCACGCAACGGTCCTCGAAGTCGCCAGACATCTTCAGCGCGTACCAGCGCTCCGCTTTCCCGCCCCGCGGTCAAAAAACCGCGCAGCAGCAACGGATTTCCCGCACTGCGCTCGAACAACTCGTCAACCAGCACAGACTCGACCTGACCACCCAGAACCGCACGCGCCAGTAAGGCGGTCTGCTCGCGGGTGAACGGATCGACGTGAATCGTTAGCAGCATGCGCTCTTTCAGCAAGGCGGTCACCGCATCCAGCACCGGCTCGCCCGACCGGATCGTCACGATCAACCGCGCACTGCGGCCGGCCACCAGTTGATTGATCAACGTGGCCGACAAAGGATCGAGCAAGTGGGCGTCGTCCACGACCACCACCAGATTCTTGTCCTGGCTCAAAGTGTTGTGCGCGGCGGCCAGCATGATCGCCGGTTCATGTGTTGCTCCGAGGCTCACCGCGCGAGAAAATGCGCCCAGCGGCACTGCGTAGCCCGTTTGGGTGCCCAACGCGAAACGCACCGTGCGGCCGGCCGACTCCACCGTCTTCGCCAAGACGCGCGCCAGCATCGACTTGCCCACCCCGCTGTCGCCGACCAACGCCACCCCGTGGAACTCCCCGTGGCCGAGCGCCCCGAGCGACCGCCGCAACTCGACGTCGCGGCCCACCATGGGCCACGTCGACTTGACTTCCCCCGACACGGTGAAGCCTAGTCTTGTAGAGGGCGCGTTGGCGCCCTAGCTTTTAGCAAAGCCGCGTTTGGCGAAAGCATGGCAGGCCCCTGTAAGCGTTCTCATTCTCGAATAGATAGACAAACCCAGGCGGCAGCGGGCGTGCGACACCAGGTGCGAATAAGTCACGAGTTCCCGGTCAACGCCGACGGTCTATCGCTGACGGCCACGCTGACCTACTTCTCGTACGCACCGGACTTCGCGTCTACCATGCGGCCCAGTATCTGCCAAATTTACCTCTATGTCGGACCTGAAAGCAAATTGTTTTCACCCAAAGAGATTCGACGCTCATGTAAATAAATATGCGGGTTGTACAGGTGTTTCATAGTTTCGCACGGCGGTGACGAGGCATCCACAGCAAACTCCTATAACTGTCCGTCCCCGTCGCAGGCCGCCGCCGGAGGCGGCACACGCACGCTTATCCACCCTCGATTGCAACGATGGCTAACACCGCCGACGAGAGCCGGCAGGTCCGGGAATTCGCGTCTCGATGGCGGCACCGGATGCGCGCGGGGCGCCTACTGCGCGACGTCTACAGCGGTACCTCACCCAGCGGTTCGAGTTCGCTACGCTTTCGCATGCCCGCACTCCTCCTGGCAAAAGCCTCTTTCCGTCGCTTAGCCACACCGAAGGTCGCGCCAACAGTGAACGGAGATCGTCAACTATCCCGGGATTTTCTGCCCGAAATTGGACGCGGCCCACTGATGTTCGCCCCTCGCCGTCCACCAGCAAAGCCAGGCCCGCAAGCGCGGCGCCAGGCACGTCGACCGCAATCTCCGGGTGAATACGCGCCTCAGCGAGGCGTACACAACAGTACACGATGCGGATTCAACCGTATGCTGTTGAAAATGTAAACCCGAACGCCTAGGCCTGTGGGTAACCGATGGTGAAGCGCTTCACCGTCCTCAGATGCCGAGGTCGTCGCCCGTACAGCGAACATTCTTGGAAGTACACTCTCTGGGCCGTCACGCCAGGCGCGCTGTAACATGAGTACACACCGCGAGAGATCTGATGAAACGAGAGTGCATTGGCAGCCGATGGCGCCCCCGCCAAAGGGTCCGACGACGGCGAGTTGGCGGCCCGCCTGAACAAGCTGTTCGAGCTCATGCGCAAGGCGGGCACGCCTCCGCTGTCTAACGCCGCGGCCGCCGCGGCGATCACCGATAAAACCGGCGTCCCGATCAGCCCGGCTTACCTCTGGCAACTCAGAAGCGGCATAAAGACGAACCCCACTGTCGCGCACCTGAGGGCGATCGCTGATTTCTTCGGGGTGCCGCCGTCATACCTGATCGATCGCGGCACCGACCCGGCGATCGACGCGCAACTGAATCTTCTGCAGGCACTGCGCGATAACGGCGTGCGCGACCTGGCGGCGCGCGCCTCGGGGCTGACCCCCCAGGCCCTCAACAGCCTGGCGGCGATCGTCGACCACCTCCGCGAGCTTGAACGGCTGCCCCCGATTTCCTCCCAGAGAGATGACCAACCCGATGGCGGCCTCGAACGCTGACATACTCGCGCTGACGCGTGAGCTGCCGATCCCGGTGCCCTGGGACCGGAACGTTTTCATCGAGAACCTGGGCCAGATGCGCGGTCGGCCGATCAGGCTGGTCCCGACGGACACCGCGGCGCTGGCGGACAGCCCCTGCGGAATCTGGTTGGCCTGCGACGACGAAGACCTGATTTTGCACGAGGCCGGCACCACCGACTACCACATCGACCAGATCGTGGGCCACGAGATCGGACACATCTTGCTGGGCCACGGCCGAAGTGGCGGTCACAGCTTCGAAGAGGCACCGGAATACAAGGTGTGCCGGCAAGCCTTGCCCGACATCGATCCCGCCACGGTGCGCGCGATATTGGGACGCGGCGACTACGCCAGTGATCAGGAGCGCGACGCCGAGATGTTCGCTTCCCTGTTACTGATCGCCGCCGCGGAGGCCGCCGAACGTCGCTCGATGATGCGCAGCGCCTTCTTTCATCGCCAATGACGTCAACAATCCCGGGTATCGTCGCGTGGCCCGTGATCGCGATCATGGCGATCCTTCTTGCGGCGCGGTTCCGGTGGTGCAGGGCCAACCTGTATCAGACCTACTTCAACAATGTGATGGCGTGGCTGCTGCTGGCGCAGCTGCTGCGCGAGCGCCGAGTCGAAGCGATGTTGTCCAGCAGCGCCCTCATGAACGTGACAACCGCCCAGCAATTATCCTGCGTTGCAATGATTTTGGCGTGCGGTGAATTCATCGGTTTCACCATGCTGTGGAACCGGATCTCCCCGGAGGTAACGCGTCGCAGTCACCGCTATTATCGCCTGGCCGCCGTCGTGCTGGCCGCGGCCTTCCTGGTCGCTGGCACCCGGGCTCGCGTCGCGGGCCAGCCATTCGAGGTGTCCGGCGGCTGGGATGCGGTGTTGGCGTTGAGCCTTTACCTGACCATCATCGTCATCTTGGTGGCGCGGTTGCTGTGGATGTTCGGCTCGGAGTTGCTGAGAGCCACCGACACCCGCGAATTGGTGCTCGCCGCCGCCGGGGTACTCGCGGTTGCCCTGACGGCCGCGGCCTGCCTGGAGGCGCTGGTGCTGGCGGTGAGCGATCAGCTCGGCTGGAGCAACACCGTGGCATTCCGGCTGCGGGTGCACGGATTCGAATTCCTCTGGATGGCCGTCATCGTCTATCTCTTCGGCGCGGTTCCGCTCACCGTGCGCCTGCATTCGTACCTCGGACTCGACCGCGTCAGCCGAACCTGGCGAGGTCTGCAGCCGCTGCGGCTCAGCATGACAGCTGTGGTCCCGGAAAGCAGTTTCAACCTCGAACACGACGACCCCGAGCAGGACGGCCGGCGGTTTCAAAAGACGACGCTGCAGCTGCACCAGACGGTCATCGAAATCCGCGATGCGATCCTGCAGCTGCGCCACTATGTCCGTGCCACCGATCCAGACGAGCTGGCCCAATTCTTCCAGACATACTCCGTGCCTGCCGACGAACGCGATTCCGCGACAAACGCTTTCGAGCTGGCGCACGCCGCCAAGGCCAAGGCCGCGGGAGACCGACCCGAACCACCCGACCAAGCCGTGGTGGTCAATTCCCGGTCGACGAGCCTCTACGAGGAAGCGGCCGATCTGTCGGCTCTGGCGAAATGGTGGACGGCGGCCTTGGCGGCGACCGAGCAGGTCATTCCCGAGGGACCCAAGATGGGAAGCGGCCTGCCGGCGTGACCGAGCGCATGCTCTCGCTAGACCGTCACACCCAATAGCGCATCGATCGCCGTCGCCACCCGCCTGGGCGCCTCGGCGTCGTGGCCACCGTATTCCAGCGCGTCGGTGGCCCAACCATCAAGGGCGGCAATGGCTTTGGGCGTGTTGAGGTCGTCGGCCAGGTATTGGCGCACCCGCGCGATCACGTCGGTCGCGTCCGGGCCGGCGGCCAGCCCGGTAGCGCCGCGCCAGCGGTGCAGCCGGGCGATGGCGTCGTCGAGCACCTGGTCGCTCCAATACCGGTCCCCGCGGTAATGCCCGGCGAGCAGCCCCAGCCGGATGGCCGCAGGCTCGACACCCTGCGCGCGCAGCTCAGACACCAGCACCAGGTTGCCCCGGCTCTTGGACATCTTGTGCCCGTCCCAGCCGATCATCCCGGCGTGCACGTAGTGGCGCGCGAATCTCCGCTCGCCGCGCACACATTCGGCGTGCGCGGCGGTAAATTCGTGATGCGGGAAGATCAGGTCGCTGCCCCCGCCCTGAATGTCCAGGCCGCTGCCGATACGGCTGAGCGCGATCGCCGCGCACTCGACGTGCCAGCCCGGACGGCCCGGGCCGAACGGCGAGGGCCAGCTGGGCTCCCCGGGCCGCTCGGCCCGCCACAGCAGCGCGTCGAGCTGGTCTGTTTTGCCGGGCCGTTGCGGGTCGCCGCCGCGCTCGGCGAACAGCCGCAGCATGGTGTCGCGGTCATAGCCGGATTCGTAGCCGAACTGCATCGTGGCGTCGGCGCGGTAGTAGATGTCGGGGTATTCGCCGTCGACGACGTAGGCCGCCCCCGATGCCAGCATCTTCTCGACGAGTTCCACGACCTCGGCGATGGCCTCGGTCGCCCCGACGTACTCGCGGGGGGCCAGGATGCGCAGCGCCGCCATGTCTTCGCGGAACAGCGACACCTCACGCGCGGCCAGCTCGCGCCAGTCGATGCCGTCGCGCTCGGCGCGCTCCAGCAGCGGATCGTCGACGTCGGTGACGTTCTGCACGTAGTGGACGTCGTAACCGAGATCGAGCCACTGCCGGTGGATCAGGTCGAACGCCAGATAGGTTGCCGCGTGGCCTAGATGGGTCGCGTCGTACGGGGTGATGCCGCAGACATACATCGTGGCGGTCGATCCGGCCGCCACGGGACGCACTTGCCGGTCGGACGTGTCATACAGCCGAAGCTCCGGGCCGCGCCCCGCCAACACGGGGACCTCTGGGGAAGACCACGACTGCATGGCAATCAGCCTAAGCGCGCCGACGATGCGACCCGCGCGGCGGGCCGGGAAGGGAGGCGCGCGATGAAAACGAGTTGCTCTGGTATCCCTGCAGCGCCAGGAAGGGCAGCTTCGTCGAAAAACATGGTGCGGATGCTCTCGGCGAAAGACTGGCGGCGCCGGCTCGGCCGCTGACGGCTTACGGTCTACGTGCCGCGGATGGCGCTCAGCAGGATGGGCGCCAGCTCGGCGCGACACATCACGAAGTCGGGCAGGTACGGGTCGAGCTGGTTGTAGCGCATCGGCGATCCGTCGAGCCGCGACGCGTGCATCCCGGCGGCCATCACCACCCCGGCCGGGGCCGCCGAATCCCACTCCCACTGGCCGCCCGCGTGCACGTAGGCGTCGACGTGCCCGTCGATGATGGCCATCGCCTTCGCGCCGGCCGAGCCGATCGCGACGGGCTGAATGGGCAGCGTCTGGCGCATCCGGTGTAGCACCGCGGGAGGACGGGTGGCGCTGACGGCGATGCGGATGGTGTCACTGACGCCGACGCGCGCGGCGTCGGCGGTCACGGTGTCGCTGCGGTAGACGATGTTGCCGCGGGCCGGCAACGACACCGCCGCGTCGGTGATTTCGCGCTGGCCGTTACTGGGGCGCTGCCACAGCGCGATGTGTACCGCCCAGTCGTCGCGGCCCGGCGTGGAGAACTCCCGGGTGCCGTCCAGTGGGTCGATGATCCACACGCGATCGTGGTTGAGGCGGGACAGGTCGTCGTAGGCCTCCTCGCTGAGCACCGCGTCGTCGGGCCGCTCCGCGTGCAGCCGCCGCAGGATCAAGGCGTTCGCCAGGCTGTCACCGGCATCACCCAGCGCCCAGGGATACCCGAAGCCGACTTCGTCGCGGACCTTCAGCAGCAACTCCCCGGCTTCGGCGGCAAGATCGGCGGCCAGGGCGGCATCGGTTAGCTCGTCGGCGGTTATCTCGTCGGCGGGGCTCACCGCATCAGTATCGCCGACGGCGTGCCCGCGAGCTTCACCGATGGCTGCGCCCGGCTGCGCCGCGCTGGCGATCACCGCTACATCGATGGCGGCGACCCGCTGCGCCCGGCTGCGCCGCGCTGGCGATCACCGCTACATCAATGGCGGCGACCCGCTGCGCCCGGCTGCGCCGCGCTGGCGATCACCGCTAGAAAGCGGGCCAGGGAATGGGGCGATGCCGGTTCGGCCCGGGCATCACCGGGCGGTCCAGCAGCGCGTGGGCGCGCCTGCGCAGCGCTGCGACTTCGGCCCGGGTGATGTGCTCGGCCAGTTCGTCACCGAACTGATCCTCGAGTGCGTCCGCCAGGCAGGCCACGGCTTCCAGGGTGTGATCGTCGATCGGCTTGCCGGCCCATCCCCACAGCACCGTGCGCAGCTTGTCCTCGACGTGCAGGCACACGCCGTGGTCGACACCGAAGATGTGGCCGTCGAGGTCGCGCAACACGTGACCGCCCTTGCGGTCGGCGTTGTTGACCAGCACGTCGAACACCGCCATCCGCCACAGGCGAATGTCGTCGGCGTGCATCAGGACAACCTCGTCGCCCGCGTAGTCGAGGGCGCGCAGCACCGGCAGGTAACCGGGCTGCTTGGTGCCGGCGGGAAACAGGTCGACCAGGTCCGGCCCCGGCCGCGGCTCGGTGTCCACCGCGTCGCCGGGTTGCTGCACCCATTGCTGCAGCATGCCCGGACCTGCCGGCCCGTGCCGAATGATGGTGTAGGGCACGATGTTCCAGCCCAGCTTCGCCGACACCAGATACGCGGCCCGTTCGCGGCCGGCCAGCGTCCCGTCGGGAAAATCCCACAGCGGCGCCTCCCCCGCGACGGGTTTGTAGACGCAGTGCACGCTGGACTCGCCGAGCGTCGATTCGCAGAGGAAGGTGCCGTTGCTGGCCGAGCGGATCCGTCCGATGACCGTCAGCTCGCCGTCGCGCAACACCTCACGGTCGTCAGACCTCGGGGTCATCGTCAGGCCCGAGCAGCGCACTGCGCCGATATCCGTTGGCGCGCGCGCAGATATGGCCCTCCGGGTCCAGTGGTTCGTCGCACAGCGGACACGGCGGCCGTCCCGCGGAGATGACGCGATTGGAGCGGGTGGCGAACTGGCGCGCCGACTCCGGCGTCAAGAACACCCGGACCGCGTCGGGACCCTCCTCGGTGTCGTCGAGCACCACCGACGCGTCGAACTCGGCATCGGTGACCGCCAGCAGCTCGACCACCACCGTCTGGGCCTCCGAATCCCAGCCCAGGCCCATGGTTCCGACCCGGAACTCGGCGTCGACGGGAGTGACCAACGGATCGAGGTCCTCGATCTCGGCGGGCTCGGGGGGAACCGGCGTGCCGAACCTGCGGTTCACCTCCAGCAGCAGCGCACCGATGCGCTCGGAGAGCACCGCCACCTGCTGTTTCTCCAATATCACCGACACCACTCGGGCGTCGTGCACAGCCTGGATGTAAAACGTGCGATTTCCAGGCTGGCCAACGGTCCCGGCCACGAAGCGGTCGGGTGTGCGGAAAACATGAATTGCGCGGGCCATGGCACTTCCCAAAATACCGGCAGTTGCCGTCGCCGTGCGATCCGATGGACCCACCCGCAGAATTAATCCGTGGAACCGCCGACCACCGCGTCGCTGGACGGCACTCCCGCGGCCGACTGCTGCGCCTCTCCGTTGGCTTTGGGGCCGGTGTCGGGCGTCGCGTCTTGCTTCGAGCCTTCCTTAGTCTCTTCCTTCGCCGGCGGCCCGGCGCGCAAGGATGCCGCCAGCCGCGCGCCGGTGTGGTTGACATGCAACACAAACGGACGCAGCTCGGTGTACCGGATCACACTCACCGACGCCGGGTCGGCGGTGACGCGCTGGAAGCCGTCCAGGTGGATGCCGTAGGCGTCGGCGATGACGGCCTTGATGACATCACCGTGAGTGCAAGCGACCCACAGCACGTCGCCGCCGCTGTCTGCACCGGCCTCGGCGGCCAGGCGGCGGTCGTGTTCGCGCACGGCGGCCACCGCCCGGGCCTGCACCTGCGCCAGGCCCTCGCCGCCGGGGAACACCGCCGCGCTGGGGTGAGCCTGCACGACCTTCCACAGCGGCTCGCTGACCAGGTCGCCGATCTTGCGGCCCGTCCATTCGCCGTAGTCCACCTCGGCAAGCCGGTCGTCGACGAGCGGCGTCAGGCACAGCGCGTCGGCCAACGGTTCGAGGGTGCGCCGGCAGCGCAGCAGCGGCGAGCTGACCAGCGCCCGGATCGGCAGCTCGCCGATCCGATCGATCAGGCCCTCGGCCTGTTCACGGCCCTTGTCATCGAGGTCGACGCCCTCGGAGCGACCGGCGAGAACGCCCGCCGTGTTCGAACTGGAGCGGCCGTGCCGTAACAGGATGACGGTCATATCGACCACGACGGTACCCGCTGGACGGGTCAGCACTAGCGCGAGACGGGCACCGCATGCGCGATGGAGTCGCGCACCGCAGCGCTCAGGCTGCGCTCGTCGGTCAGGTCGATGTCGACCACGTCGCGGACCGCCGTGGCGACCACCTCATCGGCCTGCGGCACGGGCCCCGCCAGGCGCGGCCGGTAAACCTCGACGACCAGGGATCGGTTCTCGATGCGGAACGAAAAGCTCCGTCCATCACCGACTTGTCCGTAGCCGCTGGCGGCAATGCCTGTCGACATGTCTTCGACAGCAAACTCTTTGTGCGTCAAATGACGGTCAGCGGTGACGGCCATGAGCTGACCATACCTCGCCGGTAGGGTCGGACGCAGGCGGCGTGGCCCGGTGGCGGCGAAAGCGTTTCATAGAATCTGTGTTCCGCGTGCTTTTCGCCGCCAGACCACGAGGGAAATGAATTGCTGCCACTGCCGTCGCGCCGGAAACGGGCAGTTCGGGGCGGTTTGACGGGTCTCGCGGTTTTGCTGTTGGCGATAGCCGGATGTTCGTCCAATTCGCTCGGTGGCGCTCCGCACACCATCGAACCGGCACACGCCGCCGTGTCGCCGCCCGCGTCACAGCGGCCCGCCGGCTCCGTGCGGCCGCTGGCCGGTCACGCCGCGGCGGCGGTCTTCGACGACGGCACGCATCAGCTGGTGGTCCTGACCCCGGGGGCCGACGCGGCCTCCCCCGCCAGCGTCACCGTCTTCGGTGATGCGCAGGTCACGCCCCGTGTCGTCGAGTTGCCGGGACCGGCCACCGCCTTGGCCGATGACGGCCACGGAACCGCCTACGTCGCCGCTCGCGGCGGCTACTTCACGGTCGAGCTGTCCACCGGCCGGGTGACTCAGGTGGCCGTCGCCGACGCTTCCCAGATCGATTTCACCGCGGTGGCCCGGCGCACTGACGGCAGGCTGGTGTTAGGCAGCGCCGACGGCGCCGTCTACACCCTTGCCTCTCCGACGCCGGGCGCGGTCACCAGCGCGACCGTCGCCAACCGCAACAAGATCTTTGCGCGCGTCGATGCCCTTGTCACACAAGGCAATACGACGGTGGTGCTAGACCGCGGCCAGACGTCGGTGACCACGATGGGCGCCGACGGTCATGCCGAGCAGGCGCTGCGCGCGGGCCGGGGCGCCACCACCATGGCCGCCGATCCGGCGGGCCGGGTGCTGGTCGCCGACACCCGCGGTGGCCAGCTGCTGGTGTACGGCGTGGACCCGTTGATTCTGCGGCAGGCCTACCCGGTTGCGCAGGCGCCGTACGGCCTGGCCGGCTCCCGCGCGTTAGCCTGGGTTTCGCAGACCGTTTCCAATATCGTCATTGGTTACGATCTGTCCACCGGAATCCCCGTCGAAAAGGTGCGTTACCCGACCGTGCAGCAACCCAACTCGCTGGCCTTCGACGAAGTGTCAGGCACCCTGTACGTGGTGTCGGGTTCCGGTGCGGGAGTTCAGGTCATCGAGCACGCGGCGGGTACGCGTTGACCGCGGCGCGGCGCAGCCGCCTGCCCGCGGGCTGGGACACCGAGATGTCCGACGAATACGAATGGGCGCCGCTGCGTTTGCCGCCGGACGTGACCCGGGTCAGTGCGTCCACCCGATTGTCCATCGAAGCCGAATACCGCGGCTGGGAGTTGACCCGGGTGCGGCTTTACACCGACGGCAGCAGACGAGTGTTGTTGCGCCGCAAGAAGTCTCGCATCGAAGGGGCGGCTTCCGAGGGGCGACGGCCCGACCAGCCGGAACTGTGACGGCAGCCCGGCCACGCGAGGGCGGACACCGGATGTACGGCCTGCTGCGACGGCTGTTTTTCGTGATCCCGCCCGAGCGGATTCACACGCTGGTGTTCGCCTTGCTGCGTGGTGTCACCTCGGTCGGCTGGACACGGCGGTTGCTGCACCGGCTGCTGGCCCCGACGGATCCGGCGCTGGCGAGCACGGTGTTCGGGGTGCGCTTCGCCGGGCCACTGGGACTGGCCGCCGGCTTCGACAAGGACGGCCTGGGGCTGCTCACGTGGGGGGCGCTGGGATTCGGGCACGCGGAGGTCGGGACGGTCACGGCCCGCCCACAGCCGGGCAACCCGGCCCCGCGGATGTTCCGGCTGCCGGCCGACCGTGCCCTGCTCAACCGGATGGGCTTCAACAATCTCGGTGCCGGCGCGCTGGCGATGCGCCTCGCGCGGCAGCGGCCCGAGGTGCCGATCGGGGTCAACATCGGCAAGACGAAAGTGACGCCGGGGTCCGCGGCCGTCGACGATTACCGTGCGAGCGCCCGGCTGGTCGGCCCCCTGGCGTCCTACCTGGTGGTCAACGTCAGCTCGCCGAACACCCCCGGGCTGCGCGATCTACAGGCCGTCGACACGCTGCGGCCCATCCTTTCGGCGGTGCTCGCCGAGACGTCCAAACCGGTGCTGGTGAAGATCGCGCCGGACCTTTCCGATTCCGACGTGGACGAAATCGCGGACCTGGCAGTGGAACTGGGCCTGGCCGGCATCGTCGCCACCAACACCACGGTGTCACGGCAGCATCTGCGGACGCCCGGGGTCGACGAGCTGGGTCCGGGTGGCATCTCCGGGCCGCCGGTGGCACGGCGCGCCGTCGAGGTGCTGCGCCGGCTTTACGGCCGGGTCGGTGACCGCCTGGTGCTGATCAGTGTGGGGGGCATCGAGACCGCGGACGACGCCTGGGAGCGGATCACCGCGGGCGCATCGCTGCTGCAGGGCTACACCGGCTTCATCTACGGAGGAGGCTTGTGGGCCAAGCGGATTCACGATGGCATCGCACAGCGGCTGCACGACGGCGGTTTCGCGTCGCTCAGCGATGCCGTCGGCTCCGCCGCCCACCCGCCGGATTGAGTCAGGACCCGCGCGGTCGAGCAGAAGGTCATCGGCATAGCAAATGCATTTTCATCAGACCCGCTTGACGCCTGGCTAGGCTGACTACCAGTTCGGCATAAGGAGCGGCTGGTGATCACGTTGGACCGCTTGGTGAACGTGCTGGGTGGCTATGGGGTCCGCTTGCGGTGGTCGTCGGTGCCCAGGTCGACCGAACTGCGCAGCGTGGTGATCCACGAAGCCGCGCCGGATCGTCTGGTGGTAGGCGATGTACTGCTGGCCATCGGCGCCGGCTCCGTTCGCGAAGCGGTGCGGTGGGCGGCTTCGGCGCGCGCCGTCGTGGTGTTGGTACGCGCCGGTGAGCCGATGGCGTTCGACAACATCGCGTTCGAGGGCGACGCCGAGGTCGGCGCCGTCCTGGTGGTTGACGAGGCGGTCACCTGGAGCGAGGTAAGTGCGGTCGTCTACGGTCTCGTGCTGGAGGGCCGCGAGACTGAATCCGGTCGTGGCCCAACGGATTTGTTCGCGCTGGCCGATAGCCTGGCGGATGCTGTCGGCAGTTCAGTTGTCATTCACGACGCGCTGTTGCGGGTGTTGGCGTATTCGAAACTGCAGCAGCATGCTGACCCGGCGCGGGTGCAGACCATCCTGGAACGACAGACGCCCGAGCAGCTGCGCGAATTGTTTGATGCTCGGGGCGTATTCGCACACCTGGGGGTCTCCGACGAACCGCTGTTTGTCCCCGAGGATTCCGAACACGGTTTGATCGGGCGTGAAGTGGTGGCGGTGCGCTCCGCGGGAGAGCTGATCGGATCGGTATGGGTGGCGTGTTCGGCGCCGCTCGACGAAGCGACGCGCACCGCCTTGGTGGTGGGTGCGCACACCGTAGCCCTGCATCTTCTACGTTCACGCGCAAGCGCGGATTTGGAACGCCAAGTCGAATCCGAGCTTGTGATTCGGTTGCTGGAGGGCACGGCTGACGCCGCCATGGTGGCGAGCAGGCTGGGTCTGCCGCACGATGGTCTGAGGGTTATTGCGTTGCAGGCGTTCATCGGCGATGAACGCGATGCCGCTTTGTTGTTGTCGTTCGAGCGTGCTACCACCGGATTCGGCTGGTCACGGCCGGGGCGCAGCGCTTTGGCGGGCAATATCGTGTACACGCTGCTGCCCGCCGGGCAAGCGGCGACGGCGCGGCGCTGGGTAACCGGTCTGCGGGCGGCCCTGCCCGAACAGGTGACGGTGTTGGCCGGTGTAAGTGGCGCGGCTGAGGTGACAGACCTTGCCGCTGCACGCCGGGAAGCCGAGGAATGTCTTGCGCTGCATGAGGTATCACCCGGGGCCGCGCCTCCGGTCTATGACGAGTCATGGGCTGACATCCTGCTGCAGCGGTTACGCGCCGCGGCGCGCTCAGGCCGTTCCCCGTCCCGTGGGCCGGTGACCGAGCTGGGCCGTCATGACCGCGCTCACGGGACCGACTACGCCGCCACGCTGCGAGCATGGCTGGAGGCCCAGGGCGACCCGGCCGAGGCCGGAGCACGGCTGAGAGTGCACGAAAACACCGTGCGTTACCGGCTGCGCAAGATGGCCGAGATCACCACTCTGCCGCTAGAAGACGCCAGAAAGCGGCTGGCGATGATGATCGAACTCGCGGCTATCGACACCGATTGACCACGCGCTGTCGAAACCCGACAAAGCGGGTCGGCGACATTGTCTGGCGGCGGCAAAGGTTGCGGCGGGCATCCGCACCATCATGAAGGTTGCCCACTCAGCGGACAGGTTTGGCTGACTGGTGTCGGCCGGCCGTGCGATGCCTCGAACCCATGCCTACTCCCCGATAGGAAATGCGATGTCCACCCCAGAGCCCGATCATCAACAGATGGCCAACCGCCGACCAGACGATGACGCCGCGATGGAAGCATTCACCCTGCCCGTGCCCCGAAGGCTGTTGGCGCGACTGTTTGGTCGCAACCCGCTGATACGCAAGACAGACCGAGTGGAGGCACTGATTCTGGTATTAGCCGTTGCGATGTCGTTGATCGCCGTACCCATCGGTGCCGCCGTGGGCACGGCGGTCCATGATTCTCGAAGTCGTCTCTATGCCGAGCAGGTCCAAACTCGCCGCCCGGTGACCGCGACTGTCACCGGGGAGAGTCAGCGTCGCAACCTTGACAGCCCGACAGTGACGGTTCCCGCTCGATGGTTCGCCGCCGGGACCGAACGCACCGGCGACGTTACCGCGCCGCTGAAAGCCAAAACCGGGGACGAGATCGAAATCTGGGTCGATGACCGGGGCCTTCCGGTTGCAAGACCGCTAAACACCGCCCGCGATGACGCGCTGGTCTTTGCAGTAGCGACCTGGTGGGGCGTGAGCCTCTTGGCAGTCGCCCTGTTCGCCCGCGCGCGCATCACCCTTGACCGAATCCGCTACGCCCGCTGGCAACAGAGCTTCGAACGCCTGGTCGAGGGACGGTAAGCAGCGCGACCTTGGTTTCCGAGCCAGTCCTTGCGACGGGGACTGAGTTTGTCTGTACACGAAGGGTTCTCGCCGCTCAGAGCGTGCCCACTGCAAGGCAGCCTCGGCAACGGCGTTGTCGGGGTGGGACAACCCTTCGCCCGACAGTTGTCGGTTTCCGGCAAGCACCGTCGTGCCGGCGCACGCCACCATGGAATCACGGCCCAACGAAAAACCGCGATCGCACCGGGATTTGGCCCACCATGGGCATCCCAGTCGTCAGCGGCGGCTGCCTACTTCGGCCCGCCCCTGACGACGCTCCTCGGCAAACGAAAGGACAACGCCCAAAATGACCAGCACCGAATCCATCTGGATGACACGACAGCAGTACACCCGCCTGCGGAACGAACTCAACGTGTTGCGGTCCGGGCTGGTCGTCGAAGTTCCCGACGACTTGATGGACTTCGACGCGAATCGCGTAGCGCGACAACGACGCATCCGCGAGATTCAAAAGCTGTTGTCCAAGGCAGTCATTGACGAGAATCCCGCCGGTGACGCCATCGCCGAACCCGGCATGGTGCTGACCATCCGTTACGACGTCACCGGCGAGACCGAGACTTTTCTGCTCGGCAGACGCGGCAGCGAGGGCGCCAATATCAAGGTCTACTCGATGGCGTCGCCCTTGGGCCGCGCTATAGCCGGCGCGCGTCCCGGCGACCAGCGCATCTACTCAATTCCCGATGAGACGGGACGACTGGTGACGCTGCTCAAGGCAGTGCCCTATGACACGCATTTGGCGGAGGGTAGCCGCGGAAAACCAACCACATCAACGACGTTCGCATCACAAAGGGTAGCGGCCCGGACTCGCTCGACGGCATAACCAGGGCAACGAACATGACCAGCACGCAGCTATACCCTGCCCAGTGGTGCGATCCTGGACGTCACGCTTCTCGACGCGGTGCCGTACGGAATTCACACCGCCGGATCGAACCGATGACCGGTTATACATCTTCGATTCATCGCATGATACCCGGATGTGTTGAACCACAGCCGGTTACACCCTTTCCTGACGCCTCGCCCATCCAGGGATGATCACATGATCTTCGAAGTAATCGACCCGTTGGCAATCATGTTCCTGTTGCTGGCGGGTTTGGGTCTAACCATGGCCGTCGCGTACGGACGCATGTGAGTTGCCGTCCTAAGCCGCCCCCAGTGAGTTGTCGTTTTCGCCGCCTTCCCCCTCGCGCAGCAAATCCTCCGGGTGATGGAACGTGTTGATCCGCGGTTGCCGCCGGTCGAGATGCGGCGGGGGTATCCATTCGGTGTCGCCGTTCGCGCGTTTTCGGGTGGTCCAGCCCTTCTCGAGAAGCCGGTGGTGCGGTCCGCAGGCCAAGGTGAGTTGGTCGATGTCGGTGCGGTATGTCTTGGCCCAATCTTCGACGTGGTGCACTTCGCAGTAATAGCCGGGCACGTCGCAGCCGGGATGGGAACACCCTCGATCCTTGGCGTACAGCACGATTCGCTGACCCGGTGATGCCAGACGCTTGGTGTGATACAGCGCCAGCGCCTTGCCCTTATCGAAGATCGCCAGGTAATGGTGGGCGTGCCGGGCCAGGCGGATCACATCCGACATCGGCAGCATGGTGCCGCCACCGGTCAAGCCCCTTCCGGCGGCGGCTTCAAGCTCTCTGAGTGTGGTGGTGACGACGATGCTGGTCGGTAACCCGTTGTGCTGACCCAACTCTCCGCTGGCCAGCAGCGCTCGCAGCGCCGCGTTGAGACCGTCGTGATTGCGCTGACCGGGGGTGCGGGTGTCGTGTTGCACCGCCTCTTCCGGCGGGGCGCCGTCCACTATCGGCGTGTCGTCGTCGGGATTGCACATGCCGGGCGCGGCCAGCTTGGCCAGCACCGCCTCCCAGCTGGCGCGCGCTTCCGGCGTCAACCAGCCGCTCAGGCGCGACATGCCGTCGGCTTGCTGATTGCCGAGTACGAGCCCGCGCATTCGTGCTCGATCCTCGTCGGTGTAGTTGCCGTCGGGATTGAGGCAGTCCATCAGGCGGCGCGTAAGCTTGGCGAGCTGATCGGGCCGGAATTCGGTCGCCTTGCCCGCCAGCTGGCGCTCGGCGTGCTCAAGCGTTTCGATGTCGACGGAGTCGGGCAGCTGGTGGAAAAGCCGACGGATCACCGCTATGTGGTCTTGCCCGATCGCCCCGTCGCGCTGGGCCGCTGCCGTGGCGGGTAGCAGCGGAGCCAACGGCTCACCCGTAAGCGCCCGGCGGGGACCCAGATCGGCGGCCTCGGCGATGCGCCGCCCGGCCTCGGCCCGGGTGATGTGCAACCGGTCGGCCAACACCCAGGGCAGCTTGCCGCCGAGCTCCGTTGAATCCCCTTGCTCACCAAGCTGATTGATGAGCTGATGACTTGGCGTTTGGAGCTTGCGTGTTACGCGTTCGAGTGTCTCCAAGATTGCCAAGCGTTCCGGGTTGGTCAACGCCTGATAAGAATGGCCCTGGAAGCGGGAGGCCAGAGCGCACAACGCCTCAACGTCGGCCTCGATATCCTCCCGGTTGGTCAGAGTCATGGGCGCGTCCCACCCAGCCGTGTGAACGGGCTGCTCAGCTCATATATGAGGGCATCCAGCCGGCCGACAAATAGCGCGTATCTCTCCAGCGCGTCAACCAGCTCGGCAGGCGTCATTGCCTCCCAGGAAAGCGCCTGGAAGCGGGAGACGGCCGCGCTCAACGCGTCAACGTCGGCCTGAATCTTTTCCCATGCACTCGAACTCATGTTCGAATGGTACGACGGCCCACCGACAAAACGCGCCGCCGAGAAACCAACGGGACGAAAGTGGCGTACGTGATTTGGGATGCCGGGCGCCCGGAGGTGCCCCCGCGCCGGAGCCCTACCAGCGCCGGGAACCTACCCGCGCGGAACGCCGTTGGCCGTAAAGCCCTGACCTACTTCTGTTCGTAGGTGGCGTGGATGACCGCTCGCGCGATGGCGTGCTGGAACAGATTGAACCCGAGGAAGGCCGGGCTGGCGTCCTCGGGCAGATCCAGCTTCTCGGTGTCCACGGCGTGCACGGCGATGTAGTACCGATGCGGGCCATGGCCCGCCGGCGGCGCAGCCCCGATGTAGCGGCGCTGCCCGGCGTCGTTCACCAGCGTCAGCGCATCGCCGGGCAGGCTGCTGCCGTCGCCGGCGCCCGCGGGCAGCTCGGTGACGTCGGCCGGCAGGTTGGCCACCGCCCAGTGCCAGAACCCGGAGGCGGTCGGGGCGTCGGGGTCGTAGACAGTGACGGCGAAGCTACGGGTTTCGTCCGGGAAGCCCGACCAGCTCAGCTGGGGGCTGACGTCTTCGCCGCCCGCGCCCATGATTCCGCTGACTTGCGGCTTGGCCAGCGGTTGGCCGTCGGTGACCGATTGGGAGGTCAGCGTGAAGCTGGGCAGCTTGGGCAACGATGCGTACGGGTCAGGAGCAGTGCTCATGGCGGTCCTCTCGTGTGATCGGCTTGCGTCTGATCTAGCAGTGGGTCAGGAAGTGGGCCAGCACGTCGGTGCCGAACCGCAGCGCATCGATGGGTACCCGCTCATCCACGCCGTGGAACAACGCCGTGAAATCCAAGTCCGGCGGTAACCGCAGCGGGCTGAAGCCGAAACAACGAATACCCAAGCGCGCAAACGACTTTGCATCGGTGCCGCCGGAAAGCATATACGGCACGGTACGGGCGTCCGGGTCGAACGCCAGCACGGCGGCGTTCATGGCATCGACCAGGTCGCCGTCGAAGCTGGTCTCATATGACGAGAGATCCTTGATCCACTCGCGCGTCACGTCCGGTCCCAGCAGCTCGTCGATCTCGGCCAAGAACGCCTCCCTGCGGCCCGGCAATATCCGGCAGTCCACCACCGCCTCCGCGACGGCCGGGACGACGTTGGCCTTGTACCCCGCCTTGAGCATGGTGGGGTTCACGGTGTCGTGCAGCACGGCCTTGAGCATGCGCGCCATCGGCCCCAGCTTGTCGATCGCCCCGCGCAGGTCCCCCGATTCGGTGTCGAAGGTGAGGCCGGTCTCTTCGCCGACCGCGGCAAGAAACTGCGCGACGGCGTCGTTCAGTACGAGCGGAAACTGGTGGCGGCCCAGGCGGGCGACGGCCTCGGCGAGGGTGGTGACGGCGTTCTGGTCGTGCACCATCGACCCGTGCCCGGCCGGGCCCCGGGCGGTCAGCCTCATCCAGGACAGCCCCTTTTCGGCCGTCTCGATCAGGTAGAGCCGGCGTTCGCCGCCGTCCTTACGCGGCACGGTCAAGGAGAACCCGCCCACCTCACCGATCGCCTCGGTGATGCCGGTGAAGAGCTCCGGGCGATTGTCGACCAGCCACTGCGCGCCGAAGGTCCCGCCGTGTTCTTCGTCGGCGACGAACGCGAAGACCAGGTCGCGCGGCGGCACGATGCCCGCCCGCTTCAAGTGCCGGGCCACCACGATCATCATGCCGACCATGTCCTTCATGTCGACCGCACCGCGACCCCAGACGAAGCCGTCTTTGACCGCACCGGAGAACGGGTGCACGCTCCATTCGGTGGGCTCGGCCGGGACCACGTCCAGATGCCCGTGAATCAGCAGGGCGCCACGCGAGGAGTCCGCCCCCGGCAGCCGGGCGAACACGTTGCCGCGGCCCGGGGCGCCGGATTCGACGTAGTGCGGCGCGTAGCCGACCTCGGCGAGCTGCTCGGCGACCCACTGCGCGCAGTCGGCCTCGCCCTTGGTCGTCTCTGGTTCGCCGGTGTTGGTGGTGTCGAACCGGATCAACTTGCTGACAACCTCGACCACGTCGTCGCTCGGGTTGGTTGGCCCCTGGGTCGCCCCGCTCTGAATGGTCACAACCACCTTTCCTACCATTGCCGAGGCCGGACGGCTCGATGCCGATCGTCGACACGTCTCGAGGAGCTGGATTGGGTTCGCGGCCCGCGATCCGATAGCCTTAGCTGCCAACCCATGCTGGTTTGGCCTTGTCCGAGTGGCGGAATGGCAGACGCGCTAGCTTGAGGTGCTAGTGCCCTACTAATGGGCGTGGGGGTTCAAGTCCCCCCTCGGACACCCGACTGAGGCGAGCGAGATGGACGCGTGCGTTCATTTCCGAGCCGATGGAGTGCGTTGAGCCGCGAAGCCGCGAGCACACCCGTATCTATTCACGCCGCCTGGGGGCGGCGAGGGCTCATCTCGCGCATCTTCCCGTTGCGACGGCACGTAGCCTGGAGAGAAGCCCATCAGCCAGGAGCGGTAACGCATGAACCGATCGAGTGGCTTTGTCCGGCGGACATCGCCGAAGACGTTCGTCGACCGCCGCGAGGCCGGACGCGCGCTGGGGCAGGAGTTGGCCGCCTATCGCGGCCGCGGCGATGTGCTGGTGTTCGGGCTGGCGCGTGGCGGCGTGCCGGTGGCCTGGGAGATCGCCGCGGCCCTCGGTGCACCCCTTGACGTCTTTCTGGTCCGCAAGCTCGGGGTGCCGCAGTGGTCGGAGCTGGCAATGGGCGCCTTGGCCAGCGGTGGCGGCGTGGTGATGAACGACGATGTGGTGGCCAGCCTGCACATCAGCGACGAGCAGGTGCGCGAGGTGATCGACAGCGAGGCGGCCGAGCTGCTGCGGCGCGAACACGCCTACCGGGGCGGTCGCCCGATGGCCGACCTGCGCGACAGGATCGTCGTCCTGGTCGACGACGGAATCGCAACGGGCGCAAGCATGCTCGCCGCCGTGCGTGCCATCCGGGCCGCCGGACCGAAATCGATCGTGATCGCCGTGCCGGTGGGTCCGGAGTCGACCTGCCGCGACCTCGGGCGGGAGGCCGACGACGTGGTGTGCCTGACGATGCCGCCCGGATTCGAAGCGGTCGGGCAGGTCTACGACGACTTCCACCAGATCAGCGACGACGAGGTGCGCGAGCTGCTGGGCACGGCTACCGGCTGAGCTCCGAGCCGTCGAGGCAAAGAATTACTTGGCGGGCTCGTCGCCGTGGCCCTCGGCCGGGACCTTGGACTCCTCGGTCGGCGCGGCCTCCCCCGTCGCCGGTTCGCCCTCGCCCGGGACCTCCTCGGGGTAGTCGACGTAGCCCTCCTCGTCGCCCTGCGCCTCGTCGGCATCCTGGGCTTCGCCGGCGCCCAGGTCGCGCCGCTGGCGTTCCCGCAGCGCGTCGAGGATCAACAACACAACGCCCACCACGCTGGCGGCAATGCAGACCCAGGCCACCAGCTCGTTGCTGGTGACGACCGCGAACACCAACGCGACGAGCCCGATCAGGGCCAATACCAGCGCAATGATGAGCATCAGTCATCCTCCAAGCAACGAGCGGGACCGCGGTTTCATGACCTAGTGTGCCAACCCCGAAGCTCGGCGAGCGACCGGCACGCCCGAACGGCTAGTTGTTGCCCCGGTTGAACTGTTCGAAGCTGCCCGCGTCGGCGCTGGAGTCCACGGGTGCCGCGGATCCGCGCTGGCCGAGTTCTTCGAGCTGGGACTCCAGGTAGGTCTTGAGCCGGGTCCGGTACTCGCGTTCGAACGTGCGCAACTGCTCGAGGCGGCCTTCCAGGACGGTGCGCTGCTGGTTGATGGTGCCCATGATCTCTGAATGCTTGCGCTCGGCGTCGGCCTGCAGGGCGTCGGCCTTCTCCTGGGCCTGCCGCAACTGGGTCTCCGAACGGGTCTGCGCGTCGGCGAGCATCGCGTCGGCGCGCTGCCGAGCTTCGGCGACGGTGGTCTCGGCGGTGCTGCGCGCCTCGCTGAGAATCTGGTCGGCGTTGGCGCGGGCGTCGGCCAGCATCTTCTCCGACTCGGCCTTGGCGGTCGTGGTCAGGCGGTCGGCGGTGTCCTGCGCCAGGGTCAGCACCCGAGCGGCCTTCATGGCCTGTTCCTCGTTGTTGGCCGCGGCGGCCGGAGCTGCGGCCGCGGCCGGCTTGACCGGTTCCGGTTCGGGGACGGGCTCGCGCACAGGAATGGCCTGGGTGGGGGCGGCGGCCGCGGCCGGAGTGGCCGAGCCACCGCCGGAGGCCAGCTCGTGGTCCAGCTCCTCAATTCGTTGGCGCAGATCGCTGTTCTCTTCGATGAGCCGCGTCAGCTCGGCTTCCACCAGATCGAGGAAGGCATCCACCTCGTCTTCGTTGTAGCCCCGCTTGCCGATCGGTGGCTTACTGAACGCCACATTGTGGACGTCGGCTGGTGTAAGCGGCATTGTTTCGTCCCCTCAAGTTCCTTCTCGAACGTTCTGGAAAGTGTAGAACGCAGTGGTAGCCGTAGTGCAACTGCCGTCCATCCTGTCACACCAGGCGCGACCGTTGCCGATTAGCCCAATAAATAAGGACCAATTTCAAACATTGAGGGCAATAAAAACCGAAACCTTAGGAATTTTAAATCGGGGGAACCAAACCGAAGCTAAAACGTGTCCGAACCGTCTCCGGGGCGGAATGCGTTAGCTCCGACGGGGCGCCCGGCGGACCTCCAGGCGGCCTATGCAGCGGCGCCGAAGGCCAGCTGCATGCCGATGAACGCGACGAGCAACAGCACCATGATCGACAGGTCGAAGCGGACCGCTCCGATGGTGAGTTGCGGGATGAGCCGGCGCAGCAATTTCACCGGCGGATCGGTGATCGACAGGATGATCTCGAGCACCACGACGGTGATGCCGGTGGGATGCCAGTCCCGGCTGAACGAGCGGATGAACTCGACGACGACCCGAGCGATCAGCAGCAGCCAGAAGATGAACAGCGCAAACCCGAGGATCTGAAAGAACAACACCAACTGAAGTGCCCCGACCTTACCCATGAGATGACAAGCGATGCTCAGCGATGGCCAAGCGCCGCGGACCAGCGCGGCGCCTGCCAGCCTACCGACTCCGAGTAAGAGCCCCTATCTCACGTCGCCCATGCGGTGGCCCGGGTGAGCGAACCGCCGCTGCGGATAGGGGCGGCGGACGGGCCTATTGGTAAGCGTAGAAACCGGTTTCGGCGATCCGGCGGCGCTCCTCTGGGGACACGTCGACGTCGGCGGGCGACAGCAGGAACACCTTGGTGGCGACCTTGTCGAACGAGCCGCGCAAGGCGAAGGCCAGGCCGGCCGCGAAGTCGACGAGCCGCTTGGCGTCGGCGTTGTCCATCGACACCAGGTCCATGATCACCGGGGTACCGTCGCGGAAACGCTCGCCGATGGTGCGGGCCTCGCTGTAGTCCTTGGGCCGCAGCGTGGTGATCTTCGACAGCGGGTGACCCTCTTCGAACATCATCGCCATCCGGCGCGGGTCCATCGCCAGCGCGCCGCGGGTGGAGTTGCGCAACCACGACCCGAAGCGCGGGCCGCCGCCGCGCTCGGCGCGGTCGAACTCGCGGGGGTGGACCGCGCCGTAGCGCGGCTCGTCCCCATAGCCACCGCGGTAGCCGGCGGGCGGCGGATAGTCGGCGGGCTCGCGGCGCGGATCGTCGTAGTCGTCTTGCTCGTAGCGACCGTATCCGTCGTCAAATCGCGGGCGCGGGAAACCGCGGGACGGCGCGTGGTCGTCGTAATACTCGTCCTCGTAGTCGTCCATTGGGGCCATACCGAAATAGGCCTTGACTTTGTGCAGTGTGCTCATTGCGTTGACCCTTCTAGCCCCTGGGAGTACTGGTGTTAGTGATAAAGCTGTTACTGCAGTGACTACTTACGGTGACGGTAACCGCCGCGGGCCCATTAGCGCGGTACCGACACGCACACACGTCGAACCGTGTTTGACGGCGATTTCGAAGTCGTTCGACATGCCGGCGGACAGCCCGACGGCGTTGCGGTGGGACTCGAGAACCCGTCGATGCTCGGATCGGAGCCGGTCAAAGGCCTCTTCCGGGTCCGAGTCCAGCGGCGGAATCCCCATCAGCCCCACCAAGTCCAGGTTCTTGGACTCCTCGACCTGATCGCACACCTGATCGACGGCTCCCGGCCGGGATATGTCGACGCCGCCGCGCGACTCGTCGCCGTCCAGGCTCACCTGAACATAGATCCGCATCGAGTCGGTGCGACGGCCGTCGGAAAGCGCCGCGGCCACCCCCTTGTCCAGCGCGGTCACCAGATGCGCGCTGTCGACGGAGTGAGCGGTGTGCGCCCAGCGCGCCACCGACCGCGCCTTATTCCGCTGGATGTGACCGACCATGTGCCAGCGCGGATTTCCCACGCCCGCCCGCGCGGACGCCGCCAGCAGCCGGGTGACTTCGGCCACTTTCGCCGTCGCCTCCTGGTCCCGCGATTCACCGACGGCGCGACAACCCAATCGGGACAAAGTCACAACGTCGGTTGCTGGAAAGTATTTGGTGATCGGCAGCACTTCGATTTCGCCGACGTTGCGGCCCGCCGCTTCCGCCGCGGCGGCAAGGCGCGAGCGCACCGACGCCAACGCGTGGGTCAATTCCGATTCTCGGTCGCTTCGACTGTTCGGGGCCGCCATCGCAGTCACTCCATCCAGACCAGTGAGGCCAGCCGCCCGGTCGGCGCGTCCCGGCGGTGACTGAATAAGGCCGGGTCGTCCACCGTGCAGCGCGGATCGATGTCGATGGCCGTTACGCCCAAATCCCTTAGCTGACGAGCGATTCCGGCACGCAGATCCAGCCCGGGCGTGCCCGCCGCGGTGGTGGTCCGGCTGCCCGGCAACGCCGCCTCGACCTCGTCGGCCATCGCCGCGGGCACTTCGTAGTTGCGGCCGCTGACCGCCGGACCCAGGAGCGCCGATATGTCTTCGGGCCGCGCGCCGAGTTCCACCATCTTCTCCACCGTGCGGGCCACCACCCCGCGCTGGGCGCCAACCCGGCCGGCGTGCACCGCCGCGGCCACACCGGCACGCGCGTCGGCCATCAACACCGGAACGCAATCGGCGGTCACCACCGCCAGCGCGAGTCGCGCGGTGCGGGTCACCAACGCGTCCGTGTCGTCGACGGCGGCACTCTGCGCCCCGTCGACCACCTCGACCCGATCGCCGTGGACCTGGTTCATCCACACCACCCGAGCGCCGCGCAGCCCGATGGCCGCGGCCAGCCGGGCGCGGTTGTCGGCCACCGCCGCGGGGTCGTCCCCGACATGATCGCCGAGGTTGAAGCTGTCGAAGGGCGGCTTCGAGACACCACCGGCGCGGGTGGTGGTCACCCGTCGAATGCGAACGCTCACGTGACCAGTATCGGAGATGCCCTGTCTAACAGGCGGCCCCGACCGTCGCGGCCGGGGATCCAGGGTCACCGGCATATCTCAGCGACGCATGAAGGGCGGCACGTCGACGTCGTCGTCATCGCCGCCGATATTCAAGGTCGAGCCGTTGGTGTGAACCGGCACGCTGACCGCGTCGACCGGTTCGAACAGCGTCGAGGTGAGCTTGCCCGCCTTCGCCGACTCGATCCGGTGCGCGCCGCCCTTTTCCTCCTTGTCGGCGCTGCCGCCGATGACGGGTTTGCGGCCGGCGCCGGCCGCGTCGAAGCCCGCGGCGATGACGGTGACGCGCACCTCGTCGCCCAGCGAGTCGTCGATCACGGTGCCGAAAATGATGTTGGCGTCCTGGTGGGCGGCGTCCTGCACCAGCGAGGCCGCCTCGTTGATCTCGAACAGGCCCAGGTCGCTGCCGCCGGCGATCGACATCAGCACGCCGTGCGCGCCCTCCATCGAGGCTTCCAGCAGCGGCGAGTTGATGGCGATCTCGGCGGCCTTGAGCGAACGGCCCTCGCCGCGCGCGGATCCGATGCCCATCAGGGCGGTGCCCGCGCCGGACATGATGCCCTTGACGTCGGCGAAGTCCACATTGATCAGGCCCGGGGTGGTGATCAGGTCGGTGATGCCCTGCACACCGTTGAGCAGCACCTCGTCGGCGCTGCGGAAGGCATCCATCAGCGAGACCGCGGCGTCGCCCATCTGCAGCAACCGGTCGTTGGGGATCACGATCAGCGTGTCGCAGCTTTCGCGCAGCGCCGAGATGCCGCTCTCGGCCTGGTTGCCGCGCCGCTTGCCCTCGAACGAGAACGGGCGGGTCACCACGCCGACGGTCAACGCGCCCAGCTTGCGCGCGATGCTGGCGACGACGGGCGCGCCGCCGGTGCCGGTCCCGCCGCCCTCGCCGGCGGTGACGAACACCATGTCCGCGCCGCGCAGCAGCTCCTCGATCTCGTCCTTGGCGTCCTCGGCGGCCTTGCGGCCGACCTCCGGGTCCGCCCCGGCGCCCAGGCCACGCGTGGATTCGCGCCCGACGTCGAGTTTGACGTCGGCATCACTCATCAACAGCGCCTGCGCGTCGGTGTTGATCGCGATGAACTCCACGCCTTTGAGGCCTTGTTCGATCATCCGGTTGACGGCGTTGACGCCGCCGCCACCGATACCCACGACCTTGATGACGGCCAGGTAGTTATGCGGGGGGGTCATCATTCGTCTTCCTCCCTGATGGGCTTGGCTCAGCTCTCCCGGCGGTGGGCTCCTCCGGACGTCGCGGTCCCTCCCTGGCAAACCCTCAACCTCAACCATAGAGTTAGAGTTATGTCAAGTAGTAACGCGCAACCAGAACGGTATGGGTAGGGCGCGCCCTAACCCCGCAGGCGCGCCGACACGCGCCCCGCAAATTTTGGGCAATTTTGGTGCGTCGCCGCGGCGTGCGCGCTGCTCGACGGCGGATCGGGGCGGACGACGTGACGAAGATCGCTACTTAACCGTCGGCAGGTCCGGGCTGGACACGTCGTAGGTCTTGCCGGGCTGGGTCAACAGCGCGGCCAGCTTCTCGGCCTTCTCGTCGGTGCGGTCGGTGGTGCCCCAGATCACCACCCGGCCGTCGCCGAGGGTCAGGGTGATCGAGGCGACCGAGGGCGCCGCGATCCGGCCGACCTGGCCTCCGACCTCGGGCCGCAGCGCGGTCAGCACCTGCAGGGCGGCCTTGGTGGCCGGGTCGTTCGGACCCGGGTCGGCGACGTCGAGGTACGGCAGGGCCGGGGGCGGCGGGCCGGTCGCGAAGTCCACGCCGTCGCGGTCGAACAGATGCGGGCCGTCGGGAAAGTCCTTGACCGCCACCGGAACTCGCTCCACTATGGTGATCCGCAGCGCCGACGGGTACTGGCGCTGCACCCGCGCGCTGGCCACCCGCCGGATCGCCGCCACCCGGTCGGCCACCTGGTTGGTGTTGATCTGCAGCAGCGGCGTTCCGGGCCGCACGTGCGCCGCCTCCAGGACCTCTTCCCGGGTGACCACCCCGGTGCCGACCACCACGATGTTGCGGGCCGACATCGCCGGCGTGAAATAGAGGATCAAGGCCAGCCCGATGCCGACGATCACCAGCAGGATGGTCGCCAGCAGCATCTTCAGGCCCCGAACGACCCCGCGCGCAACGGGTTTGGGCTCGGTGA